>JAOARV010000067.1 GCA_025210395.1 Marinisporobacter sp.
TTGTATAAGTCCTCCAGTATTATAGTTTTGTACTTCCGGCCAGAAGCAATTCTATTTTACTGTGAGGGCTTACTTTTTTCAAACTTGATTTTTATTCATTACAGGAATGCTCCTTCATAAAATTTTCAAGCCATACTTTTTCAGCATCTATACATACTATAGGTCTTTCAAATAATGCCTTTATATGCAATCGTTTATTAGCTGTAGGATGCTGATGATATTTTTTAAGGATAAATGTTCTTCGTTTTGTTAGATTTTCTTTACGCTGTATCAATGCTTCATAAAATTCTTCTTCTGAAATTAAGTAGGAAAATGCCATCCCTATATGAAATTTACTAGGATCAGAAGTATATTCACTTAATATTTTTATAATCTCTTTTTTTACAATTTCTCTTGTTTGATCCTTAATAAAATATACTTTTCTCTTGGGAGACCCATATTCCTTTTCATATTTTGAATAGATCAGACCCTTTTTTTCAAGTTTATTGAAAGAATTATAAATAGATGAAAATCCTATATTGGTCCACTCTCTCATATTTCTTTGTTCTATAATCCTTTCAACCTCATATGCATAATAATCTTTATCATACAAAAGAGCTAATAGAACAATTTCAATTTCTGTCATATTTCACCTCCACTATTCTATCAATAGAATAGCATAGTCAATCTTATTTGTAAATAATTTTACATCAATTATTTATGATTACAACCTTATTCTTTATCCTTCACTTTTTTTGATTCTATGGCTATAAATTTTAAGGATAATAGATCTATTTTATTGGTAGATTATAAATATAAAACCATTTGTATTAGGAGGAATCTGTAATGGGCTGGATTATTATGTGTGCTATTGCTTTTTTATTAGTATTTATTTTTATTCCCTTTCATCAATATAAATCATTATATCCTATTGGCTTAATTTCTTTAGCCATCCTTTATATGATCGATAGTACTTTCATTGAACTTAAAGCCTTCTCCTACAGCTTTGCAAACCCTAAATTGTCTGGATTACCTACATTTTACTGGCTGAGTGGCTTTGCAGGTGGTCTGCTTTTAGTGTACTATTATCCTTTACATAAAAAATGGCAGCTCTCCTATCTACTTTTTGTATCTTTGTTGCTTCTTATCTTAGAATTCATCATGTATAAACTTAGATATTTTCACTATCACAAATGGAGTCTAGCCCAATCATATTTTCTAAATATTTTAGGTTTTGCTGTAGTCTTATGGTTTTCCCATTTTTTTAGTATATTTAAAAAGGACTCCTAAACTAGATTAGAAGTCCTTCTTTTTATATAATTTCTCTGACCATATGATAATGCTCATCTTTACTTTCTTTAAATCCTTCAATTGGCGTATTTAAATCATTACTCTTAAAATTAATAAAACTATCTTTAAGCTTTTCCAAAAGATCTTTTGAAACTTTAGAACTAACGGCAATAGCATCTTTAGGAATATTTTCTACAGATTTAATAATTCTAACATTATCTGTTGAGATTCCCTTTGCTTTTAGATTTTCTAGTGCTTCATCATAAGTGGCACCACCATCTAACTCTCCTGATAATACTCCCTTTATAACATTATCATGATTCCCCATAAAAGTTACTTTAGAAAACATTTTATCTGGATCTAAATGATTTGATCTCAGTATATGTCGTGCATATAAATACCCTGAAGCACTATTTACATCTACATATCCAAATTTCTTATTTTTTAAATCAGATAAGGTTTCAATGCTACTATCTTTTCTAACAATAATATATCCATTATATGTAGTTTTTCCTCTAACTTTCGGCGTTGCAATAGGTAAGATATTGTTTTTTTCACGAGCTTTTACATATGCTAAAGGTGAAAACCATCCCACATCTATTATTCCATCCTTTATCCCTTGATTGACAGCATCATAATTTTTTACGATAACCGTTCTAGCTTTATATCCTATACTTTTGCATATACTCTGTAAAATAGGCAAGTACATCTTCTTAATATTTTCTGGTGATGTAAACGGATTAATGCCAAATATTATTTCATTTTCCTTCTTTAATTTAACAGTTATACATTGAAAATCTTTTGTTACTTCAGTTAATTTATCAAAATATATATTCATTTCATCATTTTTATTTTGATGAAGATTGATCATTTCTATAGAATCACTAATAATGTTATTTGTCTTTTCTACAGCTACAGTAACACATTCTGCTCCTGCATTAATCTCTTTAGCTAAATCTGTCTGCATACCAGACATGTTATTTATTTGAACGGCTGAAGTTCTTATACTATTAACAACACCTTCAACATCCCCAATGACTTTAGCTGATTTTTTTGAGATCTCATCTATGCTTTTTATTTTATCTTCATAAATATTCATGATTTCATTAGAATTCTCTATTCTATTGAGTATTTCTTTCAAAATATCATCTATATTTGAAATGGATTGATCAATCTTATCAGATAATTTACGTACTTCATCGGCAACCACCCAAAAACCTTTTCCAGCATCCCCTGCTCTAGCTGCTTCTATGGAAGCATTTAATGCCAGAAGATTTGTTTGTCTAGATATTTCTTTTATATAATCAACGATGCTATTAACCTTTTTAGAAGAATCCTGTAACTCCACATTATTTTTAATGGCACTATCAATAGCTTGTCTAAAATCATTCAAAAAGTCTCCGATACTATTGATCGTATCTAAATTTTGATTCAACATTCCATAGGATTGCATCGATTGGGTTTCAATATTATTTATATTTTGCTTTAGTTCTTCCGATATGGATGCTAACTGATTAATGCTTGAACTTGTTTCTTGCATACTCGCATTATTTTGTTCACTTAGTTCTCTTATCTCATGTGAAATTTTCACTAAATTATTAAATGCCACTCTATTCTCTTGTGTTAACCACGATAATTGATAAATATTAAATCCTAAAGTTTCAGATGCTACAAATAATTTTTCATGTACTTCCCTGTCTTCTGTTCGATCTTCTTTTATAACTTTTTCTTTCCTCCTATAGGCATTTTTAAATAATAAATACATAACAAATACATCTGTACTAACAACGATTCCTTTAGCTATCATATTAGATAAACCATATACACAAATTCCCAATTGGATAATCATTAATATACACACACTAAAAAAGCATCTCTTATTTTTCAAATTCCCCACCCTCTGCTATTCATTTTATAATTTTATAATCAAGCTTACTCAAAGTGATCAAACATTTGATTTCTCAATCATAAAGTATCCACATCTTTTAAATTTTATAATTGTAGAGTACAATGGTGGACTAGGCTGATTTATACGACTCTCATATCTTTATATATTTATTTTATTATAGCATTTTAACGTTTTATTGTAAATTATTCAATTAATTTCCAAATTGTTCATTTCGGTCAAAGTACTAATAACAGAAAAAATCAATACGGCAGCTAAATTTGCAGTAGTATTGTCTTGATCGAATCTAGGTGATACTTCTGCAATATCAAAACTAATGACCTTATTAGATCTTAAAATATATTTAAGAAACTTCAAAACTCTTTCGGGCTCTAATCCAAAGGGTTGTGTAGCACTTACTCCTGGTGCATAAGCAGATGAAAACACATCTGAGCATATGGTTATATAAAAATAATCTCTCAATTTCATAAACTCATCTAATTTTTCTATTATACTAAAGTCATCATAGTTTATCATATCCTTGGCTAGTATGTACTGAGCACCTAATCGATCTGCCGTTTTAAAAAGATCAATGGTATTCCTATGCTTTTGAATACCTAAGCAAAGATAAGCATATTCTAAATCTTCTTCTTTACACTGATCTGCAATTTGCCTAAACATGGTTCCAGAGCTTCCTCCCTTTGGATAAGGTCTAAGGTCAAAATGAGCATCAAAATTAATAATTCCCATATTCAGTTTATCCTCTTTTTCTTTTAAATAGTTTAAAATCCCATTATAGTGTCCAAAAGCTACTTCATGTCCTCCTCCTAAAACGATAGGAAAAAGATTTAAAGCTAAAATCTTCTCTACAGCTTTTGAAAGCAATTTTTGACTTTCTTCCAATGTACAGCTTTCACAAAGGATGTTTCCTGCATCAAAAATTTTCACCTCTTTTGTAAAGCAACAGGGTAAATTAGCTAATTCTTTTCTAATGCTTATAGGTCCCTTTGTAGCTCCTACCCTTCCCTTATTACGCTTAATTCCTTCATCACAACAAAACCCTATAAAAGCAAATCCTAATTTTCCTTTATAAGGAAGCAGCTCCTTTTTTCTTAAATCTATTCTTTCAACCCACTGATGCCATCTAAAAGCATCAAAATTGGTTTCACTATCGATTCTTCCTTTCCAAACTATTTCATCTGTAGGGTTGTAATTTTTATTAAACATTCTTTCTTCTCCTATCTAATTTTTTATATTTTTTCAATGTTTATAGTCATTTTTATCCTCTATACCTATAATCATCCTAATATTTGAGCTTACCTATTAATCTTTGAAAAAAACAACTTCCTTTTTTATTTCTTTTCTTTACTATTTTGTATAAGCTACAAGCTAAATCATAACATATATTCTAAGTCTTGCATATTATTCAACAATTTATGCTAAAAAATACTTTCTTTTGATATTATTCATACTTTATTAATATTTATCCTTTATCCTAATTTATAGATGAAATTTTTTTCATATAGGGCTTCCCTATTCATTACAAAAGCTCGTCTTTAATTAAATATAAAAATCCCCACCTTATAATTTTATAAGATAGGGATTTTTATTAAAACATGGCTTCAATAACACTCTTAAATGAATTAATCAATATAATAAAAACTGCTGGTGGCACAATATATTTTATAAGGAATTTCCATAAAGGTGCAAGTGTAAATTTCACACCCATCTTTTCAATTTCTTCTATAGCATGATCTGCTCCCCATACCCATCCAACAAAAATAGAAAGTAATAATCCTCCTGATGTAAGAAGTATATTAGAAGTTAATTTATCATAAAAATCAAAGAAATTTAAGTTTCCTAGTATATGAAGGTCTTGCCAAGGTCCCATAGAGAGACACGCTGGAATTCCTACAATATACATAACCATGATAATCATTACAGCAGCCTTTGTTCTATTTACACCCTTTTCATCTACAAAATAAGATACGCATACTTCAAGCATAGATATGGATGAAGTAAGAGCTGCAAACAATACTAGTACGAAAAATAATATACAAAATAATTTTCCAAAGGGCATGCTTGCAAATACAGCAGGAAGCGTTACAAACATAAGCCCAGGTCCTGAAGAAGCTTTAAATCCAATAGCAAACACTGCCGGTAATGTGGCAAAGCCTGCAAGAATGGCTACCATCGTATCTAACACAGGAATAGAAGCAGCTGGTCCAAGTAAATTTGCGTCTTTATCTAAATAACTTCCATAAGTAACCATAACTCCCATCCCAATGCTTAGTGAAAAGAATACTTGCCCTAACGCATTCATAATTACATCCATATTTATTTTTGAAAAGTCTGGAAGAAGGAAAAACGCAATTCCTTCTGAAGCTCCAGGTAAAGTTACAGACCTTATTGCAATAAGCATAATCATTACAAAAAGAGCTGGCATCATAATTTTACTGGCTTTTTCTATTCCTGAACTAATTCCCCTAATTACAATGAGTAATGTCAATATCAAAAATATTCCTTGATACATAATACTTGAAACAGGTGATGATATAAAACCTCCAAAGATTCCACCTAACACTTCAGGATCCTTTATAGCAAGGCCTCCTGTAAAAGCTTTTAAACAATAATAAATTACCCATCCCCCTACAGTACTATAGAAAGCTAATATAAAAAATCCACAAATAACACCTAGTCCCCCTACGAAGGACCATTTCTTTTTAATGCTTCCATAAGCACCTACAGCTGAAAGCTGTGTTTTTCTACCTAATGTAATAGCTGCAAGCATAAGTGGCAATCCTATCAAAATAAGAAATATCATATAAATCATTACAAATGCACCACCACCATTATTCCCTACACTATACGGAAATTTCCATAAATTACCTAATCCTACTGCTGATCCTGCTGCTGCAAGAACAAAACCTATTTTAGATCCCCATTGATCTCTTTTCTTCTCTTTATTTTTTGCAGTTACTAAAGACATACATATCCTCCTATTAATTTCAAAATAAATTATGATCACTAATTTACTTTGAAAGCCTTTTAGTCTTGAAATAGTTCTTTAGTCATGACTATACTTATAAAGACCGGTCAAATCTTTAATACATTCTTTCATTTTAGCTAGCTTTATAGAAATAAAAAAAAGCTCCCCCTCTATATAATAGAGGCGAAGCTTGACTTCACGGTACCACTCTAATTGATCCAAAAAAACAAAACTTTTTTAAGATCATCTCTTCTCCAGTCTGCTTTTATAGAATCATAAACACATAAGATAAAAGCTAAACTATAGTCCTAATAAGGGGGACATCCCTTTGCACCTACTCGAAATACCTTTTGGAGCAACAACTCTAGAGTGAATATACACATTGTCTTATAACACTGGGCTCTCACCTCCCCCCAGTTCTCTGGAATTACAGGGTCAATGCTTTTCTCTCCGTCATAGTCTTTATTCTATATTTATTTCTTGATGCTTATTGTAGCATCTCAAAAACTGGTTGTCAATACAAAAAATATTTTTTTTTGAATTTTTTCCTTTTCATTTATAAAAATCCATTCAATAGACATCTTTAAATCATTTAAATATTCATTCGCATCCCATTTTCTTTTAACCATATTCTTCTTTCTTTATAATCTGGTAATATGGCTCTAACCAATTGCCAAAATGCCTTAGAATGATTCATATGCACCATATGACACATCTCATGAACAACGAGGTAATCTATTATCAATTCTGGCATCATGGCACACCTTAAATTGAAATTTAAATTCATCTTAGAGCTACAGCTTCCCCATCGTTTCTTCTGATCTTTTATTTTAATAGTATTCGGCTTTACTAGAAAATGTTTTTGGAAATACGCTATTCTTTTTATAACCTCTTCGGATGTCTTTTTTCTGTACCACTCTTTCATAGCCCTTTTTAAAATATTTTCATCGTCTGTATGGGTAGTAATATAAAACATTTCCTTTTCAAACTTTACTAATGCATCTCTCATAGCAACCCCTCTAATAATTTTTAGTGGATATGCTTTTCCTAAATAAAAAAAAGTTTCCCCATTTACATACTCTTTTTTTATCTTTGTATAATCTATCCCCTGAAAAAAAGATAGCTTCTCCCTAATCCATTTTTTCTTTGCATCTACAATTTTTAATATATCTTCTTCCCTCACTCCCTTTGGAGCTCTCACAATAACTACACAGGGTGGTTCTATTCTAATTTCAAAGGTCTTTCGATTTCTGTATTCTACTATAAATTCTATATCTAACGCTTCATTATAAAGACTCATCTTCATCCTGCTTTCTAAACTTATCCTATATTCCTTTTTTCTTATTAAAAAAGAATGATCCTTAGACCATTCCTTTTATCTTTATAAAAATTATTTAATTACTTCAAGCATCATTCCATTTTTTAATCCTGCAGCATTTCCTTCTTCCATATCAACATGTAATTCAAGAGCATGTGTATCTCCACATCTTACTAATACATTATTAAAGATTAATCCTCTTGGACCTTCTACTTTGATGCTTACTATATCTTGGTCTTTAAGTCCAAATTTCTCTGCATCAGAAGTATGCATATGTAAATGTCTAGCAGCAACAATGATTCCTTCTTCAATTGTCACTTCTCCTTTTGGTCCTACAATCTTTGCTCCTGGAGTTCCTTCTAAATCTCCAGAATTTTTCACTGGTGCCTTTACTCCTAAAGCAAATCCATCTGTTAATGAAATTTCAATTTGTGTTTTACTTCTTGCAGGTCCTAATACTCTTACACCTTTTAATGTGCCTTTTGTACCAACAATATCTACTTTCTCTTCACAGGCAAATTGTCCTGGTTGAACTAAATCTTTCATAGGAGTTAACTCATGACCTTGTCCAAAAAGAATTTCAACATGCTCCTTGCTTAAATGAATGTGTTTATTAGATAAACCAACAGATACCATATTATTTGACATAAAAAAAACACTCCTTAATTAATATAATTAGATTATGTATACAATATACTCACTTTATATATCATATCTCTTCATTGATCAAAAATCAACAAAAAAATATGATCTCTAACTAAATCCAATTAAAATCGACTAATTTTTGTCCCATTTCATAAGCCTTATCTAGTAGTTCAATTCTTTCTTTTACCAATATCTTATCTGTACGATCTGCAAAAAGATTATACTGATATTTTGTGTTAATGGCTTTAAAAAATAAATCCATTACAAGGGTAGCACCTAAAAATATATTTTCCTTTTGTACACTCCCCCCAGTACATATAAATAAACCATTTCTTTTTTTTGCTCTATTAATGGAAGACTTATTCAAAACATATTTACTAGACCAAAACATTTGACATCTATCAATCATGATTTTAGACATGCTCGTAACAGAATTAAAATATAGTGGAGAAGCAAAAACTACAATATCTGCTTCATCAAATTTATTATATAATAAATTCATATCATCCTTCATAAAGCAATTCCCTGTTTTTTCACAAGCACCACAAGCTATACAAGGATGAATATTTAATTTTCTTAGTTCAATTTTTTCTACAAATACATCCCTGTCTTCTAGTCCATCAATAACTTTATCTAAAAGAATGTCTGTATTCATTTTTATCCTGGGACTTCCTAAAATAGCTAATGCTTTCAACAAAAATCCTCCTACGTAAACTTTTTTATACTTCTAAACACTATTCCATTATATTGAAAATAAGCTTTTAAAACAATCCCTAAAACCGTTCTTTATCTACAATCTATTTTTTAAAACCCTCTACATTTTCAGAATTTATTTAATATTCGTTATATTTTTTGAAATTTATGTGAATAATAACAATAATTATACAGGGGAGGTCTCATTGTGAAAGTTGGCAATTTACCTGATCAAACAAGAATGGAAGTCTATAACCATATAAAAAAAAATGTCAGAAAGTATTATAAAGGATTAAAAAATGGCTCCTTAAAATATGACTTTTTTGTTAAAACTGTCCTTTCTAAAAATCCAAAACCTAAGTGGTTAACCATCTATCCAAAATTAGAAAATGATAAAGAATTTCAAAAATATCTTATTGGATATATCAAAAAAGAAATTGAGCGATATGCACAAATTGAAAAAACAAATCATGCTACTCATCATTTATCTAATACTGAAAATATAAAGATCAAAGAAAGACACGAGTTAAAAACCATATTAAATAATCATGGTTATACCTTATCTATTCCTGCAAAATTTATCACTTACACAGAATCAGGCTACTTAAAGGAATATGTTCAAAATGGTACTCCCATTCCTTTTGAATGGGAAAGAATATTAAATTATATAAAAAGAACCACGTAAGTGGTTCCTTTTAACCTACTATGCCATTGCTCTTTCAAGCTTATCTAGATGTTGAAGTGGAAACATTCTTAATAATTCTTTGAATTGTTCAACTGTTAATCCTTGGGTAGTTGTATATATTCTAATTTTTTCATCAACAGTTGCATTTTTAAACTTTTCTTTGATTTCGCTAAAGTTTATATTTTGTATCATCTTATCACTCCTATACATATGAATGACTTCTCTTTATTAGTATAAGAATTAAAGACTTATTTTATTCTTTGCTAAGATTATTTTTGATAAACTTCTCTTTTTAATGCTGCGATAAAAGGTAAATTTCTATACTTTTCTGCATAATCAATTCCATATCCAATAATAAACTCATCTGGAATATCAAAACCTTTATAATCTACTTTTAATTCAACTTTTCTTCTTTCAGGCTTGTCTAACAAAGTACAAATTTTCAAGCTTTTTAGCTTTCTCGATATTAAATTATCACATAAATAATGTAATGTCAGTCCTGTATCAATAATATCTTCTATAATAATTACATGTTTATCTTCGATACTTTGGTCTAAATCTTTTAGTATTTTTACAACACCTGAACTTTCTGTTGATAAACCATAACTTGATACAGCCATAAAATCTATTGTCACTGGAAGATCTATTTTTCTCATCAAATCTCCCATAAATACATTTGCACCCTTAAGTACACCTATTAATACTACTTCTTTATCTTTATATTCTTCTGTAATTTGCTTCCCTATTTCATTTACTTTCTCTTGAATTTGTTTTTCTGAAAATAAAATTTGTGCTACATCTTCTCTCAAAACCTTCACCTCTTTTATTTTTAATAAAATTATTATAACATAATTTCTCCTATTATGTACATTTTTATTAAAATTCATTTTAATATTCGTGTTTTGAATTTTATAATTTTCTAAAGCATAAAAAAACCACCTATCTAGATGGTTGATTATCTTCATCATCAAATTTATATTCTACACCTTCAATAATTTTATCTTTTTTAAATTTTTTATCTTTATTTCTGTCTTTTGTTACTACATACCCATCTAACTGGTCTGATATTTTCGAAATAATATATAGCATGAGTACTGCATCATCTATAAATCCAAATCCTAAAATGGCTTCTGGAATCAAATCAATAGGACTGATTATATAAAACAGACCTCCTACAACCATCATTTTTTTATAAACTGAAACGTTTGGGTCTTTTATAAATTGATAAAGTGCTCCTATTCTTTTAAATAACTTTCCTATTGCCTTTAAAATATTCATATTTAGATTTCCTCTTCTATTGATAGTTTTCACCCTCTCTCTTCTTAATATTTATCCTAATACTATTTTTAGTATGATACAAGCAGTAATAATTATTAAACCTTGTTCATATATTTTTGTAGGAGGTTTGTTAGTATGATGAATATATGTAATGCGCAAACTATAAGAAAAACAATCCCTATTTATAAAAAAATTCATCCACTAAAATTAATGAATCTAGTAAAAGTTTTTGGTTCTATTTGTAATTCAAAATTTAATTGCCAAATATTAACGAAAACGCACAACAATAAATGGATTTTTAAATATCACGCTAAGGAAAAAATAACGATTACCTTGTCCTTTTGTGATATTCATAAGGAATCTTATCCTTGTATTCATATTCATGAATTTTTATTTTCTAAACAACATCAAGAATCTCAGACAGATGATAAAATTCTTAAGACCATTATTCGTCATATACACAATTTGGATTTCGAATGCCTTATATTCCATATAAAAGATTCTAACCATATTAATCTCTGTGAACTAAACAGTTTTAAAAAAAGTGGCATGAATCAAATGGTTTTATCCTTAAAACCAAAATTTATCCAAGTATCAAAACCTAATAATATCTAAGATCAGGGACTTTTGTTTTTTAAAGTCCCGTATTTTCTTTTTTCATTTTTATGAAATTTTTTATATTTGACAAAATAGAGCTATTTCAATTATAATTTTTAGACACGCAAAAGTGTTAATTCATTTACCTTTTTACGAAAGGATTGATATCTATGAATGAAAATGCTCGATTGTTATTAGGAAAAAAAGCTTCCTGGATTGGTATAATAGGAAATATCCTTTTAACAGGTTTAAAAATCATTATAGGGGTAATAGCTAGTAGTACGGCTATGATTGCAGATGCATTACACTCTGGTTCTGATATTATAGCTACAACGATTGTTCTTCATGGTATTAAAATATCCCATAGACCACCTGATGAAGAACATCATTATGGTCATGGAAAAGCTGAATCAATCGTTGCAAAGATTATTGCAGTTCTTCTCATTATTACAGGTATAGGTATTGGAGCATCTGCTTATCATTCCTTAAAAAGTCCTAATTTACAAGCTCCTCAATCTATAGCCATTTGGGCTGCTGGTTTATCTATAATTGTTAAAGAATGGATGTATCGATATACAGTAAAAATAGGCAAAAAAATTGAAAGTCAAGCATTAATAGCTGATGCATGGCATCATAGAACAGATGCCTTTTCTTCCATAGCCGCCCTTATAGGGATTACAGGAGCAGTAATGGGTTATCCCATACTTGATCCCATTGCTGGTATTGTTGTAGCACTTATGATTATAAAAGCTGGATTTTCTATATATTTAGATGCCATTAATGAATTAATGGATACAGCACCTTCTGAAGAAATTATTGAACAGCTACGAAAAATTTCTTTATCTGTTGATGGAGTAAAAAACGTACATAAAATCAGAGCTCGAAAAAACGGTAATCAAATATATGTAGATCTAGTCATTTGTGTAGATAAATATATTACAGTAGAACAAGGTCATCATTTTGCTACCCAAGCTAAATATAATATATTAGATGCAATTCCAAATATAAAAGATGTGGTTGTTCACGTAGACCCTTATCCTTTAGAAGCTTCGGATCATCCTCAAAAAAAAGATAAAAGTTAACTTTTATCTTTTTTATATTTTTTGAGTCCTGGCATAACCACCTTAAATAAGTTTCTTTTTTCTATATTTAAAAATTTTACATTTCCAACTCCTTCAAATAGCTTATTAATTTTTTGAAGACCAATGCCTGTTCTTAAAAATTGATTTGTATCATCTATTAATAGCAGTCTATGATACAGCCAATTATTTCTTCTTTTCGGATTATTCTCTCTCATAATAGTATGGATATTGCTTCCTTTAGGTAGTGTTCCTGGATTACTAATTTCTACTTTATGATCTCCTAAAAGAACTACAATATCTCTTGATATATCCATATAATCTCTATGCGTTACTGCATTTGCAATACATTCAAAGATTGCTTCCTTAGGGTAATCCATATTTTTTAAATATTCTCTGATAAAGGTACGACATTCATTCAGCATCTCGCTCATATTTCCCCCAATGACATGGATTCTTTTTTTATCTTTTTTGAAGGTAATAATCTTTACAGAAACATAAGTCAAATATCTCTGAGGCGTATTACAAAACAATAAAAGACCTCCAATGGTTGGACAATATCTGTTTTTTTCACTATCAAAATGAACGATCCCTAAATTATTCCATATATTCATTCTCATTTTTTCATTTGGAAGAGCACCCATTTTCTTTAAATATTGATTAATTAATGCTTTATCCAGTACACTCATATCTAAATTATATAATGGAATTAATTCATTACTAATAAGCCCTACTTCTTGGAACATCCTCGCGATTTCAAATCTTCTTGCAATATCTGTAGTAGATCCTCTTCTTATATGAAATGCTCCTGTTTGCCTCATTTGATGGGGTCTTTGATCACTTTTAAAAATGGTTATGATTCCAATATATTTATCATTATATTTTATACACTCTACTCGAATATTCACTGGTGGATCACATCTATGGCTTATAATTTGTTGCAGTCTTTCTTCTTGTAATTCTTCTGGTTCAATTCCCTTGATTTTTTTCTCCTTATCCTTTACACCAATGATTAAATAGCCTCTTCCTCCTATACTATTAGCAATGGCAATTACATCTTTTGCAAATTCCTTTTTTTCCGTTTCAGTTTGAAGATGTAAACTTTCTTTAAAATCAAGCTTCATTCCTTCTTTTTGTTTCATTAATATTTTTAGTTTTTGAAGATTCATTTAACCATTCCTTTCACAATGGTAAAATTACTTTTTATATTATGTCTATGCTATATTTCTTATATTTATTTTAAATGATCTTTTACAAAAAAACTAGTATTTGATAATTTCCTTATCAAATGGTACTATTAATTTAATACATTATCTTAAGGGTGATTATATGGATTTTAGACAACTAGAAACTTTTATAACGATTGCACGACTAAAAAGCTTCTCAAAAGCAGCTGATGCTCTTTTTTTAACACAACCAACTATTAGTAACCACATTCAAAACCTTGAAAATGAATTAAGTACCATATTAATTAATCGATCTAATAAAAGGGTCACTTTGACCAAAGCTGGAGAAATTCTCTTTAGCCACGCCATAGAAATATTAAACAAAAGAGAACAAGCACTATTTTCCCTAGAATCCTTCAAGGATAAAATTGAAGGAACCCTAGAAATTGCTTGTAGTACTATTCCTGAGCAATATATTCTTCCTCCATTGCTTAGTGCTTTCAATAAAATCTATCCCCATGTTCATTACAACCTTCTTCATTATGATTCACAACAAGTAGTAGATGGTGTTTTAAATGGTAAAATAGATTTCGGCTTCGTAGGAGCAAAGGATGCTATCAAACACTTACATTACATTGATGTACTTGAGGACAATCTTGTCATTATTGCCCCTAACACAAATCCATACAAATCATTAGATCAAATATCTATAGATTTTTTCCTTAAAGAAAAAATCATTTTAAGAGAAGCAGGCTCTGGAACTAGAAAAATATTTGAAAAGCTTTTAAATAACCATAATATATCTTTAGATCAATTACATGTAGTCGCTTGCATAGAAAATACAGAAGCCATCAAGCAATGTGTAAAAAATGGTTTAGGCATTACGATGATTTCCGAATATGCTATAAAAAATGAAGTTCATCATAATATGCTTAAAAAATTAGAGCTAAAAGATATGGATACAAAAAGAAACTTTTACTTTGTCTATCATGAACCTAGAATTCTATCTCCTTTAGCAGAAACTTTTAAAAACTTTATGTTAGAAAATCAAAATCTTTTATAATCTAAAAAAATTCGCATTATGCTCCGCATATGCTCATTTCGCAAGTTTTATTACAAAAGGGTCCTTTTGTAATAAAACTTACTCAAAGTAGTCAAACATTTGATTTCTCAATCATAAATTATCCACAGATTCTAAGTTTTATAATTTCCTAGCAAATAAAAAATAATCGGATAAAAATCCGATTATTCTTTTACTTTTAAAAAGGCTTTATATCCTTTGTACGCCATATAAATATCCATTTTACTTGCAATCTCCATAGGTGCATGCATAGAAAGTAACGGAACACCACAATCTACTACTTCTGCTCCATAATTAGCTAATATATAAGCGATCGTTCCTCCTCCTCCTTGATCAACCTTTCCTAATTCTCCAATTTGCCATATAACCTCATCCTCATTAAATATTTTTCTTAAAATTCCTAAGAATTCTGCATTGGCATCATTAGAGCCAGATTTTCCTCTAGCACCTGTATACTTTGATAATAATAGCCCTTTACCAATAAATGCTGCATTTCTTTTATCTAAAACATCTGGAAAATTCGGGTCAAAGCCAGCACCCACATCAGCTGATAGAACCTTTGAATTAGCCAATGCTCTTCTCACCTTTAAATAATTAAAATCTTTACTTTGTAAGTTCACTAGCTCAGCTACAACATTTTCAAAAAATCTAGACTGCATTCCTGTATTTCCCATGCTTCCAATTTCTTCTTTATCTACAAGAAGGGTTACAGCTGTTTTTTTAGGATTTTCAATATCAAAAATAGCCTTCATAGCTGTATAAGAACATACTCTATCATCTTGTCCATAAGATCCTACTAAACTCTTATCAAGCCCTACATCTTTTGCTTTACTAGCAGGAACTACTTCTATTTCAGCAGTTAAAAAGTCTTCTTCCTCTATTCCATATTTATCATGAAGTAGCTTCAAAATATTGTATTTTACTTTTTCTTTTATTTCCTTATCTTCATAAGGAATGCTTCCAAGAAGTATATTTAATCCTTCTCCATCGATCCCCTCATTCAATTTCTTTTCATTTTGATTCTTGGCTAAATGAGGTAATAAGTCTGTTATAAAAAATACAGGATCCTTTTCATCTTCACCAATTACAATTCTTATTTTTTCTCCTTTTTTATTGATCACAACTCCATGTAAAGCTAATGGTATAGCCGTCCATTGATATTTTTTAATACCTCCATAATAATGGGTTTTTAGTAAAGCTAGCCCTCCATCTTCATATAATGGAAAAGGTTTTAAATCAAGTCTTGGTGCATCTATATGTGCACCCACAATATGCATCCCCTTCTCTATTGGCTCTTCCCCTACTACAAATAAAGCTACAGCTTTTCCCTTATTATTTGCATAGATCTTTGTCCCTAAGACGATTTCTTCTTTTCCATCTATAAAATTTTCAATATTTTTATATCCATTATTTTTAGCCTGCTTTATGATTTCCTCTGCACATTCCCTTTCTGTCTTTCCCTGGTCTAAAAAGTTTTTGTAGGTTTCACTTAATGCATATACTTCTTTCTTTTCTTCTTCTTTTATTTCTCCCCATCCATTTTTGAATTCAAAGCTTAAACTCCCTTTTTTTTCTGACAAAATAACCCCTCCTTCATATCCCTTTTATTGTTTCCCTTAAAACTTACAACTATGTCAAAATTTATATCTTTTTAATATTATGCTTATATGCATAAATAGCTGCCTGAGTTCTATCACTTACATTGATCTTTTTAAAAATATTTGATACGTGATTTTTAACTGTTTTTTCACTGATAAATAAATCTTCTGCTATTTCCCTATTATTTTTTCCTTCTGCTATTAGACCTAATACTTCGTATTCTCTTCTTGTTAGTTTATCCTTTTTGCATTCATCATTCCCTTTCTCTTTTTTATTATATTCCTTAACCAATTCTGAAGCAAGAGACGGATGAATATACGAATCACCCGTACATACATCTCGAATAGCTTTTATAAGACTTGCTGATTCAGCATCCTTTAATACATATCCAGATGCACCTATATTGATAGTTTCAAAAAGATATTCTCTATCATCATGTATTGTTAGCATAATAATTTTTGAATCTGTCCCCATATCTTTTAATCTTCTTAAGGCTTGTATTCCATTCATATTCGGCATATTAATATCTAATAATATTACATCAGGCTTATATTGTTGTGACTTTTTAATGGTATCTTCCCCATCAGCAGCTAATGCAACTACTTTAATGTCCTCCTCTAACTCTATAATTTGTTTAAGCCCTTGTCTCATTAGTGCATGATCATCTGCTATTAACACTTTAATTTTTCTATCCATTCTATCATTCCTCCATATTTGTTAAGGGAATCGTAACTTTTATTCTTGTTCCCTTTCCTTCATTACTCTTAATATCGATCTTTCCTTTTAATAATTCTACTCTTTCTTTCATAATAAATAAACCAAAACCACTTTCTCCTTTATTTGTACTTAGTTTATGCTGTGGATTAAAACCAATCCCATCATCAATGATCAATAAATTAATTTTATTGTGAATACTTTCTAATTTAAGAACCACCATTGAAGCTTTAGCATACTTTCTAATATTATTTAAAGATTCTTGTATGATTCTAAATACTGATAACTGAGTAATTGAATTGATATATTCATTTTTTATATTCGCAGAAAAATTCACCTCTACTTTTGTATCTTCCTCAAAGTTTAAGATAAATCTTTGTACTGTTGGTATTAAACCTAAATCATCTAAAGACATAGGTCTTAAATCGTATATAATCTTCCTTACATCCTTTAAAGAACATCGAACAATATCTTTAAGCTCCGTCAGCTGTGCTTTTGCTTTCTCCATATCCCTATCAAATAATTTTTCACAGATCTCTGCTTTGATCACTACATTAGCCATAGATTGAGCTGGTCCATCATGAATTTCTCTTGCAACCCTCTGTCTTTCTTCTTCTTGAGCTTTAATAACTTTGATTCCTACAACTTCTTTTTGTTGGATATCTACTAATTGTTCTGATACATTTTTTAAATTTCCACTCAAATACCCCATAGCTACCCCTACTTGAGAAACTAAATTTTCAGCTCTTTTTACAACTTTATAAGAATCTTTTAATCGCTTCTCTAAATCAGACCTTTGTTTAATTAAATCCTTTTCTTCTTGTCTCTTAAGTAAAATCTTAACCTTTAACCGATTCGCCTCTTCATAAGCTCCTTTAATATCTTGTTCTGTACATTCTTTGAAATTTTTACTTACAACAGCCAGTCTTGCCCTACTTTTTTTTTCTAAAATTTCTAAAGAATCCACCTCATTGATAATATGGGTAGCTTTTGCTTGTATATCTTCTAATTCTTTTTTAATTCTCTTACATTCATTTCTAGCACTTTCGGCAATTTCAAAGATTTCATTTTTACCCTTTTCTATTATCTCAATGGTACTCTCAATAATATCATTCATTTTTTTAGCATTCAATCCTAGTTTATACATAATACACCTCTAATCATTAATCCTTCGTATAGAATCACATCTTTCTATAAAACGACATATTTTGACACATTTATTACATAGATTATTTCTTCATAAATAATTATATTCCTTCTTCTTTTATAGGAAAGAAAAAAATAGTATTTCTTTACTATTTATACCTAAAAAACAAACTGCCTAATATAAGCTAGACAGTTATTGATATACATTATAATCACAAAGCTTCCATTTTCCATTTTCTTTTTTTAAGATCACCCTATAATCAATCTCTTCTTCATACTTAGATGGAATTCCTTCCATTTTCCAATGCATTCTTATCTTTGCTTCCATAGACGCCTTACCATATACTACATTTTCTATGGCTACAATCTTTAAGTCTAATACTTTATCCATATCTGTAGGATATTCACAAGCTTGTTTAAATGCCTCCACATCAAAAGATAATAGCGGCTCTACAACCATGTTTTTTAGATTTTTAGTCCATTCTTCTGTTTCCATAGTTCTTTCGTAAATATTATTCCATAGTTTTGACCGTTCTCGAAAAAGTTCTTCAATCATCGCTCTTTCCTTTTCATAATTTACTTCTTCTTCCACTACTGGATTTGCATCTGCAAAGTTACCTTTTGTATGTATTAATAGTGCAATAAGGATTAAAAAAAACAGCAAAGTCTTTTTCATTAGCACATCCCCCTATATATTGTATATTCGAATTAATTATACACTAAGTATAGGTCGGAAATTTGACTATTGCTGTTGTCAAACACAATCTTTTTGTTTACATATATTTCTAATTTTTTATTTTTTCATCATAAATATTTTAAAAAGGAATCCTTTGCTCATAATTCCTTCTATTATCGTCAAAATAATTTTATTGTTAAGATATTTGTTGTATTTTTTCTTTTTCATCCTCTGTTAGAATATATTCTAAGTCTAGTAATAAAACAATTTTATCTTCTATCTTTCCAACGCCTGTAATATATTTCTTATCCACACCAACAACAATTTCTGGTGCTGCTTCAATATTCTCTTCACTCATTCTTAATACTTGAGAAGCTTCATCTACAACAAAGCCAACTTGCTTTTCCTTTATTCCAATCACAATAATTCTTGTATCCGAATTTACTTCTGTATCTTTTAGATGAAATCTCTTTTTCAAATTAATAATAGGTATAATCTCTCCTCTTAAATTAATAAGACCATCAACAAATTGAGGCGTATTAGGTACTTTTACACTTTCTTTATATTCACAGATCTCTTTCACATTCATAATATCTACACCATAAGATTCATTTTCTAGCTTGAATATAACATATTGTTTTTCTGACATCTTATTATCCCCCTTTATGGAATATGTACGAATTTATCTTATCTATATATAATTCTATAAAATTGACATTTTCCCTCTTATTTATACAAAAAAAGAATAACTATAACTTTATTCTTTTTTTGTATTTTAGTCTTAATCAACTAATTCAATATTCTCTAATTGTTTTCTAAAATTATTTCTGAAGTTCTTTAAATATTCTTCTCTAAGTTTTTTTTGTTCTATTTTTTCCTCTTGACTTAATCCTTCATTTTTAGATTTCTTGGCTAAAAAGTTTATACGATTAAGTTTTTCTTTTGGAAACATTTCTCTTCACCTCTTTACTTTTTCTAATAAAATATTGTACAAAAAAGATAGGCTTTCGTCAAATATTTCATGCCTTTTTCTTTTTTCGAGATTTGTTTTTTTGCCTTTTATTTTTTTGTTTTTCGTCTTTCCTGAATGGCTTTTTCTTCTGACTATTTTTTCTTAGTATATCTTTTTTATTTTTACCTTCTTTTGATTTGATCAAACATTTAGGACCATTTCCAATTAAGTCTTCTCTTCCTGCTAAAGTCAATGCTTTCTTTACTAAATCATAGTTTTTAGGATTTCTATATTGAAGCAAGGCACGTTGCATGGTCTTTTCTTCTCTTGTTTTAGGAACATACACAGGTCTCATATTTCTAGGATCTATCCCTGTATAAAACATACATGTTGATAAAGTTCCAGGGGTTGGATAAAAATCTTGTACTTGTTGAGGATGATAGTGAATATCTCTTAAATACTCTGCCATCTCAATGGCAGCCTTTAAATCACTGCCTGGATGACTCGACATCAAATAGGGCACTAAAAATTGTTTTTTTCCAATTTGATCATTTATTTTATAAAATTTATCTACAAACTTATCATATACGGCTCTCCCTGGTTTTCCCATTAGTCTTAATACTTTAGGAGAAACATGCTCAGGTGCAACCTTTAGCTGTCCACTCACATGATGTTCACATAGTTCCTTTAAAAAGTCATCTTTCTTATCTGTCATAATATAATCATATCTAAGACCAGAACGAACAAAAACCTTTTTTACCCCTTCTATACTTCTGAGCTTTCTTAACACTTCTAAATACTCAGTATGATCCGCATTCAAGTTCTTACATGGTTTAGGATGTAAACATTGCTTATCTTTACATGTTCCATATTTTTTTTGTTTTTCACAAGCAATATGTCTAAAATTTGCTGTTGGTCCACCTACATCATGTATATATCCTTTAAAATCTTTATCCTCTACCATACTTTTGGCTTCCTTCATCATAGATTCTTGGCTTCTGCTTTGAATCACTCTTCCTTGATGAAAGGTTAGGGCACAAAAAGAACAACTACCAAAACAACCTCTTTCACTGACAATACTATATTTTACTTCCTTAATAGCAGGAATTCCTCCCATTTTTTCATATATAGGATGATAATTCCTCATGTAAGGTAAATCATATACTCTATCAAGTTCAACTTGCGTGAGTGGCATAGCTGGAGGATTTTGCACAATATAAGTATCTTTATGCTTTTGAACAATAACTTGCCCTCTAATACTATCTTGTTCTTCATATTGGATTTTAAAAGCTTTTGCATAAGAAATTTTATCTTCCTTTACTTTTTCAAAAGAAGGCACTTGAATATAATCATAAACTTCTTCTATATGATCTATATTATAACAAGTTCCTGGAATATGTCGAATATATTGAATATCTAATCCATTATTTAAATGTTCTGCAATTTCTATAACCTGTTTTTCCCCCATACCATATACTAATAAATCTGCTTCACTATCAAATAAAATAGACCTTCTCACTGAATCATTCCAATAATCATAATGAGCAAATCTTCTTAAGCTCGCTTCAATTCCTCCAATGATAATAGGGATTTTTTTATAGGCTTGCTTTATCATATTGGTATATACAATAGTTGCTCGATCAGGTCTTAATCCCATTTCCCCCCCTGGAGCATACAAATCTTCTTTTCTTCTTTTTTTATTCACAGAATAATGATTCACCATAGAATCTAAATTTCCCGCATTAATTAAAAAGCCTAGTCTAGGTCTGCCTAATTTTTTAAAATCATTAATATTTTTCCAATCTGGTTGAGCAATAATCCCTACCTTATAGCCTGCATCTTCTAAAACCCTTGAAATAATAGCTGTACCAAAACTAGGATGATCTACATAAGCATCTCCTGTAACAATAATAAAATCTAACTGGCTCCATCCTCTTTTTTCCATATCTTCTTTACATATTGGTAAAAAATCGTTTGTTTTCATTTTTTCCTCACTCTCATATAGCCCTTGCATTTATTTTTCTACACAATAGATATATTATAGTATTTTTCATCACAAATTGCTATCCTTAAAGTAAAAAGACCTCAAAAGAGGTCTTAACTCAAGCGATTTGTTATTTGGTTTTGAACATCTTCAGGAGTCATTCCTGCTGCATTGATAACAGATGCCCTTGTATTGGTATCCTGCATACCCAATAGATTACTATTTTGACCTGAAACAACAATTGCATCAAAGTTTTTTAAGCTTGCTTTGCTACTTTCAAGGTCCGTAACTTCATATCCATTGGTATTAAGATAGTTTTTCACATTTTTCAGTGATCTTTCTACAGCTATTTTTCTCAAAAGAATCACCTCCTATAATTATAATCTAATTTTATTATTTCTATATAGGAGGTGAAATATTCTTTATTCTATATTCTTGCTACTTTCTCTTATCATTAATTCATGTGGAAGAGTAATAACATGGTTACCTATTTCTTCTCCATTAATTTTTTTAACGATCATTCTCATAGCAACAGCACCAATGTCATAAATAGGTTGATGAATCGTCGTTAAATTAGGTCTATATATAGATGCTAGCTTTATATCATTAAATCCAACAACAGAAACATCTTCTGGAACCTTATATCCATTATCCAATAAACAATTAATAGCTCCAATAGCCATTTCATCACTGGCTGCAAAAATGGCAGTTGGTAAAACCTTTTCATCTATAAATTCTTTTACAATTTCATAGCTATTCTCCAACTTCCAATTTCCATATTTTACTAATTCTTCATTAATTTCTAGTCCATGCTCTTCTAATGCCTTCTTGTATCCATTATATTGATCTAACCCAAAAGCATTTTGATCAAGACTACTACGAATCAATGCAACCTTTTTATGTCCATTTTCAATAAGAAATTTTGTCATTTCATAAGCAGCCTCAAAATTATCAATAGATACAGATGGAATATGTAGATTGCTAGTATTTCTATTTACTAATGCTACGGGAATATCAATTTTTTCAAGATATTCAACTAATTTTTCCTCAAGCTTCCAAGTCATAAATATAATTCCTTCTACTTGCTTTGCTCTTAGTAGATTTAGATATCTTAATTCTTCCTCTAGATCCCCATATGTATTACATAATAAAATATCATATCCATACATTTTCCCAATTTCTTCTATACCATTTAAAATTTCTCCAATGAATACATTAGATATATCAGGAACGACTACTCCAATCAATTGACTTTTTTTCATGACTAAACTTCTTGCTACTGGATTAGGTCTATATCCTGTTTCCTCGATTACCTTTAACACCTTCTGACGGATTTCACTGCTTACAGGTTTAGAACTATTGATCACTCGAGATACAGTAGAAATAGACACACCTGCTTTTTTTGCCACATCTTTAATGGTTATACTCACATTTTTCACTCCACTTCCTATATATTTTCAATTAAAGTTATTTTTATTTTTAAAATGCATTCCTCTCCTTAATTTATTTTTCTACATACAGTATATCATTTCCTTCTTCAAATTAATTTTTAAATATTTCTTTATCGAATAAAAAAGGATTTTTGAAAATTTTGTAGAAGTATTATTGTTATGAGTAATTTATAGAGCGAGGTATAGAAATGAACTTTTATAAAAAACTAAAACAAATTGCAAATGAATCTCTTCATATTATGATTGTACCCCATTCTGGAAATCATGTTCGACAGCTTAATTTTAAAAGAATGTCTTTACATATGTTTGGAATTTTTATTATTACTATTTGTATTTCCTTAATGGTTTTAATTTATTCTAATATTCATCTTGCTCAACAGCTTAATAATCAGACAAATAATTTATCAAAACTTCAAGAAATCAACAAAACTCAAGCCCTTCGAATCAATGAATTAAAAAGTATAACAAGTGAAGTATCTGAAAAATTATCTATATTAGATGAATTAGAAATTCAAACAAGAAATTTAGTAGGCTTAAAGAATAAAAAATCTTCCTTATCTCAGCCTGTTTCTAGATCTTCTTTCAGAAGTAAATTGCCCCTACCAAGTATTGCAAATCCCTCTGCTAATATAGAAGACACCCTGGGCGCCCTATCCAATCAAATGGATGAAGAAACTAAAAACCTTAATGTACTCATTGGTGATGTAAAAAAACAATTAAAATTCTTAGCTGCTAAGCCTAATAAAATGCCTGCAAGAGGTAGAATTACTTCTAAATTTGGCTATAGACGTTCTCCCTTTACAGGTAGAAGCGATTTTCATACGGGGCTAGATATTGCCAACAAAATCGGTACACCTGTTCATGCAGCAGGCACTGGAATTGTTACATTTGCTGGTTGGAATTCTGCCTATGGAAAAATGATTATTATCTCTCATGGATATGGTTATCGCAGTTTATATGCTCATAACAGCGCCCTCCTTGTAAAGGTAGGACAAAAGGTACAAAAGGGTGATACTATTTCAAAAATGGGTAATACAGGAAGAAGCACGGGTCCTCATGTACACTTTGAAGTTCATTATAATGGTCAACAAATCGATCCACAAAGAGTTTTAAATAAATAATTAGGAGGAACAAAAATGTTTGGAAAAAATAATACGACATCCCATGAAAAAGTTGATACCCTCATTGGTAAAAATTCAAAATTTGAAGGAAAACTAAACGCAGATGGTACTATTCGCATTGATGGCGAATTTGTGGGAAATATTTCTGTTAAAGGGGATGTTATTCTTGGAAAAGAGGGTAAAATGGTTGGAGATATTTCAGCAATGAACGTTATTGTATCTGGGTCTGTAGAAGGAAATATTACTACTGAAAACCAATTAAAATTAAATCCTTCTGGTAAAGTAATAGGGGACATTCATGTGTCTAGTCTTGTAGTGGAAGATCAAGCCCTTTTCGAAGGAAAATGTACCATGAAAAATATTTCTACTTCAGACAATGTTTCTAAATTAAATCCTAAAAATAAAGAGGCCTAAAAGACCTCTTTTTTTTATGGAATCATGATCTCTATTCCCTTTTGTACCACTTCAATAGTTGCAGGAAGCCTTCCTCCCTGTTCTCCATCTATATCTAAGTCAACCTGAATATCTTTAGGACTACTCAGTTCAATTTTTGAAGTTTGTATATATAAAATACGAGGATGCTTAATATGCTCTCCTTTCATGGTATGTAAAAATAAAGAAAAGAATTCTGGTATATCTGACTTTCTTACAATACATACATCAAATAACCCATCATCAATTTTTGCCATAGGTGCAATCTTCTTAAATCCTCCTACTGATGGAGTATTGGTAATAATAAACATAAAAACATCTTCTTCTCCTGTAAATTCCTCTGAATTAATTTCTACATTAATACTTCTTAGCATCTGTTTTGGAATTTCTTTCATTCCTTCCACATAATAAGCATATTTTCCTAGTACCGTTTTGATTTCAGAAGATACTTTGTACCCTACATCTGTTAAAAGACCTCCTGCTAAAACATTAATGAAATATTGATCTCCTACTTTTCCAACATCTACTTTTTTCCTTTGATTCTTCTCCATCATCCTACAAAAGCCATTTACATCTGTAGGCAAATTTAAAAATTTTGCAAAATCATTTACAGTTCCTGCTGGCAATATAGCTATAGGAATTTCACTTTTTCCTATCATCACACCATTTACCACTTCATTAACAGTCCCATCTCCTCCTACAGCAACAAGACAATCATATTCATCTCTTTTAATCCTTTTTACTTCCTCAAATGCTTCGTTCTTTCCTTTCATTGTAAACACATCCACATAGTTTGCGGTTCCCTCTAATACTAAATTTCCAATGATTCTATCTAAATTCTTTTGTACAATCTGTTTTCCTGATGAAGGATTAATAATGAATTTTACTTTCAATTTATCTTCCCTCCTATTGTTTTTCAAAATATTAAATCGTTTATTCTATGTCATACCTCTTATAAAAGAGGCATATAAGAATCCTGTCCTTTTCTCTTCCTTCTATCTTTTTTAATAAATTCTCTTATCACTTGAGCTAATCCTTTTATTCCTATTTCAATACCCTTAGGATATACAGCAGCAATACTTAATCTAAAAAATCTGCTTTCATTTTGAGATGGAAAAAATATAGACCCAGGTAAAATAAGAATATTATTTTTCGCTCCATCCATATAGAGCTTATTAGCATCATAACCTTTAGGCAAAGAAAACCAGAAATTGAGACCTCCTTCTGGAAGGCTATAGCTTACCCCTATATCTTTGAAATACTTTTCTATACAATTTTTCATCACATCAAAACGTTCCCTATAGATTTTTTCCATATACAGAATATGTTTTTTCCAAATTCCTTTTCTTAAATAAAGGTCAAAAACTCTTTGATTAAGTCCTGAGGTTGAAATATCTGATGTATGCTTTGCAGCTAAAATTTTGTGATGTATACTTTGAGGGAGAACTAAAAAGCCTAATCTTAACCCTGGCATGAAAATTTTAGAAAAACTTTTGATATAGATAATACGGTCCCTTTCATCTAAACTTTTTAAAGTACTATTATCATGATTATAAAAGCTTAAATCACTTAAGTAATCATCTTCAACAATAAATGTATTATACTTTTGAGCCAATTCAATGATTTTTAATTTTTTCTCCCTACTATAGGAATATCCTGTAGGATTTTGAAAATTGGGCATTAAATAAACAAATTTAGGCTTATGCTCTTTCATATTTTCTTCTAATAAATCTAGATCTATGCCATCCTTAGAAATAGGAATGCTAACAATTTTTGCTCCTCTTGACCTAAAGGTTCCTATAGCCCCTGTATAGGTTGGACGTTCCACAATAATAGTATCTTTATAATCTACAAATGCCTTGGCAATCACATCTATTCCTTGTTGCGCCCCTGAAATAATTTGAACATTTTCTGGATTCGTCTGAATATTTATTTCCTTTAAATAATCTACTAATGATTCTCTTAAGGGATAATATCCTTGACTTTCTTGATATCCAAAGGCATCTCCTTGATCTCTATCTAAGACCTCATTTAAAAGAATCTTAAAATCATCTACCGGAAACAAATCAGAGGTTGGTGTAGCACTGGCAAAGCTAATCATATTTTCTTTTATTTGGATTTGCCCTCGATCCATTAATCGAATATCCTCATCAATTGGATATTTTTGTAACATACTATTCCCTGAGGTATCCTCTTCCTTTGACGAAACAAATGTACCACTACCAATTTTTTTATAAACAAAGCCTTCCTTGTCTAAAAGACCATATGCATTTACAATGGTACTCGTATTCACTCCTAAGGTATTTGCAAGCTGTCTAATAGGTGGAAGCTTCTGATTAACCTTTATCTTTCCCTCCATAATCAACTGACGTATTTTATAAAACAGCTGCATATATAAATGTTGAGGTGAATCTTTATCTAAATGTATCTCTTTATATATATCCATTCTTGCCTCCTATATTTTTTTGTCTTTGATTTTTAAATTTTTTCTCTAATCTTATCAAAATTTACTTCTATACACTATAGTTGATTTTGTTATTATAAATTTCTATAACTACCATTAATTATACAGAATATCAAAGAATTTTGCTACAAATACAATAAAGTGCGCCTTTGCGCACTTTATTAACGTTGATCATATTTATCTATTATTTCTTGTAATTTTCTTGCTTGCATTCCTGATTCTTCAGCAAATTGCTTAAATGTATCAGCTACTTCCTTGTCTTTTACTTTCTTTGAAAACGTTTCATAATCACGTACATTCTCTTGAGCATCTAATAATTTTTTCATGACAGTATCTCGCGTATTCATATCCATAAAAATCCCTCCTACTATATAGGATGAACTTTTAAATGTTTTTCATACTATTCATATTCTACATTTTTTTACTTATTATACCTCCCATATAATTCTTTTTTAATATCTTCTAGGGTAATTTCCTTTTCTACTAAAAGTACTAATAAATGATAAATAAGATCTGCAACCTCATAAATAAGTTCATCTCTATCATCATTTTTTGCTCCTATAATAACTTCACTTGCTTCTTCTCCAACTTTTTTTAGGATTTTATCAATCCCTTTTTCAAACAAATAATTGGTATATGAGCCTTCCTTAAGATTTATTTTTCTATCCTCAATCAATGTATATAGCTTTTGAAGAATTTTTTCTTTTTCAGCCTCTTCATTTTCTTCTAATATCTTATTAAAAAAACAACTTTCTTCTCCTGTGTGACAGGCATTTCCTAGAGGAATCACTTCGATCAATAATGTATCCCCATCGCAATCATAGCTGATTCTTTTTACAATCTGGTAATTTCCACTGGTTTCTCCTTTATTCCAAAGCTTTTGCCTACTTCTACTATAAAACCATGTTTTCTTAGTTTCTAAAGTCTTTTCTAAAGATTCTTCATTCATATAAGCCATCATCAAAACTTTTTTTGTGTTAATATCTTGTATAATGGCTGGTATTAATCCTTTTTCATCATATTTAAGATTATTTTCCATTACTTGATCCTCCTGATTTCTATCTCGTTGTCATAAAGATATTCTTTTAATTCTTTAATCATGATTTCTCCATAGTGAAATACAGATGCCGCTAGTGCTGCATCGGCAAAACCATCACGAAATACTTCTAAAAAATCTTCTTTTTTTCCAGCTCCTCCAGAGGCAACTACAGGAATATTTACATTTTTTGATATGGTTTTTACAAGCTCTATATTATATCCATCCTTTACACCATCTGTATCAATGCTATTGACAACAATTTCACCTGCTCCTAATTTTTCCCCTTCTATTGCCCATTCTAAAGGATCTAATTTTGTATCTACTCTTCCACCATTTATATACACTGTGTATAATCCATCATTATTTTTCTTAGCATCTATAGATAATACAACACATTGTCTTCCAAATTTTAAGGCTGCTTCTTGAATGATTTTAGGATTTTTTACAGCTGCTGAATTAACAGATACCTTATCTGCTCCTGCTCTTAACACTGCTGTAAAATCATCTATGGTTCTAATGCCTCCTCCTATAGTAAAAGGAATATATACTTCTTCAGCTGTTCTTTCAACGACGTTCAAAAAGATATCTCTATTTTCATTAGATGCAGTAATATCATAAAAAACCAATTCATCGGCTCCTGCCTCACTATAAAATTTTGCAAGCTTTACAGGGTCTTCTACATCTACTAAGTTTTTAAATTTTGTTCCCTTTACAACCCTTCCCTTATTTACATCTAAACAGGGAATAATTCTTTTTGTTAGCATAGATCATTCCCCCCTATAATTCTTCTAAGGTAATATCACCTGTATATAGCGCTTTTCCTATGATTGCACCATAAACTTCTAAATCCTTTAATCTTTCAACATCTTCTTTATTACTAATTCCACCAGATGCAATTAAATCTATTTTTATATTGTCTTTTAATTCTTTTAATTCTTTTAAATTAGGTCCTAAGAGCATGCCATCCTTTGCAATATCCGTATAGATGAGGGTTTTCAGTCCTAATTTCTCTAATTTTTTAGCAAAGTCAATAGCTTTTATATCACTTGTTTTTGTCCATCCATCTACTGCTACATATCCATTCTTTGCATCGATAGATACTGCAATTTTTTCACCAAAAATTTTTAAGGCCTTCTCTACGAATCCATCCGTTTTTACTGCTGACGTTCCTAGAATCACACGACTCACTCCGTAGCTTAAAGCCTTTTCTATATCTTCTATTTTTCTAATTCCGCCTCCTAGTTGTACAGGAATATTTGTCTCTTTTATGATTTCTTTAATCACTTCACTATTTTTAGATACCCCTTCTAACGCTCCATCTAAATCTACTACATGGATATATTTAGCTCCTTGTGCTTCCCACTTTTTAGCAATCTCTACTGGATGATTACTATATATATTTACATCTTCAAACCTACCTTGCTTTAGCCTTACACAATTACCCCCTCGCAGGTCAATAGCAGGAAAAATAATCATTTGATCAACTCCCCAAAGTTTTTAAGTAGCTTCATCCCTGTCTCTCCACTTTTTTCAGGGTGAAACTGCATCCCCAGGATATTTTTATTCCTAACAACTCCTGGTACAGCTACCCCATAATCTGTCCAAAATACTACTTCTTCTTTATTTTTAGGCTTTACATAATAGGAGTGCACAAAGTATACATATTCATCATCAATATTTTCTCCTATAGGGCCTTCCGTCCCTTTTAATAGCTTATTCCATCCCATATGAGGTACCTTTAGCGTATTATCAAATCTCACTACTTCTCCCTTTAAAAGTCCTAAGCCTTCCCATTTTCCATCTTCATAGCTTATATCATAAAGAAGTTGCATACCTAAACAAATTCCTAAAATTGGCTTCCCTTTTTCTACATTCTCCTTTAAACAATTGATTAAACCACTTTCTACTAGATGCTCCATGGCATCTTTAAAAGCACCCACTCCTGGCAAAATAATTCCTTCACTCTTATTGATTTTTTCCCCATCAGAAGTGATTATTGCTTCAAAATTTAATTTCTTTAATGCTTTATAGACACTTTTTAAATTTCCTACACCATAATCAACAATAGCAATCATCATTTTTCCTCCCTTACAATGACCCCTTGGTAGATAATACACCTTCGATTCGATCTTGCACGCTAGTAGCTTCATCTAATGCTCTTCCTAATCCTTTAAAAATAGATTCTATTATATGATGGGTGTTTTTCCCATATTTTAGACTAATATGAAGGGTTATAGCTGCACGATTCACAAAAGCTCTAAAGAACTCTTCCACTAATTCCGTTTCAAATTGTCCTACATATTCCCTTTCAAAATTCACGTCAAAATGCAAATAAGCTCTTCCACTAATATCTATAGAAATCATAGACATGGCTTCATCCATTGGCGTAAAAATCGTTGCATATCTTGTAATTCCTTTTTTATCTCCTAATGACTTTTTAAAAGCTTCTCCAAGAACAATGCCTATATCCTCTACCGTATGGTGATTGTCTACACGAAGATCTCCAACACATTTTAACACCATATCTAAAAAGCCATGTCTACACATTAAATCTAGCATATGATCTAAAAATCCAATTCCTGTATCTATCTTAGTCTTTCCAGATCCATCTAAATTCAATGATAAAGTAATATCTGTCTCTTTTGTTTTTCTTTTTATTTCTCCTACCCTCATCTACTACACCACTTTTCTAAGAACTCTGAGTAATTCATCATTTTCTTCTCTAGACCCTATACTTATACGAAAACAATTTTTCAAAATTTCTTCATTAAAGGACCTAATACTAACCTTTTCTTCTTTACAAGTCTTTATAATTTCTTCAGCCTTTTTACTTCTCATTAAAATAAAATTAGCTCCTGTTTGAAAGACTTCTATCCCTTCTATTTTTTTTAATTCTTCATAAAGATAAGCTCTTTCTTTCTTTATTTTTTCAATATATTCTTGAATGAGTCCTATATTTTCCATATAAATTTTCCCTATAATTTGTGAAAATACATTTAGATTATAAGGAGCTTTTACCCGATATAATGCATCCATCATTCTTTTACTTCCAGCTCCACAGCCTACTCTTGCACCTGCTAGTGCAAAGGCTTTTGATAAGGTTCTGAGTACAACTAAATTGTCATATTTATTGATTAAATCTACAGCTGATTCCTCTAAAAATTCAGAGTACGCTTCATCCACTACAATAATAGACTTCGTTTCTTTAATTACTTTTTCAATATCCTCTACTGGTATAACCCTTCCCGTTGGATTATTAGGATTACATAAAAAAATAATCTTTGCCTCTCTTTCATTTGCCTCTTTGATGATTTTATCTACATCAATCTTAAAATCCTCTTCGCATGGAACTTCACTGAAATTTCCACCTGCTATAGTCGTAAAGATCTTATACATAGAAAAGGTTGGACTATGGGTAATGACGTATTCATCCTTTTCAACAAAGGTGTTAATAATAGTCTGAATCACTTCATCAGAACCATTTCCACATAAAATATTTTCTTTTTTTAATCCTAAATAGTTTGCGAAACACTCCCTTAATTCATCACTATCCGTATCTGGATATCTATTAAGTTCTAAATTTTTTAATCCTTCTATAAATTTCCCCTTTAAAATTTCAAATAAATTATATGGATTTTCATTGGCATCCAATTTTACCTTTATCATTTCTTTCGGTATTTGATAAGGCTTTAAATCCACTACATTCTCCTTCATAAAATTCATCATCGTGTTATCTCCTCTTTTTAAATACTCTCTTCTAAACTATTTTCAAAATTCTTTATGAGCTTATGTATTTTTTTGTTTTTCGTTTTAAAGCTCACTTTATTTACAATTAATCTTGCACTAATCTCACAAATGTCTTCAATAACCTCTAATCCATTTTCCTTTAAAGTTGTTCCTGTTTCTACAATATCTACAATCACATCTGAAAGCCCTATGATGGGTGCTAATTCTACTGAACCATTTAATTTAATAATTTCTATAGGTTCTCCCTTTTTTTCATAATAATTTTTTGCAACTTTAGGGTACTTTGTAGCTACCTTCCTTTTTCGATCAAGTTTTTCCTCAAAGTCCTTAGGCGCTGCTACTGAAAATTTGCACTTTCCAAAGCCTAAATCCATAATTTCATAAACATTTGCTTTACTCTCTATTAAAGTATCTTTCCCTGCAATGCCTATATCAGCTGCTCCTTCTTCTACATATATAGGTACATCACTAGCTTTTACGAAGACTACTCGAATTTTTTCTGCTTCATCTACAAAGATTAATTTTCTACTTTTTTTATCATACTCTGGAAAATGTATTCCAAATTCTTCTAATAATGCAAAGGTTTGATCTGCTAGTCTCCCTTTGCCTAATGCAATATTTACATAATCCATGGTGTATCCTCCCTAGTGAATAGAAGCAAAGATTTCTAAATTATTTAGTCCTTTAAAAAATTGAGTCACTGTATTTTTATATACCTTGTTATTTCTAAGATCAATTCTTTTTACATCTTCTCCACAAATCTGTACGATTTCTTTTATGTTTCTGTCATTTGCATTTACAATATGTTTCTTAATGTTTTTTTCAAATAAATTTGATTCCACAATAAACCCTTTTTCCCTTAATTGTTCAGCTAATTTCAATCCATTTTTACGATAATCCTTTTCATATAAAACTAAATAATCTGTACTACATGCAAAATCTTTATTCATTTTATACATACTAAACACCTCCAAAAGTGCATCAATATTTAATCCAAAGCCTGTAGCAGGCATATAATAACCATATTGCTTTGTTAATTGATCATATCGTCCACCACTCAAAACCGTTTTTCCATAATGGTTCACATATCCTTTAAAAATAACTCCTGTATAATATTCAATGTGATGGATCATTCCAAAATCTATAGACAAATATTTTTCATACCCATAATCCTTTAAAACACTGTATACATCCCTTATATTTTCTAAAGCTATTTTCATTTCCTCATTACAAATAAATCTTTCTGCTTCTTCAATAGTTTCTTCAGGTTTTCCAAACAAATAAGGAATTTCTAGAAGGGCATTTTTAAAAAAATCGTCTATATTGAGATCATTTAAAAATATCTTCAATGCTGCAAAGTTTTTTTCCTCTATAAAGCCTCTCATCTTTTTTTGCTTTTCTACTGGTAATCTACTCTCTTTAATCAATCCTTTAAAATATCCTGCTTGCCCTAAATCAATTTGAAAATCTTCTATCCCGCAATTTTTAAGACCTTTTATGGCTAATGCCACAACCTCTGCATCTGAATCAGGTTGATCATTTCCTAAATATTCAATTCCTGCTTGGGTAAATTCTCTCTTTTTCCCATTTTGTTCATCATGAATTCTAAAAATATTAGTAGCATAAGAAAACTTTAGGTGTCCCCTACAGGATGGATAATTATTGGCTACCATTCTTGCAATAGGAGTTGTTACATCCGGTCGTAAAACTAATATTTTCCCATTACCATCTATAAACTTGAACATTTCATCCCTATGGATTGTTCCTTCAATATCTGAAAACAAATCATAATATTCAAAGGTCGGTGTTAATATTTGTCTATACCCGAAGCTTTTAAATATCCTTTTTATATTGGTAATTGTATTTTCTTTGATTTCATAAGCATTACAATGAATGTCTTCTACCCCTTCAGGAACAAAATGATTCACTCTCTCCATAGCCCCACCACCTTCAACTTTATCGTTTTATCGCTTTATCGTACTAAATCATATTAACATTCTAATATGCTTATTTCATAAAGTCAAGTAAATTATTTTCATAAAATAATTTGACCCTTTAAATTTATTAGATTACAATAAGGATAATGTTTTAAAGGAAAGGAGTAAAATTATGTATGATTATCATATTCATAGTCACTTTTCATCTGACTGTGATGTAGACATGGAAGAAATGATTCAAAAATCTATCAATATAGGTCTAAAGGAAATTTGTTTTACAGATCATATCGATTATGATTATCAAGATTCATCTATTAGCTTTGAATTTCATATTCCTTCTTATATAAGCCACATCAACGCTTTAATAGGAAAATACAAAAACCATATAAAAATATTACGAGGAGTCGAAATCGGTATTCAACCCCATATTGTAGAAATGTGTGATCAATTAGTCACTGAGGGGAAATTTGATTTTGTCATATCCTCTATTCATACAGCAGACAAAAAAGATATCCATTTAGGAGATTTTTTTGTAGGAAAAACGCCAAGAGAAGCTTATGAAAAGTATTTTAGTGAATTACTCATCTGTACAAAAGAATTTAAGAATTTTAATGTATTAGGTCATATGAATCTTTTAAAAAGATATCATCATCATGTAGAAATTCAAGACATTAAAGACTATTTTCATATTATAGAAGAAATTTTCAAATCTCTTATTCATAATGGAAAAGGCATTGAAGTAAATACTTCAGGTTTTCGATATGGTTTAGGTGAAACAGTTCCTTGTAAGGAGATATTGTCCTTTTATAAATCCTTAGGAGGAGAAATCATTACAATAGGTTCTGATGCCCATACCCCTGAACAATTAGCTTGTAAATTTGATTATACTTATGATCTACTTAAAGAAATAGGGTTTAAATATATTGCTGTTTTTGAAAATAGAGAACCTATTTTCAAAAAAATATAGGATGCTTTTAGCATCCTACATTCTAATCCTTTGAATTGAAATTCTCTTATCATGCTTACATGCTTCACAATAAAATAAATGTACGCATTGATCATAGGACGCACCATCGACTAGCTGTGTTATATCCATGGCCAAATAAGGACTATACTCATCTAAAAAGTCCGCCACCATTCCTCTATCTTCCATCTGTTTGCCACAATGGGGACATCTTAACAAATAGGTAGCCATTCCGTTACAAACAGGGCAAACGTATTCCATCTATTTTTCCTCCATTTCTTTTCTTTATGTTATAGTGTCTGTCCCTCACAAAATTTCATACATGGAGAAAAATATTTCCTTTTTTATTATTCGGTCTCTAACATCATTCTAGAAATCAGCTTTTTTTCAGGATCTAGTTCTGGATACCAAAGCTCTAATTCATTTACAAGAGCCATTTCTTTTAGCTTAAAATCTCTCATTTTATTAAAAGCTTCTATGCTTTCTTCTTCACTCCATCCTCTTCCATGTATTCCTGCTAAGGTAATATGAAATACAATTTCTTCAGGACAAAAATCTCTTACTTTAAATCCTTTTTCCTTCATTTCCTGATGAATCAAAGTATATACATTTTTTAATTCTTCTGTTTTTACAATATGAAGGGTAATACAATTATGAGGATGGGGAATATAACCAAATCCATTGGCTCTAATTTCAAAGGGATCTACTTTAGATATTATTTCATGAAGGGCCATTTTTATTTTTTCTAATTCTTCTAGACTCTCATAGTGAAACGCATCTATCGTTAAATGAATTTCAGGTAGCATGTCCATTCCTAAATCATATTCTTTCCAAAGAGATTCTTGTATTTTTTTACAACAATGATATAAAGGTCCCTTTGGAATAGTCACTAAAAAAACCATATTTTCCATCTGTATCCTCCCATATGCTGAATTTATATATATATTTAATGATACAACAAAAGAACCTAGTTCAAACATTATTTTTTCATGAAATGAAAACAATTTTTCATTTTCATTTATAAAGAAAGTCATATAACTCTTTATATAAGAATATCTATTTAAAGTAAATTTTTATATAAAGAGGGGACTTTTATGAAAAAAAATTCATTTCTCTATGGAACTTTCATTCTTATTATTGTAAATTTTATTGTAAGATTTTTAGGGTTTGCCTATAAAATCGTACTCTCTAGAATCATTGGTGCTGAGGGCATTGGATTATTTCATTTAGTATTTCCTATATTAATGATCTTAATTACCTTCACAACAGCCGGCATTCCCGTTGCTGTATCAAAGCTTGTAGCCTATCACGCCTCACTTCATAATAAGAGGGGCTGTAACAAAATTCTAGGATTATCTCTAATACTAGGGTTACTTATTAGTAGTCTTTTATCTATATTTTTATTTTTTTATGCAAAATATATCAGTATCCACATCATAAAAAATAAAAATACCTATTTTAGTCTCATTGCTTTAACCCCTGCTATTCCTTTAATCACACTATCTTCCATATTTAGAGGATATTATTATGGTATAAAAGATGTAGGACCTCCTGGTATGTCTCAAATTTTAGAACAAATTTTTAGAATTGCCTTTGTAATCGGAAGTTTATATATGCTTTCTCCTGTACCTACAAGATATGCATCCATGATTGCAGTCATGGGAATTTCTGTGGGAGAATTAACAGGATTATTATGTCTTCTTTTTAAATTTAAAATCCTTGAAGCCTTTCATTTAAGACGAACATATTATGCTTTAAAAACAAAAAGTAAAGGAATTCTAAAAAAAATCATCATCATCTCAGTCCCTATTACCCTTACAAGACTAGTTGCTGTAATCATGCAATCCATCAATGCTGTATTGATTCCTCAAAGACTTCAAATTGCAGGGTTTACACCACAAGAAGCCATCGCTACCTTTGGAAAGCTTGCAGGAATGGCTATGCCTATCTTGTTTTTACCATTTATTGTAACTTCTGCATTAGTTGTAAATATTATTCCATCTGTATCAGAAGAAATGGCATTAAAAAATTGGAAAGATATTAGTAAAAAATCAAGCCTTTCAATACGAATCACCCTACTTGTTGCCATACCCACAACCGCATTATTCCTCTTTTTTGCAGACCCAATCTGTATGTTTATCTATAATCAAGAAGATGTAGGAACATTTCTCTCGTTATTAGCTTTTTCAACTTCATTTTTATGTCTGCATCATACAGTTTCGGGCATCCTTCATGGAATGGGTAAACAAGTAGTTACTACGATTCATCATCTCATAGGTATGAGCATTCAACTACTATGTACTTATTATTTAGTAGCAAATCCTGCATTCGCTGAAAAAGGATTTATCTTGGGCTTTTTATTTTCTACTTTATTGATCTGCCTTCTCAACCTTAGGAGCTTAAGTCATTATATAAAATTAAATATAAAGATTATAGATCATGTTTTCAAGCCACTTATAGCAACTGTAATGATGGTTTTTGTTGTTATTTATATCTATAAGCTATGTATCTATATCCATTTACAATCAGTTATTAGTATTTCCTTTAGCCTATGTACCGGATTTTTTAGCTATGGAGCTATCATCATTCTATCTAGAAGTATTAGCTTTGAAACCATCAAATATATTTTTTCAAAAAAATAAAAAAAGTCTTTCAATGAAAGACCTTGTTTTTCCCCAGAATGCCGTCCGCCCTTAAATTCACACCCGCCACTCACCTAGGTGGGTGATCTGTCTTTTACTTCTGAAGTCCACACATAGATGGCTTTTCATCTATAAAAGAACACGAGCTCCCGGATGTCTTTTGTAGGTTGAATTTTCAGGCTTTAACGTACACCCCAGAACTTACTGTAAATATATTATACAACATTATCATACAAATGAAAAGGCTTGACAATCTCTAATTCATCTGTTTATACGCATTTATGATGTTCTTTGTTTATTCTATGCAAGTATTTCTTGATTATAAAGTTTGGACTGTTTTATTAATCCATCAATAGCCTCTTCATTTAATGTCTCTTTCTCAATCAATTCTTGAGCGATAGCTTCTAAAATTTCTCTATGGCCATAAACTATATTTTTTGTCTCTTCATATAATTTTCCCATCACTAATCTAGCTTCTTTAATGATTTCACCATCTGCACCTGTTCCTCTCATTCCCTGAAGAACATCATAATTTAACAAACCAACCTGTTTATTCATACCAAATTTTTTAATCATGGATACAATGATTTGTGTAGCTTTTTCTATATCATTACTTGCACCCGTAGTAATATTTTCTTCACCAAAAATAATTTCTTCTGCTACTCTACCTGCTAATGCAATTTTTATATGATCCATCATATCTTTTTTTGTTTGATACATTCTATCTGGTGGTATATTCATACTAAATCCACCAGCACCCTTTGTACTTGGAATAATAGTAACCTTCGTAACCTTATTAAGAGGAGCAATTAATTTAGTCATTAAGGCATGTCCAGCCTCATGATATGCAGTAATTTCTTGATCTTTGTCTGAAATTGCACTTCTATCTTTTTTCTCTTCTCCTGCTATTACTGTATAAAAAGCTTTGTCCATGTGCTTTTTGTGGATATATTCTGCATTTTCCTTTGCAGCTAAAATAGCAGATTCATTCATTAAGTTTTCCAGTTGCGCACCACTAAAATAAACGGTCTCATGGGCGATTCTTTTTAAGTCTATATTTGTCCCTAAAGGCTTAGTATTGCCATAAAATTCTAAGATCTTATGTCTTGCCTTCACATCAGGTAGCCCTACTTCAATTTGTCTATCAAATCTACCTGGACGAAGCAATGCTTCATCTAAGGTATCTAACCTATTGGTTGCTGCAATCACAATAATTCCTTCATTTTCATGAAAACCTGACATCTCTGTAAGCAATGCATTTAATGTTCTATCGGTTTCATCATTTCCATTTAGTCCATCTCTTTTCTTTCCTAACGCATCAATCTCATCAATAAAAATTACACATTTTCCCTTTTCTCTGGCTTTTTTAAACAAGCTTCTAATCCTTCCTGCTCCTAGCCCTGCATAAATTTGCACAAAATCAGAACCAGATACAGCAAAAAAAGGAACATTTGCTTCTCCAGCCAAAGCTTTTGCAAGAAGTGTTTTTCCTGTTCCAGGAGGTCCATAAAGAATCACGCCTCTAGGCATTCTTGCTCCATATTTTCTATACTTTTCTGGATTTTGTAAAAAGTCTACTAAATCCATTATATTTTCCTTTGCTTCTTCATTTCCTGCCACATTTTCGAAAGTAATCTTTATATCTCCTTGGTCTACAGCCTCCATATTTGACATTTTAGAAAATTCCCTTGATGTTTGCTTAGAAGACTGTCTAGATAAAAAGATCCCCATAGCTCCAAATGCTATGATAAATCCAACAAAGCTAATGATATTCATGATCATAATATTTTCTTTATTTTCTTCTACTAAAACATTATTGATCAACAGAATTTCTTTAAAATTTTCTGTTCTAGGATGATCCGTTGCAAAGCTGCTTCCATTCTTTAGTGTTCCTTTTAATCTAGGCTCATCTACAAGATATATGTTTTTTACATCTCCTGCTTTCATTTTTTCTATAAACTGATTGTAAGATAGATTAAGTATCTCTTCTTTATCTTGAAGCTTAAAATAAGCTAAACTTGAAAGCAGACCTACTAGTAAAGTAATCATAACAATGATTATGGTTTTTTTCTTTAATCCCATAATAAATACCCCCTTTAAATTGTTATGTACATAGCGGGGGTGGTTTACATAATATATTATAGCATATTTTCATCCAAAACTGAACCTATTGATTCGTATATATATATTACAATCTTTCATTATTTTTACAAAAAAAGAAAAGTCAGTTTTGTTCGTTCTTATGGCTTTTTATGGTATTTTTTAGTGTCTCTATATAGGAGTTAATGACTCTATAATTATTTGATACCTCATGTGTCTCTTCTAAAGTACGCATATCTTCAAGATTATAAGATGATTCTTTTTTGTTTGAAAAATTTCCTTCGTTTATATGAATCCCCTCCTTTTACTACTATTTTACGCATAAAAACAAATTTCATACCTCTATTCTATACTGCTATCCTCTGATTCTATCATCTCTGAATAAATAAATCTATCAATAATAATCTCTTCTATATGAGGATTATTCTTCTTTAATACGCCATGAACAAAATCAAATAAATCATCTGATAAATTTTTATAATTTCTATTGATGTTTATAATTACATGAACCATTGGCTCACAAATATTTTCAAAGAATTTTTCTTTCATTTCTTCATTTGGAAGTTCTGCTTTTATATATCCTTTCCATAGGGGTTGCTCCATCATCATTTTTTTATTGTTTTCTGGAGATATGTAATGAATATAAACATCACAAATACCCTCTTCTTCTTTCGTATTACTAAAAATCCATGCTTGAGAGGTATCTGTAATAAAATGAGCATTCATATTTACAGATATTCTTTTCATACTCGTAATATTTTGCTTATCAATATTTAAAAATTTTAACATTTTCTTCTCCTCCTTATCGTTCTTGAAAGCTTCTTACATTTTTTATGATAATATTAATGGTTCCATCTCCATTTTTATAGATTTCAAATTTCATTCGATCTTCAAAATCTTCATATTCACCTTTGATCTCTATCCCTGTATCTGTTTTCATGACTCTTTTTTTCATTTTCTTTTCAACCCAAGATTTATCAATTTCAAAGGCTTCAAGCTGTAACCCTTCATTATCCATATGGTTAATAAAATTATCTTGTGCTTCTACGTCATTGCCAAAAACATTTTGACTAAACTTTTCTACATCTATTTCTGCACAATTTTTAAAAGAAGAAATAAGCTCTTCTCTTACCTCTTGAGCTTTATCTATATCTTCCTTTAAATTTTTTCTTGTCCATTTCTCTGCAGCCTTTTTAAATAGCTTTGTCTTATCCCTATTATCTACCAAAATCTCACAATTTAAAAAGTCCTGTACAAAGAATTGAGCAATTTCCCCATCTTCATCTTTTCCATACACTTGCTTATCTAAAACAATCATATCATATTCATCGTCTTCATCTGTTTTTTTAATAAATGCACATTTTTGAAGCCTTTGACTTAGTCCTGGAAGCCCAATACTTTGAGGAATAATAGATACTTTTAATTGATCATCAATAAATTCAATATTATGAATAAAAGATTTTTTATAATCTAATTTTAATATGCCAATATAATCTTCATCCCCTGCTGTATATGAACAAACTACTAAGTCTGAAGAAGAAATATTATTATTTTTCTTCATAGCTTTAAATAATTGTTCTGCAATAGCCTTTGAAGATTCTACAAAAGTTTCTTCATTTTGAAATATGTTGTTACTTGCATTCTTTACAACACTTAATCCGCCTCTAAATTTTCCTTTTCTATTTTCCTCATCCTGCAAAGATTTAATAATATGCTTTTCTAAAAATTCATGAATATCTTCATTAATTTCCTGTTCAAAATCTGTAAGGATCGGAGCATCTCCATTTCTATCTAACACATGAATAATTGCCTTTTTTATCATGACAGCATCCGTATTTCTCATAATCCCTCTCCTCTAATTATAGTCTAAGCACTAACTTTTATTATACTATACTTGCCTTTCCCTTAAAAGCGATAGATCAACACAACTATCGATTAATTTCTAATTTTTCTTCTCTTCCTCTTTCAGTCTCTATATTTCTTTGCACAAGAAACAATCTATATTATTACAAATTTCTCTATTTTGCGATATAATGTTCGTAACAATAAATGTCATTTCAAGGAGGATTCTATGAAATATTCATCAGTAATTCAATTATATGATCAACTATCTAAAAAATTATTAGATAGTAGATGGTTAAAAGAACTATCATTAGATCAAGGCTTCATCCAAAAACATCTTACAGACCCTTCTTTTTTAGAAAATCTAAAATATATGTTTCATGATCAAAACTATAGTTGTAGTGCTGTTTTAAATTTATGTAAAAAACTCCTTAACGAACTATCCAAAAATAATGTTCCTAAGGATTGGCTTTTTTATATCTATCAATTTACCCTACAAAAGTCCTTTCCTCATGCAGTAGAAATAACCCTTAAAAGTGAGCTTGATTCTTGTTGCTATTTATATTTAGAAATTCTAAGAATGGTATCGGAATTTCAAAAATTTACAAAGGATCCTACTTGGCAAAGTCAATATCCTTTAATTTTTTTAACACAGGAGGAAATCAACGATCTTGAAAACCCTACAGAATATGAACATTTTTTAACTGCATTTAATGATAATTATGTTTATGAAATGATGAAGTTAAACCATGAAGTAGCAGGATACAATACAATTGATCATATATGTGGTGTTCATTATCTAGCCCTTTTTATTGCACGTCAATTGAAGAAAAGCGGTATTCCTATAGATTTAGGAAGAGTTTCTGGTGCTACAGCTGGACACGATATTGGTAAATATGGTTGCACAAAGAATGAACAGCATAGGGTTCCTTATCTTCACTATTATTATACAGATTTATGGTTTTCTAACCAACAAATTGTTTATATTCGCCATATTGCCCTTAATCATTCTGTGTGGGATTTAGAGCTTGAGAACCTATCATTAGAATCCCTTATATTGATTTATGCTGATTTCCGTGTAAAAAACCATCTAGATCATACCGGGAAATTTTCTATGCATATATTTAGTCTTTCAGAATCCTTTCAAGTGATTTTAGAAAAGCTTGATCATGTTAATGCAGCAAAAGAAAAAAGGTATCGCCGTGTCTATGCAAAACTAAAAGATTTTGAGGATTATATGATCCATTTAGGTATTCATGTCAATCCATCTCCTAAACAAATAATACATATCATTGAAAATAAAGAGAAAAAATTTCATTATTCTTTAATGCAGGGAAAAAAAATTGTTGATCATGTAAAATATCTTTCTATCAATCATAATATCAACCTTATGTATTCCCTTCGTAATGAATACTCCCTAGATGCAATCCTACAATTAGCACGCAGTGAAAAGGATTGGACAAATCTTCGTGAGTATCTACGAATTTTTGAAGAATACTCTACTTATTTAACACAAAAACAAAAGCTTATTACATTAAATTTTTTATATGAAAATTTAATTCATCCAGAAGATGATATCAGAAAACATGCTGCTGAACTCATAGGTACTTTAATTGCCATGTTTGATGAAGTTTATCGAAAGGAAGTTCCAGAAAACGTAACATTGATTTCTCCAGATGTGACGAGCCTTGAATTATTAGAAAAGTATTTAAAGCTTTTTATTTTCCCTGATCATAAAATTATCCCAAAACATCGCAGATGGATTGGTTATAGTCTTAGTACTATGGTTTCATCTTTGTTTAAACATAGTAAAAAAAGAAATAGTTCTGAATTACTTCCACAAGCAGATGCTTATATTGACCTGCTTTTAACCTATTATGATAAACAATATTACAAGAATCAAGATATTGCTTTTTATCTTCTTGAAACATTAAAAAATATCCCACTGATTTATGACCCTGGACACTTTACAATATTTTTCAAATTCATATTTCAAATGTTAAAGGATGAAAATGAAGTTCTAAGGGTTGCTGCTTTAGAAGCTACTTATAGATTAATCTCTCACATTCAAAACAATGATGAATTAATAGATGAACTTTCGTCAATCCTTACAAATGGAAAGTTTTTATCAGATTGTACCACAGAAAATTTCTTAAAGATAAAAATTGCAAAAAACTTAAATAGACCCTTACTAACAAAATATACTTCTTCCTTTGAGATCCATAAAAGTAAAATAACTTCTATGTTTTTAAGCAACTTAAAAATAGCTACAGAATATATTGTCAAGAAGGTTCAAATAGAAGTATTATTAGAGGAAGCCCTGAAAGACCCTGAAAATCAAGGACTCCAAACAGCCCTTCATTTTTGCAACTTACTAAAAATTAGTGCATCTGATGGAATAAAAACCCGGGCTGGTGGAGCTATTTTGGAAATCGCCCATTATTTATCCTTTGAGCAAAGAAATGAAGTAGCTGTTGAATTATTAAGTGCTCTTGAATTAGATGGATATCAGTTTACTGAATATATTCCTCCATTTTTAGGACAATTAATCTTAATGCTTCAACCCGTAGAATTAGATGAATTGATTGATGAATTGATTGAAAAAATCAAACAATCTAGTCCAATTCTTAGCTCATTACTTTTAAAGACCCTTGGTATTGCTATTGCTAACTATCCAAAATATGCACTTCTCTTTCATGAAGATGAAGAGTCTTTTGAAAAACGCCTCATGAAAATGCTTGGTATTTTACTAAATGGTCTTGTAAACTATAATGTAAGAGTAAAACAAGTAGCTTTTTCTGTTATTGGTAAAGAAATATTTGGGTCAACTTACTTAAGTTTTTCTGAGAAAAATCATATTTTTCAATTTATTGCAAAAAAAATTCTTACATTGCTCACTACAAATCAAGAAGAAACTTTATTATTCTTAGGAAATGCAGCAGCACTACATCATATATATAGATTTATTTCTGATTACATATTCTTTAAAGGAGATTACAATCTTTTTGTCCCTGAAAAAGTAGCCTTTTTCCCAGGTACCTTTGATCCATTTTCTTTAAGCCATAAACAAATTGCAAAATCCGTAAGAGATCTGGGCTTTGAGGTATATCTTTCTATTGATGAATTTTCATGGTCAAAGCAAACATTGCCTCATTTGCTTCGAAAAAATATTGTCAATATGTCTATTGCAGATGAATTGAATATGTATCTATATCCAGAAGATTTTCCTACAAACATTGGAAATTCCAAGGATTTAGAAGAATTAAAGAATAATTTTCCTTCTTCTGAAGTACATATTGTTGTGGGAAGTGATGTGATTTTAAATGCTACAAGCTATCAAAATCCAAAAGAGATAGGTTCTATCCATACTTTCCCTCACATTATTTTTGAAAGAGGTCTTTCATCACCTGCTAAGGAGGAACAAACGTCCCTTGCTCCAGCTATAAAAAGAATTGAAGGGAAAGTCAGTATTTTATCTCTTCCACCCCAATATGATGAAATTAGTTCCATCCAACTACGTAGCTATATAGATGATAATCGAGATATTTCAAGCATTGTTGATCCTTTAGCACAAAAATATATTTATGAAAATGGCTTTTACCGAAGGGAGCCTGAATACAAAACTCTTCTACAGGGTATGTCTATGAAAATTGATTTTGTCCGTCATATAAATTCAGATCTCATCAATGAATTGTCTGCTAGCTTTTATAAGGGTGTAGATTTACGTGAAAATTTATTAGATTTTTTCAAAAAACCATCCTCTAAATTATTAATCATAAGAAATATGAATCAAGGTGGGAAAATTATAGGATTTTCTGCTCATCATCGAGTAAGACTAAATAGCCTATTCCACGATCTGAAAAATAGCAATGTTTCTGAATATATTCGAGAACACTCTCAAGGAAGAATTGTCATCATAGATGGTATCTTTTCCCTTCCTTCTAAGGAAAAAGAAAGGATTGAACAAATTTTACTTACAGAAACATTATCCTTTTGCTTATCTAAGGACTATGAATATGCCATATTTCATAATATGATAGATGGGTATATTTCCCTTTCCTTAGAAGAAATATTAAAATTACAAGGTTTTCAAAAGCTCTCTTTTAGCCATGAACAAAATCCTGTTTTCGTTGTAAATATGAGTTCTCCCTGTACATTAAATCTAGATATGGAAACCATCATCAAAGAACCATTCAAAAATAATGAAAAAGTGCTAGAAATCATCCTAAAATCAAGAAAGAAGCTTCAAAAGGCTATTACAAAGCTCTATCCAGGAAATCTTATTTTATCCTTTGATAGAGATGTACTGTATGAAACCCTTGTAAAGAAAATTTGTGAAGAAAATAATGTACCAACGATCCCTCTATCACCTCATAAGTTAGGACCTAATATGTGTGTTCCCTTTGGAATAATCCTCAATAGAACTATTATTCCAAACACTGTAAGTAAATCTTTACACACGGAAAAACTATTTTTACCTCATATGAAGGATTTTTTAATAGGACCCTTTCCACATTATACAGACCTTAAAACACAAATTAGAATGCTTCGTTCTTTTAATAGACCCATCATTTTAGTAGATGATATTCTTCATAAAGGTTATCGTAATAATGTGATTCATCCACTCCTTCATAAGGAAAATATAAAGGTTAAAAAGACAATTGTAGGAATCCTCTCAGCTAGAGGAAAAGAACTAATGGACCAACAAGGTAGACAAGTGGATAGTGCTTATTATATTCCAAAACTTAAAGCATGGTTTAATGAAAATTCTATATATCCGTTTTTTGGAGGAGATACGGTATGGCGTGGTCATACCCCTCAACGAAATTTAGTACCATCCGTAAACTTAATATTACCCTATACATCTCCTTCTTTTATTAAAGATGCTTCAAAGATTTCACAATATAATCTTTCAAAAATTTGTATTCAAAATGCAATAGAAATTTCTACAGTTATTGAAAATGAATACCACAAGCTTCATGAAAGAAAATTAACACTCGCATCCTTAGGAGAAGTATTTATATCTCCACGCTGTCCAGACCATGGTAAAAATATGCAATACGATTTAAGATTTGAACCGTCTCATTATCTACAAAATGATTTAGAACAATTGAGTCGCCTTGAACAAATCATACTTAATGAATAGGAGGAAGCTTATGTTTTATTATGAATTAGAAAATAAAATATGTATCTCTCAAAAACAATATCCGTCTATGGACGAAATATCTGAAAACAAAGCAAAAGAAAGCAAAGGAACCATTTATTTACTCCATGAAATAGACCCTGAAATTTCTCGTAGAAGTTTTTCTGTAACAGACCCCTCCCTTGCATTTTTAGAAAAAGAAGGGATTGAACTCTTACAAAAATCAGAATCTAAAAGAGTATACCCTGATTGGTTACTCTCACGGATCTATAAAGGAGATGTAAGGGGAATCAATACAGCTTATCCCACTTGGGAGAATGCTTTAAATTATACTTCCCCTCAGAAATGGAAAATCCATATTACTGGTATGGGAGATGTAGGCGGAACCCTTGTAACAGGTCTTCGTTTATTGGGAGGAGAAAAAATTTCTGAAATCGGTATTTATGATAAAAATGAGCATCACCTAAACCGTTGGGAACAAGAAATCAATCAAATTCTTTCCCCCATCCCTGATAAAAGACATCCTGAAATATCTATTCTCTCTGAGGATGAAATCTTTGATTGCGATTTATTTATCTTTTGTATTTCTGTAGGTGTTCCCCCTATTGGAAAAGAAAAAAAAGATGTTCGAATTGCTCAATTTGAGGGAAATAAAAAAATCGTAAAAGCTTATGCAAAAATGGCACGAGAAAAGAATTTTAAAGGAATCTTTGCAGTTGTTTCAGACCCAGTAGATTTATTGTGTAAAACAGCTTTCTTAGAAAGCAATAAAGATGATGATGGTTCTTTAGACTTCAAAGGATTAGCTGCTGATCAAATAAGGGGGTATGGTCTTGGTGTGATGAATGCTCGTGCAGCTTATTATGCCAATAAAGATCCTCATCTAAATCATTACTTAAAGGAAGGAAGAGCTTTTGGTCCTCATGGTGAAGGACTTATTATTGCAAATAGTATTGAAAACTATCATGAAGAATGGTCCAAAGAGCTTACAGCAAAAGCTAAAACTGCAAATTTAAAGGTTCGCTCTACTGGATTTAAACCATATATTGCACCAGCTCTATCTTCTGGTAGTTTATCCATCCTTGCCACAATCACGGGGGATTGGCATTATAGTGCAAGCTTTATGGGCGGTGTCTTTATGGGTGCTAAAAATAGAAATACACCTACGGGAATAGAATTAGAAAGATTAGCTTTACCAAGCAGTCTAGTAAATAAATTAGAAAATACCTTTAAGCTTCTAAGGAGCTTTCTATGAAGCTACATGTGATTATTCCCGGGGAAATATCTAGCACCCTTTCTAAGATGATTGAAGCTTCAACAAAACATTTAGACACAATCACCATAAAAAAAACTGATGCTCTTCCTAATTTAAAAAATAAAAAAATCCTCTTTGTTGTTCAGCTTAATGAATTAGGTCAAAATCATGCTTTCTTTGAAATGCTTTTAAATCTATATCAGGAAGGAATAGACACTCTCTTAGGTTCATCTGCTGGATTGATCATTCACAGCCCAAATGAACTACATACGAAGAGTACAGCACGAAACATTATTTTCTTAGCTAATCAATTAGGATGTCGTTTTATGGGGCATCCTATGATTGAAGCAACAGGAAATTTTAATAACTTTAAAACATGGCAAAAAATTTATGACTTATCCTTAGAAGAGATTTGTCATAAGCTCTGTAAACAATTAGTTGATCGTTTGATGAATGACCATCCTTTATTCATTCACAAACCTAAAATTTTAGCACTACATTCTAGTTCCTATAAAACATCTAATACCCTTATGCTTTGGAATATGGTAAAAAAACATCTTTCTCCTTACCCTATAAAGGAATTGCATGTTGAAAACGGAACCGTAAAAGATTGCATTGGTTGTTCTTTTAAAACTTGTTTACATTATAGTAAACAAAGTAGTTGTTTTTATGGTGGCTTTATGGTAGAAGAAGTATTGCCTTCTATTGAGGAAGCAGATGGAATTATATGGCTATGTCCAAATTATAACGATGCTGTTTCAGCAAATTTGATGGCTGTCATTAATCGGTTAACATCCCTTTACAGGAAAACACCCCTTTATGATAAATCCCTTTTCTCAGTGATTGTCTCTGGAAATTCGGGTAGTGATTCTGTTGCTAAACAGCTTATTGATGCTTTGAATATCAATAAAGGCTTTAGACTTCCACCCTATTTTGCTTTAATGGCTACAGCAAATGATCCAAAAACTGTACAATACATACCAGAAATTGAAGAAAAGGCAAAAATTTTTGCTCGAAATATTTTACATGAAACAAAAGAATAACAAAGACTGCCACAAAATGGCAGTCTTCTTTAAATTCCCCAGAAATTTTTGATAATTTCCTTGGATGGCTTCTTTGTGCTTACACTTACAATAAAAAATGCAATTAGGGATAAAACAAGTGGTAATCCAATAGTATGCATCCCTAAGGGTCTTGGCCATACCTTACTAAATAAAATATAAGTGCCTACTCCTGTTATAATAGATGCAAAAGCTCCTGGTGCATTTGCCCTCTTCCAATATAAACCTAATATAATGGGCCATAAAAAAGTTGAAATCAATCCTGCATTGGCATAAAGATTTAACCAAACCATAATAGGAGGTGGATTAAATGCAGTCATAAATACTAAAGCTCCCACAATAAGCGTACTTGCAAAACTAATTCTGGCAGTTTTTCTTCCGTCTTTTTTAATACTAGGATTCATATAATTTGCATATAAGTCATTTACAATAGCCCCTACTACAATCAATAACTGAGAATCTACTGTTGACATAACAGCAGCTAATGGTCCTGCTAAAATAATTCCTGCAATCCATGCTGGAAATAATTTTGTTGTGATCGTTGGAATTACTAAATCTCCTGATTCAATTCCAGGAACTACAACAATCCCAAAAGCACCGATTAAATGCATCCCTAATATTAATATGATAGAAACAACTGTCCCATAGATAATCCCTTGTTTTAAACTCTTACTATCTTTATAGCTCATAGCACGCATTCCTACACTTGGTAGTCCTACAACAGCAAAGCCTACTAAAATCCAAAAAGATGTGACCCACGCCTTTGTAGCAAAACCTTCTTTGATGCTATAGGGCGTAATCAGTCCCGGATTAATCTCATACATCTTTTGAATAATATTCGATAATCCTCCTCCCGCATGGATAGTTGCTATAAAAAGTGCGATGGTTCCAATAGTCATGATCACTCCTTGTAGTGTATCCGTTAAGGCTACTGCACGAAAGCCTCCTATTGTGGTATAAATCAAAACAGTTATTGCAAAAAATATAAGGGCTATCTTATATGGAATACCTACAGAGCCTTCAATCAATCTAGCTGCACCAATCCACTGAGCTCCCATTGCTGCAATGAAAAATGCAACAATAGAAATAGAACAAAGAATGACTAACGCATCGTTTTTATATCTTTCCCTAATAAAATCTGTAATGGTTACCGCATTAATTTTTCTAGCTACAATAGCAAATTTTTTCCCTAAAACTGCAAGGGTAAAATAGCCTGTAGGCATCTGGGTCATAGCTAGAAAAACCCAAGCCATTCCAAAAGTATAAGCAGCTCCAGGACCTCCTATAAAACTTCCTGCACTTAGATATGTAGTAACTAGCGTCATGGCTAGTACAAATCCTCCAAGATCTCTCCCACCTGCTAGATATTCTGATAAAAATCCATTATGACCTTCATCTTTTTGAGCACGGCTTACAAATCGCATGCTATAAAAACCTATTAAAAATACACCTAAAAAATAAAGTATTAATGGAATCAAAACATTCCAATGCATATTTGTCATGTATAAGTTCACCTCTTCTATATTTTATCCTCATCCTGTAAATCTATTTTGTCTAATGGCATATCTTTAAAAAATTTACTTACCATAATAATTGCTAAACTCGAAAAAAGTATCCCTCCTACAATACAGCTCATAAAAAACCACATGGGAAGTCCCATTATATAAGTATACTCTTCTGGTGCTTGTGAGCCTAATCCATACCCAAAAGCATACCACCATATGAGATTTAAAATTCCTAAACCGATACCCATTAAAGCTTCTTTATTGCATTGCTTATAGCGAGGATCTTCTATAAATTCTTCTTTTTTATGATCATTCATAACCCAACCTCCTTTTCTCTTATTTTCATCATTTTAAGACATTTCTATCTATTTTTTTCATAATCCCTTTCTATAATATAGGGGCGATAGATTCCTGTCAAATATTTTTTAAAGAACCTTCTTATATAAACTATTATTGCTACTTTTTAAAAGTTTTACTTAGGAATATTAAAAAAATTCATTTATCAAACACCCATGTCTCAAAAAGAAAAATGCTAACAAATTTATGTCAGCATCTATTTTTTATGAAAACCAAATTCTGATTTCCCTCTCAGCAGATTCTTTCGCATCAGAAGCATGTACGATATTTTCAGTTGTCTTATTTGCAAAATCTCCTCTTATTGTTCCCATATCTGCATCTAAAGGATTTGTACTTCCATGCATTTTTCTAATCAATTGTATTACGTTGTTCCCTTCAAGAACCATCACCAATACTTTTCCTCTCATCATATAATTCATCAAATCCTCATAAAAGGACTTTCCCTTATGTTCAGCATAATGTTTTTCTAAAAGTTCTCTATCTGCTTTAGCCATTTTGCATGCTACTATTTTTAATCCTTTCTTTTCATATCTACTAATAATCTCCCCTATCAAACCTCTTTCCACTCCATCAGGCTTTATAATAACTAATGTTTTTTCCAATATTCTTCCTCCTTTTCCTTTTTATATTTAATACCCTATTTACTTTTCTTTAAATATTTTTCATCTTAAAAGCATAAAAAATACACCTTCAACTTCATCGTAATTTATACAACAAAATTTAAGGTGTATTTAACATTCGTATAAAAAACGAATCTATACAACCAATATAAGCGAAAACTATCCCCGTCAATTCAGGAAATTAAAAGATACTTCTATATGAACTTCCCGGTCTTAATAAAATGATCTATTACTCTTGCTGTTTCCCACTTATAATGTATTTCTTTATGTCCATATGGTAAAACAACAAAATCTTTTAATCCAGAAAATTTTACAGATTTAACGGTAACCCTTCCATCATTTTCATTTCTTAATAACTTCCCTAAAAACAAGTTGCTTCTATTTCCTGCTATTGCACCTATTTCAATTTCATGGCTATTTTCTAATTTTAATGTTTTTACCTCTTCACATTGCAGTGATTTTAAAGTTTTAAAAATATTAATAAATGTTTTGGACATTTTTCCAGCCAGATCTGCTAATTCACTACCCTTATTTGGAGTAGCCACTAGCACACACCTGTTAATTTTATTGATATGTTTAGAAGTTGATAATAAACATCTTATAACTAATCCCCCTGTACTATGTCCAACAATATTTATTTTTTCATTGTTCTTTAACTCCTTAATAATTTTGTGAATGATTTCTTCTAATACAAGAGCAGCATATTCAATTTCTTTATAAGTAAGTGGTAAATCAACTAAAATTCCTTCATAACCCATTTTTTCTAAATTCTTTTTCAATACTTTCATATCATTAGAATTTTTATTGTAACCATGGACTAAAACAACTTTTTGCTTCATCTAAATCACCTATTATCATCAGTCATGATAAAATTCAATCTTTATCATAACTCAAATAAATAACAAAACCTTAATAAACGTTAAAACCAATCTACTCCTCCGGCATATCCCAGTTATGATAAATCTGTTGCACGTCATCATCATCTTCAAGCATATCAATCAGCTTGTTCATAGATTTGATTGGACCTTCCTCTTCAAGATTTACCATAGTTTGAGGAATCATGTTTACATCTGCTTCTAGGAATTCATATCCTTTTTCAGCGAGTGCATTTTTCACTTCATAGAAATCTTCTGGTGCTGATAACACTTCAAAAACTTCTTCATCATCTGTGATGAAATCTTCAGCTCCAGCTTCTAGTGCTGCTTCCATTAGTTCATCCTCATCGTAATTCTCTTTCTTTTCAATAAGGATTTGTCCTTTTCTATCAAACATATACCCTACACAACCTGGTGTTCCTAAATTTCCATTATTTTTATCAAAATAATATCTAATATTGCTACCTGTTCTATTTCTATTATCTGTAAGCACTTCTACAATAACAGCTGTACCATTTGGTCCATATCCTTCATAGGTAATTCTTTCAAAGTTATCTCCATCTGTTCCACCTGCACCTTTTTTAACAGCTCTATTGATATTGTCATTTGGCATATTGATAGATTTGGCTTTATCTATTGCATTTTTAAGTGCTGCATTATATTCTGGATCTGCTCCACCTTCTCTAGCTGCAACAATAATCAGCCTTGCATACTTTGTAAATATTTGAGCTCTTTTCGCATCTTGTTTATTTTTTCTGTTAGCAATGGTTCCGTGTCTACCCATCTTTTTTATCACTCCTTAATCCTTCTACGCAATGTACAAACCTAATTCTATCATAAAATGAAATTTAAGTAAATAAATCGCAAACGCTCCTATTCAAAAGAGAATCCTTATTTTAGGATTCTCTTCAATAGATCAATATTTTATTTTTTCTGATTTAGGCGATTATACCTTTTTTACTTTTAGACTTTTGAATCATATATCCTCCTATAATAGCGATTGCTCCTACAGCATTTAATCTATAATCTGTAGTTACTAGAAGGATTCCACCTAGAGCAAATAATGCTCGTTCCATAATAGACATATTGGCTTTAAAATATCCTGTCAACGCCGCAGCAACACTTACGATTCCAATGAGTGCTGTTATTACAATGAATATTACCTGAACAATGGATACATCAATAAGTAAAAGTTGTGGACTATATACAAATATATAAGGGATTAGAAAAGCTGCTATAGCAAGCCTTGCTGCCTGAACCCCAGTCCTCATAGGTTCTGATTTTGCTACCCCTGCACCTGCAACAGCTGCAAGACATACAGGTGGTGTTACATCCGCAATAATTCCAAAGTAAAAAGCAAACATATGTGCTGCTAAAACAGGTACATTCATCATTAAAAGGGCTGGTGCTGCAATAGTAGAAGTGATTACATAATTTGCAGTCGTTGGTACACCAATCCCAAGTATTAAAGAAGTAACCATAGTGAAGAATAAAGTCAATAAAAGTTTACCATTGGCTATACTCACAAGCATTGATCCCATCTTAAGTCCTAATCCTGTTTGGGTAACAACCCCAATGATAATCCCTGCACAAGCACAAGCAGAGACTACTGTTATTGCACTTCTAGCACCTTTCTCAAGACCATCAATGATATCCTTTAAGCTTAGTCTTGTTTCTTTTTTAAGCCCAGCACATATAATAGATGAAGCAATGGCCCCTAATGCTGCTCTAATTGGTGTATATCCTGCAACTAGTAAATAAATTACAAAGACAATAGGTATTAAAAGATGCCCTCTTTCCTTCATAATATTTTTGATTTTAGGAAGTTCTTCTTTAGGCAATCCTTTTAATCCAAGTTTTTTTGCTTCAAAATGTACACCAGAGAATACTCCAAAATAATATAATAAAGCTGGAATAGCAGCGGCTGTAATTACTTCTACATATGGAGTATTGGTAAATTCAGCCATCAAGAAGGCTGCGGCCCCCATAATTGGAGGCATTAACTGCCCTCCTGTAGAAGCTGTAGCTTCAACGGCTCCTGCAAATTCGCTTTTATACCCTAATTTTTTCATCATAGGAATAGTAAAGCTTCCAGTTCCTACAACATTAGCAACAGAACTTCCCGTAAGGGTTCCCATACATCCACTAGAAATTACTGCTACCTTTGCAGGTCCACCTGCTGCAAAACCAGCAATGGCATTTGCAGCATCTATAAAGAATTCTCCCATACCTGTTTTTTCAAGGTAGGATCCAAAAAGTAAAAACATAAAAATAAAAGTTGATGATACACCTATTGGTATACCAAATACGCCTTCTGTAGTAAAGAATAATTGTTGTACTAAGTTTTCCATATCAACGCCTCTATGAGCTAATTTCCCCGGAATACTTCGTCCAAATAAAGCATATGCAATAAAAATTAGTGCAATAATAACCATAGGCCACCCGATAACACGTCTTGCTGCTTCTAACACCAAAACAATAGCAATAAGTCCTACAATCCTATCAAGAGTTGTTACGGTTCCTGCCCTTAAAACTAAATCTTTATAACATACTACTACATACATGCATACAGCTGCTGCAACAACAGCTAACAAGATGTCAACTGGATGCATCTTCTCTCTTGACCAACTTTTTCTAGATGGATACAAAAGATATACTAAACAAAGGCCAAATGCAAGATGGACTGCTCTTTGAAGCATTGCATCTAACACCCCAAAAATTCCTGTGTATAATTGAAATAGTGTAAAACATATTAAAACAGCTGATATGATCTTAGCTCCAAACCCTTTTAGCTCACGATAATCTGAACCTTTATCATATTGCCTTAAAATGTCCTTAGCATCTCCTGCTTCCTCTAATTGAAACTGCCTGTTTTCTTCCATAATTCATCCCCTTTCTCAACCTCTCATATTGTGGCTACGCTGTCAACAAGGACTCTTTTACCCTATAATAAATTTGTAGAGTCATTCAAAAGGATTCTCAAATCTCTACAAAAGAGAGATTTGAGAATGTTATGTGATCAAAACAACTTGATGAATTTTTTTCCTATTCTAAAGCCCTGTTCCTTCACTACATATATTTTTACTAAGTCTTCTGGTACTGCAACTAAATCAATCAATTCGTATCGTTCCTCTCCAATGCTTACCCAATGCTTTGGAATGGGAGATACCCTTAAATGAATTGCATCAGTAACTCTTTGTACCTTTAATATAAATTTTCCATCCTTTATATCAAAGTCCCATTTTTCTTGAGAATAAGGAAGCCCGACTCCAAAGGATTCATATATGGTTTTATAGAGCTTTAACTGATTATTATCAGCTACAGAAAAATATTCTTCTGCTGGTGTCAGCAACACTGAATGAATATATCCTAAAGTAAATTTTCCATCTGGAAGATGTAACTCTGTTTTCATTGGATGATCCACATCTTCAATAATCAATACCTTTTCATCTTTAACAAGGCTTGTTGCTCCTAATACCATCAGTATTAGAACAATCAATAAAATGCTAATCTTTTTTCCTAAGCTGCCCTTTTCTTTAAAGTCATACAAGGTTCTTCAAACTCCTTATTTTCCTTCTTCATCAAAGAATTTTTGTGCTCCTGGATGTACCTCAACACTCATTCCCTCTAATGCTGTTTCTTTTGTAATATATTTACCTACATTATGTGCCGCTACTACTCTTTCATGATTATCATAAATACCTTTTACCAAATTATATGCTAAATCTTCATCCAAATCTGCATTTACAGCTAACATTGCTTTAACTGTTAAGGTTTGTATATCTTCAGTTTGTCCCTTATACGTATTTGCAGGAATTGTGAATTTTGTGAAGAATTTGTATTTTTCCATTAATTTATTTGCTATTTCATCATCAACAGGTACTACATGTACCTCATGTTGTGCTCCAAGGTCTTGAATAGCAGCAGTAGGAATTCCAGCTGTTATAAATGCTACATCTACTTGCTTATCCTTAAGCCCTGTAGATGCTTCACCAAAGGAAAGGAACTTAGCATCAATATCTTCTTCAAAGTCAAATCCCGCAGCTGTTATGATTTGTCTAGCATTTGCTTCTGTACCACTACCGATTGCTCCTACTGCAACTCTTTTACCTTTTAGATCTTTTATTGATTTAATACTTGGATCAGTAGTTACGATTTGAAGTGGCTCACTATACATTGTACAAAGCCCTCTTATATCCTCATACTTCTTATCTTTAAACATTACTTCTCCATTTGCTGTATACCAAGCAATGTCATTTTGTACAATAACAACTTCAACTTTTTTATCTTTTAATAAGTTAATATTTGCTACTGAAGCACCTGTACTTTGAGCAGTAGCATTGATTCCTTCAATGTTGTTATTCCAAATTTCTGCAAAAGCTCCTCCTAGTGGGAAATATGTACCTGCTGTTCCACCTGTTCCAATATTAACAAAAACTTGCTCAGCTGGTGCTTCTGGATCTGCTGGTTTACTTCCACATCCAGCAAATAATCCAATCACCATAGCTAATACTGTTAATAACGCCAACAATTTCACATTTTTTTTCATCCTTTTTTCCTCCTTAAATCATTTATTATCTTAATAAACAGTATGATCTCTTTTATTCGATCAACCCTCCTTTTCTTCATATATAATCAGCTGTATAACTATACAACTATTTAATACTCTTATTTTTCAAAAACCATAAAACCCCAGAACAATAAACCTTTATTCTATGTTGCATGAACATATGTTGACATGTTTACTATGCTGGGACAAAATCTATTACCTAAATCAGCAGAGATTAGCAGCAATCTTTATCAGCCACGTTTCGTCAATTTAATGCATTTCTTACCATTTCTTTCATATTGTTGAATTTTCCAAATATTTTCTACAGTTTGATTATATGAGATTTGTACAATTTAGTCAAGTTTTTTATGGATTCGAAGGTTAAATTGCACACATTTCCATGTGCGATTGTTGGATTCACTGCTTCAAAAATCTTTTTATTTATTTTTCTGTATATTCTGGATTTTGTTTTATTTTTCAATTCCATCAAAAAAACTTGATTATCTCATAGGATAACCAAGTTTTTCACTTAGATAATATTTAAATATTTTTCAAGTTCTATGGTTTGCTCTTCACCCATAGGTTTAACACCTTCTAGCTTATACGAAATTCCCATTTCTTTATATTTATTAATTCCTAAATTATGATATGGAAGTAACTGAATCTTTTCTACATCTTTAAATCCTTTTATCACTTTTTTTAGATTCTTTATATGCTCTTTATCATCTGTTATTCCTGGAACAATCACATGCCTAAGCCACAGCTTCACAGATGTATCTAATAAGCTTTTCTTAAAATATTCGAAGACTTTCATACTTCCGCCGGTAAGTCTTTTATATCCATTTTCATTTACATGCTTTACATCTAAAATGACTAAATCTGTATACTTTAAAATTTCTTCATAACTTCCTTTCCCAAAGCCAGCTGTATCAATAGCTGTATGAATATCATTTTCTTTACATAATTTTAAAAATTCTATCAAAAACTCCGGTTGCATGAGAGGATCTCCGCCCGAACAGGTTACACCGCCTCCAGAACTTTTAAAATAAGGCTTAAACCTCAATACTTTTTTTATCAGGTCATTAGGTGATATTTCTTTTCCTTTATCCATATGCCAAGTATCTGGATTATGACAATAAGCACATCTCAATTTACATCCCTGAAAAAATACCACTGTTCTTATACCAGGACCATCCAATAGTCCCATACTTTCTATAGAATGAATTCTTCCCATCACACTCATTTTCTCTACCCTACCATACTTTCATGGAATGTTCTACTAATCACCTCTAGCTGTTGCTTTCTTGTAAGCCTATTAAAATGAACTGCATACCCAGATACTCTAATAGTAAGTGTTGGATATTTTTCAGGATGCTCCATAGCATCTATAAGGGTTTCCCTATTTAATACATTTACATTTAGATGATGGGCTCCTTGAGAGAAATATCCATCTACTATACTTACGAGATTATTGATTCTATTCTTTTCATCTTTCCCTAAAGCCTTAGGAATAATTGTAAAGGTATTGGAAACACCATCTTGACAAACATCCTTATAAGGAATTTTTGCAACAGAATTTAGGGATGCTAAAGCACCATTTTGATCTCTTCCATGCATAGGATTTGCTCCTGGTGCAAAGGCTTCTCCCATCTTTCTTCCATCTGGTGTTGCTCCTGTCTTCTCACCATATACTACATTTGAAGTAATTGTCAGTACTGATAAAGTATGTTCTGCATCTCGATAAGTTTTATGTTTTTTAAGCTCTTTAATAAATTTTTTGACAACGAATACAGCTATTTCATCTACTTCATTCAAATCATTTCCATACATAGGAAATTCCCCATCGATCTGAAAATCTACTGCTATACCATTTTTTCTGATGGGTTTTACTTTTGCATGTTTTATAGCACTTAAGGAATCTGCCACTACTGATAATCCTGCTACCCCAAAAGCCATAATCCTTCCCACCTCTGTATCATGTAGACTCATCTGTCCTGCCTCATAAGCATATTGATCATGCATGTAATGAATAATATTCATGGTATTTACATAAAGCTTTGCTACATATTCTAAAACTTTAAAATAGTTTTCTTTTACTTTTTCATAATCTAATACATCCTCTTCAATCTTCTCAATTTCTGGTACAACTAAAGTTCCTTTTTTCTCATCTACCCCACCATTAATAGCATATAAAAGGGCTTTTGCAAGATTGCATCTAGCACCAAAAAACTGCATCTGCTTTCCAAGCTTCATAGCAGAAACACAGCAAGCAATCCCATAATCATCTCCATAAATAGGTCTCATAATATCATCATTCTCATATTGAATAGAATCTGTCTCAATAGACATCTTCGCACAATACTTTTTAAAGTTTTCCGGAAGCTTTTCTGACCATAATACTGTCATGTTCGGTTCTGGTGATGATCCTAAATTCGTTAAAGTATGCAAAAATCTAAAGGAAGTTCTACTCACTAAAGGCTTTCCATTTATGCCCATTCCTCCTACAACCTCTGTAATCCAGTTTGGATCTCCTGCAAATAATTCATTATACTCTGGTGTTCTTAAATGTCTTACCATTCTAAGCTTTATTACAAATTGGTCAATGATTTCTTGAGCCTCTTCTTCCGATATCACACCATTTTTAAGATCTTTCTCCATGTATATGTCTATAAAAGTGCTTGTTCTTCCAAGAGACATGGCAGCACCATTATTCTCTTTTATCCCTGCTAAATAGCCAAAATAAATGAACTGAACAGCTTCTTTAGCATTCTCTGCAGGCTTTGATATATCTATTCCATAGGAAAGTGCCATATTTTTTATTTTCTTTAGTGCACTGATTTGCTCTGCTACTTCTTCTCTTTTTTTAATGAACTCTTCATTCATAGCTCCTTTTAAATTTTCAAGATCTTTTATTTTTTCCTCTACCAAAAAGTCTATTCCATAAAGTGGAATTCTTCTATAGTCCCCTATAATTCTTCCTCTTCCATAAGCATCCGGAAGACCCGTTAGAAGACCTGCTGATCTTGCTACCTTTGTCTCCTTTGGATATACATCAAACACCCCTTGATTATGGGTCTTTCTGTATTTTTCAAGTGCTTCCTCCATTACCCTATCCATTTCATATCCATAAGCCTCTAGAGCAGATTTTGCCATCCTCACGCCCCCAAAAGGATTGACAATTCTCTTAAGTGGAGAATCTGTCTGAATGCCTACAATGACTTCATTTTCCTTATCTATATAACCTGGTTTAAAATGATCTATTCCTGAAACATTTTTCGTATCAATGTCAAGTACTCCTTTTTTTAATTCTTCTAAAGATAGCTTCTCGCAAATGTCCCATACCTTTTTCGTCTTTGTTGTAGCTGCCTTCAAAAAGCTTTCATCCCCTTCATAAGGAGTATAATTCTTTTGTATAAAATCCCTTATATCTATCTCTTTTATCCAATTTCCTTCTACAAATCCTATCCATTCATTTTTTAACATAAAAATCCCTCCCTGACATAGATAAACAAGTCAGAGGCTTCAAAAAAATAGAAAGACCCCCTGGACTTGTTGCCCAGGCGGTCGGCATTTCTCAAAATCACACTCCCATGTGGTTTATTCCACTTCCGCCAGTCATGTGATCTGTTTCATAAATAATAATTTATTTTCTATGCTCATCATACCAATAGACGCAGTTTTTGTCAATCCTTCAGAAAAAATAAGTTTTCATCTACTTTAACAATATATAGATATTCACTTCCTACCTTTCATCTTAAGTTTTGTAAAATAATAAAACCTATATTTTATCATTCATTGTTGTATACTATTTCATAGAAATGTTTATATTTTGGAATAGATTTTCTTTGTAATTCTAGTAAATATAAGTATAATATTGTATATAAATAGATAATAGAAAGTTGGATGTGTCTTTATGAATAACAAAAAAATATTTATTAAACTTCTTTTTATTCTCTTAATCCCCATAACTGCATTATTATTTCATATAGCCTCATTTTATCCTCAATTCATTGAAAAAATATATGCCAATCGAATCTATAAAGAAATGATACAAATTTTAAGCTCTATTACTGGCATATTGCCTTTTTCAATAGCTGAGCTTCTAGTACTATTCCTTATTTTCTTTGTTGTATGGATGCTTCTTCAAACTATCATAACGGCCATCCATCATCCTCTTAAAAGAAAGTCTACAATCCTTAACTTTATAGGAAATATTATTATTTTAGCTAGTATGATTTATTTTATCTTTATCTTTATTTGGGGATTTAATTATTGTCGTTTACCTTTTTCTGAAATCGCAAACCTAAAAGTAAAGCCTGCTTCTGTTGAAGAACTTGAAAATTTATGTAAAAACCTTATTGAAAAAGCAAATACCCTAAGACCAAAAGTAATAGAAAACAAAAATGGTGTTATGACTCTTCCAAAGGGTTATTCAGATGTTTTTATTCGTGCATCTAAAGGTTATGAAAAAGCAGCAAATATTTATCCTGAATTAGGGGGAAACTATGGTAATCCTAAGGGAATTATTTTATCAAGTGCCATGTCCTATACAGGAATAGCTGGAATTTATTGTCCCTTTACAGGAGAAGCCAATGTAAATATAGCTATAACAGCTACCTCCATTCCTAGCACCACCTGTCATGAAATGGCACATCAAAGAGGTTTTTCAAGGGAAGATGAAGCAAATTATATTGCCTATCTAACCTGCACCATGCACCCGGATGTAGATTTTCAATATTCAGGAACTGTCCTAGCTTTAATTCATTCTATGAATGCATTGTATAGAGTCAATGAAGAAAAATATATGAAATTAAAAGAACTCTATAAGGAAGGATTAGTGAGAGATTTAGCTTATATGAGATCCTTTTGGCAACAATATGAAGGTCCTGTAGAACGTGCCTCTACAAAATTAAATAATGCTTATCTAAAAGCGAATCATCAAAAGGATGGTGTCCGCAGCTACGGAAGAATGGTAGATCTTTTAATCGCAGAAAATCGTTTGAAAATATGGAAATAAATAAAGGATTTAATATTTTGATGTAGAAATTTATTAAAACCATTTTTAAAATTTTCAAAACTATATACTTTAAGCAAAGGAAGGAGTCATTCTATGTATTTTGCCACTTTTCACTATAACGGAGAAGAGCAAGTTGGTATTTTAAGTAAAAATAAAAAAAATGTTATTCCTATGGATAAGATTTTCAAAAAGTTAGATATCGTTCCACCAAAAACTTTAAGAGATTTCATAGAAAATGCAGAAGATACTCTTATTGAAGATATAAGAGCTATCTTAAAAACTCATAGTTTTGAAGAAATCCGTGTTGAAAGCATTAAATTATGTGCACCTATTCCTTATCCTCGTAGAAACCTGATCTGCTTAGGAAAAAATTATATGGATCATGCAAAAGAAGTGGTAGGACTTCCAGGAGCAGATGATGATATTCCAAAATTTCCAATATACTTTACAAAAATTGCAGAACCCGCTATAGGAGATGGAGACGTCATTAAAAATCATAAGGATCTCACAGAGATGGTGGATTATGAAGTCGAACTAGCCATCATCATAGGAAAAGATGGCATCAATATCAAAAAAGAAGATGTGGAAAAATATATATTTGGCTATACCATCGTAAACGATGTATCTGCAAGAAATATCCAAAGAAAGCATTCTCAATGGTTTAGAGGAAAGAGCCTTGAAACATTCTGCCCAATGGGTCCGTATATTGTACATAAAAGTGAAATTCCTTTTCCTATAAAACTAGCTATACAATGTAGTATCAACGGTGAAATCAGACAAAATTCTAATACAAAAAATTTAATTTTTGATATTGCTTATATCATTAGTGACTTATCAAAAGGAATGTACTTAAAAGCTGGAGATATTATTCTAACAGGTACCCCTTCTGGTGTTGGATTAGGCTTTAAGCCTTTTAAATTCTTAAAATCAGGTGATATGGTTGAATGTTTTATTGAAAAAATAGGAACTCTTACAAACACAGTTGAGTAAAAACTATTAAAGAGGAATTTCTCAAATGATAAAATTTCAAAAAAAATACAATAAGCTCTTTTTAAATGATATAAGAAAAGCTATTGATGATTATAAGATGATCCAACCTCATGATCAAGTAGCAGTAGGTCTATCAGGTGGAAAAGACAGTATTTTTCTTTTATTCTGTTTAAAACTAATCCAATTAACTTCCATAAAAGACTTTGAGTTAATTGGTATTCATATTGATTTAGGCTTTCCTATGGATATAGTCCCACTAAAAAACTATTGTATAAATAACCATATTCCACTCATCATAGAAAAAACAAATATTGCCCATGTAGTTTTTAATGAAAGAAAAGAAAACAATCCCTGTTCTCTTTGTTCAAAGCTTAGAAAAGGTGCTTTAGCCAGGATTGCAAAGAAGCATCATATAAATAAAATTGCACTAGGTCACAATAGTGATGATGTAATCGAAACCCTATTTATGAATGTTTTAAAGGTAGGGAAATTAGGAACTTTCCATCCAAATAGTTATAATCATGAAAAAGATATGCGTATGATCAGACCTATGATTTATATAAGAGAAGCTTTAATAGCGTCTATTGTTGATGCATATCATCTTCCTGTTATTAAAAATACTTGCCCTATAGATAAAAAAACTACTAGACAAGAAATGAAAAATTTATTGATCCAATTAGAAAATATTCATCCAGATGCACAACAAAAAATTTTATCTGCTTTATCCAATTATGATATAAAAAATCTTTGGAAAAAAAATTCTAAAAAATGACCCATTAAATGGGTCATTTTTTATTCTCCATACTATTAATGGTATCATTCCACCTGTCTACATAACTACCTGTTGCCCACTCTGCCATAACAATCCTTTCATTTTCTTTTAAATCTATTTTCTTCATATACTTATACGACAATTGATTGTCTTTTATTGCATATACATAGATTGCTTCTTTTGTAACCACAAGGGCTATGTCTTTTTTAGGTGAAGTAAAAATATCCTTCGCCTGCGGTACTCTTTTTTTCACTTCATTCCAAGATACATATAAATGATCATAATGGACGATTTTATAAGGTGGAATCATCTGAATATTAAATTCTAAAAATTTATTTTCCCCTTTTTTATTGTACAATCTTCCTTTCATAATCCAATGCCCATTTCTTCTTGCTAATGTAAAGTCTTTTTCTCTTGGTTTATAAAAACTATTTACTTCACTTATATCTAACTTTGAAAGAGCTCCTTTTGCTGAATTGAAAAAAATATCTTTTCCTTCATTTCCTACAACATCTGATATTTTTATACCTTCTTTTACATTGTCTACAAGGAGCATTTCAAGACCTGCTAAATTTTTTATATCTTTTCCATAAGCTGTTGCAATATAATCATTTCCTACAAATAGAATTTGCCTTTTTACATTTTCTTTTACTTCGTGTTGCTTATATACATTTTTTTCTTTGTATTCTATATTTTCCTTTACTTTATTCGGGGCTATAGAATAGGAAAAAATTTCATCTGTTTTAACCTCTTCTTGTATAGTTTGATTCTTCCCAACCATCCAAAACCCACTTTTTCTTGGTACAAATAATTCTTTTATTTCTTTTATAGGATAAAGTTTTTTATTTTCTGCTGCAATCCATACAGTTCTGTAAATCTCCTCTTTTTTCTCATCCTGTAAAGATCCTAATCCTATTAAAACCCCTGAACCTACTAAATTAGATTCATTTTTTTCTTCATTTCTATTTTTATTTTGTAAATATTTGTCGATTCTTTCTTCGTTGGTTGCATCAGATATTTTGCTCAAATAATAAACTTCATCCTCCATACAAACTATTAATTCTCGATCCTTTACTCTAATAAAATCATAAAAATATTGGTCTTTTGAAGTAATAGAAATCACTTCAATTTTTTCACCATCAACCTTTATATCATTATAAGCTGATTTATGCGTATATAAAAAATAATCTTTTGCATCTACATTTTTCACTTTATATTCAGGTTCCTCACATATTTCTTCTCCTAAAATAGCCACCCGTTCACTAAATATTGCTGTTTTTCCTAGCAAAATTTGTCCATCGTCTTTCTCTGCTTTATATTTTTCAACCTTCCACGTTCCCTTAATGGGAATCACTTTATTTTTAGGGGCTTGAATACTTTTTCCAACATCTAATTTTATATCCATACAGCCCTGCAAAAAAATAGTCCCTACTAGTAAAATCAACCAAAGAATTATTCCTTTTTTCATACATTTTTCTCCCAAATTTTTAGGTGTTTTTAAGAATAGGTAATCTTATACAAACAATAGTTCCTTCATTTAACTTACTCTCTATCATCAATTTCCCTTCATGTAGTTTAATAATCTCATCACAAATAGATAATCCTATACCATTTTTAGATTTGCTATTTTTTCCTTTATAAAATTTTTCTTTTACCTTGGGTAAATCCTCACTACTAATGCCACATCCATTATCCCTTATAGACATATGGAGAAATTTCTTATCTTTTTTAGTTATAAAGGCTACTTTTCCTCCTTGATTTGTAAATTTAAAGGCATTATCTAAAACATTTATCAGTACTTGCTTCATTCTATTTTCATCCATGTACATAAGAGGGATATCTTTTTCATAGGTTACATGAAAAGTAATTTTTTCTCTTGCTGCACGAGGCGCCATATATTTTTCAACATATTGGATGAAATCCTTCATAACAATTTCTCGTTTATTTAAAGTAATTTTTCCTGATACAAATTTTGAAAAATCCAAAAGTTCCTCTACCATAGCTGTTAATCTTTCACTTTCCTTTTCAATGATCTTTAATCCTTCTTCCATAGTCTCCTTATCTTCAAATTCTTCTTTATTTAAAAGAATAGCCCATCCCTTAATGGCCGTTAAAGGTGTTCTAAGCTCATGCGAAATAGAAGATATAAATTCGTTTTTTAATTCGTCTTTTTTTACAATTTCTTTTGCCATAAAATTAAATGTATCTGATAATTTTCCAACTTCATCATCAAATCGTTTTTCATTTCTTACTTTAAAATTTCCTAGAGCCATTTTTTCAGCTACATGAGTCAATTCTTTTATAGGATCTGTGATGGTATTTGCTAAAATAATACTTACAATGCCTGCTACCAAAATAACAATAGCTCCTATTCCTAAAAATAAAATAGCTATTTTTCTAATGCCCTTATTCGCTTCTTCTAAAGATGTAACAAATCTTAATACCCCAACTTTTTTCTCATCAGATTTTAATGGATAAGCAACTGCTATTACATTGTAATCATCATAATTTATTTTTCCAATCCATGTCCCCTTTTCTCCTTTTAATGCAGCTTTGACATCCTCTGTTGCTATTGCTTCTTTATGTGCCACACCAATTGAATCCATTAATACTTTTCCTGAAAGATCAATGATTTGAACTTGAGCAGGTGTTTGCTTCCAAAATATATCTACGTTATCTAAAATATTATCCTCAAGAGTAGCATCAGAAAAATATCTTGAATAAAATTCAGAAGAAATAGTAATTTGATTGGTTAAAACATCTTCAATATTTTTGTAGTAATACTGCTTGACAAAATTAATTAATAATATTTCAAAAAATAATACGCTAAAAAAAACAACTAACATAAAATTAATAGCTACTCTTTTCTTTATACTTTTCATACAATCTCCCTATTTTTATCTTCATTTCTTCCATCTATATCCTACCCCCCAAACGGTTTCAATGAAACTAGGTTTTGATGGGTCTTCTTCTATTTTCCTTCTTAATCTTCGAATATTTACATCTACAATTTTCGTATCTCCAACAAAATCCCATCCCCAGACAACATCTAATAGTTCATCTCTTGTAAAAGCTTTTCCTGGATTTTCTACAAACATCTTTATTAATAAATATTCCTTCGGTGTCATATCAACAATTGTTTCTTTTTTATATACAATATGTGCAGCTCTATCAATTTTAAAGAGTCCATTTTGAATAATGGTATTATCTTTCTCCCTTCCATCATCCATTCGCCTCATCAATGCCTCTACTCTAAGTACTAATTCTGTTGGATTAAAAGGCTTTATCACATAATCATCTGCACCTAATTTGAGTCCTGAAATTTTATCTATATCTTGACTACGGGCTGTAAGCATAATAATTCCCATATGAGGATATTCTTTTCTTAAGGTTTCACATACCCTAAACCCATCTATTCCAGGTAACATTACATCTAATAAAGCAACAGATGGTTTCTCTTCTTTAGCCTTTTGAATTCCTTCTTCTCCTGATGCTGCTTCTATAATGATATACTCACTATTTTTAAAACTTACTTTTAATAAACTTCTAATGCTACTTTCATCCTCTACAATCAATATTTTGTGCATCCTTTTATAACTCCTTTAATTCATCTATTCAAGTATCCTCAGCCATACTAATTTATTACAGGTTACTTAATTTTTCTAAAATTATAAACGATACCTTCAAGAATATCTAATTTTCCAAAAAAAATTTCAGCTACATCACCTAAAAGCTCTAACATCATCAACCACCCCTTTTAATAAATTCTATACAGAGGCTGAGAATACTTATTTAGTATGCCACTTTTTTCAATTCTTTTTATCATTATGTTTATACTAATTCCTTAGCAATATTTAAATATTTATCTAAAATACCACTTACTCCCACTAATGAAATCATAATTCCTCCCATAATAATCCTCAATGATATTCATTCAGAAAATAAACGTATTTCTAATAATAGTCCCTTCAATGCTGTATTACCCCTCCATAAAACATTTTACCAAATATCCTTAGAAGAATATAGTTTTTATACAATGTATAAAATGATCCTTAAATAGCTCCTTCTTAAAAATAAGGTTTGACAACTCCTAAAAAAATATATATATTAAAATTATATAGTAAAATATGATGGTTTTTAAGAACCTTCCGGCTTGCCACCGTTACAAGGTGAATATGGATTTGATCCATAGACAAGGGTGATAACACGAATGATGCTTCGTCCCTTAGATAATTTGTTTCAATTTATCTAAGGGACTTTTTTAAATATCAAAATATTTATATAACCATCTATTATGGTTATATAATAATCAATGTCTAAGGGGGCTATATAATGATTAACAGAGTTATTTGGATTGTACTTGATAGTGTAGGCATGGGAGCGCTACCAGATGCCCAAAAATATGGTGATATGGGCAGCAATACAATTGGAAATATTTCCAAAGCTTTAGGAGGACTTAATCTGCCAAACATGGAAAAACTAGGTCTTGGTCATATTGATGGTATAGAAGGCGTAAAAAAAACAGATAATCCCATTGGGTGCTATGGGCGTTTTGCAGAAAAATCAGATGGAAAAGATACAACTACAGGACATTGGGAAATGTGTGGCGTTTGTCTTGAAAGACCTTTTCCAACTTATCCAAATGGTTTTCCAAAAGAAGTTGTAGATGCTTTTGAAAAGGCTATTGGTACAAAAATGATAGGTAATAAACCAGCTTCTGGTACAGCCATCATTGAAGAATTAGGAGAAGAACATATAAAGACAGGACACCCTATTGTATATACTTCCGCTGATAGTGTATTCCAAATTGCAGCTCATGAGGAGATCATTCCTCTTGATTCTTTATATGAAATGTGTACAATTGCTAGAAATATTTTAAAAGAAGAACACGGTGTTGCAAGAGTCATAGCAAGACCTTTTATTGGAGAACCTGGTCATTTCACTAGAACATCAAATCGAAGAGATTTTTCTCTGGTTCCTCCACATGCTACATTGCTAGACCATCTTAAAGATGCTGGACATTCTGTTATAGGAGTTGGAAAAATTGAAGATATTTTTTCAAACCAAGGAATTACAGAAGCTATTCATACAAAAGATAATATGAATGGAGTTGATCAAACCCTTCATTATATGAAGCAAAATAATAAAGGATTGATTTTTACAAATCTTGTTGACTTTGACATGAAGTGGGGTCATCGTAATAACGTAGAAGCCTATGGAAAAGGATTAGAAGATTTTGATGAAAGACTTTCTGAAATTTTAACTGCTATGAATGATACAGATGTACTATTCATTACTGCTGATCATGGGTGTGATCCTACAATGCCTGGAACAGATCATTCAAGAGAATATGTACCCTTTTTAGCCTATGGAAAAGCATTAAAAGAAAATCATAATTTAAAAACAAGAGAAACCTTTTCCGATATGGGGCAAACTATTGCTGAAATATTTGACATAAAAGCGATTAAAAATGGTAATAGTTTCTTAAAAAAAATGATATCTAAATAAGGAGGAAAAGAAATGGAATATTTTGAAAAAATCAAGCAATCGGCAGCATATATTTTAGATAAAACGAAGGTAAAACCTGAAATTGGTCTTATATTAGGATCAGGTCTTGGAGCTATTGCAGATCAAATCCAAGAAAAGGAAGTATTCCCCTACAATGAGATTCCCAATTTTCCCGTTTCTACTGTTGAAGGTCATGCAGGGCAACTGGTAATAGGTACTTTAGAAGGAAAAAAAGTAGTAGCTATGCAGGGTCGTTTTCATTATTATGAAGGATACCATATGAAGGAAGTAACTTTCCCTGTTCGTGTAATGAAATTACTAGGAATCAAAAAACTAATCGTTACAAATGCTGCTGGAGCAGTAAATACAAATTATAAACCTGGAGATTTAATGCTTATAAGTGATCATTTAAATCTATCAGGAGATCATCCTCTAATTGGAAAAAATTTAAAAGACTTTGGTCCTCGTTTTCCTGATATGTCAAATGCCTACGATAAAGAATTAAGAACCAAAGTGAAAGAAATTGCAAAATCCTTAAATATCGCACTACAAGAAGGCGTTTATGCTTGTATGAGCGGTCCAACTTATGAAACTCCTGCTGAAGTAAGAATGGTACGTATTTTAGGGGCAGATGCAGTAGGTATGTCAACAGCTCCTGAAGTGATCACAGCAGTACATAGTAATATTCAAGTAGTCGGTGTTTCTTGTATGACAAATATGGCTGCTGGTATATTAGACCAACCTCTTGATCATAGTGAAGTAATGGAAACATCTGAAAAAGCGCGAGCAAAATTCATTACCCTTATGAAGAGCATCATTAAAAATATATAATTTAACAAACACAAAGTTATAGGAAGTGACATACTATGAATATACTTATAAATAATGGTTCCATATTGATATTTAATAAGGAAAAAGCATTTATTCAAAATAAAAATATAGCCATCGAAAATGGAATCATTAAATATATTGGAAAAGTTCCAGATGATTTTCACTATGACAAATGCATCGATGCTACAGATAAATTGATCATGCCAGGACTTATTAATACCCATACCCATTTACCCATGTCTCTTTTAAGAAATTATGCAGATGATTTACCCCTTTGGGAATGGCTCACAGAAAAAGTATGGCCTTGTGAATCAAAATTAACTGAAGAAATGATCTATTGGGGATCACTTCTTAGCATAGCAGAATTAATTATGTCAGGAATTACCTGCTTTAATGATATGTATAATTTTGCAGATATTGTTGCAAGAGCTACCCAAGATGCAAAAATGAGAGGCTGCATATGCGAAACTCTTTTTGATAAAACAAGGGATGATTCTTCTGATTTTAAAGAGACAAGAGATTTATTTAAAAAATGGCACAAGTCAAATCATGATAGAATTCGTATTTTTGTTGGTGCCCATGCACCCTATACCTGTTCTCCTGACTATCTAGAAAAAATGGTTCCTTTAGCAAAGGAATTAGACACAGGTATTCACATTCATTTAAGTGAAAGCTTAAAAGAAGTTGAAGATAGTTTTAACACATACGAAAAGTCACCTGTCAAACACTTATATGATTTAGGATTATTTGATGTAAGAACTTTAGCAGCTCATTGTGTCCATTTATCTGATGAAGATCTTCAAATCTTTAAAGAAAATCATGTGAATGTTTTATATAATCCTGTTAGCAACTTAAAGCTTGCTAATGGTTTTGCACCTATTGTGAAAATGCTAAAAAAGGGTATCAATATTTCTCTTGCTACAGATAGTTCTTGTAGCAATAATAATCTGAATATGTTCGAAGAAATAAAGCTTACGTCTCTACTAAATAAAGGAATTACAGGAGATAGTACAGCAGTCTCTGCTGAAACCGCCTTAAAAATTGCTACCCTTAACGGAGCGAAAGCACTTGGTATAGATGATAAAGTAGGATCTATAGAGGTGGGAAAATGTGCTGATATGATTTTAATTGATTTAAATAAGCCTCATCTATGTCCAAGACATAATTTAATTTCTTTATTAGTATATTCTGTTCAATCTTCAGATGTTGATACAGTTATTGTAGATGGAAATATCTTGATGGAAAATAGACAACTAACTACAATTGATCTAAATACTGTTATGAAAAATATTCAATCATGTGCTGAAAGTTTAACAAAATAACGGAGGGATCAAAATGAAGCTAGTTATATTGGCTTTACTTACAGGGATCATCACCGGAAGTATATTTACATGGGCAAAACTTCCTTTGCCAGCACCGCCAACATTAGCTGGTATCGCAGGCATTATTGGAATATTTTTAGGTTCTAAAATTGTAGACTATCTCATGAAAATCTTTACATAAAAAATAGGTCATCATGACCTATTTTTTATCCTATTCTAAAAAAAAATTAAATTTTTCCCCGCACGCTTAGCTTTGTACAATAAGTTATCTGCCTCATTGATTAAATTTTCCTTTGTCTGATCATTATATATACAAAGTCCCGCACTAATAGTTATTTTTAACTCTTTTTCTTTCCACTTTTTATTTTCAATTTTTTCTCTTATTCTATTTGCTATTTGATATACATTGTTTGCTTCTAATTCTGAAAAAATAATTACAAACTCTTCTCCACCATATCTTGCTAATATGTCTTTTTCCCTTATACTTTTTAAAATAAGTCCTGCAATTTCCCTTAATACAAAATCTCCCTTTTGATGTCCATAGGTATCATTTACTTTTTTGAAATCATCTACGTCGATCATCATTAACGTAAATTTTTTTGATTGTTCTATAAGATCTTCTAATACTTTATCAAAATATTTTCTATTATAGGCTCCTGTTAGTTGATCATAGATGGCATCATTTTTTATCTGATTGATTCGCTTTATAACACTATTTACCGTTTTATAAATTTCTTCATATTCATCTTTTTCATAATAATCTACATTTAATGCGGTAACCTCTTGATTCTCAATTTGTTCAATAATTGTACATATATTTCTATTTTCATTCTTTAGCTTTTTAGTAAGCAAGTCTCCCACAACAAAAAACAATATACTAGATATTAAAATAATACTCCCTACATAGATTCCAACAGGTTTTAATAATTCTTCTAAGTACTTATCTGGAATAAATCCAATAACTTTCCACCCATTTTTATTAATAGTGGAAAAACTCACAAAAATATTTTTCTTTTTATCATAAAAAACTCCTGTATCCCCTCTTTTTACTGCTTGATACCATTGGTTATTTTCTACATTTTCCCATAACCTTGTTTTATCTTTATACGCAATAATATTCCCCTGTGTATTTACAATCATTACATAAGCATCTTCTCCTAAATTTATTTTCGAAATACTTTCAGATAGGATATTTTGTGTAGTATCCATACCTAAAACCCCTACAACATTTCCATCATTATCTCTTATGGGTTTAGTTGCAGAGATTAATCTTTTTTCACTTCTATAATCTATATACGGCACCCACTGGATTTCATTGCTATTTAAAGCTTTTTTATACCATGGTCTTTTCATTGGATCATAATGTTTGTCTTTTTTTTTCCAATATGGATATACATACATTTCCTTCATCTTAGTTCCTACATAAATATAATTAATATTTACATTATACTTCTCATATTCCGCCCATTTCTTCATATGTTCTTGCATCTTTTTTTTATCCTTCAAATCACTATATTGAATATCTTTATGCAATAAGTTCAAATCATTTTCCACATCATGAATATATTTTTCAATATAGATCATTTGGATATTTTTAATAATTTTTAAGCTTTCATTCTTCATACTTTCAGTAACAATATATCTAGAATGCATAAAATACAGTACACCTAATAAGATGATTGGTATAAAAGAAAAAATTAAAGATATTCTTATTTTCTTACTAAAGCTTAGTCTTCCAATACCCATATATTTTTTCATCCTGTCACTCCTAATTTGTCTTATATGATTGATAGATCAGTATTTAACCCTTCTAATGTATATCCCTGCAACTATATTTTATAATAAATTGTTTGAAAATTATGTCACATCTTGTTCTTATCCTTGTTTTACTTTATTTAAAAAAATAAGAAGGTCATGCCTATTGTGCATAACCTTCTTTTAATAATTTTTCTAGCTTTTCTTTTGGTAAAGGTTTACTAAAGAAATATCCTTGTGCTTTATCACATTGCAACTTTTTTAATATGAAGAATTGATCTTCTGTTTCTACACCTTCTGCTGTAACCATTAGATTCATACTATGTGCTAAATCGATTACAGCTTTGGCAATGGATTTCTCTCTTTTAGATTCTGCAATATCATCTACAAAGGTTTTATCAATTTTTAATGTATCAATAGGTAAAACCTTTAGATAATTCAAAGAAGAATAACCCGTTCCAAAATCATCTAAAGATATTCTCAATCCCAATTTCTTCAATTTTTTCAGTATTTCTATAGTAAAATTCAAATCCTTCATGGCAAGACTTTCTGTGATCTCTAATTCCAAAAGCTCTGGGTTTATTTTTGTTTTATCTAAAATATCCCTTATAGTTAACACTAAATCCTGCTGTTGAAATTGACGAGCAGAAAGATTAACTGCTATTTTTAGAGGCGGATATCCCAAATCTATCCATTTTCGATTTTGTTCACAGGCACTTTTTAGTACCCATTCCCCTATTGGAATAATAAGGTCTGACTCTTCAGCTATAGGAATAAATTCATAAGGAGATATAAATCCTCGTATAGGGTGATTCCATCTGAGTAATGCTTCTAAACCAATAACCTTTTTAGTATTCATATCAATCTGTGGTTGATAATATAATAAAAATTCATTGCGCTTCATTGCATATCTCAAATTATTTTTCATCTCTAATTTTTCTAGTAATTGTTTATTCATTTCTGGTGTATAAAATTTGTAATTGTTTTTTCCATTTTCCTTTGCAGAATACATGGCTGTATCTGCATTTTTTATCATTTCATGTATATCCTTTCCCTGTTCTGGGTATACACTAATTCCAATAGTTGCTGTAATATAAAATTCCCTATCACCCAATATCCAAGGTTTTTGAAAAGAAGCTATTATACTTTCTACAACACAAATAATATCTTCCTTATATACTATTTTAGGTAACCATATACCAAACTCATCCCCACCTAGCCTTGTAATAACTCCCAATGGTGGTAAAACTTTTTTCAAAAGTTTCGCAACATCTTTTAGTAATTCATCACCATACATATGTCCAAGTGTATCATTTACATTCTTAAAATTATCTAAGTCCATATATAATACGGCTACTTTATAATCATTTTTCTTCCCTTCATTTAATGCTTCTGCTAGTTTTTCTTCAAAAAAAGTCCTATTTGGAAGTCCTGTTAACGAATCATAATAGGCCAATCTATAAATATTCTCCTCAGCTATTTTATAATGTGTAATATCTTCATGGGAACCTGCCATCCTAATAGGCTTTTTATTTTTATTAAAAATTGCTTTTCCCCTACTTAGTATCCATTTATAGCTTCCATCTTTTGTACGCATTCTATATTGATTTTCATAATAAGGTACTTGGTCTTTTAAGTGTTTCTCTAATTCTTCATTTGTTCTTTGTAGATCCTCTGGATAAATCAAACTTTTCCATGCTTCTATACTATTTCCAATTTCATCCTCTTCAAATCCAAGTAAGTCTTTCATTCTTGTAAATAACAATTTATTGTTTATAATATCCCAATCCCATATACCATCACTTGCACCTTCCATGGCTAATCGGAACCGTTCTTCACTTTCCTTTAATGCTTTTTGGCTTTTTTGTAGCTCAGTAACTTGTTGTTCTAAGTCTTCTTCTGCAGCAATTAATTCTTCATAAGTAAACTCAATTTGCTCATAGCTTTCTAATAACTTCTTTTCCTTCCACTCTTTTTCCTTCATAACTCTATAAATGATCATATAAAGCATTATTGAAGTCGCAATAACATAAAACCATCCCTTAAAGGTCTGAATAAGCGTAACGCTACTAGCATCTTTTACAACAATATGCACGAATCTATCGGAAAAAGTAATCCATAAACATCCTACTAAAAGATATATAGTTGCTATTTTCATGGCTATAGATTTAGGATTAAATTTTTTATTAATCATTATTGAATGCTCATACATATCAAATATTTTTTTGAATTTTTTATCATTACTACCATAAAAAAACAATAGAACATACTCCTTTCCTTAAATATGTAACACCTTTTATTTTTTATTTTATAAATATCATACCTTATTATTCTTTTTATATCTACATTTTTCTGCATTTTTCTACATTTTTACAATCCACAAAAAAGTAGAAGACCCCCATCCACAAAGGTCCTCTAGTAATAAATTCTTAAACAATGACTATTTAATTTTTATTCAATAAAATATGTATTGTCGGTGCACAAAACACTTTCTCTGCTACATTATAAATATCAGCAGCCTGAATATAATCTAATTTCTTCATTTCATCTGCAAATGCATCAATTTTTCTGTTCATCATCTTTTGTTGTAAAACATAATCACCCAGTCCTTCCGAGTCTTCTAACATTGAAGCAACAGCTGTTTTTACTACTTTTTTCATATGGGTAATATTTTTTTCGTCAAAATCAATTTCCCTATTTTTTATCTTTCGAATACAAGTTTCAATGACTTCTTTAGCTTCCCAAATCTCCTCTTCTTCAGCCGTTGTATAAATATATAAGGTTTTCACATTTTCTGTTACATCCACTTCTGAATAAACATCGTAGGAAAAACCTTTTTCTTCTCGAAGTGCTCTAAATAATATAGAATTAGCACTCTGTCCTAGTTTATGATTGAGTACCTCTAAAGCCAACTCTTCTTTACGGGTTAATCCATAAAATGTATATAGAAAAAGCAAAGTATTTTGCTCTATATTCTTCTTATAGGATATTTTTTCAACATTTTTATTTTTTTCTATTAAAATAGAGTTTCTATGCGCTTCACCTTTTCCCCAATACTTGAAATATCTTTCTATTATTTCTTTCACAAGCTCATGATCAAAGGGAGAAACTACACTAATAATACATTCATTTGGAATATAGTTTTTTTCATAAGCATCTTTTAATTGTTTCTTTGTGAAGCTTTTAATTGTTTTTGCATTTCCTAAAACATCATATCTTAACGGACTCTTTTCAAAAGCCATCTCATTGATCTTTAAAAAACTATACTGCTCCACATCATCTATATCAGATTTTAACTCTGCTAAAATTACTTTTCTTTCTTTTTCAATTTCTTCCTCTGGAAAAGTAGCATTCATCATCATATCTGATAAAAGCTCTATTGATGCTTCTAACTCTTCTGATAATGCAGTAATAGAAAATACTGTAGAAGTGTAATCTGTATAAGCATCATAAGACCCTGCTCTTTCTTCAATATCTTGATTGATTCTATGATTATCCCTTTTATGAGTACCCTTAAACAGCATATGTTCAATAAAATGAAATAATCCTTTTTCATTTACATTTTCGTACATAGCACCTACCTTCATTCCTACATGTATAGATGCAATATGTGTATCTTTTTTGATTGCTATTAATTGTATACCATTTTCTAATTTATATTCTTTGCTATTGAAAAATTGTTTCTCCATATATTTTACTCCTACTCTATCCATCATTTTATTATTTTCTTTATTTTACCTTTCAATCCTTTCTTTATTTATTATAACAGAATCTTCTTTAGAACTTATATACAATACAAAAATAATTTAACATTGCTTTAGTATCCAAGGCATACCAATGCTTATAGCAAATATAATAAGTTTAAATTTATTGTGAAAAAATAAAAAAAGACCGTTCCTATCCCCTGTGAAGAATATGAACGATCTTTTTTAATCCTTATTCTTTATCTATTAGTAGCTTATAAGAAAGAGGTACCATTTTCATAATAATTTTTCCAGTTATTATTTCGATTTCCTCTCCATCTAATATATTTATCAATTTATTTTTTCCACCAGTCTTTATTTCAATTGTATGGGTTACATCCATAGATACATTAAATATAGCAATCACACGCCCATTATTTCTCTTCTGGTTGAATACATCTTTTCCGTTAGTAATACATCTTTCATAGGCATAGATTGTATCCTTATAATAAAGTGGCTCATAAGACCCTGTCTTTAAAGCATCTATATTTTTTCTTATTCCTGTAATTTTTTTATACCAATCTAATAATTCTTGGTCTTCTTTTCCCCAAGGATAAGTCCTTCTATTAAAAGGATCTTTCATGCCTTCTAGTCCTGCCTCATCTCCATAATATATACAAGGAACTCCAGGAAAAGTCATCTGCATCAAAGAAATCATTTTAAGTCTTTTTTTTGCAAGTTCTCTTTCCTCTCTACTACATTTATATACTGCCTGTTGCCTTCTATTTAATACACCTTCAGGAGCTCCTGAAAGAAGGGTTATAATCCTTTCCGTATCATGGGTTCCGATTATATTCATGAGGGCATAAAATGCTTCTAAGGGATAATTTTCATAAAGACTCATAATAATTCTATTGAAAGTTTCTCCATCTATCTTCTTTAAAAAGAAATCTATAAAACACCTTCTCAAAGGATAATTCATTACAGAATCTAGTTCATCTCCTAAGAGATAATGTCTAAGTTTTCCATAGGCATGTTTTCTTGTAGCATCTTCCCATACTTCCCCTATAAGAACATGTTCTTCATTTTTTTCCTTTATGCAAGCTCTTAGTTTTTTTATAAACTCTTCAGGAAGCTCGTCTGCAACATCTAATCTCCAACCAGATATCCCTGCATCTGAATAATGTTTTATAACACTATTCTCCCCTTCTATGATAAAGTCAACAAAGGAAGCTTCCATCTCATTTATATTAGGTAAAGTATCAAATCCCCACCAGCAAGTATATTCATTTGGATAATTCAAAAAAGTATACCATTTGTAATAGGGTGAATTGAGAGACTGATAAGCTCCTACACTAGGATATGTACCTTTTTTATTGAAATAAACACTATCACTTCCTGTATGACTAAAAACACCATCTAATATAATATGCATCCCTAGCTTTTCTACTTGTTCACAAAGTTCTTCTAAATCTTTTTTATCTCCAAACATAGGATCGATCTTTTTATAATCTCCTGTATCATATTTGTGATTAGAATAGGCCTCAAAAATGGGGTTTAAATAGATTATATCTATTCCTAATTTTTTTAGATAATTTAATTTTTTAATAATTCCCTTTAGATTTCCTCCAAAAAAATCATTTACTAAGTATATTCCATCTTCATAATCTATCTCATAATAGGGTCTTTCATTCCAATCATTATGTATAATATATTCATCATTTTTTTTATGTATAGATCCATTTTCATTGCCATTGAAGAAACGATCTACAAAAATTTGATACATAATTGCATCCTTAAACCATGAAGGCGTTTTAAAATTTTTATCAAATACAGTAAGTTGATAAGCGCGTGGAGGATGTGTATAAACTTTTCCTCTTCCACCTAAGAAATCCTCTTGATTTCCATAATAAATAATCCCTGTTTCTGTTCCAATAATAAAATAATACCATATAATGCTTTGAAAAACTGGTGCTACAAACTTCCCTTCATACAAATGAATTCCATCCACTGTTTCAACCAATTTCATATTTATTTGTTTTTCGTCATGAATCCAAATCCTTAAAATCACATTAATAGGTTTCAGACTGCATTTTACATGCAGTCTGAATGTAATCTCTTCCCCACAAATAACGGCTCCAAAAGGTCTTTTATAAAACGCGTCTTGTGAATTAAAAAATACTTCCCATTGTTTCATTATTCTCACTCCAACTATATTTCTACCTTTTCAAGTCCCCATATTTTTTCGTTGTATTCTGATACACTTCTATCACTTGAAAAATACCCTGCATTTGCTACATTTACAATTGCTTTTCTTAACCAGCCTTCTTGATCTTGATAATCCTTATTTACTACAGCTTGAATATTACAATAAGGTTCAAAATCCTTTAATACAAAATATTTATCTGCCATATCTCCCTCACCAAAGAGCAGCGAATTATATAATTCTTCAAATAACTTTCCTCCATCTGGCTGAAAAGTCCCATCTACAAGTGCTTTTACAGCTTTCTTCATTTCGTAATTATGCTCTAGTAACTCCCTTGGATGATATGTACCATATTTGTAATATTTCAAAACTTCATCAGCTGTTAAGCCAAATATATATATATTGTCATTTCCAACAAGCTCTTTTATTTCAACATTCGCTCCATCTAATGTTCCTACCGTAATAGCTCCATTTAACATAAATTTCATATTCCCTGTTCCAGAAGCCTCTTTACTTGCTGTAGAAATTTGTTCGCTTATATCTGTAGCAGGAATAATTTTTTCTGCTACAGATACCTTGTAATCCTCAAGAAATACAACCTTCATTCTATTCTTTACCCTTATATCATTATTTACCATTTGTGCTACGCTATGTATGAGTTTAATCACGCGCTTAGCTCTTTTATATCCAGGTGATACTTTTGCCCCAAAAATGAATGTTCTAGGAACCATATCAAAATTAGAATCCTTAATCATTTTGTTGTATAGATAAATAATATGAAGTACATTCATAAGCTGTCTTTTATATTCATGCATTCTTTTAATCTGCACATCAAATATTGAATCAGTACTAACTTTTATTCCTGTAGTATCCATTATATAGTTAGCAAGACTTTCTTTATTTTTCTTCTTAATTTTGAAAAAAGCTTCTCTAAAAGAACGATCTTCTTTATAGGACTCTAATTTCTTTAGCTCATTCCCTTGAAGAATCCAATCTTCCCCTATTGTATTTGTAATCAGCTTTGCTAAATCCTTATTAGAGGATAAGAGCCATCTTCTTTGTGTAACACCATTTGTTACATTTACAAACTGTGATGGATTTATTTTGTAAAAATCCTTGAACACCTTTTCTTTAAGAATATTTGTATGCAATGCAGATACGCCATTCACTTTATGACTTGCAGCAATACAAAGATTTGCCATACGTACCTGATCACCAGAAATGATAGCCATATCAGAAATTTTATCCAATTGTTCAGGATAATATTCCCATAATCCTTTACAATATCTCTCATTGATTTCATGAATAATCATATATATTCTTGGAATCAATTGTTTCAGCATTGCACCCGACCATTTTTCAAGGGCTTCAGGCATAATCGTATGGTTTGTATATGCAAAAACCTTTTTTGTAATGATCCAAGCTTCATCCCACTCTAGCTGCTCCTTGTCTAAAAGAATTCTCATAAGTTCTGGAATTGCAAGAGCTGGATGGGTATCATTAATATGAACAGCTATTTTTTCTGCAAGGGTATGAATATCACTATTTTCCTTATGTTTTTTCACGATATGTTGCATGGTGGCAGATACAAAGAAATAATGTTGCTTCAATCTCAAGGCTTTCCCCTCATAATGATAATCCTCAGGATATAAAACTTTTGATATAACCTCTGCTAGTTCTTTTTCCTCAACCGCCTTTATATAATCTCCTCTTCCAAAATGGCTCATATCCATGTTTTTAGGAGATCGTGCACTCCAAAGTCTCAGAGTATTCACTAGTTTTGAGTTATATCCTGTTATAGGAATCATATAAGGCACTGCCATAACAGAATTATATCCTTGATGCATAATTTTTAATTTTCCATTTTCCCATACTTCCTTTATGCTTCCTCCAAATCTAACTTCTTGTTGGTCTTCTGGATCATGCACTTCCCATACATTTCCATATTCTAACCAAGGATCTGGTAACTCTATTTGGTATCCATCTACAATCTTTTGTTTGAAAAGTCCATATTCATATCGAATACCATATGCAGTACAAGGAAGTCCAAGGCTAGTCATTGAATCAAGATAACAAGCAGCCAATCTTCCGAGTCCTCCATTTCCTAATCCTGCATCGGGCTCAACCTCTATTACCTTTTCTAAATCTATTCCAAGTTCTGAAAGTGCATCTTTATATAAGTTTTCTTCAAACATGTTGCTAATATTATTTTCTAAAGATCTACCAATGAGATATTCAACAGATAAATAATACACCTTTTTATATTCTTTATCTGTAACAAATTCATTGGCTTTTGTCCACTTTTCCATAATCTCATCTCTAACAGTCATTGCACAAGCATGATAAATTTGGCGCATAGTAGCATCTTCAAGATTTTTTCTGAAATATCTTTTGATTTTCCCTTCAACAGAATCCTTGATTCTACTTTTTTCTTTTTCATATTGAATATTTTTTTCGCTCATCATATCACCCTATATCATTAAATTTTCATAAACTTGAATATATTTTTTTGCAGACAAATCCCAGCCATATTCGCAAGACATACTATTTTTCATAATATTCTCCCATCGTTCTCGATCATAATGAAAACCGACAGCCCTTTTAATTGTATGAAGCATGTCATGAGCATTATAATTCATAAAGCTAAAACCATTCCCATCCCCTGTATATTCATTATAGGGTCTTACTGTATCATATAAGCCACCTGTTTCTCTCACAATAGGTAGGGTACCATATTTTAATGCAATAAGTTGTCCTATTCCACAAGGTTCAAAACGAGAAGGCATTAAAAACATATCCGAACCTGCATAAATTTTATGAGCTAGCCCTTCATCAAAACCTATAATCGTAGCAACTTTTCCCTCATATTGTTTAGATGCATTCAAAAACATATTTTCATAATGGGAGTCTCCTTTTCCAAGAACAATTAACTGCACATCCTCTTTTAGTATTTCATGGAGTACGCTTTCTACAAGGTCTAACCCCTTTTGGCTCACAAGTCTTGAAATAATTGAAATAATTGGTACATTCCATCTTTCATGTAACCCTACACACTTTTGAAGTTCATTCTTATTATGATATTTATCTTCAATATTATTCATATTATATTTTTTAAATATTAAAGCATCATTTTCCGGATCAAAAATATGATCATCCACACCATTTAATATGCCACAAAGCTTGTGGCTATAATTACTTAATAATCCATCAAGTCCTTCGCCGAACTCAGGTCTTTTGATTTCCTCTGCATAGGTAGGACTAACTGTAGTAATATAATCCGAAAAGACAATCCCAGCTTTTAAAAGATTTATATCTTTATGATATTCAAATTTATCTGGTGTAAAATGCTCCTCATCAATTCCTAATACATCTTCAATGATTGCTCCATCAAATCTTCCTTGATATTTCAGGTTATGTATTGTAAGAAGGGTCTTTATTTTCCCTAAATCAGCATAATAACCATAATGCAATTTCAAATAAGCTGGAATTAATGCTGTTTGCCAATCATTGCAATGAATAATATCTGGCATAAAATTCATACAATGAAGTGCATCAATTACTGCCTTAGAAAAGTAAGCAAATCGCTCAGCCTCATCAAAATAACCATAACATCCTCCTCTCTTAAAATAGTATTCATTATCTATAAAGTAATAGGTTACCCCATCAAGTTCTAATTGTTCTACCCCACAATATTGACTTCTCCATCCAAGATTCATATGAAAATTTCCTATATGTTTTGTATTATTTCTATAAATATCAGGGATCGAATCATAATAGGGCATTACTACTCTTGCATCTACCCCATTTTTTTTGAGTGCCTTAGGCAAGGCTCCAATCACATCTCCTAATCCTCCAGTTTTTGCAAAAGGATATGCTTCTGACGCAGCAATCAAAACCTTCATCATACCCCCTCCTTTCGAATTCTTAATCAAATCAATTGTCCTTTTTCTACAACAAAGGGATAATTTAGCTCTCCCTTAAGATTCTTTTTCCTTCTGACCCTTACATTTTTGCCAAGAATAACATTTTCAAGTTTTGAATTTTCCTGAATAACACAATTAGGTAGCACGATGCAATTTTGAACATTCGCACCCTTCTCAACATTTACACCTCTGAAAATCACACTATTTTCTACATATCCATCAATTGTACAGCCTTCTGCAACAGCAGAATTTTTTACAATAGCATGTTTTCCATAGAAAACAGGTGTCTCATCTTTTATTCTTGTATAAACCTTCCCATTCTCATGAAAGATCTCATTTCGTTTCTCAACATTTAGCATATCCATATTGCAGTTATAGTAATTTACGATGGAATGAACCTTTGCAAGATATCCCCTGTAGGGATACGCATAATATTTTAATCTATCAACATTTTTTGAGATAATATCTATAATAAAATCACTTTTCCCACATGCTGCCCCTTCTTCTATAAGTTCCTCAAATAACTTCTTTGACATAATCATCATTTTCATACAAATACTTTTTAGAGATGAGTTTTTTCTATGATAATCAAAGGAAGCTACCCGTCCGTCACCACTTATATCCATTAATATATACTCTTTTGTTGCTTCATCAACAAGTTCTTTTTCTTCTTTATATAAAAAAGTAATATCTGCTCCTTTTTCAATGTGAAAGTCTAACATGTCATTATAGGTTAAATTACAAATCATATGACTTCCACAAATCAAAACATATTCTTGTGTACTTCTTTTTACATAATCCATTATGCTTCTAAAAGCATAAGTACTTCCCTTATAATCATGATCCTTTTCATGTTTTCTATAAGGTGTAAGAATAAACAGACCATCCTTTTTCCTATCTAAATCCCATTCTTTTCCAGTTGCTAAATGATTCATCAATGAACTATAATTTTTTTTCGTAATAATCCCTATATTTTGTATTCCTGAATTCACCATATTCGATAACATAAAATCAATCATTCTATATCTTCCCCATATAGGTAATGCTGCAATGGATCTTTTTTGGGTAAGACTCTTTAAATCAAAATCCTTTTCTTCTGTATATATAATCCCCATCATTTTCTTCACATTGCACCATCTCCTTTAATATAACCTCCTGAATCTATGATCTTTTCCTCATCAAGAGATGCTTCTAGAACACAATTTTTACCTATCACAGTTCCAGAAGGTATCGTTATTTTTTCTCCTACAATCGAAATTTCACTACAATAAATATCAGGAAAATTTTTGTTTTCTTTCATTTGTCCAAATCCGATCCGACAGTTTTCCTTAATAGTTGATTCTTCTCCAATAACTGCACATTGTATCTTAGTACCCTCTCCCACCACACAGCCTGGTAATATAATAGAATTTTCGATTTCACATTTTCTTCCTATCACTACCCCAGAAGAAACGATTGAGTTCGTTATCCTTCCATAAATCAAACTACCATCAGCAATAATTGAATTTTTCACCTCTGCACTTTCCCCTAAAAAATGAGACGGTTCTGTATTATTTCTACTGTACACTGACCACTTTGAATCAAACAAATTTAGCTTTTCCTCATCTGATATAAGATCCATATTAGATTCCCAATAACTATGTATAGTTCCTACATCTTTCCAATACCCTGTAAAGGGATATGCATACATTCTTTGCCCCTTTTGAAGCATAGCTGGAATAATATTTTTTCCAAAATCATGATTTGATTCTGTATTGATTTCATCTTCAATTAAATATTTTTTTAGAATATCCCAATTAAATATGTATACCCCCATAGATGCTTTATTGCTTTTTGGTTTTTGGGGTTTCTCTTCGAATTCATAAATATAGTTATCATCATGGGTATTCATAATACCAAATCTACTTGCTTCTGATAGAGGAACATTCATTACAGCTATCGTTGCATCTGCTTGATTATTTTTGTGGTGTTCAAGCATTTTACTATAATCCATCTTATAAACATGATCTCCTGATAGGACAAAAACATATTTAGGGTTATACTGTTCAACAAACTCAATATTCTGATAAATAGCATTTGCAGTACCCTTATACCATTCTCCACTTTGTCCATTTATACATGGTTGAAGTACTGTTACACCTCCATTTTCCCTATCTAGATCCCATGGTAAACCACTTCCTATATACGCATTTAGTTTTAAGGGTCTATATTGAGTCAATACCCCCACTGTATCTATTCCAGAATTGGTACAATTACTTAAAGTAAAATCTATAATTCTATATTTCCCACCAAATGGTACTGCTGGCTTAGCCAACTTTTTTGTCAGTATACCTAATCGATTTCCCCTGCCCCCAGCAAGGATCATGGCAATACATTCTTTTTTCATTGTCATATCCACCTCGCAATCTATCTACAACAACCTTTACAAATTTGCAGAATTCATTATTCATCTAACAATGCTACTCGATCTTTAATTTTATCACCGCTTATTGGTTTTAAATATATTACAGAAAGTGCTGGCAAGACAATTTCTATAGATTGTTCAAAATTATCATAAGGAACATTTTCCGTCCTTATTATATTTTCATCTACTATACTACATCCACCATAAATGTAATAATCACTATTAAAAGCTTCCCTATACCCCATTAAATCTGGTACGCCTATTCTATATTGCTTTCTGACTACTGGCGTAAAATTACATATGACAATTATGTGGGTATTTTTACTCTTTCGGATAAACGATACAACACTCTGCTCATAATCGCTATGACTAATCCAGTTAAATCCCTCCCAACATGTATCTAGCTCCCAAAATGCTTTTTCATCTTTATAAAATCTATTCAAATCCTTCACATAGTTCTTTAACTTTTTATGCATTTCAAAGTCTAGAAGATTCCAGTCAAGTTGATCAAAAAACTTCCACTCATGAAATTGACCAAACTCTCCTCCCATAAAATTAAGCTTTTTCCCTGGATAAGCATACATATAACCATAGAGTAATCTAAGATTTGCAAACTTACTTTCATAATTTCCCCACATTTTATCAATAAGAGATTTTTTTCCATAAACAACTTCATCATGAGATAAAGATAATATATAATTTTCAGAAAAAGCATACATCATACTAAAAGTTAATGCCCTGTGATTATATTTTCTATATACAGGGTCTAACGACATGTACTCAAGAGTATCATGCATCCATCCCATATTCCATTTATATCCATACCCAAGACCACCTTCATGTTTAGGCTTCGTGACAAGGGGCCATGCAGTTGATTCCTCTGCAATCATCATAATTCCAGGGAATTTTCCATAAACTACCTCATTCAATTTTTTCATAAAATCAATAGCTTCAAGATTCTCATGCCCTCCATATTTATTAGGAATCCAATTTCCCTTTTCCCTTCCATAATCGAGATAGAGCATAGAACTCACTGCATCCACTCTTAAACCATCTATATGATAAACATCAAACCAGAAAACAGCATTAGAGATCAAAAAACTCATTACCTCATTTCTTCCATAATTAAATATATATGTTCCCCAGTGCATATGCTCTCCTTGCCTTGGATCTTCATGTTCATAGAGAGCTGTTCCATCAAATCGAGCAAGACCATTTTCATCCTTTGGAAAATGTGCAGGAACCCAATCAAGAATAACGCCAATGCCTTCCTTATGACATTGATCTACTAAATACATAAAATCCTTTGGTGTTCCATACCTACTTGTTACTGCATAATACCCTGTAATTTGATACCCCCATGAGTCATCTAAAGGATGTTCAGAAATGGGCATCAACTCAATATGTGTATATCCCATATCCACCACATATTCTACTAGCTCATCTGCTAAGTTTCTATAATTTAAGAATTTATCATCTTTCTTTTTCCATGAACCCAGATGTACTTCATATATTGAAATGGGTCGATTATATATTTCTTTAGTAGGTCTATTTTTCATCCATTGAGAATCATTCCATTTATACCCATCTATAGAATAGACTACTGATGCATTATCAGGTCTTTCTTCAGAAAAATAACCATAGGGATCACTTTTATATACAATTTTTCCATCAGCAGTTTCTATGGCATATTTATATAGATCATATTCCTTAACACCTTCAATAAATATCTGCCATCCCCCTAATGTGTTATGCATTTTATCTTTTTCTCTATCCCAATTATTAAAGCTTCCAACCACACTTATAGCTACAGCATTAGGAGCCCAAACTGTAAACCATGCTCCATCTACTTCCCTATATTTTTTTAGGTGACAGCCCATCATACGATAGGCATTACAATTTGTGCCTTCATGAAAAAGATACATTTGATATTCACTAATAAACTCTTCTTTTTGTTTTGTTATCATAAAAAAACCAATCCTCCATTTTCCACCCATCCAAACCAGTCCATCATAAAATGTACTTATTAACATCCTAAAATATATGACAAACATTTGTATTTTTTACATTTATAACTTTTTTTATACCCTTTTAATAAATTCAGAAGATTCTTTATTCTTTAAAATTTATTAAAAGGGTTGTGCCTAACATTAGGCACAACCCTTTTATTTTCATATCTGAACAACATCATAATTGATCCATATTGATGTAAAAAATTATTTCTCTTCACTTGAATTGTTTCACAAAATTTACAATTCCACACTAACCTCTTTTTTGCCATTATCCTGCCTCAAATTTTTTTCTATAATAATATCTTCATATTTAATTGTTCCAAGAGGACTAACTCTTACCCCTATTACTCCTTTCCTTGAAACATATCCAAATTGAGGATAATATAAGGATATCCATGGCATATCTTCTATAATTATTTTCTGTAAATCCTTATACATTTGATTTCTTTTTTTAGGATTTATGATTTCCTTTGCTTTATTCATCATTTCTGTAACTTTAGGGTTATTATAACCAGTAAAATCAGTAACATTAGATGGATTAAACAATGGCTCTAAAAAATTATCCATATCCCCTGTATCTGCAATCCATCGATCTACAAATAAATCACATCTATTAAGTACCTCTCTATCTACATAATGATCAGGATGTACCTTCTCTACAGTACACTTAATTCCTACTTCTTTTAAATCATTCATAATAAATTGTGCTATTTTATTAAAAATCGTATCACAGCTTTCATCTCTAATTAATACTTTAAGCTTTGTTGATCCTATTAAAGAATGTTTTTTGTTTAAAATATCTTTTGCTTCTCTAGGATTATATCCAACTCCTAATAAATCATTATTCTCCATCATGCTAGATGGGATAGGACCCTTAGCTTCTTCTCCAAGCCCGCCTAATACTTCATGAATAATTTTTTCTTTATTGATTGCTGAATTAAGGGCTTTTCTAATTTCATGATCTTTAGCAAAAATAGAATTTGATCCTAAATTGAATCCAGCATAATAAGTTCCCATAATGCTCTTATAGTTTATATTTGAAATTTTTGCCTGGGATAACTCATTTATTTGTTGTTCATTATCTATCATCATAAAATCACACTCTTTATTAATGAAGCTATTTACTGCCTTTGTTCCATCATAATTCACAATAATTTTATCTACATAGGGAATTCCAGCAAAATAATCTTCAAATGCCGTTAATATGCATTTTTCATCATCTATATTTTCTATCCTATATGGACCACATCCTGTAAGCTTTCCTTTTTGTCCCTCTTCTTTTGATAATATGGCGCAAACACATTGTCCTAAATTAAGTAAAAAGCCACTATAAGGTCCTGTTAGTTTAATAGAGATTCTATATTGATCTATAACCTTTATTCCTGTAACTTCTTTTTCTTTTCCTTCATTGTATCCTTTGGCTCCTTCGACTTGTTCTAAAAGCCATGTATTTGGAGATTTTAAAACTGGACTTAGTAATCTTTCATAGGTATACTTTATATCTTGAGCAGTTATTTCCTTCCCATTATGAAATTTAGCACCTTTTCTTAAATTAAATACCCATGTCAAATTATCTTCCTCTATATACCAGCTTTTAGCAATCCCTGCCGTAATTTCTCCCGTAGAGCTTATCAATAATAATCCTGCGTGAACATTATATGCAATTTGAGCACTTTGTGTATCCATGACTAATTGTGGATCATACTCTAATGGAGCAGTACTTAAATAAGTTTTAAGGGAGGATTCATTTTTCTTTGTTCTTTGGATTTTCTCTAGAAGGTTAGTAGATATACTTTGTAGATCCTTTGAAACCTCTGAAAGAAGTTTTAACGAAGTTTTTGTATACTGGGTATTTAAAGATGCTGTCTCTACCATATTCATCACATCTTCTGATGTTTTATTCATTTCTTCTGTTGAGACAATAATCCGATCCAAACCTTTCATTTGCCTTGAAACAACGGTGCTAATTTCTTCAGCTACATTACTAGTAGTTCCCACAGCACTTATAATCCTATTAAATACTTCTTTTGTATTCTTTGCAATTTTATTCCCCTCTAATACCTTGTTCATACTTTCATTCATAGCAGCAATGGTCTCATCAATACTTTCATTAATCTCATAAATGGTATTTGAGATCTGCCCTGCTGACTCAGCACTTCTTTGAGCTAAATTTTTAACTTCTTTCGCTACTACCCCAAAACCTTGTCCTGCTTCTCCAGCTCTTGCTGCTTCAATAGATGCATTTAATGCTAATAAATTAGTATGATCGGCTATATCCTTTATCATTTTAAGCATCTCATTGATATGAGCTGATTTTACACTTAGATCATTGACAACCTTTTTTACATTTTCTACAGATATTTCAATCTCCCTCATAGCTTGAATAGAGTGGTCTGCTGCATCATTCCCTCCTTTAGCAATTCCCATTGTTTCTTGAGCTATGACCTTTGAATTTTCTGTCCTTGATAAAACTTCTTCTGCTAAGGCTGTATAATTACTAATTTCACTTACAACCTTTTCTATAGATTCCATTTGTATTTCTACATGATTAGAAATATTATGCGTAAGTGTTATTGCGTTTTCCGCCATAGAGCCCGTTTCTTCTATTTTTTCATTGATTCTATTGACAATACATTTTTGATTATGCTTTAAGAGACTTATTTCATCATTATGTTCCACATTATATATGTTCTCATCTGTAGCAATATAATCAGCAGCTTTAACCCCTAATCCTCTTCTCCATTTGAACATTTACTTCACCTCATTTGTATTCATTCTCCTCTATCATTTTACACTATTACAACTTATTTTGTAAAATATTACTGCATTTTAAAAATTCACACAATGAAGTAACTTTTATTCTTTATGCCTGTACACTACCTATTCTTACTAATTTTATGATAAAACTAGATAATACACCTGTTAAAATAATCATTAATACCCCATATGCCATAGCAATACCTATTTCATACTCGAATAAAGCATTCACCATTGCTATTGAAATAGGTTTATTCCATACAGTGTATAAATAAACTGATATGGTATACTCTCCAATACTTCTTATAAACCCAAGAAGTATTCCAGCTATTATTCCTGGCAGAATCATAGGAATAGTGATCTTCCTGAAAGTATAAAGATACGAAGCTCCTAAGCTTTTAGAGGCTTCTAAATATGTATCATTTAAATTGTATAAAGAAACACTAATCGTTTTTAATACAAGAGGTAAAACTTTTACATAATAAGCTAAAGGTAAAATCATATAAGTACCTATCCATATCGTATTAAAAGAAAATATATTTTCCTGGTTAAAAGCATTGATCATATTTATAGCTATGGCACTCGCTGGCATTGCCCAAGGAAGCATAGCTAAAAGCTCTATAAGTATTTTGAATTTATATTTTGTCTTTATCATAATATAGGAACAAGGAATGGCTATAAAAACACTTAATAATGCTGCTATCATTGACATATTTATACTATTCATAAAAGGGGCTAACACTCTAGATTTTGCAAAAATATTTTTATAATTATCTATGGAAAATTCTCTTGGATAAATTTCCACCATCCAAGTACCCGTCTCTACAAAGGAAAGGATTATAATCGTAATTACAGGTAATACTATCAATAGAATTAAAATAGATGATAAAATCACAAATATCCCCTTTATCCATTTATTCTCAATCTTTATAGGTTGAATGCCTACGCCTTTTACAGAAAATGTAAAGTTGTTTTTTCCCTCATAATATCTAAATACTAACAAAAATATAACAGCTATCATCATTAATACAATCACTTGTACAGCTGCCATTTCCATATAGTTATTTGCTTTTGCTAAAAGGATTTGTGTCGTAAGCACTTTATAATGATCTCCTATTAAACTAGGAGCTGAAAAAGAACCTATACCAGACATAAAAGTAATAATACTCGAAGCAATCAAAGCAGGTTTTATAAAGGGAAGTATGATACTCGTAAATATTTTAAGTTTTGATGCACCCAGGTTTTGTGCCGCTTCAATAACTGAATAATCTATATTTTTTATAGCTACAGATACATTCATATAAAAATATACATATTGGGTGTATGCATGGACAAAAATAATTCCACCAAATCCAGAAAAAACATAAGGCGCATTACTAAGTCCAAATAATATTTCTATTGTTTTTGTAATCATACCGCTGTCTCCGTAGAGCTGGATAAAAGCAATTACAATGATAATTCCTGGTAACATCATGGGCATTAACAATAACCTATTTATTACTCTCTTAAATGGAAAATCAAAATAATTTACATAAAAAGCTAGCATCGTCCCTATCATGCCACAAACAATAATATTAGAAAATCCTAATACCAAGGTATTTCTTAACGCTTCTATATTCTCTTTTATTGTAAAAAACTCTTTATAAAAGGAGAAGGTCATCCCCTTATCCCCTGTAAAACTAACCATAATCGTGTTCCATGTAGGATATGCTATGTATCCTACTAAAAACCACATTACCACTAACCCCATACTTATTCTTCCCAATTTAAATCTTTTGTTTTTTATTATATTGTACAACAACCATTCCCCTCACTCTAACATCTGTAATCACTTTCAAAATTCAAATAAATAGCTGATGCATCATCACTTTTTTTAAATCTAGGATATAAAATCCCCTCTGCATCCTTTTCTTCTATATGTCGAAGGGTATGATAAAGCTTTTCTACCCCAGTATTTTCAACAATTTTTATTAGTTCATTCCTATTGACATAATCATATTTATCTGAAAGAGCTGAAAAGCCATCACTAGCAATCAATACACGTGTATTTGTATCTGTTTTTATCTTGCCATGTCGCCCTTTTTTTACTGCATCTTCATTAAAACCTAATATCCAATATCCATCCTCTGTATTTTTCAAAAGTCTATTCTTGATAATCAAATCCATCATTATTTCTTTGGCTTCATACATATTCTTTTTTTCTTTCATCATTAATTTTTTCATTGAATCAAAAACATACTCATCTAGTCTTGTTATTTTCTCATCCATGATGGTTTGAATTTTTTCTTCCTTTTGAACCATCAGAGCAACATCACCTAATGAAAAATATTCTAATTCTTCCTCATGCCATTTAAGAACCACAATAGAGCTAGAAGGAAAATCTAATTTGGACAAAGCTTGCTCCTTCGTAATTTTTGAAAATTCTTCTTTAATCCTATAGATTCCTTTTTCCATTATCTCCAAAAGACTTTCATTTTTCTCAAGCTGATTAGACAAATACCTATCCCACCATGTAACAAACCATTTTGCATCACTTTCTTGATCTACTATATTTTTTTTATTTAATCCTGTAGCACCATCTAGCACCCATGCACCGTATTCATTCATATTTGCCACATCTTCATTAACATGGGTCCCTGGTCTACAAAGAATCTGCCTATTTTTAATTTTCATAATTTGTGCTACACAAGGCAGCTTCCCTCCTTATTAGTTTAAAATTCTTATAGCATTTTCCCTTATATGCATAAAAACTTCATCCCCTGCCTGAATATTTCTATCCTCATCTATATGATTTAATTGACAAACCTTAAATCTTAATCCTTCCACATAAACTATATATTCAATCATCTCACCACTAAATTGAATTTTATCTACTTTTCCCATCCACTCATGATCTCTATTTTTAGTAGCTTTTGATATTTTTATATCCTGCGGCCTGATGGAAATGTAATTTCCTTTAAGATCTTCCTTTAAATATAAACCCCTCCCATTTTTAAATTTCACCAATTTATCATTTATTTCTACCTCTAATAAATTGGTATCCCCTATAAAGGTAGCCACAAAGGTATTCCTTGGCTTTTCATAGATCTCTCTAGGTGTTCCTATTTGCATACATTTCCCTCTATTAAACACAGCAATCTTATCAGACATAGTAAGGGCTTCTCTTTGATCATGAGTAACAAATATAGTTGTAATCCCTAAGTTTTTTTGTAGCTCTCTTATTTCAATTCTCATCTTATCACGAAGATTTGCATCTAAATTAGATAAAGGCTCATCTAATAACAGTACTTTCGGTTGGATAACGAGGGCTCTTGCTAAGGCTATTCGTTGTTGCTCTCCCCCTGAAAGCTCTGATATTTTTCGATTCTCATACCCCTCTAAACTTACAAGATGAAGGTACTTTTCAACCTGATCTCTAATTTCTTTTTTAGGTAATTTTTTTATTTTTAATCCATAAGCGATATTTTCATACACATTCATATGCGGAAATAACGCATAATTTTGAAATACCATTCCTACTTCTCTATTTTCTGGTGGAATCAGTGTAATATCTTCATTTTCTAAAAAAATTTTCCCCTTATCTGGTTTTATAAATCCTGCGATAATTCTTAATATAGTTGTTTTTCCACATCCTGAAGGTCCTAAAAAAGTAAAAAAACTCCCCTTTTCTATAGAAAAATCTATATGGTCTACAGCAATTGTATTTCCAAAGGTTTTTGATATGTTTTCTAAAACAATTTTCCCCATATATTCCTCCTACAAAATCCTTTTGTATAAAAATATAATGAGGAAAAATTTCCTCATTATAGAATATTTATTATTTTTTATCTTTATTCATATCCTTTATTTCTGTATCCCATTTTTGCATCCACTCTGATTGTTTTTCTGAAAGAACGCTCCAATCTACATCCATCATTTTATATTCTTTTTCCTTCATCCATTCTGGAGAATTCTTAATTCCTTCTGGGTGAGTTGGCATACGATTAAATTCTGTAGCAAGCTGAGCTTGAATATCAGGTCTTCCAGCAAATTCGATAAATGCCTTTGCTGCATTTGGATTTTTTGCTCCCTTAATCATAGCAATACTATCTGTAATAATAGGTGATCCACTCTCTGCATCTACTACTACTAATGGTAAATTGTTTTTCATCTTATTATCAACAATTGCATTTAATGGTGCATAGCTGATTCCTGCTTCTTTACGTCCTAATGCTTGAAATTGCAATGAACCGCTTCCATAATATTTTTTTGTATTTTCATCTAATGCACTCATAAATTTCCAAGCATCATCCATTTTTCCTACCTTATCATATTGATAAATAAGGCTTGAAAATGTTGCTCTAGCCGAGGATGATAATGCATTTCTAAATACTAATTGATCTTTATATTCAGGCTTTGTAAGATCTGCCCAATCCTTTGGTACATTTTCTTCACTGATTACTTCACTATTATAAAATAGCATTACTGGAGTTTGAATCGTTCCAAACCAATATCCTTCTTCATCTTTAAAGGATGGCTTTAACTCGTCTGCCCATGTAGGTATATATTTTTCAAATAAATCTTCTTTCTTTAATTCAATGAATACAGAAGACGCTGCACCATACATAACATCTGATTGAGGGTTTCCTTTTTCTGCACGCACTCTATCAGGTAATTCTCCTTTAAAGTTTAAAAACTCTACTTTCACACCTGTTTCTTTTTCAAATTCTGTAGCCACATGTTCTAATAATTTTTCAGGGTGTGTGGAATAAACCACCACTTTTTCTTCTAGTTTTACTTCTTCTTTCGTATTTTCTCCTGCTGTTGCGCTCTCATTTCCTTTACTATTGCCGCATCCAGCTAGTCCAAAAGCTAATAATAATGTTAACATTATACTGATAATTCTTTTCAAATCCTACAGCCCCTTTCTTCCTATACATTTCATTTGATAGTAGCAAATTTTTCTATTCTTTTCAATGAATATAGAATCTTTCTATCATCATTGAGTCTATCATCATATTTCTCTATAATTTCCCTCTCATCATCTTATTTTTTATCACAATATGATCCCTATTGATTTTTTATTCTTATCTGTTTATCAACAATAAAAAAATTTTATCAATATTTAAATACAGGGATAATCCATTTCCTCTTAAGAAAAAATAATTTTAACATCTATTTCGTAACATAAATCACGGAATCTCAAGTATATTCCTGTTATACTATAATCAAAATCAATCTTTTGAGAGGAGGATTCATATGAGTCAACATTTATTTAAAAATATTGATTTTTCTAAAGTTATTGAAATGGAATCTCTTGTTCAGTATCAAGAAGGAAGAGTAGTCAGTAGAACATTATCACAAGGTAAAACATTAAGTGTAACATTATTTGCCTTTGATGAAGGTGAAGAAATCAGTACCCACGCAGCAGGAGGAGATGCATTAGTTTATGTCCTTGATGGAGAAACACAAATTACTATAGGAGATGAAACCTTCACCGTAAAAAAGGGAGAAACCATCGTAATGCCTGCTCATGTTCCACATGGTTTAGTAGCTACACAAAAGTTTAAAATGCTATTAATTGTAGTATTTAAACTATAGCAGAATATATAAATAACTACAAAAAAAGGCTTGCTTTTAATTTTTTAATCACAAGCCTTTTTCTTATTATTAAGATCTTTTCCCTTTAGAATATCTTTTATTACTAGATTTTTCAAACCTTCCCTTATCTTTTCCTTTTGCTTTGCCTTGTTTTTTTGTTCCTGCAAATTTATCTTTTTCTTTTTTACCGCCCTCATTCTTCTTATTAGCTACTTTGGAATCCTTATTACTTTTATTACGACCGAACCTTTGATTTTTCCCTTTTCCAAACTTTTTAAATTTATTCTTTCCTTTTCTATCCTCTTCTCTCCAATCACTATCTAATTGATGATCCTGTTTCAGTTTTTCATTGACCATTTTTCGTCTTTTTATAGTCATTTTTATTCCTTTTTCTATTTGATTCAATGTTTGTCGATCTTTTTGTGCAATAAATGTAATAGCAACACCATCTTTCCCAGCACGTCCTGTCCGTCCTATGCGGTGAATATAATTTTCTGCATCTTGGGGGATGTCAAAATTAAACACATGCGTCATCCCCTCTATATCTAGGCCACGAGCTGCCACATCTGTTGCTACAAGAAATTGTATTTCTAATTTTCTAAATGATTTCATGACCTTTTCACGTTTTGCCTGGGTTAGATCTCCATGGAGCTCATCTGAATTATATCCATTCTTTTGGAGTTCCTCATTTAGTTTACTCACTCGACGTTTTGTACGACAAAAAATAACTGCCATGAAGGGTTTTTCTTCATCTATTACTTTATAAAGAGCATCCCTTTTCCCTCGATCTGTAGTTTCAATAACTAATTGTGTTATTTCATCTAGTGTAACATTATTACTTTTCACACTCACCTCTATAGGTTCTTTCATGTATTTTGTTGCCAATGTATTGATCCCTTTTGGCATAGTTGCAGAAAAACACATGGTCTGTCGCCTTTTCGGTGTCTTATTGATAATCATCTCTACTTCTTTTAAAAATCCCATATGTAGCATCTGGTCCGCTTCATCTAATACAAGCATAGAGAGTTTCCCAAAATCAACACTTTTTCTTCTAATATGATCGAGTAACCTTCCAGGAGTACCTATAACCATATGGATATCTCCCTTTAGCTTTCTAATTTGCTTCTCTACATCTTGTCCCCCATAAGCTGCTAATATATTAATTCCCTTAGCTGAGATAAGCTTTCTAGCCTCTGCTGTAATTTGAATCGCCAATTCTCGAGTAGGTGCAATAATAAGTCCTTGTACAGTAGATTTGTTCACATCTATTCTTTCCATCATAGGAAGTAAAAAGGCAAGGGTCTTCCCTGTACCTGTTTGAGCTTTTCCAATAACATCCTTTCCAGCTATTAGTGCTGGTATCGCCTCCATCTGAATAGGTGTTGGCTTGATAATACCATTTTCTTTTAATCTATCGTTAAGTTCTTCTCCAATTCCAATATTTAAAAAATTACTTTTCATATTCATTTCCTTTCCCATTTTTATTTATTATGTGCATCAATGAATCAATCAATCCATCCCGTCATTCTATCATAGTTTCCTTCTAAATAGCAATAGATTCTCATAAGCATAAAGCCTATAGGTTACATATAAGCAACCTATAGGCTTCTTATTTCATCAGCATCAAACAATCTAACGCATCCTGTGCTAAAATTTCTTCATCAGAAAAAAGCTGTAAAAATTTTAATAATGTTTCTTTATTATAAGGAATCGCCCAAGCCTTTTTTTGATCATTCCAATAGCTTCCTTTAATGGATTTAATCCTTCTCACTCTTTCTACATCATAAGTAAAACTTATATATAGATTTTCATCCTTTTCTTTTTCAATCTGAATAGTCATTTTTATTCTCCTCTATTGTTTTCTTTCCAATTTTCTCATGGACTTCTAGCCCTTTAGTTCCTATCTTTATCTAATTTTTTCAATTCTACTCATTACCAATTCTCTAAACTTTCGTTCAAACTTCATGTTATCCTCTTTTGTTCTTTTTGCTATTTTCGTATATTTTTTATGCTTTCTTCTCATCTGCTGGTTTATATGTCTTCTACTCAATAAATCATCAATATTTTCATTTGTATATAACCAGCCGTTTTGATTAATCACAGCAGCCTTCCTTGCAAGTGCTAATGCTGCTACCCCATAATCTTGGGTCACTACTATATCACCTTTCTTTGTATTGTTAATGAGTACTAAATCTGCCATATCTCGTCCTTTATCTACAGTAATAATTTTTGCATAATCATCATGTAATTCATGACAAATATCTTTAATCATTACCAATGCCACCTTATATTCCTTTGCTACTTTTAATATAATATCCTTTACAGGACATGCATCTGCATCAACTAATATTTGCATACCCCCAACCTTCTTTCTTTAGCGTATTTTAAATTACCTTTTGATAAATCATATATATAATAATTAATAGCATACTAATGCAGTAGATTCCACACATAATATTAAATTGTTTGTCTATTTCTTTTTTTACTTTCTTATATTCTTCACGGTTAACCTTTTTTCTCATTGGAGTTAATGGAATCATCATTGCAACTAATATAGCATTCACATATAAAATTAATTCATCATATCTTATAAATCCTATTTTATTTTCAAAAAACTCAAATTCAAATACCATGCTAACAGTTGCTAAAATACTTATGATAATTGAAATATACATAAATATGTTTGATAATAGCTGATTTCTCATCTTCATTTCAAAACGAATACCTTTCAAATCCATATAATAGAGAACTAAAGTTAATATTCCCCACATTTCAATTCCAAGAAAGATTGTATTTACACTAACATTTTTAGCTCCAACAAAAAGCATGTATAAACCATATCCAAATAATGATAAAACTGTAATTACAGTAGCAATCTTTAATGCATTATTAAAAGCGTATTGCTCTAATTCATCTTTATCCATGAATAACGATATTAAAAATATTGCTGTTATGATGGTTCCTACTATGGGTTGTCCTTCTAATAATTGGTCTCCTATATGCATTATTCTTCACACTCCTCTAATATTTCAAAAATTTCATCAACCGTCTTATCGAAATATTTTGCTATAGCAAAAGCAAGTTTAAGAGATGGATTAAAAGTTCCTCTTTCAATCTCTAAAACAGTTCCCCTATTCACACCTAAATCAATTGCCAAATCTCCTTGTGTTAAATTTTTTTCCGCCCTCAGAACTTTTATCTTTGTATTAAATAATTTTTTTCTCTTTGCCATAAAATACCTCCTTTAATTGTATTATAATATTCATGTTGTGTATAGTCAACATTTTATTGTTTATATTCGTCATTTTTAATTTTACCTCAATCTATATAAATACATGCATGCAAAAAAAAAAGAAAAAATATATTAACTCCTTTTGCTTCTTCAACAAATTATCATACCTTCTTGGTTTCATCTATAATAATTGGTATAATAGAACAGTTCTTATAGAAGCTATAGGATAATGCTAATTCATTATTTTAGAAAAATATATAATTAAAGGTGGCGAATTAAGTGTCTTTAAAAAGATTATTATCATTATTTTTACTATTACTTATTCATTTATTTATTCCTGTACTTTTGTTGATTTGGATGTCATTCATAAAAAATGTTCGTATTGTAGATTTTTTTATGAAAACAATTCTGACAGGTTTATATTTTTTACTTATTTATTTCAGCGGTTTTTGGGGATATTTCACCTACTATTTACGATATCTTTTCATCATCCTTTATAGTATATTGGTTGCTCGTTCATTCTTTTATTTCGATAGAATAAATTCATTGATATCAAAAAGTAATCCCCCCCATATAATTCTTTTTATTGAGGTAGGTTTGATATTTATATTATCATACTATATCTACATTTCATTAAAAGCCTATAGTTATGACATAAAAGGGATTAATTTAGACTTTCCTTTTAACAATGGAATCTATTCCATCATTTGGGGAGGTAATAGTGTTGTAAGTCCTACTATGAATAGACATTATCATCATTCATTATATAAAAAAATTGGTATCCATGATAAAACCAAATATGCAGTAGACATCACAAAGCTAAATGGTTTTGGAACTTCTGCTCTTGGTTTATTACCAAAAATAAATGAAGCCTATTCAATTTTTCAAGAAGAAGTATACAGCCCCTGTGATGGAAAAGTGCTAAAAGTTGTAAATCACATTCATGAAAACATTCCCTTTAGTGGTATATATCCTAAAGACCTTGGAAACCGAATTCTAATAAAAACTTCTGAATTTATTATAATGATCTGTCATTTTCAAAATGGAAGTATTGTTGTGAAAGAAGGTGATCAAATCAAAAAAGGAGCTTTACTTGGACAGGTAGGAAATTCAGGTTGGAGCGATCAACCCCATTTACATATTCAAGCAAATCATATTGATGATTCTACATCCATAGGAGAAGGTATCCCTATTTTCTTTGACGGAAAAAATCCAATTAAAAATACTTTATTTTTTAAATAAGGGACAACAAACTGTCCCTTATACTTTTTATACTAATACTTCACTAAGAAATATCAAACTTTCTTTGGATTCTCCTTAGTTTTTCACCTTCTCATGCGTTTGACGTGATACATACAAAGCCTATAGGCTTCTTATTTCATCAACATAAAACAGTCTAACACATCCTGTGCTAAAAAGAATTGTGCTTAAATTTAAATAAGACTCTTTTTTTCATATAACTTTATTTTCCTTTATTTTACAAACAATTTCAGCTATATTTCTTATGGTCATATTTCCATATATATTTTTTATTTCATTCATAAAAACGTCTTCATCTTCAACCTTTAATAAACTATTCGTAATTTCAAATACCATTCTAATAAGACTAAATGAATCTCCTCCTAGGTCATAAAATTCATCTTGACTTCCTATTTTTTGATTCTCTATTTCTAGTACCCTCTTCCATATTTTAATAATTTCCTTTTCCATTTCACTTAAATACTTCATATCATCCTCAAGAATCATATTAGCATCATGTATATTAGGCAATCTACTTTTATCAAATTTTCCACTAAGGCCTAATGGAATTTCATCCACTTCTATAAAATATTTTGGAATCATGTATGGTGGCAACTCTCGTCTAAGATAAGCTTTTAGCTTTGTAATATCTATTTTCCCATCTGGTCTATAGTAAGCCACAATATGATTTTTATTCCTTTTCAAAGGCACTATTATACTTGTATTAATTCCTTCATAACGATTGATTATATTCTCTATTTCTATTGTTTCTACTCTATGCCCATATAATTTTATCTGATGGTCCTTTCTTCCTAAGTAAATATATTTATTTTCCTTTGTAATTTTACCTAAATCTCCAGTCTTATAAGCTTTTTTCCCTTCAATGTAGATAAACTTTTCTTTATTTAATTTTTCATTTTTATAATATCCCCTTGCAAGACATTCTCCTAATATATATATTTCTCCCATTTCACCTGGATCTGCTAATTTCATTTTTTCATCTACTAAAAAAATTTCTGTATTATAAATAGGAATCCCTATAGGCACAGTATCATGTTCTATGTCCTTTTTAGAATCAAAAATATGATAGATACAACCTACTGAAGCCTCTGTAGGACCATATTCATTAACTATTTTACAGCTTTCAGATAATTTTTCTTGTATCTTCATAGCTAGTTTTGTATCAAATTTTTCTCCTCCTACGATCAATAGTTTCTTGTTTTTCCCTTTTAAATGGAAGTTTTCTATTAGCTTTAAATGGGTAGGGGTTAATTTGATACAATCTATTTTAGGGTCTTCTAAAATCTTTCTTAAAGTAATATGATTTGTTTTTTCATCAAATGCTTCAATACTACCGCCTGATATTAATGGTAAAAAAATAGACGTAATCGTAAGGTCTACTCCTATTGATGTAAATAGAGGAAATCTACTTGTAGTGTTCGTACGGTATACATCCTTTGCCCATAATAAATAATTCATTAGGCTGTTATGGCTAATCTCTACGCCCTTAGGCTTCCCCGTTGAACCTGATGTATAAATTTTATACACAATATCATTTTTATTGATATTATAGGTATCTATTTTTATCCAATTTGAAAAAACAAATGAATCTATATTGATGATCTCTTTTTCTGTAATAGAAGCCACTTGATTATATGTATCCTTATTTGCAAAAATCAATTGTAAGTTTTCATCATTTATAATCTCTTTTATTTTATTTTTATCATCCTCTATATCAATAGGAATATATATAGCCCCTACTTTAATAATAGCAAAAATACAAATAACTAGATTTATGTCTCTTCTTAAAAATAAAACAATCTGATCTCCCTTTTTTATCCCTCTTTTTTTCATAAAGCTTGCTAATGTATCAGATTTTTCATCTAACTCTTTATAGGTTAGCTCTTCACCTCTCCATAAAATAGCCATACCATCTGGACGCTTCTTTATATTTTCCTTAAATAAATCAATAACATTTTTACTATTCGAAAAATCCTTATGGGTATTATTCAATTTATTATAGACCTCTTTCCCCGTTAAAGCATTCTCAATTTTTCTTAAAATTTCATCACATTCTTCTGCTTTAATAATCTCTTTATAACAAGATATCATGATTTCAATTTTTTCATCTGTTTGAGCAATCACTATGGAAAGGGGACTTAAAGGCTGTTGTACAGGCATAGAATAAAATGCTTTGACTTCAAAATCATCAAAGCTAAAAGATTCTAGTTTGATATCTCCTAAAAAGGATATACTTCCTCCAATCATATGTTTTTGTATGAAATTTTGATAAAAATTCAACAAGCGAATGCTATTCTTTAAAAATTTCCTAGGTAGTTTTGTCAAGGGTCCGAAATCTGCATTCCTCAAATTAAGTTCCTTTGCATTTTTCAGAGCATCTATCATTTTTGCATTTATATCTTTCCAGTTTTCTCCTTTATGAGTTTCTATCAATATAGGCAAAGTGAGATTTCCTGTAGAAATAATATTTTTATTATGTCTTCTCATATCCACAGGAATTAAAAACTTGTTATGTTCCTCATGAAAACTTTCTGTTAAAGCTTTTGCAATCTTTCCTATCGCTCCTAAAAATCTACCCTCTATAGAAAGTCTCTTCCAATATATTTGAAAGTTTTCTAATTTTCTTCTATCCTTAAATAAACTTTTATTAAACTTTAATCCATTATCAAATTTTTTCCCTTTCACAAGCTTTACAAAACTAAGATCTGTTTCTTCAGATTTTGCCTCTATAAGGTCTTCTCCCCTTAAATATCTAAATATGTTCTTTACCCATATTAAAGCTCCTTGACCATCCATAGCTCCATGAAAAGCTCTAAAAATAATTTTATTAACAGAATATAAAACATAAATTTCTGTTGCTGGATTTCTTTTAACATCTATTTTCTTTTCAAAAATACGTAATTTACTAAAATCATATCCATCGAAATCATCTTCCCTATAAAAAATAGGGGTAGTTACTTGCGTATCTACCCACTGATTCCCTTTTAAACTAACCCTTACTCCTGGACAAAAGTCCCCCGCTTTTTTTACTGCTTCCTGAAACTTTACTTTATCTAAAGTTCCATCAAAATCAATAATGAATTGAATTGCAAGTGTCGTATATATTTCTTGAGACTGAATATATATTTTTTCATTTTGCGAAACATCCCTTTTAAATATTTTTTTCTTTGTCATGACTTAAACCTCTATCTTTTTGTAAATGACTCCCTCTACGTTTTTCTTAGCTATATGTTTTTATTCACTTGCTTTTCTATTTTGTTTCATTTTCTTTTGGATTTTTTTCAAAGCTTTTTTAGAGCCTCTCTCAATATCTCTATCTAGCTTTCTTTCTTCAAAACTTACAAATAAACTATCTAAATCATAGTCATTAGGGTATAGCTCTGTTACTTTTAAATATAATTCTATCCTTTTTACATTGACTTTTATAAATTCGCCCTCATATAAAACTTCTACATTATTAAATTGATCAACCGGCTTATATACGATTCCAAAGTCATCTTGATCTAATAGTTTTACTTTATCGCCTTTTTGATATATAGGTATTTCTTTGCCTGTTTCCTTTTCATGTATTTTCTTAGCTTTTTCTATTTTGCTTCTTTTGACTAGATCAAAGTTATAATTTTTATTACCCATATATCCTTTCGCTCTTTTTAATACCTTGTCTCTTATTCCCATCTTTTTAGAGATAAAAAGGGCATTACTATTTTCAGATTTTCCTATGGTTAACTTATATAAAGGCTGTAAAGTCTGTTGGTCAAACATCATCCCTGCATTTTCAAATTCTGGATGAAGGGTTGCATATCTTTTAAGCTCTCCATAATGGGTAGATACTATAGTAATAGACCCTTTCTGATAAAATTCTTCAAGGATGGCTATAGCAAGTGCAGCTCCTTCATTTGGTTCCGTCCCACTACCGATCTCATCTAATAAAACTAATGTATTAGATTTCGATCTATTGATGATTTCTGCAATATTTTTTATATGGGAAGAAAAGGTACTAAGGGCATTTTCTATACTTTGATTGTCTCCTATATCTACAAATATATTTTCAAATACATTGATTATTGTATCTTCCTTTGCACATATATCTAATCCACATTGAACCATCAAACTCAATATGCCCACGGTTTTTAACGCAACAGTTTTTCCTCCTGCATTAGGTCCTGTAATAAGCAAACTTCTGTAATTCTTCCCTATTTCTAAGTTAAGGGGAATTACATCTCCTTTTAAAAGAGGATGCTTTCCATCAATGATTTTTATATATCCTTGATCATTTATTTTAGGCGTAATCCCTTTTATATTTTGACTATATTTAGCCTTTGCAAAAACCATATCATATTCTGCTATGATTTCTATATTCAATTTAATATTTTTTACTTTTTCAAATACAAGCTCTGTTAAATAAGAAAGAATTTTATATTCTTCTATAGATTCTTCACTTTTTAAATGAATAAGCTCTAAGCTAAATTTAGATACATTCTTTGGTTCTATAAATACAGTATTTCCTTTTGAAGATGTATCAAGTAATGTACCCTCTACTTCATTTTTATAAGGTGCTTTTATGGGAATCACATATCGATCATCTCTTTTACTTACTATAAATTCTTGTATATATTTTTTGTTTCCACTAGCTGTTAAAAACTTATTTAACCGCTCTTTTATTTTATCCTCTGTTACTCCTATATTTCTTCTTATTTTTTTTAATTCCTTACTAGCCTGTGAATCTACCTTATTTCCTTTTATGCAATACTCTATTTCACTTTCTATATTTTCACACTCCGTAATATTTAAAGCATATGCACTTAAGGTAGGGGCGTGAAACTCTTTTTCAAGCATAAAAGATTTTATTTTTCTATTGCCTCTTAAAAAATCTTGTATTTTTACAAGTTCATAAGAGTCTAGAATCATTCCTTTTTCAATTTTATCAATGATCATATTTACATTAAATAAGCCCTCTAAAGGTATATGATTACTATTTTCTATAATCTTTCTAGCTTCTTTATTTTCATCTAATCTTCTTTTTACAACGTTTATATTTCCACTAGGACTTAGCTGATCTATTCGGTCTTTTCCAAGAGAACTTAAACAATACATTTTTACTAATTCTTTTACTTCATTTAGCTGTATTTTTTCAAAGGTAACATTATTCATTAGATTGTCCTCCTAGATATAAGCTTCTATTCACTAATAGATCTTCTTTTTTCATTTTTGATATTATTTTTCTTATACTAGATTCTGATAAATTATAATCATTGATAATATCCTCTATAGAATATCCATTTTTATACAGACCGAATATTTTTTTATTTCTATCATACATAGTTTCACGAGTTCCATTTTTCTCTCCCCAGCCTACTCTATTTTTTTGAGGTATAGGTATATATATAAACTCACCTTGAATATACTTTTGAATTTCTTTTAATAGATTTGTAGGGAGTATCCCTTTTGCATTTTTATATGTCAATTTCCTATCTCCTTTTCTTTATAAGTCTTTTTTATAGGACTTAATAAATAAGGAGTCGTTCTTTAAAATCAAACTCCTTATTTATTAAGAAGTTCAATTCCCAGCTCTTTGTAGTTATTTTTTTTCATAAATCAAGTCTCCTTTTTATTTTTATATCATGTTTATTATTTCACAGATTTTAAACTTTCTCAATGCAAAAAATTATTATAGTTAAGTTTTCCAATAGCCTAATCATACCCTATATCAAAATTAATCATTTATGTTATTTTAGATTACTTTTTGATATATCATGATACTACAGTAAATTGCACACATCATATTGAATTGCTTATCCATTTCTTTCTTTATTCTCTTATATTCCTTATGATTTGTATTTTCTCTCGTTGGAAGCAATGGGATCATCATTGCGACTACTATGGCATTTACACATAAAATTAATTCATCATATCTAATGAATCCTATTTTATTTTCAAAAAAACTAAATTCAAATATGATACTAATGGTTGCTAAAATACCTATGACAATTGAACTATACATAAATATATTTGTTAATAATTCATTTTTTATCTTTACTTCAAGATAAATACCTTTTAAATCCATATAATAGAGGACTAAAGTTAATATTGTCAACATTTTATTGTTTATACTCATCACCTTTAATTTTACCTCAACCTCTATAAATACATGTAAAAAAAGAAGCATAAAGTTTTCAATGAAGTAAACTTATGCTTAATAATCTTTTCACTGTCAATTACTTATTCCTTCAAGAGCTTCTTGCATTTCTCTACTACTTTAGTATCGGAAAAGTCAAAATCTCCCTCTACTATAACAATCACATTCTCTTTTTTTATCATCACGTGATCATAATCATCATTAAAATAATGAACTTCATTCGCTTCCCATTTTTTAGGATTTCCTTTTGTTATATGGTAATAAGACTTACTTGATTTTTCCTTTAGTATTTCATTATAAATATAGTTGCAGATTCTTTCATTTCTTGCCTTTATATATTCTGTATCAATAATTTTTTTATTTGCTATCTCATAATAATTACAATATACAGGTACAAATATACTACTGTCTTTCCATAAATTATTTTTTATCTTATGAGCATCTATCCCAAAATCTGATAATTTTAGGACTTTATATCCTTTAAGATCAACTTCTTCTACTTCCTTATCCATATCTTCTGTTATAGATTTAAAAATCATACCAAAGGTAAGACTAGTGGATACGGCAATAGTTATCACTAGCAATAGACTAAATATAACTATATTTTTCTTTTTAGATCGCTTTTTCTTCTTTACAAAAGTCCATCCTAATTCTTCATATTTTTCTTGATCATTCTTAATTTTTTCTTCATTTGAATACTCAAAGGGATGCTTATAAAATAAACTAATATTAAATTTATATTTTGCAGGCTTAACTTTTCTAAATTCTATTGTAAAGGTATTGAATTTTTCTATTAGCCAACCCTCCAGAGCCATACTCTCAAGATATTTTTCAAAAGTTTTATAATCTACAATCGATACACAAAAAACACTTTCTTTTTTTCTTTATTCATGATTAACTCCTCTTAAGGTTATATTTTATCATCCTATTCTCCAGCTTTAAAATTATATATAGGTTTAATCACATCAAGAATCTCTACTGTATCCTTTATATTTTCAATGATTTCCTCCATAGGTTTATATGCAAAAGGAGCTTCGTCTAATGTAGCTTCATTAACAGAGGTTGTATAAATTCCTTTCATTGACTTTTGAAATTCCGCTAAGGTAACCATTTCTCTTGCCTTACTTCTACTCATCAATCTTCCAGCACCATGGGGAGCAGAATAATTCCAATCTTCATTTCCCTTCCCTATGCAAATTAAGCTTCCGTCCCTCATATTAATTGGAATCAACAGCTTTTCTCCTTCGTATGCAGATACACTTCCCTTTCTTATGATGTTATCCTTAAAATTTATATAGTTATGGGTTGTTTGAAAAGTTTTAAAATCCTCTATCCCTTTTCCTAATAGCCTTTTTAAGATAATATCTGCCATTGTATTTCTATTTAAAGCAGCATACTCTTGGCATATATTCATATCTTGTAGATATTTTTCACCATATTCCCCTGTTAAAAAGCATAGTTGTTTAGGATATTTAGGTTTAAGATCATCATAACGATGCTTTAACACCTTAAGAGCCTTTTGGATTTCCTTTCGTCGCCCTTCTTTTTTATACGTTTTAATAAGATTTTCTCTTTCTATAAAATAAGACTCTTTTCCACTACATAAATCAACTGCTAAATTTTGATAATAGGAAGCTACCTGAGTTCCTAAATTTCTACTTCCTGAGTGAATAACTAAATAATTTTTACCTTCGTTGTCTTTTCCTACCTCTATAAAATGATTTCCTCCACCTAAAGTTCCAATACTTCTTTCTATTCTCTTTGTATTTTTCAAGCTTCTATAACAGTGTAATTCCTTTAATTTTTCAAATTTAACCATTCGTCCTTCATGTGTATTTTTCCCTGAAGGAATATACTTTCGAATGATCTTATCAAGTCTTTCAACATCTATCTCTATATTATTGAGTTCAACAGTCAACATACCACAGCCTATATCTACGCCCACAATATTTGGAATAACCTTATCTCCTAAATCAGCAGTAAATCCAATAACACACCCCATTCCCACATGGGTATCGGGCATAATTCTTACCTTACACCCTTCTGTAAAAGGTTGATTACATAAATCCTTTATTTGGTCTAGCCCTTCTTTTTCCACGTTGTCAGTGAAGATCTTTGCGTAGCTATATTTTCCTTTTATTTCTATCATCTGGTTTCCTCCTCTCATCAAAGTTATTTCTTTTGCTTTTAAGTTCAACATATACTAATAAATCTCAAACTTTCTTTGTATTCTCCTTAACTTTTTTCCATGCTTCCTATCCATTGTATTTGCATATCTAATTCTAGGCATAGAACAATCTAATTTATCACACAACATCTTAAAATTAGTCTCTATATTCTGTTCGATCATCTTTTTATATTCATCATCAGCCTCAATAAATACTTCTATTAAATTAACTTGCAATTGACTAACAGTATATTGTTTGATCCTTTCTGAAGATACTATAATCACACGCCTTATAAAATCTGGAAAAACAGGAATATACTCATCCCTCTCCTTCTTTTGAAAATAAAATAAATCATCACTCCGTCCTTCAATCTGCTCTAGAGCTGTAAAAGGACTTCCACAAGGACAAGGTATTTTCTTCTCTGTTAAAATATCATTAAGTCTATAGCGTATAATCGGCTGACTCGTTCTTGAAAAATCACTAATAATAGGTATAAACTTCCCTAAATCCTCATCTAAATATTCCTTTTGAATAACTAATAAATCTTCATTTAAGTGGAGGGTCCCCTGTTCACAGGTAGTTGCTAAAAAGCCTTCTGTACATTGATAGACTTGATGAATTTTTTGTTCAAATATATTCTCTAAAACCTTTTCATCTAATGGATCTAATACCTCTGCTACAGAAATCACCTTCTTTGGATCAATATGAAGCTTTCCCTCTTTTATTTTTTCCACAAGTAGTAGGAGCATAGAAGGAGGTCCTACTAAAATATCAGGTTTATAAATATTTAATCTTTCTACATGTCTATCTAGTACGTCTAATAAATCAAAGAATTGAAATTGAATTTTTCCTTTATGAACTGTATCATACAAATTGCTATTTGCACGAAGAAAAAAAGCTATTCTTTGTTCTTTCCATATGACCTCAGGAAGGCACTTAGCAAGAATATTTCCTGCCCATTTTATTCTTTCTTTAGGACTTACTAAAAAAATCCCTCTATTTCCTGAAGTCCCAGAAGACAATCCTATAGTAATATCTCCAATATTGGGGCTAAAGTCTCTTGTATCTTCTGCCATATATGCAACTTGAAAAGCTTCCTCTTTTTTGATCCCCACCGTATTGAAATCATCGAAATCTTCCATCATCATGCTTTTATCTATAATAGGAAGCTCTCTCCAATTTTCATAAGACATGCCTTCATAATATTTTTGATAAAAAGGAGATTTTGGAACGATTTCCCTTAAAAAGCTTTTCATCTTTTTATCTTGCCATTTTTCTAATTTTCTTCGATTTTGAAATTTAGTGAAATATTTACTTTTTAAATAGACACTTAAAATTTTAAGTTGTTCACTCATTTTTCTCCTCCATTAAGCTCTCTATCGTTTTTTTACAATGACTTGGAATAATTTTTATATGCTTATTTTCTCTATATAAAGTATATAGCTTCTTTATATTTTCTTTATAGCTTCTTTGATCTTTCATAATAAAGCCTGCAAAGGAATGGGGCAGTATTCCTTCTTCAAATGCTTTTTTACTCCAACAAGCATCCCCTACAAAAAAATAGTTTTTTCTTTGTTTATCTTGTAAAAAAAGTCCATAATGTCCTTTTGTATGTCCTACTAATTTTATTGCATAGAGGGTTTCATCTCCAAATAAATCTATCCCCTTTTTAAAAGCTGTATTCACAATAGGGAATTTTTTTATTTTTTGATCTTCAAAAAAAATAGTCCTGTCTGAAAAATCCTGTGGCAATAATGCTGGAATAAATCCTTCTTTTAAAGCACTCAAGCCTTTTTTGGTTTTGATCGTTTCATATTCTACCTTGCTACATAAAAATTTTGCATTAGGAAAATCTCTACATCCTGCAATATGGTCTGCATGAAAATGAGATAATATAATATATTTTATATCCTTTGCTGAGATATTCATTTTTTTTAGCTGTTCTATAACTGTTTCTTCTCCTTTAAGATATACAGGCGTCACTTTTTTATATAGATTATATGGAAATTTTTGAGTTGCTTCGAAAAAAGCTTCCCCATATCCTGTATCAAATAAAATATATCCTATTTTTTCATGCTTTATAAGAACCACTGTGGCAGGAAATTCCATTGTTTTTAATCGTCCATTTTTCACGGCCATTTTTTCTAATTGTGTACAATAGCCTATTTTTAATATTTTCATCTCACTAACCAAGCCCCTTCTCCTCTCAACCAATCTACAAATACATCTAATCCTTCATCAATACTCACCCTTGATACATAACCTAACTCCTCTTTTGCTTTTCTTATATCTAAAGTTTGACTCTTTGATAACACACCAACAGAATACCTTGTGAGAATAGGTTCTTTTCCCATTAATATATATTTTGAAATCCATTCCATAGCTCCTCCAATTTTATATGCTCTTTCAAAAGAAATATTTTTAGTTTTAAGAGGTATATCAAGCTTATGAAATAGCTTTTGAATCAATTCAATAAATACCATGGGTTCTCCATTTGTAATATTATATTTTTCCCCTAGAATGTTTTTTTCTCCATTCATACATAAAATGAGTGCATCTACTACATTTTCCACATAAGTAACATCAATAATTCCTTTTCCCCCATCTATTAAAGGAATTCCCCCCTTATGATTTGCTCTTATAAGCCTTGGTAAAATCGTTGTATCTCCTGGTCCAAATAATGCTCTTGGTCGAATGGTTACTACTCCTAATCCCTCTTTAAAAGCTTGGTCTATTTCCTTTTCTGCTACTAATTTAGTCTTTGCATAATCATTTACAAGTTCTCTGGGAAGTATGCTATCTTCTCTAATATTTAATTTATCTTGATAGTCAAAATATATACTTGGCGTAGATACATGAATAAATCTTTTAATATTTTCTTTTTTACTCCCTTTGATTAGATTTTTAGTAGACTCCACATTGCTCTTATAAAAATCTTTATATTTTCCCCACGGAGAAGAAAGAGCGGCACAATGAAAGATATACTCATGATTTTTGCATATATTCATTACAGCCTCTTCATTTTCTAAATCTAATAAAACAAAATCAATTCCCTTCCTTTTTAAAGCTTCCCCTTTTTTCTTATTTCTTCCTACCCCTGTTACTTCATATCCTAATCCTTTCAATCGAATGGCTACTCTATTTCCTAAAAATCCTGTAGCTCCTGTAATCAAAACTTTTTTAATATTCAAAGATTACCCCTCCTATAGATAATCCTGCAGAAGTACCCAATAATAAAACATGATTCCCTCTTTGAATCTTTTCCTGTTTAATTCCTTCATAAAGAGCTATGGGAATAGATGCTGCAATCATATTTCCATGATTCGATACAATATCCATCCATTTTTCTTTCGGTACCTTAAGATTTTTTCTCATAAGACCCATCGCACTTTTACTAGCTTGATGGGGAATAACCATCTCAATAGTATCTAAGCTCTTATTACTTTCCTCCATCATTTCTTTCACAAACTTTGGTAATAATTTTTTAGCCATTTTAAAGATCTTTTGTCCATCCATAGAAAATAGAAAATGCTTCATAGTTTCTTCTCTTACATTTTCAAGATTAGGGGCAAATTTTGTTCCTCCTCCATAGACTTGGGACCATTCACTTCCTTCGCTATAAGTCTTCATATTTGCATAAATAATTTTAGAGCTTTCTCCCTTTGGTGTTTTCCCTAATACAATAGCAGCCCCTCCATCTCCAAATAATGCAGCACTTTTTTCATCCTTCCAATTAAGAGCTGCTGAACTTACCTCCGATGAGACAATCAATACATTTTTATATCTTCCACAATCCACCAAATAAGAAATCGTATCTAATGCAACTACAAAGCTTAAACAAGTAGAGTTTATATCGAACGATGGAATTCCTGATTTTTCTAGCCCTAATTCTTTTTGAATCAGTGCTGCTGTACAAGGAATAGGCTGCTCCATAGACCCACTTGCACAAACAATACAATCAATATCCTCTAACTCAATATTTGCATCCTCCACAGCTTCCCTTGCTGCAGTAGCTCCCATATAAGATGCTGTTTCATCTACAACAAAATGTCTTTTCCTAACTCCTATAGTATTTTCTGTCCAACCTAATGGTTTTCCTAATTTTTTATTAATAGCTTCTCCTAAAACAACTTCCTTAGGTAAATATTTGCCTACTCCTAAGATTTTTACATTTCTTATATTCATCGTCTTCCTCCATTGTATATAACTTATTTAATGATCCTATCCTTATCAATTTTTCATGAACAATAATTTCCTCTACATTATACCAATAAATTATCGCAGTATAGTAAATTTTATCATAAAAAAAGGAACAGTATCCCTCTACTAGTTCCTTCATTCTTATTCTATGATTTTACTTGAAAAAGCTCTTTACTTTTTCTTTAAAGGTTTTATGGGTACAATCTTTTTCACACATTTCTAATACTTGCTCTGCAATATTTTTATTTCTACCTCCATAATCGCCATCTACATTTTCTGTCCCCGTTATTGCAACTAATACTATTGTTTGATCATCATCTATCTCTGTCATTCTAATATAATAGGGTGTATATCCCCCACCATGATTTAGAAATGATGCAAAGGTTACTCCTCCATAAGGTGAAGTTACTCCAAAATAAATTTTTACCCGAAGTCCTTCTACAGTTCTTAAATCTTCCGTATGCTCAATCTCCCATTCAAGACCTAAAAAGTTGGATTTTAATTGTTTTTCAACATATGCCAATGGCTGTGGGTATATCTTTTCCTTAATTTTAGCTATTTTCATCTCTATTCACCACACTTAATTTTTTTATGTTGGTTCTATTTTAACATAATTATGCTTATTATTCATTAATTAACATATTCTCTTTCTTATCTCTCCATATAGCTTCTATAAAATGTGAAGTATAAAATTTTCATTTCAAAACATTCCTATATAATCAAATTTTGTATTTTTCATACATATATAGATGAATTATGATATAATAGGTGCAGCAATTCCCTCATGGAAACTATTTCTAAATAGTAAATAATACTATAGACTTTTTAAAAGGAGAAAAAACATGCCCTCAAAAAAAATATTAAAAACCCTCAATACAATTTTAAGTTGGGGAAGTAGCATTGGATTAATTAGTTTTGCTATCTATCATTTTTTTATTCATAAGATTTCAATGTCAGATAATCTTTTTATAATTGTTTGGTCTTTCATGGTAATTGGTAGCTTATCTCGTATTTTAGATACCAAATATTTTTCAGAAAATCCTTATTCTTCAATTCAAAAAGGGGATATTTTTATAATCTCAACAGCTAGTATAATTATATTTTTAGAGATATTTATTTTTTAGAAAAATAGATCTTTTCATATTCAATAAATATTTTTCCTTTCCATTTCTATAAATTTTGATTTTTTAATAGAAAAAAGTTATGCTTAAAACTTTAAGCATAACTTTTTGAAACTTCATTATTTATAATTGATTTATTTAATAAATACAAGTGATAACCACGGTACATAGGTTATTAATACTAGTCCAATTAAGCCAACTGTAAACAATGGTACAATATGCGCAAACATATTTTCCATCTTTATCTTAGCAACTGCTGCACCTACAAATAGATTACATCCATAAGGAGGTGTACATAAGCCTAACGCTAGGTTTACAGCCATAAGTACTCCAAAGTGTACAGGATCAATGCCTAATACTTTAACTGTTGGCATTAACATTGGCGCCATTACAATAATAGCGGGAACCGTATCAAGGAATAATCCTACAGCTAATAGTATTAAATTAACAAATAGCAATACAACTAAAGGATTAGATGATACACCTGTCAAAAACTCTGTAATCATCTTTGGAATTCTCTCATAAGTCATAAATGTAGAGAATACAGTAGAATATCCTAATAAAAATGAGGTTATTCCATTTAATACTGCTGTTTCCAAAAACACATCTTTTAACCCATCCCATGTTAAATCCTTATATACATATAAGCTTATTATAATCGAGTATACAACAGATATACAAGCTGCTTCAGTAGGAGTAAAAACGCCTGAATAAATTCCTCCTAAAATGATAACTGGCGATAATAAAGCCCAAAAACCTTCTTTTACACTTTTAACAATTTCTGAAATTCTATATTTCATAGCTTCGTTAACTGGTACTTTTTCATCGTCATCCTTTACTCTTTTTTGCTTTAAATCAACTCCGTTTTTAGTACATATAATAATATTTGCAATTAAGAATAAAATACCTATCAATATGCCCGGCAATACTCCTGCTAGAAATAATTGTGAAATAGATACTCCAGTTGAAGCTCCATATAATACAAAGGATAAACTAGGCGGAATAATTGGTCCAATAATACCACCAAAGCAAACTATCGTAGCTGCATAAGCTGGGTCATACCCTTTTCTCTTCATCTCAGGAATCATCATTCCACCAATAGCTGATGTTGTTGCCATACCAGACCCTGATAAAGCACCAAAAAACATACATGCAATGATTGTTACACAACCAATAGCACCATTTACAAAACTTATTAATGCAGATGCAAAATTAACAATTCTTCTAGCTATACCTCCTGTTGACATGATAAGCCCTGCCAACATAAAAAAAGGTATTGCCATTACAGTAAATGAAAATATACCGCTATAGCAATATTGCGCATTAATAGCCATGTTCAAGTCAGAGTAGAGAGCCATTGATAACATAGTAGCTCCACCTATTGCAAATCCAACAGGAACACCTACTAACAACATGATAAATAATGCAATAAATAATGCAGGTACTGCCATCATCGTTCCCCCCTTATGAAATTATCTCATTTTTCATTAGATTTTTGATTGCCTCTATAAAGTATGCCATTGCTCTAATTATAAATATTCCACACCCAAGGACAAGAGACAGATAACCCCAAGCTGTACTAATTTTAATTCCTGCATAAGGGACATTCATTTGTATATCAATCATAATAAATCCATAATACAGTGTGATCCCACAAATAATAATTAATATTAATTCCGTTAATGCTTCTGCTAATTGCTTTAATTTATATGGTAATTTGTCAACTAACAACGTAATTCTTATATGTTCTTTTCTTCTATGCCCTATACTTATTCCTACCCAAGAAAGCCATACAAATAAAAATTTCCCTAGCTCTTCTGACCAAGTTAATGAATTATTAAAAACGTATCTCATAATAACTTGGAAAAAAATTATTCCCACCATGCCCATAAACATAATTATCAGGACAGTATCTTCAATTTTATCTAAAGCTTCCAAAACTTTTTTTCTCATATTATACCATTACTCCCAATAAAAGAGTAACACCCTGACCTCCTTTTATAGTGCTAACAAAGGCAACCACCTTGTTGCCTTTATTAGCAATCTACTCTATTACTTATTTACTATTATTTTTTAAGGACGTGTCTTTAACCATTTTTCAATCATTTCATCTCCAACTAATTTACGTTGATGATCATATACTGGTTCTACAGCTTTTTGGAATGCCTTTATTTCATCAGCTGATAATTCATACACTTCTGCACCTTCATCTTTAAATCTCTTGATGTATTCTTTCTCTTTAGCATATTCCTCTGCTCTTTGTTTCTTAGCAACTTCTTTAACACCAGCTTCTAATACTTCTCTATCTGCTTGATCTAAAGATTCAATCCAATCTCTTGAACAGATAATTGGGAATGGAGAACTAGCATGATTTGTTAATGTTACATGTGGTGCAATTTCATGTAAATTAAAATCATTAAATACACCTAAAGAGTGGTCTAATGCATTAATCTGACCTTGAGATAATGAAGTTACAACTTCTCCCCAAGCCATAGGTGTTGGATTAGCCCCCATAGCCTTCCAAATTTCAATATTTAAGTCATTTTGTGCAATACGAACTTTCTGTCCATCTAAATCACTTTGTGTTTTATAAATTTTGTCTCTACTTATAACTTGTCTCATTCCGTTATAGTACATATCTAGACAATAATATCCTGAATCTTTCAACGTTTCATTGAATAACTCTAATCCACCCTTTTCAAAAGTACCTTTTTCCCAAGCTTCAAATGAAGGATATAAATAAGGTAAGTCTATACAAGTTGAAGCTGGACCTGATGCTGATGTTATTGCAGACGATAAGTCAAACATCATTGTAACTGTTCCAATTTTAATACCAGATACTAAATCAGGTGTATCTCCTAATTGTCCATCTGAATAAACTTCTACTTTAAATCTACCAGGTGCTTCTTTTTCTAAATAATCGCCTAGAGCCTCACTCCATTTATGGGTTGACCTTTGAGATGAATCAGTATGCCCAATTTTAATAACAATTGGACCATCCTCTCCCTCTGATACAGCTTTCTCATTACTACCGCAACCTGCCATGCAGCCCATTACTAATACTACTACTAATACAAGTGCTAACCATTTTACTTTTTTCATTTTTTTCAATCCTTTCTTATAATTTTAGTAAAATTTATATTTTCATGGTGTTAATATAGCAAATACCATGCCATCTTTTATAAGTTTATTTATTACCTTTAACCTTAGTATAATGCTCGTTTTAAAATAATTGATATTTATATAATAAAAAAAGCGTGAACTATATTTCACGTTTTCTTATTTAACACTGAAATTTTATTCATGCTTTTTCAATTCTATATTATATTTGTTAATTTTATTCCATAATTGCCTTGTACTTATCTCTAATTCGTTTGCTGCTCTTGTAACATTCCAATGATTATTTTTTAAAGCCTCTACTATAAACATCTTTTCAAAATCTGAACGAGCATCCTGTAATGTCTTTTTACAACCATTGTCTTTTGCCTGTTTCTCCTTCCCACAACCTATTGGCATTAATATTTCATTGACTGTAACAATACCATCTTTGCTTAATGCAATCATTCTTTCTACTATATTCTTAAGTTCTCTGATGTTTCCGGGATAATCATATTGCAATAAAAAATTCATTACTTCATCCTCAACATGCTTTATTTTTTTCTTTTGATCTTTTTCAATCTTTTTAATAAAAAAATGAATAAGCCCTAGTAAGTCTTCTCTTCTTTCTCTTAATGGCGGTATATGTAATGTCAAAGTATTTATTCTGTAGAATAAATCCTCTCTAAATGTCCCTTCACTTATTTGCTTTGAAAGATCTTTATTTGTAGCTGAAATAAATCTTACATTTAAATCTATTGATTTATTACTGCCAAGTCTCTCTATTCTTCTGCTTTCTATGGCTCTTAGTAGTTTCCCTTGTGTTGCAATTGGCAAATCTCCAATTTCATCTAAGAATAAAGTCCCCAGATTAGCTTGTTCAAACTTTCCCACTCTAGCATCAATCGCCCCTGTAAATGAGCCTTTTTCATGACCAAATAACTCAGATTCTATCACTCCCTCAGGAAAAACTTGACAATTAACAGGAACAAAAGGCTCTTGTCTTCTTTTACTTAATTGATGAATATAATTAGCAATAACTTCCTTCCCTACGCCAGATTCTCCCAGCAGTAAAATATTAATACCTGAATCAGCCGCTCTTTGACACATTTCCAAAAGCTTTGAGTATTCTTCATTTTCAGACTCAACAAATAGATCCGTTTCATTCTGCTTCTCAAGTAAAAAGGAACTTTTCCGCTCTAATCTATATATTTTAGCTAATCGATCAACTTTCATCACTAATTCTTGTATATCACTACTCTTAACAAAATAATCTATGGCACCATATTTCATCGAATCAACTGCACTCTCAATACTTCCAAAGGCTGTCATAACAATAATATCTAAATCATTATATTTTTCTTTTATTCGCTTTATTAACTCAACGCCATCCATAACAGGCATTTTTAGATCAGTAAGTACAAGATCTACTATATTATTATCAATATATTCAAGTGCTTCCATTCCATTGGAACAAGTTACAATATCATACCCAACATCTGAAAGGATCAAAGATAAAACTTTTTGATACTCTATTTCATCATCTACAATTAATATTTTGTATCCCTTTTTTTCAATCATTTCCATTACTCCTTTATTGGTAGAACAATATCAAATTTTGTACCTTCTCCAAAATTACTTTCTACCCCTATTTTTCCATCATTATTGGATATTTCTGTACTGATAATATAAAGACCTAAACCTGTTCCATTTTCTTTGGTAGAATAAAAAGGATTAAATATATTTTCAAGCTTTTCCTTTTCAATCCCACAGCCATTATCTATAACTTCTATCCTTAAATATTCCTCTTCAATATTCATCCTTATGTAAATTTTCTTTTCTTCTCTCTCAACACCTTTAAAGGAATCAATACTATTGTTTAATAGATTCAAGAGTAGCATTCTTAATACATCTTCATTAATAAAGACTTCCTTAGAAGACTTGCCTGTAATGCTAGTAATCATTTTGATTTCATTTTGTTCAATATTTTTTTCTTCTAATTCTAGTATCAAATTTAATAGATTTTCAATATTTACTGATTTATTTTCATCGTTTGAAAGCTTTGAAAATCTCAACAAATTTTCAATAAGCTTATTAATTCTTGCAACAGAGTCATTTATAACGACTATTGCATGATCACAAATTTCATTGATCCTATGTCTTTCAATAATATAACTATAGCTTTTTATTAATCCTAATGGATTCCTTATCTCATGAGCAAGACCAGCTGATAGTTGCCCAACCGCTATCATCTTAGATTCCTGTCGAACCCTCTTTTCATTAAAATACTTTTCTGTATAGTCCTCAATGATCACCATGCTTTTATTCCTTGTAATTTTTTGACTCGTCACATAATAATAAGAATTTCCCACATTAAACAACTTATTCATATTCTCTTTATTCACAAAAGGCTCTAAAGCTTCGAACTCCTTATAATTAGCTCCTATTAAATCTTCTCTAGGAATATTTGTTATACCCGTCACTGCATCGTTACATTCTACAATAATAGCATCCCTTTCTATAACCATAATACCATTTTTCATAGTATCAATAATAAGACGTAATTCTTCTTTACTTTCAGATAATTCCCTAGTCTTCGTATTCACTCTTTGAGTAATAAGATAATTCCAACTAGAAAAAATTGCTATAATAGATATGCCTGCAATGAATACTTGATAAGCTAACTCAACACGACTTAAGTCAATCACATCCGTATCAAAATTCCCAAGCCATTTATATTGCGTCTTTGCTACCAAATTCTTTTTCTTTAGCTGGATGATCCCTTTGTTTAATATATCAAGCAAATAGTCATTTTCTTTCTTTACAGCCAAGCACATCTCTTTCTCATACAAAGTAAGTTCTAAAGCTCTAAAGCCTGTACCTCTATTGGTTACATGAAGAAAGTGTGCAATTTCCATATCATCTCCCACAAATCCGTCTACTATATTATTCCTTATTAAAGCAAAACACTGATAGATATTGTCTACTTCTAAGATTTTAACATTGATCTTATCTTCAAAATATTTATTTATACGTCCACCTTCATTGTCTCTCTCTAAGACCACAAAAGTCTTATCCTTTAGATGTTCAAGCTCTTTAATACTTGAGCTATTCTTTACAAATATTTTCCCCTTAACAACACACAAAGACTGACTTAAGCCAAACTCTTTTTTATTTTCATTTGTATTTTCCATAACCATAATATCCAATTCATCACTTTTCATTGCATCCCTTAGATAGTCCTGTGATCCTACTTTTAAATGAATATTGTTACTTAATTCAATCCCTAACTGAGATAAATAATCCACCATGATCCCAGCATTATGATTATTAAATTTATTGATAAATGCCAAAGGTGGATCATTATAAACACCTACAAGAAAATGCTTTTCTTGTAACAAATCCTTTTCCTCTTGGGTTAATGTAGTATTATATCTATAATAATCATACATTCCCATATTATATCTTAAATTTATATCTAACTTCCTCATCCCAATAATAGCAATAATTAGAAGTGTTATTAAAACTAGTATCTTTGTTTTTTTCATAAATCCTCCATCCCCACCATGATTTAGAAATAATATAAAAGTTATTTCTAGTCTTTATAAATTACATATTAAAATCCTCAACAATACATTTCTGTATTATCAAGGATTACTATTGCTTTATCAATTTATTTTAAAACTTCTCTTATTAGGTCAATATCTTCCATACTTAATCCAGTTAATTCATTTATAGTTTGATTATCCATTCCTTTTTTTATTGCAATCTTAGCTGTTTCTATAGCTTTTTCTTTTTTTCCTTCATCCTTTAAACGCTTACCCAATTCAGTCAACTTTAATTCCTCCCTATATAATCTCCTTGATATACAATAGTATACTTTAATTATATCGTAATAGTTTAGCTAATTAAATACCAACATACAATGTAACACCTAAATTTTTAATTGGTTTTATTTAGATCATATCAACTCGTTTTTTGTAAAAGGTTTATATCCCTATAAAAAAAGAGCTATGCTTACAATCTTAAGCACAACTCTTTTTTCTTTTATTGGTGGAGGCGAGGGGACACATACTCCATTATTTTCTAATGGTGCTGACTATATCTTAGAGTTAAATAATTATAATTGATCTACTTAACCCCTCTGGCGTATTATAGAAGCTTTAGTATAGTTGTTAACTTCTATCCTAGTACATCCTATTAGGATGCCTATAAGTCGATACAGAGCTGTTGGATTACTCCACATACTCCTCGGCATTGCCGTCGTCTTCACGTTACGGTTTCACCGATCAAGCCAGATTTTCACTTGTAACTCACGCTACAAGGCGACTCTTTTTGAATCGAACCCCTGTCCGAAAGCCCTTTACCAACAGCTTCTCCGAGTGCAGTCATTGTTTTAGATTCTCGTCGTCACAAGCGCCCAATGACAGGCTTTTGATCAGACCAGTCCCAATTCGTCTACTTTTGGGTCGAGACATCCCCAAAGTAGTTCCCCACCTTAATGACGTTCTAGTCTAAACCGTGGGAAGTTTAGGTAGAACGAGCAGCGTTTATTAGGCTGCTAAAGCGTAATTATCATTTGCGTTTATATTTAGTTCCCCAGTTTTTTAAGGCGGACCCCAAGGAAAAACCTCCACTCGCTACTATTGACTCCAAACCCCCGTCGAAACCTGTACGCCCCCATGTATATAAAAGTCTAATAAGACTTTTGTCGCTGACGCATTTCTTTTTGTATACGGCGATTTGCTTCTTTTTTAGCCATATCGTTACGCTTATCGTAGTTCTTTTTACCCTGTGCTACGCCAAGCTGAAGCTTTACTAAGCCTCTACTATTGATATAGACCTTAAGTGGTATGAGTGCTAATCCTTTTTGTGTTGTATATCCTATTAATTTATTGATTTCTTTTTTATGAAGCAAAAGCTTTCTTGTTCTTACAGGATCAACATTAAATATATTTCCTTTTTCATAGGCACTAATATGCATTTTATAGATAAATACTTCACCATTTTCTACTCTTGCATAACTATCTTTTAAGTTGATTCTACCCATTCGGATGGATTTTACTTCTGTACCCTTTAGAGCTATCCCCGCTTCATAGGTTTCTTCAATAAAATAATCATGTCTTGCTTTTTTATTATTGGCAACTACTTTTCCTTGTCCCATACAAACACCTACTTTAAAAGAATCTATATTCATACCAGGTATATATCGTAACATAAAAGTAATTATATGTCAAGAATACGGTTTTTCCATTTATTGTCTATAGAATAAATTTCTCCAATGCCTTTGCTACACCATCTTCATCATTAGTAGCGGTCACATAATCAGCTTGCTTCTTTACAATCTCTTCTGCATTTCCCATGGCTACACCCATTCCTGCATAGGTAAGCATACTAATATCATTTTCATTATCTCCAAATGTCATAACTTCTTCTTGTTCGACTCCTAAAATACTCGCTAATTGATCAATAGCCTTTCCCTTTGAAACACCTTTATTCATGATTTCAAGATTATTATGCCATGATTTACTTACTTCTATGGTTTCAATTTCTTTTAATTCTTCTTTTATGCAATCTAATGCTTCATAATCGTCATTGATCACATTAAACTTATAAATATTTTCATCACTATTTTTAATTTGTTCATAACTATCTTTTATTACATTAATCTGTATACGTTCTTCTTCTTTTAGCGTTTTATTCCATTCTGAATATTTCAAAGAGCTATGGGCTAATTTTTCTGTATAAAAAGTATCTAAACTATAATAATGAAAATATGTATGATGTTTTCTTAATACCTCAATTACTTTTAAACAATCTTCTTTTTGGATATGACTTTCATATAATATGTGATCATCTTCTAAGTTTCTAATAACTGCTCCATTACATGCAATAATCGGCGTTACCATATCTAAATGGTTTGCATATACTCTTGCGGATGTATAGATTCTTCCTGTTGCTATAGCCACATGTACATCATTTTTTAATAATGCTTTAAAAGCTTCTTTATTCTTTTCTGATACTTGATTATTACTGTTTAACAAGGTTCCATCCATATCACTTACTACTAATTTATACATGATTTATTCTCTCCTCTTTCATTTTACTTCTTTAAAAAAGAAGATACATAAAAGTATCTTCCACTATTTTACTACTGCATCAACATAAAATCAATTTCCTTTTGAGCTGTATCTGCTTTAATCACTTTTACTCTTACTTCATCACCAATTCTATAGGTTTTCTTTGTTCTCTCTCCTGTAAAAGAATAATTGTCTCCATCATAGATATAATAGTCATCTACTAAGGAACTAATCCTTACTAATCCTTCTATGGTATTTTCAAGTTCTATAAACATTCCAAAGGATATAACACTGCTAATGATGCCTTCAAATTCCTCTCCTATGTGATGGCTCATATATTCAGTCTTTTTCAAATCATCTGTTTCTCTTTCTGCTTCAACAGCAATTCTTTCTCTATCTGATGACTGGTCTGCTGCATTTGCAACAATAGTTTTTAATTTTTTTATTCTTTTCCCTGTTAATTTTCCTGATAAAGATTCCTTTATAATGCGATGAATCTGTAAATCAGGATATCTTCTTATTGGAGAAGTAAAATGACAATAATTATCTGCTGCCAGTCCAAAGTGCCCTGCATTTTCTGGTGCATATCTTGCTTTTTTCAAAGATCTTAACATGATGGTATTAATAATTCTTTCTTCTTTTCTTCCTTCTACCTTCTTCAGTAAATCTTGAAGGGCTCTTGGATGGATATCATTATTTACTCCTTTTAAGTGGTATCCAAAATTATGGATGAATTTATTGAAACTTTCTATTTTCTCTATATCTGGATCTTCATGAATACGATAGACAAATGGTAAATCTGCCCAGTGGAAATGTTCTGCTACGGTTTCATTGCAAATAAGCATGAATTCTTCTATAATTCTATTAGCAATTCTTCTTTCTGCCTTTCTTATTTCCACAGGAACTCCCCGTTCATCTAGTATGATCTTTGATTCATCAAAATCGAAATCGATACTTCCTCTATCGTCTCTTCGTTTTCTAAGAATTTTTGCTAACTCTTCCATTCGTTTGAAATCATCTAATAAATATTCATATCTACTTTTAAGCTTTTCATCATCCTTTTCTAGAATGTCTGATACATCAGAATAAGTCATTCTTTCACAAGTTTTAATGACACTTTCATAGATTTCGTGGTTTACGACCTTGCCTTTTTTATTGATTTCCATATTCACAGATAATGTTAATCGATTTACCTTTGGATTTAAACTACACACTCCATTAGATAGTTTTTTAGGAAGCATTGGAATAACACGATCTACTAAATATACACTTGTAGCACGCTTTAAAGCTTCTTTGTCTAGTTTACTATGCTCTTTTACATAATGGGTAACATCTGCTATATGTACACTCAAAAGATAATTTCCATTTTCTAGTATCTCTACACATACGGCATCATCCAGATCCTTTGCATCAATCCCATCAATGGTTACAATTTTTTTATCTCTTAAGTCACGTCTTCTGCTAATTTCTTCACTTAGAACTTCTTCTGGAATAGTAGCAGCTTCTCCTTCTACTTTTTTAGGGAATGTTTCAGGTAATTTATATTTTTTGATAATAGATATAATATCTGTCCCTACATCATCTTTATGTCCTAAAACCTCTATAACTTTTCCTTCTGGATTTCTTCTAGGTTGTGGCCACTTTGTAATACGAGCAATAACCTTATAGCCATCCTTTGCGCCATTCACTTCACTTTTTGGAATATATATATCCATTTTGATTCTAGGGTCATCTGGAACAACAAATCCAAAATTTTTACTACTTTCAAAGGTTCCTACGATTTCTGTATTGGCACGCTCTAAAATACGAATAATTTCTCCTTCTGCTCGTTTGCTTTCTCCACTTTTTTTAGTAATTCTACCTATCACCCGATCACTATGCATTGCACCATTCATGTCAGTAGCTGCAATAAAAACATCTGAATAGCCTTCCACTTCAGATAAAATAAAACCAAACCCTTTTTGATGCTGCTGTAATTTTCCTACTATTAAATTCATTCGCTCAGGACAAGCATATCTACGTTTTTTTGTTTTAATAACTTGACCTAGCTTTTCCATTTCATCTAATATAGCATAAAAAGATCCCATCTCTTGTGGTTCGATTTTAAATACATTGGCAAGTTCTACATCTAACATAGGGCTATATGCATTTTCTCTCATAAATTCAAGTATTTCCTCTTTAATCGCCAATATGATTCCTCCAATCATTATAATCACTATTTTATTACCTTTATTTTACCCATCCTATCCATTTTTAAAACCATCACATTTTCTGATAACTATAAAAATTAGCTATTATATATAAAATAGATTGAACATAGAATAGAGAGGGTATTCAATACATATATAATAGGTATCCCTATATAAAAGGTTTTATGTTGTGTTTTATGTCTAAACATGGTCATGCCCATCATTACCCCTGCTGCTCCACCAAGTACTCCTGTAATAAAAAAAGTTCTTTCTCTTATTCTCCATCTTTCTTTTTTCGCCTTATATTTATCCACGCCAGTTATAATGAATCCATATAAATTGACTAACAATAAGTAAAGTAAACCATAAAATTCTTTTGTTTTTAATAAGGTTTGAACAGTCATTTGTATTTTCATTTTTTTCCTCCATATAAAAGAAATACCATCTGTATTATATCACAGATGGTAACTTTTTTTAAATTTCTTTAATTTTTCTAACGATTTGATCAATATTATTCTTTGCTGCATTGATTTTGACAACTTGACTTTTGTGAGTAACATTTTCAAATCTCTCTTCATTAAATAGATCACTCTCATCATCATAATAAACCATAGCATCTATATGTTCATCTGAATCCAGTAAATCTGTAACCTTTATGCCTTGGCGAATCAATTCTTCTGCTATTTCATTTAATTCACCCTGTACACCTACTATTTTTCTTTTCAAAAAAATCACCTCCAGAATTTAGTTTTATTCTAGAGGTCATCTTTTATACAAAAAAGTTCTATCTTGAATTCAAGATAGAACTTTTTAATCATCTTATAATAATCCACCGATTTTCAAGAATAATGGTGCGAAAACAACTGCAACGATTGTCATAAGCTTGATTAAGATATTGATAGATGGACCAGATGTATCTTTGAATGGATCCCCTACTGTATCTCCAACAACTGCTGCCTTATGTGCTTCACTACCTTTTCCACCATGGTGTCCTTCTTCAACATATTTCTTCGCATTATCCCAAGCACCACCAGCGTTTGCCATCATGATCGCCATAAGTACTCCTGAAACTAATGCTCCAGCAAGTAATCCACCTAATGCTTCTGTTCCAAGAATAATTCCTGTTGCAATTGGTGCGATAACTGCCATAATTCCTGGTAAAAGCATTTCTTTTAAAGCTGCTCCCGTACTGATATCTACGCATCTAGCATAATCTGGTTTTGCTTTTCCTTCCATAATTCCAGGAATTTCTTTAAATTGTTTTCTTACTTCTTCAATCATTTCAAAAGCAGCTTTACCAACTGATTCCATTGTCATAGCTGAGAATAAGAATGGAAGCATACCCCCGATTAATAAACCAATAACTACTAAAGGATTTAATATATCTATTGCTTTTAATCCAACTACTTGAGAGTAAGAAGCAAATAGTGCAAGTGCTGTTAGAGCTGCAGAACCAATTGCAAACCCTTTTCCAATTGCTGCTGTAGTATTACCAACTGCATCTAGCTTGTCCGTAATATCTCTTACACCACTTGGTAATTCACACATTTCAGCAATACCACCAGCATTATCTGCAATCGGACCATAAGCATCTACTGCTACAGTGATCCCAGTTGTAGATAACATACCTACTGCTGCTAACGCAAGACCATATAATCCTGCAAATTTAAATGCTACTAAAATACCTATTGCCAAGAAAAGTATTGGCCATGCAGTTGAATACATACCTACTGCTAAACCACTGATGATCGTTGTAGCAGGTCCTGTTTCTGATTGATTTGCAATTTTCTTAACAGAAGCATATTCTCCTGAAGTATACACTTCTGTGATTTTACCAATTGCCATTCCTACAATTAAGCCACCTACGATTGCATAAAAAGCATTTAAGTTGCCAAGAAAATTCTTACTTAAGAAGAATGCTCCCACAACAACAATTCCTCCAGCTACATAAGTTCCTCTATGTAATGCTTCTGCTGGATTTACATTTTCATCGCCTCTAACAAACATCGTACCAATAATAGATGCTATAATTCCTAATGCTGATAAAACTAATGGGAAAATTGCTCCGTTTAAAGGGTCAACATTTGGGAAAGCTCCATTTGCGGCACCAACTGTTGCAAGACCTAATGTAATTGCTGAAATAATAGAACCCACATAAGATTCGAAAAGGTCAGCACCCATACCTGCAACATCACCAACATTATCACCAACATTATCGGCAATAACTGCTGGATTTCTTGGATCATCCTCTGGAATTCCTGCTTCTACCTTACCAACAAGATCCGCACCTACATCAGCAGCTTTTGTATAAATACCACCACCAACACGTCCAAATAACGCAATTGAAGATGCACCTAACCCAAAACCTGTGATGATTTCAGGATCTTTAAATACATAGTATAATGTACCAAGTCCTAAAAGTCCTAAACCAACAACAGCCATTCCCATAACGGCACCACCATTAAAAGCAACACTCAATGCTTTAGTCATACCGCCTTCTTTTGCAGCATTAGCTGTTCTAACATTGGCCTTTGTTGCAACTTGCATTCCAAAAAATCCTGCTAAAGCTGAGAAAAATGCTCCTATGATGAAACAAATTGCTGATTTCCAGCTAATAGCCACGCCTACTACAATACATATTATAACTGCAAAAGGAACTAAAATTCTGTACTCTCTTGTTAAGAAAGCCATTGCTCCCTCGTGAATATATGTAGAAATTTCTTTCATTCGCTCTGTACCTACATCAACCTTATTGATTTTTGCAGAAAGTGTATAAGCAAAAATCAAAGCAATAACACCTATAATAGGTGCAAGTATTTCAAAATTCATTTGTCATATGCCTCCTTCGTAATCTAACCAAGTACTTCAAATCTTTCTTTAATTTATTATTTTTGAAGATAAACCAAAACAATAGAAGTTATTATAAAAACAACTGCCCCAATGGTAGTTACTTTACTTAACAGGGTTTCATAACTTCTTCCTTTTTGTTTACCCATAAGTTGTTCAGCACCACCAGCGATTGAACCTGATAATCCCGCACTTTTACCTGATTGTAAAAGAATACTACCTATAAGTATAAGACTAGCAATAGCTTGTATAATCATCAACACTGTTTTTCCCATGTTTCCACCTCCTCTATCTCTTTAACATACCTATTTTAACACAGCTATTTTTGAAAAGCAATACATATTGTACCGTCCTATCCTTTAGGATTATATCTACTGTTTCCATAAATAGACCATTAATTTATAGCATCAATAAAAGGGTAGAATACTCTACCCTTTTATCATTACCAGTATTTTCTAAAATTATACTTTTTTATCTCAAATTATAGAAAGCTTTCATTCCTGCATATTTTGATGTAGCATCTAATAACTCTTCAATTCTTAATAATTGATTGTATTTTGCAATTCTGTCTGTTCTTGAAGCAGAACCAGTTTTGATTTGACCAGCATTTACAGCTACAACTAAATCTGCAATTGTAACGTCTTCTGTTTCTCCAGATCTATGAGATACAACAGCAGTATATCCTGCTCTTTTTGCCATTTCAATGGCATCAAGAGTTTCAGTAATTGTACCAATTTGATTTAACTTAATAAGGATTGAATTAGCTGTTTTTCTTTCAATACCTTTTTCAAGTCTTTCTGTATTGGTTACAAATAAATCATCTCCAACAAGTTGTACTTTCTTTCCTAATCTTTCAGTTAATAATTTCCAACCTTCCCAATCTTCTTCATCTAATCCATCTTCTATAGAAATGATTGGATATTTATTTACTAATTCTTCATAGAAATCTACCATTTGTTCCGAAGTTTTTACAACACCTTCTCCAGATAGGTCATATTTCTTTTCATCTTTATTGTATAATTCAGTTGCTGCTACATCTAATGCTAGCATAACATCTTCACCAGGAACATATCCTGCTTTTTTAATTGCTTCAATAATTACCTCAAGAGCTTCTTCGTTAGAAGTTAAGTTTGGTGCAAAACCACCTTCGTCACCTACAGCTGTATTAAGACCTTTATCCTTTAATACTTTCTTAAGGTTATGGAATATTTCAGCACCCATTCTTAATGCTTCTCTAAAGCATTTTGCTCCAACAGGCATTACCATGAATTCTTGAATATCTACATTATTATCAGCATGCTCTCCACCATTTAAGATATTCATCATTGGAACGGGTAATGTTTTAGCATTTACTCCACCTAAATATTGGAATAAAGGCATTCCAACAGACTCTGCTGCTGCTTTTGCAACTGCCATAGATACCCCTAAAATTGCATTTGCACCAAGTTTTCCTTTATTATCTGTTCCATCTAATTCCATCATCGTCATATCAACGCCAATTTGATCTAAAGCGTCCATTTCAACGATTTCTTCTGCAATAATATCATTTACATTTTCAACAGCTTTTAAAACACCTTTTCCTAAATATCTTTCTTTATCTCCATCTCTTAATTCAACAGCTTCAAATGCTCCTGTAGAAGCTCCCGAAGGAACGATTGCGCGTCCCATGCTTCCATCTTCTAAATGTACTTCTACCTCAACTGTAGGATTCCCTCTTGAGTCTAGTACCTCTCTTGCATAAACATCCGTAATTATAGTTGACATATGTATTTCCCCTTTCAAATTAAAAGTTTACAAGTTGTACAAAATCATCAGGCTTTAAGCTTGCTCCACCTACTAACGCTCCATCTATATCTTCTTGATTCATGATTTCTTCTACGTTATTTGGCTTTACGCTTCCACCATACTGAATACGTACTTCTGTACAGATTTCTTCACCATATAATCCTTTTACAACTTCTCTGATTTTGTAGATTGCTTCATTTGCTTGCTCTGATGTAGCAGTTTTACCTGTTCCAATTGCCCAAATTGGCTCATAAGCAATCACAATATCTTTTACAGATTCAGCTTTTACATCTTTAAAAGCTTTTACCACTTGGTTTTTTACAACTACTTCCATATTTCCCTTTTCTCTTTCCTCTAATGTTTCCCCTACGCAAACAATTGGACCGATTCCATGATGAAAGGCTGTATGGATTTTTTTGTTTACTGTTTCATCTGTTTCATTAAAATATTGTCTTCTTTCTGAATGACCGATTACACAATAATCTACACCAATTTCTTTTAACATTAAAGGTGAAACTTCTCCTGTAAATGCACCACTTTCTTCATAATGCATATTTTGAGCTCCCACTTTTATGTTTGTACCTTTTGCAGCTTCTTTTACTGGCTGTAAAAGGGTGTAAGGTACACATAATACTACCTCTACATCTGTTCCTGCAACACGGTCTTTAACGTTTGCAACGAACTCAACTGCCTCTTTGATTGTTTTATTCATTTTCCAGTTTCCTGCAATAATAGGCATTCTCATGATTTTACCCCCTGTAAATTACTTGTCATTAATCGCAACAATACCAGGTAGCTCTTTTCCTTCTAAGAATTCTAAGCTTGCTCCACCACCTGTTGAGATATGACTCATTTGATCAGCAAATCCAAGTTGCTCAGCTGCTGCTGCACTATCGCCTCCACCAATAATGGTTGTGCCTTCACTCATAGCCATAGCTTCTGCAACACCTTTTGTTCCTAGTGCAAAGGCTGGCATTTCAAATACACCCATTGGTCCATTCCAAACAACTGTTTTTGCATCTTTGATAGCTTTACTAAAGATTTTTATACTTTCTTTACCTGTATCAAGTCCCATTACATCCGCAGAAATATTTTCAACCTTTACAGTTTCATGCTCTGCATCTGCCTTAAATTCCTTAGCTACAACTACGTCTACAGGTAATAATAAATTTACATTTTGATCTTGTGCTTTTTGCATTAATTCTTTTGCTAATTCAATTTTATCTTCTTCAAGTAAAGATTTTCCTATTTCAAGTCCCTTAGCTTTTAAGAATGTATATGCCATTCCTCCACCAATAATCAATGTATCAACTTTTTCTAATAAATTGTTAATCACACCAATCTTATCAGATACTTTCGCACCACCTAATATAGCAACAAAAGGTTTTTCAGCACTTGTTAGAGCTTTTCCTATTACGTCGATTTCCTTTTGTATTAAGTATCCTGATACACATGGCAAATGTTCTGCAACTCCTGCTGTTGAAGCATGTGCTCTATGAGCTGTACCAAAAGCATCGTTCACAAAAACTTCTCCCAAATTCGCTAATTCCTTTGCAAACTCAGGGTTATTTTTTGTTTCTTCTTTTCTAAATCTAACATTTTGAAGAAGTACTACTTCTCCATCTTTCATTTCTGAAACAGCTTTTTTAGCACTTTCACCCACTACTTCATCATCTGCTGCAAAAATTACTTCTTTTCCTAATAATTCAGCAAGTCTTTTAGCTACTGGCTCAAGACTATACTTTTGATTTGGCTCACCCTTTGGTCTACCTAAATGAGACATTAAAACTACTTTAGCTCCCTGCTCAACTAAATACTTAATGGTCGGAAGCGCTGCTCGGATACGAATATCATCTGTTATATTCTTATTTTCATCCATAGGTACATTAAAATCACAACGTGCAAGTACCTTCTTACCTTTTACTTGAATATCTTCGATATTTTTTTTATTCAATACCCTTTCACCTCTACTTTTTAGATTATACTACTCTATATATGTAACATACTATTTGTTATTCGTCAATGATTCATGTTGTATTATCTTGAATAGAGGGTTCAATCTGATATCAGATTGAACCCATCATTTATTGTTTTATAGTCCTTTACTAATGATATAGCTTACTAAGTCGATTACTCTATTTGAATATCCCCATTCATTGTCATACCAAGAAACGATTTTTGCCATATTTCCTTCCATTACCATTGTTGATAATCCATCTACGATAGAAGATCTCGCATCTTGCTTATAGTCTACAGATACTAGTGGTTCTTCACTAAATCCTAAGATTCCTTTTAATTCGCCTTCAGCAGCTTCTTTAAATGCTTTATTCATTTCTTCAGCTGTAGCTGGTTTTTCTAACTCAACAACTAAATCTACTACAGATACAGTTGGTGTTGGAACACGCATTGCCATACCATTTAATTTTCCTTTTAATTGTGGTAATACTAATGCTACTGCTTTTGCAGCTCCTGTAGTTGTAGGAATAATAGACTCTGCTGCAGCTCTAGCTCTTCTTAAATCACTATGAGGAAGGTCTAAAATTCTTTGGTCATTTGTATAAGAATGCACTGTTGTCATTAAACCCTTTTTAATACCAAACTTTTCATCAACAATTTTAGCAAAAGGTGCTAAGCAGTTTGTTGTACAAGAAGCATTTGAAATTACATGATGATTGTCTGGATCATATTTTTCTTCATTTACACCTAAAACAATTGTAATATCTTCATTTTTTGCTGGTGCAGAAATAATTACTTTTTTAGCTCCTGCTTTAATATGCTTTTGTGCTTTTTCTTTATCTCTAAAAATTCCTGTAGACTCAACAACAATATCTACTCCCAATTCTTTCCAAGGAAGATTTTCTGGATCTCTTTCTGCAAATATTTTTATTTCTTTTCCATTTACAACAATAGCACCTTCTTTTACTTCAACTGTACCATTGAATTTTCCAAAACAGCTATCATATTTTAATAAATGTGCTAATGTTGCAGGATCTGTTAAATCGTTGATTGCTACAATCTCAAAATTAGCATCTGCCTTTTCCATAGCTACCTTAAATGCATTTCTTCCTATTCTTCCAAATCCATTAATTCCAACTTTTACACTCATAAAACATCCTCCTTATAATTTATATCTTTTTTCATTTTTTATATTAAGATTTCTCTTGCTAACCCTTCATCAATTACCAATGTAAGATTTTGATTCAATCTACTTATTGCAATAATGGCTTCAGCTTTTTCAGTTCCAGCTGCTGCACCAATAATATGTTGTAGCTCCTTATAGTGATTTAAACTAACACCTACGGAATTTACTTCTCTTACGATTTCTCCATCTTTATTAAAGTAATATCCAAAGGCTTCTGCTACAGCTCCCTGCTTTTTTAATGCAGCAATTTTTTCTTCACTTAATCCTCTTCTCACAGCCATCTTATCAGCTCTACCTATTCCAAAAACAAGAATTCCTATTTTTTGAATATAATCTACTACTTCTTTGATATTTGGATCTTCTGATAAGCTTTTTAAAATCTCCTTTGAGATGTTATCAGGCATATGAAGAAGCTTATAAGATGCATTAAGCTTTTGTGCAACCTTTGCTGCAATAGTATTAGCCTGCTTCTCTACATTTTTCCCTAGTCCTCCACGAGCTGGAAGAACTGTTACATTAGATGTTTTTTGCTCATTTTCCTTCATTTCCTGTGCAACCATAGCCATTGTTTGCCCGCCAGTAATCCCTATAATGGTGTCCTCTTTCACTAAGGATTTAAGGTAAGTAGCTGCAACACGACCAATTTCTCTGAGAACAAGATCATCTTCATCACAAAAGCCAGGAACGATTAAGACTTTTTTTATTTTTAATCTTTGCACTATTTCTTCTTCAATACTATTAAGCCCTTTAAATCTATGTATATAACTTCTTAGCATTTCTAAACTAGTGTAACCAAATTTCGTAATATTCATTCCTTCAGCTTTGATGTCTATAAATCCTTGTTCCTTTAAAATATTTACTTCTTTACGTACAATCCTTTCTCCCATTCCTAATTCATTTGCCAAATTTCTTCTCCCTATTGGCTGATGATAATGGATCAGTCTAAGCATTTTATATCGATTAATCAAAGACTCCACAAATTCTGGAACAATTCTTCTTTGTATCTCAATCCATTTATCAATTTCAGAATTTTCTCTTGGTTGCATTACACGTATGCCCCTTTTTCCTTTGTTGTTATATTATGGTTATACGGGACCTGATCTGTCCCTACAGACTTTTTTTGTCCCGTATCAGGCAAAAAAATATCTAACACTAGAATACCATATTTTCCAAGAGATATCAATAAAAAAGACGTGAATCTTCACGTCTTTTAAAATCTTTTTCTTTTAGAAGAAGATAATATCTTCATCTCATCTCTATATTTAGCAACAGTCCTTCTTGAAATTTCTATTCCTTTTTCCTTCAATTTGTCTGATATAACTTGATCACTTAGAGGTTTTCTAACATTTTCATGATCAATCATCTCTCGAATCATACTCTTGATACTTTCTGATGCAATTCCTTCTCCCATTCTATTGGATACACCACTCGTAAAGAAAAATTTCATTTCGAAAACACCCCGCGGACTCTGCATATACTTCCCATTTACAGCTCTGCTTACTGTTGATTCGTGAATTCCTACCTCATCAGCAATCTGCTTTAATGTTAAGGGCTTCAAATATTTTCTTCCTTTTTCGAAAAAATCAACCTGATAATCTAAAATAGCTTTTACCACATTGTAAATAGTTTGTCTCCTCTGTTCAATGCTTTTAATGAGCCACATAGCTGAGTTTAATTTTCCTGTTAAAAACTTTGATGTATTTGAATCTTTATTTTCATGTATTAGCATTTTTCTATAATAGGAACTAATAGATAATCTTGGTGCTGTACTATCATTGACCATGATAACGTATTCCCCATCGATCTTTTCTACAGTTACATCAGGAGTAATATATTTTATCTCTTCTCCAGAACTAAAGGCTCTTCCTGGCTTCGGTTCTAATTTTTTAATAAAGTCTGTGATTTCTTGAACTTTCTTTGTAGATATATTTAAAGCTTTAGAAACATTCATCAATCTATTTTGTGCTACATCATCTAAATGTTCCGATATAACTTTTATGATTTTTTCATCCTCCAACCCTTTTTGTTTAACCTGAATTAATAAACATTCTTTTAAACTTCTAGCAGCAATTCCAGGTGGGTCAAAGGTTTGAATGACAGATAATACATTTTCTATCGTCTCTTCATTCACATGGAAATACGATGCTATTTCTGGAATATTTACGTTTAAATATCCATTCACATCTAAACTCTCTATAATATGTTTTCCTATCTCTATATACTTTTCCTTTAAAATAGCAAATTGCAATTGAAACAACAAGTGCTCTGTTAAGGTCGTATCTGCAGATACAAATTGCTCAAAGGATGTTTCTTCTTTGTCCTTATGATAATTTGGTTGCTTATAGCTAATATCATCATATTCTTTAAAATACTCTTTCCAATCCACTTCCTGCTTTTCTGTTCTTTCTTCTTGTTTTTTTCTTATTTCACCTTCTCTTGAGGCACCTAGATCGAGAAGAGGATTGACTAACACTTGCTCGTCAATAAACTGATTTAATTCTTGATAATTATATTGTAATATTTGGATGGCTTGTTTCAACTCAGGGGTCATTACTAACTTTTGAACTTGCTCTATATTCAAATTAAACCCTAATCTCATCTCAAACCTTCACCTACTCCCTTATATAAGTATTTATTGAATAACCATTTATTAGATTATAAACGCTCGTCATCTCATTATATCATTAATTTTCTTAGAAATAAAGTTACATAATTTCAATTTCAAGGAAAAAGACAAGGATTTCTCCTTGCCTTATCTATCTTTCTCCTTTTTCATATGGAACACCACTGGCTGCTGGACCTGCTGATTTTCCAACAAACCCTACTAATATAACGAGGGTAATTATATATGGTAGCATAGCTAAAATTTGTGATGATATTTCAATAGCTGTACCACCTAGGAATACTACTAACCCTTGGGCAGCTCCAAATAATAAACATGCCCACATGGCACCTTGAGGCTTCCATTTACCGAAAATCATAGCAGCAAGGGCAATAAAACCTTGTCCCGAAATCAATGTAGGACGGAAGTTAGAAACTACAGCTAAACTCATGGAAGCTCCTCCAAATCCTGCAAATATACCCGATAAAATCACACTTAAATACCTAATTTTATAAATATTGATTCCTAGAGTATCTGCCGCTTTTGGATGTTCCCCTACAGCTCTAATTCTAAGACCTATTCTTGTCTTATAAAGGACATACCATATAACAAATACTAAAATAAATGCAATATATACAGTAGCATATTGATTAAATACTAAGTCAAAGAATGAATTCTGTGCAAATATACCATCTAAAGGTCTCGGCATTTTACTATCTAAGTCGATAGATTTTGTCATAGTCGCTCCTTCAAAAAAGATACGACTTAAAAACAATGCAATTCCAGGTCCTAAAAAGTTAATAGCAATTCCTGATACTACTTGATCAGCTCCAAAGGTAACTGACGCAATAGCATGAAGAACTGCTAAAAATCCACCTGCAAGTCCCGCACACAAAAAACCTAACCATGGATTCCCTGTAAAATAACCTACCGTCGCACCCATAAGTGCTCCTAAAGTCATCATTCCTTCAAGACCAATATTAACAACTCCTGAGTTTTCAGAAATAACGCCTCCCAAAGCTGCAAAAATAAGTGGTGTTGCATACATTAATGTTGTCCCAAGAATAAAACCTATATTATCGATCATTTATTTCACCTCTTTTCTCTTTCCTACAGTTAAGATCATTTTAATAAATTTTGGCATGGCAATGAAGAATACAATCGTTCCCATTACAATACTTACCACTTCAGATGGTGCTCCCATAGCAGATTGAATCTTAGGTCCTCCATATTTAAGTGCTCCAAAAAGTATTCCTGCAAAAACACATCCAAAGGCCCCATTACTACCAATCAAAGAAACTGCGATCCCATCAAATCCATAGCCTTCCATAGCTGCTAAAATAGCAACTTGCTTAGATACTCCCATTACTTGTAGTGCACCCGCCGCACCTGCTAATGATCCTGCAATCGTCATAGATATAATCATACTTTTGTTTACATTAATTCCACCATATTCAGCTGCATGCTTATTAGAACCTACAGCTCTTAATTCATACCCTAATGTAGTTTTATTTAAGATAAACCAAACTGCAACAGCTAATAATATAGCACAGATAATTCCTAAATTCACAGGCGTTTTAAAAATACTTTGTAGCACAGGATGTGCTTTAAACCACATTCTTCCTGGATCTGTATAACGCCACTTCTCTAATATCCCTATAGTTGCTGTATCCCATATTTTATAAGATGCCTCACTATTAGGTCTTTTAAAGCCTTCTAGCATAATTACGTAATTACTTAAATATAAAGCAATCCAATTTAACATAATCGTTGCAATAACTTCATGAACACCAAACTTGGCCTTTAAATACCCTGCAATACCTCCCCATAAACCTGCTGCTGTAATAGCTGCAACAAATACAACAATGGCATGTATCCCAATAGGTAACTTTACAAAATATCCTACTAAAGTTGCTACTAAGGCACCAATAATGAACTGACCTTCTGCTCCAATATTAAAAAGTCCTGTCTTAAAAGCAAAGGCTACAGAAAGACCTGTCATAATAAGAGGCGTAGCATAAATAATCGTATACGCCATATATTTGGGCTTCCCAAATATTCCTTTGATCATAACTGTATACGCTTCTATTGGACTATATCCTGCTATCTTCAATACAATAGCTCCTACAATAATCCCTAATAAAATAGATACCAATGTAATGATTAGATTTCCACTAAAAATCTTTTCTTTCAATGAATTCTTTTTACTCTTCATTGCCTGTACCTCCTCCTGCCATCATGAGACCAAGCGTATTTTCATTTGTTTCTTTCGATTCTACAATTCCTACAATTTTCCCTTCATAAATAACTGCTATTCGATCAGCAACATTCATTACTTCATCTAATTCTAACGATACAAGGAGTACTGCTTTATTATTATCCCTTTGTTCTACAAGGGATTTATGCACATATTCAATAGCTCCTACATCTAATCCTCTAGTGGGTTGAGCTGCAATTAATAATTCTGGATTATTTGTTACTTCTCTTGCAATAATTACCTTTTGCTGATTTCCACCTGATAAAGCTCTTACCTTTAATGCTTCATCTTCCGGACGAACATCAAACTTCTGTATTAATTCTTTTGCAAAGCTTTTAATCTTATTTTTTTGTAAAATCCCACTTTTTGCAAAGGGTTCTTTATGATAATTTTCTAATATCATGTTTTCTTCAACAGTAAAATCTAACACTAATCCTCTTTTTTGTCTATCCTCTGGAATTGTTGAAATTTTATGCTCTAAAATATCCTTTGGCGTTCTTCCTGTAATATCTTTCCCTTGCATAATAATTTTTCCTGATTCTACTTTTCGAAGTCCCGTGATTCCTTCAATTAATTCACTTTGTCCATTTCCATCAACACCTGCTATTCCTAAGATCTCTCCAGCGTGCACCTTTAGAGATAGTCCATCTACCGCATTAATACTTCGATTATCCTTTACTACTAAATTATCTATTTCTAATACAACTTCTCCCTTTTCTTTTTCTTTCTTTTCTACAATAAAGTTAACTTCTCTTCCAACCATTTTATTTGCTAGTTCTTCTTCAGTAGTTACGCTTACGTCTACTGTGTCAATATGCTTTCCTCTACGAATGATTGTACAATAGTCAGCAATTTCTTTTATTTCTTTTAATTTATGAGTAATAATAATAATACATTTTCCCTGCTCTGTAAGGTTCCTGATAATCCCTATTAAGTCCTGAATCTCCTGAGGTGTCAATACAGCTGTAGGCTCATCTAAAATTAGAATTTCAGCCCCTCTATATAACGCCTTTAGAATTTCTACCCTTTGCTGCATCCCTACAGTAATATCTTCTATTTTTGCATAGGGATCTACATGAAGTCCATATTTTTTAGATAATTTTTCTACATGTGAAACCGCTTCCTTAATATCCAACTTTCCAAAACCTGTAGTTGTTTCCTTCCCTAATATGATATTTTCTGCTACTGTAAAAGGCTCTACTAACATGAAATGTTGGTGTACCATACCGATTCCATGCTGAATAGCTATATTAGGGTCTGTCATTGTTACCGTTTTCCCATTAATCGTTATTTCTCCAGATGTAGGTTGATATAAACCATACAAAATGTTCATAAGGGTAGTTTTTCCAGCTCCATTTTCTCCTAACAAAGCATGTACTTCTCCTTTATGAACAGTTAAATTGATCTTGTCGTTTGCAGTAAAATTACCGAAAACTTTTGTGATATTTTTCATCTCTACAGCTTTTTCATCAAATTTGATGTGGTTCAATAGCATAACCTCCTAATTACTTAATACCAAAGTAGCCCAGACAATTTGCCTGAGCTACTTAATGTCCATTCTATTTTATTATATCACTTTTTTTATTGAAATTCATTAAAAGTTTTTTCATTGTAAGGAACTACAATTTTTTCATCTATAATTTGTTGCTTTAACTCTTCTACTTCTTTTAAGATTTCAGCTGGCACATGCTTATCAGAAGTTGGAGCAATATCTACACCGCCTTCTTTAAGTCCATAAACAACAGTTGTTCCACCAGGGAATTTTCCGTCTTTTAAATCTTTTGCCATATTAAATACTGCATTATCAACACGCTTCATTGCTGAAGTGATTACGTTTTCTGGTGCTAACGCATTTTGATCTCTATCTACACCAATTGCTTTTTTATTTTGCTCTTTAGCAGCTTCAATTACACCATCACCAACACCACCTGCAGCATGGAATACAATATCTGCACCCTCTTTATACATTTGGTTTGCAATAGCTTTTCCTTTAGCAGCATCTGTAAAAGAATCAGCATATTGAACTAAAACTTTTACATCTTTATTTGCTTGCTTTACACCAGCCATATATCCATAGTGGAATCCATCAATAACATTTCCTTTAATACCACCAACAAATCCAACTTTACCTGTCTCCGTCATTTTTCCTGCTATGTACCCAACAAGGAATGATGGTTGTTCAGCTTTAAATACTACACCTACTAAGTTTTCTGGTGTTTCTTCATAAGCATAATCAATAATCGCATATTTTTGCTCAGGATTTTTTTCTGCTTCTTCTTTTACTAAATCTCCCATTTTAAACCCAATACCCCAAATCAAATCATTCTCACTATCTAAAAGATCTTCCATATTTGGACCATAATCAGCATCTTGCTTAGATTCTTTGTAAGAAGCCTTAATTCCTAATTCTTCTTCAGCTCTTTGAAGTCCTTCCCAAGCTGATTGGTTGAATGATTGGTCATTTACTCCACCTACATCTGTTACCATAGCTACCTTCACTGCTTCTTCAGCTGGCTTTTCTGCTGGTTCCTTTGGTTGTTCTGGAGCTTTTTGTCCACAACCTGCTAATAATCCAGCAACAAGTACTACCGTCAATAAAATTGTCAATCCCTTTTTAAACATCTAGAATTCCTCCTCTATTTTGATTTCCTATAAAAAGGACAGTATTACATATTCGACATAAAATTTAAAAATCCTTTATAATTTCTTTGATTTTTTTTAATAATTACTCAAATAAATATCTATAGCTTATTTTCCTATTTATTTTATCATTTTATTTACAATATTATACTTAAGCTTGTAATAAAAATTCATCAAACAAAAACTTCGGCATAGCCGAAGTTTTTAACAAACATCTCCTTTTTTTGCAACAAACCCTGCTTTCGCTGTGATGATTCCATATAAAGCATTTTTCACTATAGCTTCTGTTCTATAGGATGCTATTTCTACACCTTTTACTAAGCATGTTGCTCATTGACAAATTTCTTAATGAAAACATTCATTTATTAAAAGATTTAATCTTCAAAAACAGTTTGTTCTTCTACTTCTGTTTCTAATGCTTTTAATGCTTTTTCAACTAACTTTCTTCTTAGCTTTTTCTCTTCCTCTGAATCCAATGATGGATTTCCTAAAGGATGAGGAATAGCAATTGTAGGTACGATTCTGTTTGCTCCAACTGTCAATGAAATTGGAACAACTGTACACATATGAACAACGGGAATTCCAGTTCTTTCGATTTCTTTTACCATCGTTGCACCGCAACGTGTACAAGTGCCTCAGGTAGATGTTAGAATAACTGCATCCACACCATCTGCCACCAATTCTTTTGCATACTCAGCTGCATACTTTTTAGAATTACCAACAGACGTTCCATTCCCTGTAGTAGTATAGAAATATCTGTGAAGCTCTCCAATTTTTCCTTCTTTTTCTAAATCTCTTAAAACATCAACAGGCAATACTCTATCAGCATCTTCGTTTGCATACACAGGGTCATAACCACCATGTGCTGTTTCGTGGGTTTCAGCTGTTAAATCACTGAAATCAGCAATATCATATTTGCCATATTTGGATGCACTTGATGATTCTATATGATCTGGATTTCCTTTTGGTACAATCCCACCGGAAGTAACAATAGCTACTTTTGCTTTTGATATATCTTGAATAGCTTTACCAGGAGTCACATTGTCAAAGTCTGGCATTGGATATTCTGTGACAAATTCCTCGCCCTTTAACTTCTTAACTAGCATATCAACGGCTCTCTCTGAGCCTCTTTCTTCTCTAAAAATATTCTTTCTTACGCCTCTTGGAATATATCCTTCTACATTAGGAGCTTGAATTTCTTCACCTTTTCCAATCTTTAGAGCAAATTTTGCTAAAGCTGGAATGGCTTTTCTCATTTTAGCAGCTGAATTTCCTGTCTTGATAATATAAAGATCTTTTTTAAACATATCTGATCCAGGATTTTCCGGATACATAGCTGTTACAACTGGAATGTCAAAAGTTTCTTTTACAGCCTTACTAATAGCCCCACAAGCTACACCATATCTACCCGCATTAAAAGCTGGACCTGCAATGAATAAGTCAGGATCATACTTTTTCACCATATCAATAATGGCAGCTTTTGCTTCTTCAATATTTTCATTGAAATAGGAATCTCCACAAATGACTGTAGCAACAATTTCCGCCTCATCCTTAAAAGCTCCCTTCAATGCCATTCCTGGTCCTACTACGCCTTCTCTCACTTCCGGTTTTACATCTGCTTTTTCTTCTCCACCAATACCTGCGAAGAATTGGTTTATATAATGAACAACTCTAATCTTGCTCATATTCTTCCCTCCTCTCGTATATTTAACGGGAATTTTTTAATATTTACAAAATTATTTTCTCATTGAACTCATTTCTTCAATGGCTTCATCAACTTCTAATATCATTTCCATCATTTATTTTAAATCCCTTTATGTTAATAGCCTGTAGCAGACATCTTATTGAAACCTAATTCATTTGTTGCTCCAGTAATTACTTGGATTTCAGCTTCAATACTTCCATCAGGTCTTAAACTTCCATCAAATCCGCCAGCAATTCTATCTACATAATCAAGCATTCCGATTATTTTTTTCATTGGAGGAAGTACAATGACTTCATTTGCATTACCGCCAGTTACCACAGCATCAGCTTTTGGATCTGCATCTGCAAGAGATTGAGATGCACCATCACGACCTGCATACTCATCAGTAACAATAACAGTTTTCACGCCTTCATTTTCAATTTTCTTGCAATTCATAATAAGGTCTGTATCTGGATTACCAAAGCCTTCTTGAGATACAAGGGCACCATCAAGCCCTACGAACTTACAAAGCTTTGCAGTCCAATTTGAAGATCTTTCCTTATCTGCAAGGTATACGTTTTCATTTGTAATGATTACTCCTACAAAATTAATATCTTTTCCATGTCTTTCATATAAATCATGAATGATTGGGTTGTTTAGATGGTGATAAGTTGTATTTTTATCACAAGCTGATACGCAGTTACCACTAAGGATTGCTCCATCCATTACTTCTGTTGGATAAAGAATTGTAGGTACTATTTTTTTTGCATCTACCCCATATACATAAGTATCATGAAGTAATCCTTGTGTTTGAAGCATATAAACATATCCAACCTTTGGTAGGTCTGGATACTGAGCTACACTCTCAAACAATGGCTTTGTCTCATAAACCTCTACCTCATCAGGAGTAATTTCTTTTCCTGTCTCACCAATAAAGCTAGCTACTTTTAATCCTGCCATTCTTACAGCAGCTTCATATTCATGTTGTTTCAAATCATCCATTGGTTCAATAACCAAACAAATATTATTTAACTTTGAAAATGGAGTATATTCAGCTCCAGGACCACTCATATCAATAATTCCTTCCTGAAAACCTACGATTTTACCACAAGTAACCACTGCAGCTCCTTTTAATACGTGTGTGCGACCTGAACCTACAGTAGTAACTTTATTGATCACGCCAGGGAATATACCACCTTGCCCATCAACTTTTACTCTTGGTTCAATAACATCCTTTACAGGAGTTATTCTGGTTTCTTCACCTGGTTTCGCAAGTTCTACCTGCACGCTCTTAATATGATCATCTTCCTTTATCCTATTGATGATCTCTTCTTTATTTACATATAATATTCCATTTTCCAATTTGGTTGTATCACCAAATTGAACATCTTTAATATTAATTTTTCCTAATTCTAAGCGCACATGCTTCACCTCCCTTTTTATTTTAACCCACACCTAGTAAGTCATACCTACTAGTGTGAGGTATAAACCTATCCTACATGTTTTTGAAGCATAGCAAGAATATTGCCCTTTGTTGCATCCTCCTTTGTTACTTCATCAATTTTTTCACCATCTTTATATAATAAAAGTGTTGGAAGACCTAATACTCTTTGAGATATAGCAAGTCTTCTAGCCTTTGTTGTATTTAATTTTGCAAATTTTACTTTCCCTTCATATTGGGCTGCAAGTTCTTCCACATCTGGCATTAGAGCTTTGCATGGCTCACAACCATCACTCCAAAAATCTACAAGAACAAATCCTGATGATTCTAAAACTTCTTCTTGAAAAGTTTTTTTATCAAGTACTAACATATTAATCTCCTCCCTTATACTTCAAAATTATTTTCAATATATTTTTTTGCTGCCTTCTTCATGATTTTAAATAATCAATGAAATTGATCCATACTTTCTAATGCACCTTTTATCAAGCAATAATCAATAACTTTAAAATCCTCTAATATTTTTCCTGACCAAAGAGGAGTCTTTTTTCCTCTTATAAACTTCTCTGCTGTTTTAATGCTTCCTTCTATCATTTCAAGGGATTCTATGTGTAGCTGATCTTTTTCTTTTGTAACAATAGTAGACTTAAAAGGAGTCTCATTAGGTTTGACACTTCCCGAAAGAGGATGAGTCATCAATCTATGCCCCTCATGAATCTTATTCCTAGTAATAATAAGAATATCTAAGTATGTATACTCTTGTGAATAAATTATGTCCATTTTTTCTTTATTTTCTTCATAAACTTTCGAATTATTTGTAATTAATATTTTTTTCATCTCATGTTCACCCCAATCCCCCTTATTTAAGAAAACATTTTCCGAAATTTTTATAAAAAATAGAGGCGCATGTCAAACTAATGTTTGCCATACGCCTCTGTCTTCAACCTGAGAGTTTCTCCTAAATAAATAGAATTGCTCCTTCGGTGCTTTTTAAAAGCTCTCCAGAGTTCTGTCCAAATACGGTCCCTTTGCCTGAGAATTTCACAAAAAAATGGGCAACACCCTCTTGTTTGTCCCTTCGGCGATCCATCTAGGATTCTCTTCCGCATTTTTCAACCAGATTTCTTATGTATTTTTAATAATTATCTGAATTGTCTACACATTTATTATATTACAAAAAAACCACCTTTACAATCACTTAGGACCAATTTCTTATTATTTATTTTATGCCAGTTATTCACCTCTTATATATAGAATTGCCAATAACCCGGGTCCTGTATACGTTCCTATAGTACAACCTATTTCTGTAACAATTATTTTCTTTGGTTCAAAAACATTCCTAATTTCTTCTTTTAGGTTTTCCAGTCCTTCTGCATTTTCTCCATGAGCTATACAGATATATTCAGACCCCTTCTTTAATCCTCTTTCCTTTGCAATTTGAACCATTTTAGGAATAATTTTTTTACTTCCCCTTACTTTATCAAAATGCTCTACTTTACCATCCTTTATGGTCAAAATAGGTTTTACATTCAATATTTTTCCGATAGTAGTCTTAGTAGCACTAAGTCTTCCTCCTTTTTTAAGATAGTCAAGGGTTTCTACAGAAAAAATATGATCTCCTTTTTCTTTCATTTTTTCTACTCTGTTTATAATTTCCTCTTTATTTTTTCCTTCTTTTGCCATCTTTGCTGCTTCTACTACAATCATTCCACAAGTATATGAAAGTGCTAATGTATCAATTACTATTATATCATCAGATTCTAATTCTTTCTTTGCCATTAATGCTGATTCATGGGTCCCACTTACCCCTGAAGATCCATTAATAATCATTACTTGATATCCATTTTCTAAAATATTTTCTATTTCTCGTATGAACATACTTGGAGTAATTTGAGAGGTACTAGGCAATTCATCAGACTCTTTCAATTTATTGAAAAAATCTTCCGTACTCAAATCCACACCATCTCTAAATTCTTTATCTCCAAATCTTATTGTTAACGGTAACACAGTAATATCGTATTCTTCTATAAGCTCCTTCGGAATATCCGATAAGCTTGTTGTCATAATTTTTATAGGCTTCAATTATATTCCCTCCTATCACGATAAATCTACCTTATCTGTATTATTTTATTATCTATATATTATTTTTACAACTGTATTTTCTCTTTTAAAATCTACCCTATTGAATTTACTATTTATTGAGTGATTATAAAAAAAATTACATTTATACACTATCTATCTTAAGCAAAATATAATAAACAGACTTCTCCATAAATGAAGAAGCCCTCTATCTTATATATATTTAATTTAAAATTCACCTGATGCATCCATTACAGAAAAAGCAATTTTTGTAGAATGATCTCCTATCCTTTCAAGATTACTAATAATATCTAAAAAAATAATTCCTGCACCTGCTGAACATTCCTGCTTATTTAATCTTGAAATATGACTAGTTCTAAGAGATTTTTCCATATGATCAATTTCCCCTTCTCTTTCTACAACTCTCCTTGCAATATTTATATCTCCTGTTTTTAATGCAAGTATTGCTTGCTCATAAGATTTCATTACACGATCATCCATCAATTTTAATTCTTTTATAGCCCCTTCACTAAATACCAATTTATGTTCTGATACAAAAACAGCTAATTCGGCTAAATTGTCTGCATGATCCCCAACTCTCTCAATATCATTAATTGTATTGAAAAATTCGTCAACCACTTCATGTTGCCTACCTGACAATGCTGTATTGGACAATTTAACTAAGTATTCTGCAATTTCACGTTCCATAGCATTGATGATCTTTTCCATTTGAAAGGTTTCCTTTGCTAGTTTCTCACTTTTTTCAAAAAATGCTTCCATAGATGTTCGATAGCTATCTAAAGCTAAATCTCCCATATTAAGAATTTCCTTCATCACCTGTCCAATAGCAATAGATGGAGTTTCCAACATCCTATCATCAAGATATTTCACTCCTCTTTTTTCCCTTTTTTCAGATTCATTTACAGGAAGAACTTTATTAGCAAGATTTACTAATATAGGAGCAAATGGCAGTAATATCAATGTATTCCCTATATTAAATAACGTGTGGGCATTCGCTAATTGTCTTGCTGCACTATCAGGTGAAAAATGTTTAACGATTTTAATTGTGAAATCTTTAAAGCATATAAGGAATAATAATGTCCCTACTACATTAAAAATAAAATGAATAAATGCAGCTCTTTTAGCTGTTCTATTTGCACCAATACTTGAAAGCATTGCTGTTACACAGGTCCCTATATTGGTTCCAAATATAATAGGTAACGATGCTTCTATAGGCAATAATCCTTCACTAGCAAGAGCAATTAAAATCCCTGTAGTAGCACTACTACTTTGTACTGCTGCTGTAATAAAAAATCCTGTACAAATCGCCATTAAAGAATCTGTAAAAGTTGGTTTACCAAAACTAATCAACATTTCTCTAAACCCTTCATATTCACGAAGAGGTTTTACAGCATCCTTCATAAAATCCATACCAATAAATAAAATACCAAAACCTATAAAAATTTCTGCCACATTCTTCGTCTTTTTATTACTTGTAAAAAGCCATATACCAACCCCTATTCCTACTACAACTGGAGCAATATGGCTTAACTTCAATGAAGCAATTTGGGCAGTTACAGTTGTTCCAATATTTGCTCCCATAATTACTCCTGTAGCCTGAGTTAAAGTCATAATTCCTGCATTTACAAATCCTACAACCATAACGGTAGTAGCACTACTACTTTGTATAATCATTGTAACTAAAGCTCCTACAGTTACTGCCATGATTCTATGATTTGTAAGTACTTCAATAATTTTTTTCATTTTGTCTCCAGCGGACTTTTCTAGGCCATCACCCATAATGGTCATTCCATAGAGAAACAATCCGAGTCCTCCAATTAGTCCAAAGAAAATTTCCATTTATGCCCCTCCTATAAAATTATGTAATCAATACGCACCTTTTATATAATACACTATTTTTTATTATTTTTGTCAACTTTATTTGAATTCAATGAATAATGTTAAATTTTTCAATATTCCATCTAAATTTGTCAAAAAAAAAAAGAGCATACGCTCTTTATACTAAATTTACAAATCCAGTTTGTCTTAATGCTTCATACAATATGATATTCACAGAATTTGATAAATTTAAAGATCTTGCTCGCTCATTCTCAACCATAGGAATCCTTATACAACTCTCTTGGTATTCATTATGTATTCTTTTTGGTAAGCCCGCCGTTTCCTTTCCAAATACAATAAAGCAATCTTCTTCATATTTCACATCTGTATAAAAATGCTTCCCTTTTGTTGTTCCAAAGAAAAACTTAGCTTCCTTATATCGATCAAACAACTCATCAATATTTTCATATACATGCAAATCTAATAAATCCCAATAATCCAATCCTGCTCTCTTTAAATGTTTGTCATCAATAGAAAACCCTAGAGGTTTTATTAAATGCAAACTGCTTCCTGTAGCCGCACAAGTTCTCGCAATATTCCCTGTATTTGGCGGTATTTCTGGTTCAAACAATACTATATTTATAGCCATAACATCTACTCCTTTATTGCAATGTCTAATTCAATTATACCATAATCTGTATTCAATGGAACAGTAATTGTTTGTTTAGAGTTAGTAGATACAGATAATTTTTCTCCGATCAAAAGAGTGGGGGGGGTAATATCTATTGTAACTCCCTTATTATAAATAAGTGTAGCTGCATTCCCTAAAATCATATTTCCAAGCTCTGAAATAGCACTTTTAGCAATATCATCTAAAGCTATAATCTCCATGCCGCCCATCATATTCGAAACAATTTTTTTTGCCATCTCTTCCTTCATCCCTAAAATTACCTGTCCTTTTAATTCTCCTGTTAGTCCTATGAAAATCATTACCTCTGAACCATTAAAAGATCCTTCTCTCATAAATATTTTTCCCATCTCACAAGGTATATTTGTCATTTGTTGTAAAATATCCTTGCTCGCTTTTATAAAAGGATTAATCAGCTCTACATTCATTGTATACACTCCTTTCTCAACCTAGAATAATACTATAGTTCTATTATTATTGTGATTATTATATCATACTTATATGAATATCCTATTCATTTCCATACATTTTCCTCGGGTTTTAGATAATTTTCACCATTTTTCACGCCTATTGATTTCCGTGTATATTCTTTATCTTATTTTTGTCTATTATAATTTCTTGCTGAAAAGCAGCTTTACTGAATGCTCTTTCTGCTTCTTCCAAACTAATCCCCTTCAAATCCATTTTTTCAGGTTCTGCAATCCCTATTCCTTCTCTATAAAGCTGATAAAGATAACTTACTCCTTGAGGCAAAAATCCTAACAACCTAGCCCCTATCGTATCTGTTGCAATAGGGTCTGTACCAGCAATAATCATCCCTGGTGTGTTCACAGCCTTCCCATCAGAAGGACCTGTTCCTATCATAGCTTTATCGACACTTATAATAGCTAAATCTATGGGTATTTTTTTTGTCATAGCAACAATAAACCCATGTAAATCCTGATGAATTCCTAATTTCTTTTTAGGAAAACCATGAATTTCTGCTGGAGGCCATGCTAAAGCAATATTTTTAATTCCAGCGCTCATAGTGGCTTCTTCATGTTGTTTTAATTGAGTAAAAGAAATAAGCACATCTACTTCATTAATTAATTGATTAATTCTTGTGCTTTTAGGTTGGTCATGTTCTAACTGAAGTTCTATATAAGGACCATAATTTAAATCTACAAATTCTATATTTTCTTCCTCAATAACCTTATCATACCCTACACTAGTTAATACTTTAGGTGTAGGATCTCCACCAGAGCCTGTAGCAATAACTATTCTTTTAGGATGATACCTTTTTATATATTTTATAAGAGTCTGTAGTGTATTAGGTCCTACTACAGTTCCTGTATAAGGAGGCTTTACCTTCACCCAATTAGGCGTAATCACTACCACATCTTCCTTTTTTATTATTTCATTTATAGGCAATAATTCTAATGCTTTTACAATAGAATCTTCTTCCTTTTTATCCTTCATAATGCTAATAATCGATTTTTTTACTCTTCTATCTTTTCTCATACCCTCACCTCATAATTCAAATTTTTCATCCATAGTATGAGAAAAATATTCTATTTTTATACATTTGCTGGAAATCACATCTTCTTTCTATCCTTTTTTCCTAAAATCGAATTCCTAACCGATGCCTTTCTTTATACAAAAGAAGAAATCCTTCTGAGAAGGATTTCCACTCTTACCAATTATCTATTTTTTAATAATTATTATCCTTCACAGCACGCTCCTTTTTCCTTAATCTTACTTGAGGCTCCCTTGGAAGTCCAAATAATGGTATAAATCGATCCCATCCTGTAATCGTAAGGATTAACATAGACCCTACTGCAATAAATGCCATAAAATTCATTCTAATAATATCTGTTGGTACAAAATCATGAAGAGGATATACAGCCTTTGCAATAGCAACATAGAATAATACAAAGCAATGCCATGGTATTAATTGTGATCCATATACGCCAAAAGCATCTGCAAAGGTTGCATTTCTAAGTCTTAGCTTATACATATCTTCTTCACTTGCTTCAACATTTTCATCTGTAATATTTTTAATAATAGGGCTAATGGTAACGATTTCTGCTGTTTCATCCCCAAAGGCTGCATTACCAAATAAACAAAGTAGTCCATTAAAAGTCATTAATTGTCTTACATTTCTAGACATACGTACAAATGCCTTAGATATGGGTTCAAAAGCATGCATACTATTCATAATTCCACCAAAGGAAGCCACCCACATCATCATTACAATAGACCATTTCCCTGCATCACCAAATCCAGTCATAATTTGATCATTTAAAAATGCATTCAAATCTATAACTGTTCCTGCTCCAAAGCCTAGTATTAATGCAGATAATATCCCTGCTCCTAGACAAATCATAGTTTGAAAGCCTTTAATAGCCATTCCAATAACAATAATTAGAGGAATAATCATATACATAGGTACCCCACTTTTAACTTGTTCTAGTAAAGTTACAGCAGAAGCTCTCTCCTGGGCTAAAGCATCCCATGCAGCTTGTGGAATTGCATTAATAGCTTCAGTAGCATTCCCTACTGTACTTGGAAGTCCTATGGATACACCAACAAAATAAATAACAATGGCTGTAACTAATGCACATAATCCTGACCAAACTCCTTGATGCCTAATTCTATGAATAATTTCAACTTTTTGTAGTCCTGAGCTAAGTACTGTAGTATCTGATATAAGACCTATATTGTCTCCAAAACAAGCTCCCCCAGCTATAGAACAAACTGTTAATATAATATTTCCATCCACAATATGATTTAACCATAAAAATACAGGAGCACACGCTGCAAAAGTTCCCCATGAGGTTCCTGTTGCAATAGATAATATACAGGTTACTAAAAATCCTACTACAGCAACACTCTTAGCTGTAACACCCATTTTCAGTGCTGCAATAATAATAGAAGCACCCACCCCTGTAGCCATAAAGGCTTCTGCTAAACCATAAGCAAACATGAGTATGAAAAATACAATAACGATTTCTCTTACATTATCTAAAGCAAAGTCCATAATCTGTTTAAACTTATATTTTTCTGTAGCCATTGCAACAATTGCAGCAACAATCGTTGCAATAGGTGCTGCCAACAGTACATCAAGCCCCGATATCATAAGTCCTGCAAGCACAAAGATGGGTGAAATTTTTAATAGTCCCATAAAATACCCTCCCTTTTTTTAATGCCTTTCATAGATACTTTAAACAAAATAATTCATCCTTTTTTGACCTACTCCATATAAGTGATCTTCCTCCTTTCCACCTCTCATAAATAAAATCACCTCCTAGTCATCCTCACTTGCGAATATTTTCTAAATTTATTAAATTATCAGAAAGTTTCCATTAAAAAAATTTGTTTCTTTCTAATGATCTATCTTATACATGACCAATTCCTTATATCCAGAGATAACTCTTATATATCCACATAATTCCTGATCTAATAAAGGCTCTCCTGTATCTACAAGAAATGCTCTTCCGTCTAGTGATCTAAGCTTTTGACTTGTAGCAACAACAATAATATTTTTCTTTCCTACCAGCCTGATAACTTTTGGACTAATTTGCTGATTTCCACGTCCAAATAAATATCCCTGCCCTCCAATAGGTGTTATGACAAGTTTTACATTTTTATCACGTATCTCTCTTAACAATTCTTTTTCTGTAAGATCTTTTTTTATTAATTGCTTGTTGTAGATCAAATCTACTCCTAAAAGGGTATAAGGAATTTCTAAAAGCTCCATGATAGGTCGTGTTGTAGATCCTGGTCCAATAATATAACATACATTTTTTTCCATATGGTCAATGATATCATAAGCTATAGCCCTTTGTGCAGCTTGATCACTCATAACACTTCCTGATTTTTTTCCCTGCAAAAATCTTTTCTCATAAGGTATTTTTAAATATCCATATAATCTTGTTTTTACAACGCCACATCTAAAAGCTTCTTCATCAATATCCATCACTTCTACTTCTTGCACTTTCCCTACATTGTCTTGTAAATATAGACAAGCTAAATCTCCTGCCTTTTGAGAACTACTAGCATAAACGGCTGAATGAATTTTTACCCCTGCAGGAATCCCGACAACTGTTATTTTATCTCCTATGGCGTTATAAATATCTCTAGCCGTTCCATCTCCCCCTGCAAACAGAATAAGATCTACCTCTTCTTCCAATAATCTTTTGGCAGCAAGAATAGTATCTTGCTGATTTGTATTTCTCTCTTTCACATCCAAAATCACCCTCGTCTTAAAACCACATTTCTTTGCTTCGTTTTCTCCCATCTCTCCAGAACAAGTGACAATTTCTATTTTTTCTTTTAAATCCCTTAAAACTTCAAGGCTCATAACTGCACGATCAGGAGCCTTAGGAAGGGCCCCAAGCTTTATTGCCTGATCAATTACACCATCGGTGCCCTTTAGTCCAACTCTGCCCCCCATTCCAGCAATGGGATTAATAATTAGTCCTAATTTTTTCAAATTATCCCATCCTTTTTTAAATCCTTTATTCGGCAGTAGATTTCTTTAAATAGCTTCTCCAAGTAATTGCCCACTGATTTGAATCATCCATACTAGATTCATCCACTCTATGACAAGAACTACAATAGGGTGCATTTTTGAATTTTTCTGGTGTTTTATAAGCTTCTTTAAAAATATGTTTAAGGGTTTCTATATATTCATCTAAGTCTTCTTTTGAAGGTGTTTCAGTAGGTTCTAATGTCATTGGCTCAGGTACATAATATGGGTGATGACTGCACCAATAATGCATCCCAAAATCCATCATCCTTCTTTGTATATCTTCTGTTTTAACCCCTGTCTCTTCTGTTAATTTTTCTAGTGTATATCTTACCTGCTCTATACGTTGCTTTCCTTTAATATATGGTGCATCTACACAATCTAATGACATCAATTTTTTAAATAGATAGTTATTATTTAACACAGCTATTTTAGCGGCTTCATATAAGCCTTCTGCTCCTAAACTCATAATCCATGCATAAGTCTTCATAACAACTGGTGCAACCCCATTAAATACTCTAACTTTACCTATTGCATATGGATTATTTGTAATATCATAATTTAAGAAATATTTTTCTCCATCAAAGTCAAGGAGGGGTGCTGGCATAAATTTTTCTAATTCCTTTGTTACACCCATAGCACCTGTTGCAGGTCCACCGCATCCATGAGGCGTGGAGAAGGTTTTATGCAAATTAAAATGACACATATCAAAGCCTGCTTCTCTTGCCCTTGTTACACCTAATAAACCATTTGCATTAGCTTGGTCATAACAACAAAGTCCACCCTTTTCATGTACAAGGGATGTAAACTTTTGTACATGTTTATTATATACACCCGTATCTTCTGGATTTGCAACGATAAAGGCTGCTGTTCTATCAGAAACTGCTTCTTTGAAAGCTTCTAAATCTGGATATCCTTCCTCATCTGGATGGATATAAATAATTTTATATCCCATCAATGCTGGTGCCGCTGCATCTGATGGATGAGAATAAATAGTAGTAATAATTTCGTCCTTTTGATTCTCATTTCCATTTGCCTTATGATAGGCTCTTACTACGGCAGCCATTGCCATAATAGCTTGACTTCCACCACCTGGTTGGAATGTAAAACGATCCATTCCTGAAATTTCTCTCATGCAAAGTTCTGTTTTATGCATGATTTCTAGGATTCCTTGAACTGTACTTTCATGCTGAAGGGGATGTATTTCTGTCATTTCTGGCATTTTTCCTAATTGTTCATTTACTTTTGGACTATACTTTACTGTACAAGTTCCTTGACCAATTTCAACATTTACATCTGCACCTAATGTCATTTGAGACAAACGCATATAATGCCTTAATACTCTTGGCTGACATATTTCTGGTAATTTAGGAGGTTTCTCTCTCATCATTCCCTTTGGAATTTTAGATACCCCATCGCCAACTAAAGCTACTATCTCTTCTTCAGCTTTAGGCACCAACACCCCTCTTTCTCCTTTTTTACTTAGTTCAAATATAATTGGCTCATCCCATTTTGCTTGATGAAAGTTTCTTACTTTGTAATTTCTATTGATTCTTTTCATGATGATCCTTCCTTTCTATTTCCGAAATCGTATCTTATGCTTTTATGCATTCTTCAATAGCTCTTACTAATCGATCCATATCCTCTTTCATATGAACCTCTGTTACACAATACAAAGCACTTTCTCCTAGCTCTGGAAAATCTTTAGTTAAATCTTTGCCACCAAATATATTTTTTTCTCTTAACATCCTATTAATTTCTTTTACGGTTTTATTAGTTCCATCAAAATTCACTACAAATTCTTTAAAGTTTACCCCATTGAATAGAGATCCTTTTACCCCTTCTATTCCATTTAATTTGTTAATAACATATTGACATTTTTGCATGATGGTTTGACCAAGTTCAAACATACCCTGAGGTCCCATAGTTGCTAGATACACACCTGCCGTAATTCCCCAAAGGGCTGTTTGTGTTCCAACGTATTCCTTTCCCTTATGTCTATGGTGACCAAAAGAAGTTCTATCATAGGCTACATCTCCAAAACCATACTCTCCCTCTACACTAGTTGGAGCCAACCCAAATAGACGCGATGGAAATTCCATAACAAACTTTTCTTCATCACGAGTAGCCATAAAACCAGACTGTCCTCCTCCATAATTCATATGCATTCCTAATGGCTGTAAATCTCCGCTAACAATATCTGCGCCATACCTACTTGGAGGTGTTAATACCCCTAATGAACTTGGATCTACCCCTACAATACTAAGGGCACCCACATGATGTGCAATATCAGAAATTTCTTGTCCATGCTCTTCAATAAATCCTAAAAAAGAAGGATTTTCAAAAAATACGGCTGCTGTCTTTTCAGAAATCTTTTTCTTTAAATCATCAAGATCTAATTGTCCCGTTCCTTGATCATAATCTACTTTAATAAGAGTTAAATCTGGTTGACAGTAATTCTTTATGATTAAGAATTTCTCCTCATCCATTGCCTTTGGTACCAATACTTCATCTCTTCCTGTAATTCTTCCAGCCATTCTAATAGCTGTAGCTGCTGCTTGTGCTCCATCCATTGTTGGAACATTTACTACATCCATATCTACAAGCTCTGCCACCAAGCTTTGATATTCAAACAATGCTTGAAATCTTCCAAAATCATTGTATGGTTCTCCACCATAAGCCGTTAAAAACTCTCCTCTTGAATTGATTTCATCACATACAGCTGGTACATAATGTTGCCAACATCCAGCCCCTAAAAAGTTAAGATATTCATTGCAAGTTTTATTTTTCTTAAGTAGCCCTTCCACATGTCTCTTTAAGGCATATTCAGATTTAATGGGCTTTGGTAAATTCATATTTTCTTTTAACTTAATTTCTTCTGGAACCTCTGCATGAAGTTCTTCAAGATTATTTAGCCCTATCTCCTTTAACATCTCTTGTTGTACTTCTACTACTGAATTTGGAATATATGGGTGTGATTTAAATCCGTGTATACTCATTTCTTTTCCCTCCTAGTTCTTTGTTTTTACAATGAAAAATCTCTATTTCATCAATCACCTATCCTTAAAAATTGATTATGCAATACCTCCACCATCAACAACTACTGCACCACCCGTAATCCAGCTTGAAAGATCACTTGCTAAGAATAATACTGCTTTTGCTATATCTTCTGTAGTTCCAAGTCTTCCAAGGGGTCTATCTTTGCCACAATCAATAAGATACTGCTTTTGTGAATTTTCATCTACTACTATTCCTGTTTGACGCCCTTCATCTCTAAGCATTGCTGTATCCGTATCTCCAGGATTAACACTATTTACACGAATATTTTCTTTTCCATGATCAATTGCCATAGCACGGGTTAAATTAACAATTCCGCCCTTTACTGCACAATAAGCAGCTGCGTCGTCTCCACCTTTTAATCCCCATCCAGAACCTGTGTTAATAATACTTCCACCGCCGCCTTCTGCCATAATGGGAATCACATGCTTTGATAATAAATATGTACCTTTTAATCCTACATCTAATACAAAATCCCATTCTGACTCCTTTAGTTCTACAACTGTTTTTCTAACAGTAACCCCTGCATTATTAAATAAAATATCAATATGTCCAAACTTTTCTTTAATCTCGTGAACAACTTCTTTTACATTTTCACTAGATGTAACGTCACATTTAAAAAACTGAGCTGTTCTTCCCTCTTTTCTAATATATTCAGCTTCTTCTTCCCCCTTTTGGTTTACATCAAGCATTGCTACTTTCGCTCCATACGCTGATAAAAGTTGTGCTGTAGCTAAACCTATTCCCCCTGCTGCTCCTGAAATAACAGCTACTTTTCCTTCTAAAGATAGAAAATCTTTTTTGTGTAACATGCAAAATCCCCTCCTCGTGTCTTTTTTAAGTTTGAACTCTTAAATTTCACCTTATAGTTTTTACACTTTATAAAGTGTGCATATATCATGCCAACTCCTTATATTTTGTAATCAGCTTCTATTTTTTTAATATTTTCTCCTGCAATACTCCTATTCTTACTGAGTTTCATTTATTCCATCATAATTTAATTTCATCTTTGCTAGAAATGTCCTCCTTTTAATTTAGTGAATTTTTAGTCAATTTATTCCACCGCTTTGCCATATTTGCCAAAAGATTTGTCATATATTTCAAATTATTTTATAATAAAAATATATATTTTTTATATAATTTATAAAAAGGAGTGTTTCTTGTGATCTCACTTAAAGCAGTCCGTCCTAATCTACAGAAAATCATTACAAGTCTATCCAATACCTTTCATATTGAAGTTGCTATATTTGACAATCAATATCATTTGATTTCTTGTACACCAAACTACTTAGAACAAAAAGGCGAAACGGTACATACGCCCTCTCTAGAAGAAGTTCTCTCTTTAGGAAATATACTGGTCAATCAACCTGGTCATATGAAATCTTGTATGGGTTGTCGTTTCAAAGATCACTGCCCTGCAACAATAGAGATCTTAAATTGTATCAAATTTCAAAATGAATCCATTGGTGTAGTAGCTTTAACTTCTTTTACTAAGGAAGGTCATGACAGACTTACAAAAAATGTAGACACTTATCTAAATATTTTAAAAGAATTTTCAGACCTCGTCGCCATGCTAGCTATACAAAATCATAAAAAAAATACATTGATTCATTTAAATAAAACCCTCCAATTAGTTATGGATACATCCAAAGCTAGTTTATTTGTCATAGACAAAGATGGTTTTATTACCTACTGGAATCATTCTACTCTTAAACTATTTTCCTTTTGCAATCTTCACACAAACTCTTTATCTAATGTTCTTCCTGGAGAAATTATAGATGAAATTTTAGAGGGAAATACCCTCCATAAAAAATATATTAAAAGGGGGAAATTTGATATTTTTATCTCTTCCTCACCTATGAAAAATAATGATGAATTTATTGGCGCTGTAATACAAATAGAAGAACATCCAAATTTAAAAGAAAATAAAAAAGATAGAAAAGAAATAGAAGATAAATTTTCCCTAAATCATATCAAAGGAAAAAGTAAAGCTATCTATAGCCTAAAAACAAAAGTAGAAAAAATAGCAAAAAGTACTTCATCTGTTTTAATAACAGGTGAAACAGGTACTGGAAAAGAATTATTAGCAAAAGCTATTCATTGTAATAGTCATCGCTCAGATTTTCCCCTTATCTCTATTAACTGCGCAAGCATTCCTGAAAGTATTTTTGAAAGTGAATTATTCGGATATGAAGAAGGTGCTTTTACAGGAGCAAAAAAAGGTGGAAAGCCTGGTCGTATTGAATTAGCTCAGGGGGGCACCCTATTTTTAGATGAAATTGGAGAAATGCCTTTATTTATGCAATCAAAGCTTTTAAGAGTTATTCAAGAACGTACTATCGAAAGAGTAGGATCTATCCGCTCTATTGTTGTTGATATGAGAATTATAGCCGCTACCAATCAAAACTTAGAAGAAATGGTATCCAAAAAAGAATTTCGAGCAGATCTTTATTATCGATTAAATGTAATTCCTTTAAAATTACCTCCTCTTCGAGAAAGAAAAGAAGATATTGAAATTCTGGCTATGCACTTTTTGAAAAAGTACAATTCAAAATTAGATAAACGACTTATTTACTTTTCTTCTGATGCCTTATCATCTCTTAAAGCTTATGATTGGCCTGGCAATGTACGAGAACTTGAAAATGTAGTAGAATATGCTGTAAATATGGAAGAAGAAAACATGATCTCTCTCAATCATCTTCCTGAAAAATTTCTTTACCTTGATTCTGTACATAAAAATGATTTAATTATGAGAAATAAAATCAAGAATATAGAAATAACAGCTATTTATGCGGCTTTAGATAAACATGGATGGGATGTTAAAGGAAAAACTGCAGCAGCAAAAGAGCTAGGTATAGGTCTTAGAACCTTATATAGAAAAATAAAAGCTTTTGAAACTCCTAATAAATAAGTTTCCTAAGGAGTATATTTATTCAGATTATTCAAGTATTTTTTCATCCATATTCATAAGCTGTTTTTCACAAAACATATTGTATACATAATAAAAATGTGGTAGTATTATGCCATAGTCTTTTTCAGGAATACATTTGTGTTTATGTAACATACAATTAGATTATAATAACAGTAGGAGGTATTATAAATGCATCATATAAAAATAGGGGTATTAGGTTTAGGTAATATTGGTAAGGGTGTATGGAATATTATAGAAAATAATAGAAATAAAGTAGAAAGCTATGCTGGAAGCAACATAGAAATCAAAAAAATTTTAGTGAGAGATATCCATAAAAATAGAGATGTTTCTGTGCCAAAGGAAATATTGACTATGAATCCAAAGGATATTCTTCAAGATCCTGAAATTGATATCATCGTTGAAGTCGTAGGCGGAATCGATACTGCCTTTAAATATATAAAAGAATCCTTTGAAAATGGAAAGCATGTGGTTACAGCTAATAAAGCGGTTATTGCAACCCATGGAGATACACTTCATAAACTAGCAAAAGAGCATGGAGTACTATTAAGATATGAAGCAAGCGTAGGTGGAGGAATCCCAATTATTAATACTTTAACAAAAAGTCTTTCTGCCAATCAATTTGATGAAATCGTAGGAATTATCAACGGTACAACAAATTATATTCTTACACAAATGAGTGAATTCGGAATGGATTTTGATGAAGCTTTAAAATTAGCACAAGAAAAAGGTTATGCAGAAGCAGATCCAACATCCGATATCGAAGGCGAAGATGCTGCTTTTAAATTATCTATCTTAATCTCTGTAGCTTTTGGAATAAGAATTGAGCCTAAAGACATTCCAAGAGAAGGCATTACTAAAATTTCGAAAAAAGACATAGAATATGCCTCTCAACTGGGCTATAAAATAAAATTATTTGCTACTGCTAAAAAGGAAAAGGATGATTTCGAATTTTATGTGCATCCTACATTAATACCAACAAATCATCCATTAGCGTCTGTAAGCAATGAATTTAATGCTTTATTTATTCGTGGTAATGCTGTAGGCGAATTAATGCTTTATGGCAAAGGAGCAGGTTCTATGCCTACTGGAAGTGCTGTAGTGGGAGATATTTTAGAGGTTGGTAAACTGATAGGAATAAACTATAAATCTCCATCTAATGATTCTTTTAAAGAATCTAATTTAAATATTATTGGAGAAGGTATTAGCCAGTATTATATTCATACAGAAGTTGCAGACCAGCCAGGCGTTCTTGGTAAAATCGCATCTACCTTCTCAAAATATAATATTAGTTTAGAATCTGTAGTGCAAAGAGCTCGAGGAGAAGCTTCTGTTCCTCTTATCTTTATCACTCATGAAGTAGAACGTTCTCAATTAGATAAAGCTCTAGAAGAGATAAAAATGAATGGTCTTGTCAATGAAATTGCAAGTATATTAAGAGTAGAAAACTTATGATAAAATGGCAGCAGAAAATCTGTTGCCATTTTTATTCATCTTTTAAATAGTTCATTCGAGCTTGAATCTCTTTTTCATATCCATTTTCTGTAGGATCATAATATTTCATTCCTACTAAAGGATCAGGCAAATATTGTTGTTTTACATAGCCATCTTTATAATCATGAGGATATAAATATACATGATCATTCTTCTTACTATGATTCGTTTCCATTTTTCTAGCAGTCATATCCCTTATATGTGTAGGTACCCCACCTATATCTTTATTTTCAATATCCCTTAAAGCCTGATTGATTCCTACATAGCTTCTATTACTCTTAGGTGCTGTTGCTACATAAACTGCTGCTTGGGCAAGAATAATTCGCCCTTCAGGCATTCCAATAAATTGAACTGCTTGTGCCGCACTATTTGCGATGACTAATGCATTTGGATCAGCATTCCCTACATCCTCAGCAGCTGCAATAACAATTCTTCTAGCAATAAATACAGGATCTTCTCCCCCATAAATCATTCTAGCAAGATAATGAAGAGCTGCATCTGGGTCTGACCCTCTCATACTTTTAATAAATGCTGAAATCACATCATAATGAGCATCACGATTCTTATCATAGTGAATATGTCTTTTCTGTAGACTTTGTTCCACAATCTCAAGGCTTATATGAATTTTTCCTTTTTCATTTTTTTCTGTAGTAAGGACTGCAAGTTCTAAGGCATTTAATACTTTTCTTGCATCTCCATTAGCTCCACTACATAAAAAATTTATTGCTTCCTCTTCTAGATCTACTAAAAACATACCTAATCCATTTTCCACATCTGTTATGGCTCTATGAATAACTTTTTTCATAGCTTCTTCATTCAATGACTTCAACTCAAAGAGCATAGATCTTGAAATCAATGCTTTATTTACTTCAAAAAAAGGATTTTCTGTTGTAGCACCTATTAATGTGAGGGTACCATTTTCAACATAAGGTAATAACCCATCTTGTTGTGCCTTATTAAACCGATGAATTTCATCTAGAAATAGTATAGTCTTTTGATTATACATTCCTAAAGCATTTTCAGCTTGTTTTACAACTTCCTTTAAATCCTTTATTCCTGATGTAACAGCATTTAGTTGAACAAAATTTGATTTTGTTGTATTTGCAATAATTCTCGCTAAACTAGTTTTCCCTGTCCCAGAAGGGCCATAAAGAATAAGCGATGTAATTCGATCTGCCTTTATAGCTCTCCATAAAAGCTTTCCTTTTCCTAAAATATGCTCCTGCCCCACAAAATCCTCTAATCTTTGTGGCTTTAACCTTTCTGCTAAAGGAGCATCTTTTTTTATATTTTGTTCTCTCATCATATCAAATAAATCCATATTCCTCACCTTTTCCTTTGGAAATAACAATTCTATTACAGTTTACCATAGTTCCTAATTATTCCAAAGGGTTTAAATACAAGGATTCCATTAAAACGCCTATACCAATCCCAGCCGTATAACAAACTAAATCACTCCATAAAAATCCAAAACCTAATATAAGCCCTCCTATAGTTGTTTCTCTGATAGCATCAATCCAAGGTGCATGATACAATTGGGTGATTTCTATAAAATAGCAAAATGATAATGCAGCTTTTCCTATAGACTTAGTCGATGCGTTTTTGAATCCTACTCCTATTAATAAAAAAATCATCAATGCCCATAATGTATCTGGTGCATAATTTCCAAACCCCCTAGGTAAATATTGAGGAAAGGCTCTTAAGCTTAATCCTGAAAAGATAACAAGAATGATCAAAGTACTATATATCCATATATTTCTTTTTTTTGTCATGATTTTATCCCCTTTCCTCTTTGTTATAACATATAAAGATTTATCATTCAACCCATATATGCCTTAGCCACTACCTATAATTTTTTTCGAAAATATTGTTTACCCCTCTAATATCCCATACTTTTCTATGTCATTTAACTTTTTCTGTATATTGACAGCAAATATAGCTGTCATGATTGTTGTGAGTAAATCTGCAATAGGTTGGCTATAAATGACACCATTCAGTCCCATAAGTTTTGGTAAAATCAATATTACAGGAATAAAAAAGATCCCTTGTCTTGCCATACTTAATACACCTCCTGCTTTTGCCTTTCCAATAGCTAAAAATAGCGTTGAATAAACAAATTGAAATCCAAAGGAAATAAACATCATGGTATTTGCTTTTAAAACATAATTAGCAATGCGAATAACCATTTCTTCTTCACTAAACATAGAAACAATTCCCTTTGAGAAAATGAATATAATCATTGTCCAAATAATACAAAAGCCTGTAGTCCATTTAAGTGAAACTTTGATAGCTTCTCTCAGCCTCGTATAATTTTTTGCCCCATAATTATACCCTGCGATAGGTTGGAAACCTTTCATATAACCAAATACAACATATACTCCTAAAGAAACAATTCTAGTAACAATCCCCATAGCCGCAACAGCAGTATCTCCATAATTACTAGCTGCCATATTAATCAATCCCATAGACACGCTTGTAAGTACCTGTAAAGCAAGCATAGAAATCCCTATTTTAAATATTTGCCCATAAATTTCCTTATCTAAACGAAAATGACTAAAGGATACCTTTACATAACTTTTATCTCCTGAAATATATCTAATATAAATAACCATGGTAATACTTTGTGCTACTAAAGTAGCAATAGCTGACCCTTTTACACCTAGTCCTAATGTATATATAAATAGTGGATCTAATATCATGTTTAAAATTGTGCCTATAAGCATGGCTCTAAGAGAAATACTGGCAGCACCTTGTGATACAGCTAAATTCCCCATAGCTACATTAAATGTACTTACAATTGATGCAACGATAAATGTAATGGCATAAGCTTTTGCATAAGGTAATATGGTCTTAGTCGCTCCCATAAAAACCAAAACTTCATCTATACAGCTTAATAAACCCATTGCCAAAATAATTCCTATACATACACTACTAAATAATGCAATAGAAGCAACCCGATTGGCCTTCTCCCCATCTTTAGCTCCTAAAAGTCTTGAAATATAAGAACCTCCTCCACTTCCAAAAGTAAGCCCTACTCCTGAAAAAATAAGTTGTATAGGAAATGCTACAAATACTGCCGCCATAGCACTTGTTCCAAGTCCCCCTACAAAATAAGCATCTACTACATTATAAAATGCAGTTACAAGCATAGCTACAATCATAGGTATTCCAAACTTTATTAAAGCTTTTGAAATATTTCCTTCACGCATTAATTTAATTCTACTATTTGCATCCATATTAATCATTTCCTTTCACAGTTTTATTATTTGTTCAATTATGATGCATTCTTAGAACACCTTAAAAATACTATTTCACCCTTATATTTTTCAAATAAAAATAGTATCTTAACAAATCATCATAAATTGAACATATAACTAAAAAATCTATACATATTCCTTCAAAGTCTATCATTCTAAGAATTTAAAGTTACTCTTCATAGGAAACCCTCCTTTTTTATTCGATATTGATTATTTTTATCAATTAGTATTTATTATCTTTATTTATTCTATGACATAATATCTATCTAATCAATAGGGTCATACATCATCTATCTTCAAGCCCCTAACACCCCTATATACCTTATAAAATCAATATTTTAGCCATATGGACTGACAAGTTCTTTGTAATATCGTGATATTATTTTGTTATATCATGATACCCCTTGTGCTCAATAAGGGCTATAATTAGAAATATAGAGATAAAAATCTTTTTAAATAACAATACACTCAACTAGGAGGAGCTTCTTTTGATTAAGTCTCTTGGAAACTATTATAAAACTGCATTTGAACAACTTAATTTTATATTTATCCCTGAAAAATCATCCCCTTACGATAGGGTCTATAAAATGTTGCCGGATTATGGAGAAGGTACTATTCGTCAAATCAATTGTAATAATTTATTCTTCGTTCTCATTGCAGATTTTACCCCTAAAGAACATTTCGTACGTGTCTCTCAAATTCATGAAGATTATTTAGAAATCAGTCAATTCGAAACAGATTCTAGCTCTTTTAAAATAGGAAGAAAAAAATTAAATCATGTTGACAAAGGGATTTGCTGTTATATTAATACTAGTAAAACTGTATATACTCACTGCGAAGCACAAAGTCCTACCCGTTTTACTAAAATATTAATTACACAAGCTTACTACTATAAATTTTTAAAAAAACGTTTTAAAGATGGATATATCAATCCTAAAGACGCTATTCATTTTTTATCACAAAACCCAAATTTACCGAAGCTAAATTATATTTTCCATCAAATTAGAGATTGTAACGCCCAGGGAAATTCTCAGCAATTATATTTTGAAAGTAAAGTGTTAGAGATTTTATCCCTTGTTGCAGATCATTTAGAACAAAGTCAAAAAAGACCCCCTTTAAAGGTAAGACTTGATAAAAGAGATTTGATAGGACTAAAAAAAGTAGTTAACTTTATAAAAAGAGATTTATCTGCTTATCCTTCTATTACTCAATTAAGTAAAATTTCAAATATGAGTACTACAAGATTTCAAATGGCTTTTAAACAGACTTATGGCACAACTGTTTATCAATTTTTAAAAGAGATCCGTATGAACCATGCTCTTTTACTATTAAAAAATTCAGACTACAGCATCAAAGATATTGCCGCGAAAGTAGGCTATACGAATGCTGGGCATTTTGCAGGAATTTTCAAAAAAACCTATGGCATAAATCCTAAAGAGTATCGAAATATCCATCAGCTAAAATAATCTCTATCTCATTATAAAAATTTGAAATATTTTTGCTTGTTTTCTGCTTATATTGTGGTGATTTTTTGTTAAATATTTTAATTGACTACTTGACGATTTATCCTTTGTCTGCTACCATAGTATTATTACAATTTTGACACAATTCGCCATAATATGAATAAATGCATATAACAAAAAGGATTATGGCATATATTAGGAGGAACTATGGAAAATTTTTCTCAAAGAATTACATCTATGCAAGCATCACCTATTCGAAAATTAGCCCCTTATGCTGATCAAGCAAAAGCAGATGGTAAAAAAATATATCATCTGAATATTGGGCAACCTGATATTGAAACGCCAAAAAATTTCATGGAAGCTATAAAGAATTTTGATGAAAAAGTATTAGCCTACTCTTCATCTCAAGGAATTCCTGAATTGATTGAAGCAGTAATCAGATACTACAAAAAATATGATATGTCTTTTGAAAAGGATGAAATTCTCATTACAAACGGAGGGAGTGAAGCCCTTCTTTTTACATTACTAGCTATTGCTGATTATGGAGATGAAATCATCATACCTGAACCATTCTATACAAACTATGCAGGATTCAATGCTATAGCAGGTGTAAAGACAGTTCCACTTGTAACAGAAGCTTCTTCTGGTTTTCATTTACCTGAAAAAGAGAAAATCGAAAAATTAATTACGAATAAAACAAAGGCTATCCTCATAACGAATCCGGGAAATCCAACAGGTGCTGTTTTTACAGAGGAAGAAGTGAATCGATTAGCTGAAATCGCTAAAGAAAATAATTTATTTATTATCTCTGATGAAGTCTATAGGGAATTTGTTTATAATAATCTAAAATTTAAAAGCTTCGGTAGCATTCCTGATATAAAAGATCAAGTAATCATCATTGATAGTGTATCTAAAAGATTTAGTGCTTGTGGCGCAAGAATTGGTGCTATTTTAAGTAAAAACAAACAACTAATCGCTCAGATTTTAAAAATCTGTCAAGGTAGACTATGTTGCCCTACCCTTGAACAAATTGGTGCTACAGCCCTTTATGATGTTTCTGAAGATTATTTTAAAAGGGTACACGCTGAATATCAAAAAAGGAGAGATATTCTTTATGGTAAGCTTCAAGAAATACCAGGGATAATCTGTCAAAATCCAGAAGGAGCTTTTTATGTTATTGCAACGCTTCCTGTTGAAGATGCTGAAGAATTTGTCATCTGGCTATTGAAGGATTTTGATCTTGATGGAGAAACAATTATGTTTGCACCTGCTCAAGGATTTTATACTACACCAGATGCTGGTAAAAATCAGATAAGAATCGCTTATATACTAAATGAAAATGATTTAAAAAGAGCCATGGATATCTTAAAAATTGCTCTTGAAGAATATCCTAAGAAAAAATAATAAAAAATACATTCCTCTAAACAAGGAATGTATTTTTTATTATTTTCCGCAACATTTTTTATATTTTTTACCGCTTCCACAAGGACAAGGATCATTTCTTCCAATCTTGTTCTCTTTTACAACCGTTTTCGCTGTTCTTTGTACTTTTGTAATTTCTTTTCTTTTTTCTTCATCTAGTATTTTATCCCATTGTGAAAGAGTATATAAGTAGTCAGCTTTTGCTTCTAACATATTATAGTAAAGCTTTTCAAAATCTATATCTAATTTTATAGTACTCTCTTCTGTCATTTCTTCTAATTCTAATTTTTCCTTTAGACTCTCATTAATTCCATCTAAAAAGCCTATGAAATATTCATTAGAAGTCTCATATTTTTCTGCTAATTCCTTTACTACTCCTTCAATCACTTGTTCATGATTTTCTAAAACATCTTCATAGATTTTTTTCTCTGTAGCAGCATATCCATCCCAAAATTTATCAAAGCTTTGTTGTGTTTCATGCTGATATGCCATATCTCTCCAATTTTCAAGTAAACTCATCTATCCTTCTCCTTTTTATCATAGTTTCATCTTTAGCATTGTACCACATATAGATCAACAATTTCAAGATTTTAATATATCTTAAAACTTATACAATTTTTTTCAAAGCATTCAAGCTTGCTTTGATTGTCTTTTCTATATCTTCTTCACTATGGGCAGCTGATACGAAGGAAGCTTCAAATTGCGATGGTGCTAAATAGATTCCTTGCTTTAGCATTTCTCCAAAATATATACTAAATTTATTTGTATCACTACTCATAGCTGTTTCAAAATTGACAACCTCTTTTTCTGTAAAGAAAATAGATTGCATAGCCCCTACACGGTTAAAGGTTGCTTTCACGCCTAACTTTTCTACATTTTCCTTTAATCCCTCTGCTAGCATCTTAGATTTTTTTTCTAAATCTTGATAAATTGCTGGATGATCTCTTAATATTTTAAGAGTTACATATCCTGCCGTCATGGCTAATGGATTTCCTGATAAAGTTCCTGCTTGATAAACAGGTCCCATTGGAGAAATTTTTTCCATAATTTCTCTTTTTCCACCATAAGCACCTACTGGTAGACCGCCTCCAATGATTTTACCAAAGGTTGTAATATCTGGTTTTACGTTATATAAGCTTTGAGCACAATTAAAAGACACTCTAAATCCTGTCATCACTTCATCTACAATCAGTAAAGCTCCATACTCTTCAGTTATTTTTCTCAAAGCATCCATAAACGCTTGTGTAGCTGGTACAACCCCCATATTACCCGCTATAGGCTCAATAATCACTCCAGCTATATCTTCTCCGTACTGTTTAAAAATCTCTTCTAGCGTTTCTATATCATTATATTGTGCAGTAATGGTATTTCTTGCTATATCTTCTGGTACCCCTGGACTATTAGGTACACCAAAGGTTAACGCTCCAGAACCTGCTTTAATAAGTAAACTATCTGAGTGTCCATGATAGTTTCCTTCAAACTTTACAATCATTTTTCTTCCCGTATATCCTCTTGCAAGCCTTAATGCACTCATAGTTGCTTCAGTTCCAGAATTAACCATTCTTATTAATTCAACAGAAGGTACTGCCTCACAAACTAACTTTGCAAGCTCTGTTTCTATCTCTGTAGGGGCACCATAGCTTGTTCCTAAATCTATAACCTTTTTAAGGGCTTCTGTCACTTCTTCATGGGCATGTCCTAAAATCAACGGACCCCAAGAACCTACATAATCAATATATTCATTACCATCTGCATCATAAATTTTACTTCCCTTTCCCTTTACAATAAAGGGAGGGTCCATAGAAACAGATGAAAATGCCCTTACAGGACTATTTACACCACCAGGAATAACTTTTTTTGCTTCCTCAAATAAAGCTTTTGATTTTTGAAAGTTCATTTTTTTATTCCTCCCTTAACCATTTCGCAGCATCCTTCGCATGATATGTAATGATAATATCTGCGCCTGCTCTTTTCATGGATAATAATTTTTCTAAAACAATTCCTTTTTCATCTATTAAACCTTGTTTTGCGGCAGCCTTGATCATGGCATATTCTCCACTTACATTATAAGCTGCTAAAGGCATATTGTAGTTGTCTTTTACTCTTCTAATCACATCTAAATAGGAAAGGGCTGGTTTGACCATAACAATATCTGCACCTTCTTCTATATCAAGCTCCACTTCTCTTAATGCTTCATCACTATTAGCTGGGTCCATTTGATAGCTTTTTCTATCTCCACATTCAGGAGCTGAATTAGCAGCTGCCCTAAAGGGTCCATAAAAAGCAGAAGCATATTTTGCGCTATAAGCCATGACAGAAACTTCAGTAAATCCATTTTCGTCTAAAATACTTCGAATAGCACTAATTCTTCCATCCATCATATCTGAAGGGGCTACCATATCCGCACCTGCTTTTGCATGAGATAAAGCAATTTTTGCTAAGTATCCTAATGTCTCATCATTGTCTACATAACCATTTCTTAATATGCCACAATGGCCATGGTCTGTATATTGACACATACAAATATCTGTAACAACTAATAAATCCTTATTGATTTTTTTTATTTCCCTTATTGCTTTTTGAACAATTCCCTCATCATTGTAAGCTTCACTTCCAAAGCTATCTTTTTTATTGGGTAATCCAAATAAAATGACTGCTTTTATTCCTAAATTTGTAATTTCATTGATTTCTCTCTCTAGCATATCAACAGAAAAATGATAAGTATTTGAAAGACTTTCAATTTCTTCTTTGATTCCTTCTCCTTCTACTACAAATAGAGGATAAATAAAATCATTTACATTTAATACGGTTTCTTGTATCAAGCTTCTTACAGCAGCATTTCTTCTTAATCTTCTTGGTCTATTTAATAGATTCATTTCAATCCCCCCCACACCTTACTGATTATAATGATTATTAATGGCGTCAACAAGTCCATCTATAGTAAATTCTTTTGCCTGTACATCTATATTAAGTTCTAGATTTTTTGCTGTTTTTTCAGTAATAGGACCAATTACAGCCATTTTTTTATCTGCTAATAATTCTTTATTATTTTCTCCTAAAATCTCTATAAAGTTTTTAACAGTAGAAGAACTAGTAAAGGTAATCATATCTACATGTTCCCCTTTAAGAATACTTATAAGCTTTTCCTGATCCTTCTTTGGAATCACTGTACGATAAATAGGAATATTATCTACAACTGCTCCTAATTTTTTCAGTTCTTCAATTAATATTTCCCTAGCAATATCTGCTCTTGGTAAAAGAATGTGCTCTCCCTTTTTTATTTGATCTTTTAATCCTTCAATAATCCCCTCTGCTCTATATTCTTCAGGAACATATTCAATGATCAGCCCTTTATCTTCTAATACCTTTGCAGTAGCAGGACCTATTGCTACTAGTTTTGCATTTAGAAGACTTCTTATATCTTTATTTAATTTTTTCATTCTTTCAAAAAATGCAGTTACACCATTTACACTGGTAAATATAATCCATTTGTATTTTTCTATTGCTTCTAAAGCTTCGTCTATTTTATCAAAACTCTCCGGCTTTTCTATTTTTATCGTTGGAAATTCTATTGCTTTTCCTCCTAAATCTTCAAGCTTTTTAGATAGATGACTTGCTTGTTGTCTTGTTCTTGTAACTAAAATCTTTTTACCAAATAAAGGCTTATCTTCATGCCATCTTAATATAGGAGATAAATTTACTACTTCTCCTACAATAATAATAGATGGGTTTTTCAGTCCATTTTTCATTACCTTTTCATGAATATCTTTAAGGGTTCCTATAACCTTTTTTTGCTCTGTAGTCGTTCCCCTCATAATGACTGATACTGGTCTTTCTGGACTTTGTCCATATTTTATAAGACTTTGACAAATTTTATCTAAGTTTTTTACACCCATTAAAAAGATCAGGGTTCCTTCTAGTTTCGCTAAAGCTTCATAGTCTACAGACTTTTCTTCTTTTGTTGGATCTTCATTTCCTGTAATTACGTGAAAAGATGAACTTACATTTCTATGGGTTACAGGAATTCCTGCATAAGCAGGTACAGATATGGCTGAAGTAATCCCAGGAACGATTTCAAATAAAATTCCATTCTCTCTTAACTCCTTTGCTTCTTCTCCTCCTCTTCCAAATACAAGAGGGTCTCCCCCCTTTAACCTAGCAACAATTTTTCCTTCTAATCCCTTTTTCACAAGAAGCTGATTAATTTCTTCCTGAGTATAAGCATGATTATTTGGCGCTTTTCCAACATAAATCAGCTCCGCATCCTCTCTTGCAAATTTTAACAACTGCGGACTTGCCAATCGATCATATAATACTACATCTGCCTTTTGAATACATTCTATCCCCTTAAGGGTAATGAGTTTATAATCTCCGGGACCTGCTCCTATCAAAAATACTTTTCCTACCGCCATATTAATCACCTACCTCAATATTTTTTAATATAATATCTCCGCCCTTTTCTAAACTTAACTTAGCCATTTTTTCCCCTAACGCTTCACATTCATCTTTCTCACAAGAATCTTGTAGCTTAATAATTTCTTTCCCATCAGGAGATGCGATCACTGTGGTCATAAAAATGTGATCTTCTTTCAACTCTGCATAGGCGCCAATAGGTACATGACATCCTCCATTAAGTGTTCTCATAAAGCTTCTTTCCGCCTTTACAGCATATTCAATACTTGAATTATTTAATGTTCTCACAATAGATTTTATAAAAGGATCATTTTTTCTAATTTGAATACCTAGTGCTCCTTGTCCAACAGCTGGGGTACAGACCTCTTCCGATATAAATTCTGATATTTGGTTTTGCCATCCCATTCTCATAATCCCTGCAGCTGCAAGAATTACTCCATCTAAATTCATCGTTTCTATTTTTTCCATTCTTGTTTTGATATTTCCACGAATAGGCTCTATGACAAAATCAGGTCTATAATATAATAGCTGTGCAGCTCTTCTTAAACTACTTGTTCCGATTTTTGCACCCTTTGGTAGAGCTTCAAGACTCAGATCATTTTTACTGATTAAAATATCTCTTGTATCTTCCCGATCCGTAATAGCTCCGATGATTAAATCTTCTACCATTTCTGTTGGAACATCCTTCATACTGTGTACAGCTAAATCAATATGACCATTTAAAAGGGCTGCTTCAATTTCCTTTACAAACAACCCCTTTCCACCAATCTTATCTAATGTTTTATCTAAAATTTTATCTCCAATAGTTTTAATTTTTACTACCTCATATTCATACTGAGGAAATTTCTCCTTTAATCGCTCAATTACCCAATAAGTTTGTTTGAGGGCAAGCTCACTCGCCCTAGAACCCAAAACAATTTTCTTTTTTGTCATCCTTTTCACCTTTTCATCTATAATTTTCACCAGAGCTATGGGCCTTTTTTATTTTCATAGGAACGCCATAACAAAACTCCCCATTACTAGGGAATATCTATACCTTGTATCACATTTTCATATAACTCCATAACTGCATTTCGTATTTCTTTGATGTCTCTATTTTTATACTTCTCTAGTAAATCACTATATACAATTGTTTTGAAAACTTTTCTTCTTATATGAATATCATCAATTTCTTCTAAAACAAGCTCTCTTAAATTCCCTAATGCATGAATATACTCCCTATATTCTTCTCCAAAGGTTTCTTCTAACTCTTCTCTTATTTTTTTAGAAAGCATAGGACTTTTTCCATTAGTAGACACAGTTATTTGTAAATCTCCTCTTTTTATAACACTTGGTACAACAAAATCACATTCATAGGGATTGTCAATCACATTTACAAAAGCCCCTTCAGCTTTTGCTTCTTTTAAGGAAGCTTTATTCACTTTTTCTTGATCCGTTGCGATAAATGCTAAAAAGCTTCCCTTTATATCTCCAAAGGTATAAGGTCTCTTGATCAGTTCTATTTTCCCCTCTATTTGCAGTTTCTTTAATTTATCTGTACATTTAGGGCTTATTACTTTAACTTTTGCACCACATCTTAAAAGGGAAAGTACTTTTCTCTGTGCTACCTTCCCGCCGCCAATGACAACACATTTTTTTCCACATAAATCTAACATGATAGGGTAATACTTATCCATATGCTTCACTCACTTTTTTCATCAAGAGGTTCCTATCTTCAAATACATTCTTATAAGCTACCTTTGGTCTTTCAATTAAAAGTACTGGAATATTCATTCTTTTGGCTGATTCTAGCTTCTCAATAGTTCCTCCAATATCTCCACTTTCTTTAGACACTAGTATATCTATTTGATATTTTTTGATCATTTCCATATTCATTTCTGTAGAAAAGGGTCCTTGCATAGCTATTATATTAGAAGGCTTGATCCCTAAGCTCTCGCACTTCTTAATCATTGTACTTACTGGCAATACTCTAGGAAATAATTTTTCCTTTGGCAAATTTTTTGCAAAAAGTTCTAATGTTTTACTCCCTGTGGTGAGCAATATATTTCCATCTATTTTCTTTAATCTTTCTACAGCTCTTTCATAATTAGAAACATATTGAACCAATTCCTTGTATTTGTCCAAATTCGCCTTTTCTCTCTGATATCTAAAATAAAGGATATTTGTATTTTCACAAGCATCCATAGCATTTTGAGAAACTTCTACTGCGTAAGGGTGGGTTGCATCAATCAATACTTTTATATTTTTTTCTATGATTAATTCTTCCATCTCTTTTTTGTTTAACTTTTTAGGAATAATGGTACATAACTCATTCTTTTCAATAAGGGTTCCTCCATAATCAGTAGCTGTTGTTACAACAAGGTGATCCCCTTTATCTAAAAAACTTTTTACAAGTTCTCTTCCATCCTTTGTACCACTTAAAACCATGATCATAGTTTATAGCCTCTAGGGGTAATCATTTTTCCGTCCTTTACATAGGTCTTAGCATTTCCGATAATTACTACCGTCAACATATCAATAGGATGTTTTAACATATCTTGAAGATTTGTAACAATTACTTCTTCCCCATCTCTTTTTGCATTTCTTACAATTCCTACAGGTGTGTTCTTGTCCTTATGCTTCATCATAATTTCTCTTGCATGCTCAATTTGATGGACACGACCCTTACTTCTTGGATTATAAAGGGCTATAATAAAATCACCCATAGATGCACATTCAATTCTCCTTTTGATTAGTTCCCAATCTGTCAATAAATCACTTAAAGATATTACTGAAAAATCGTGCATCATCGGTGCTCCAAGGACAGATGCAGCAGCACTAGCAGCAGTGATTCCAGGAATAAGTTCTATCTCTATATCAACATTTCTTTCATATTTCACTTCAAGCATGATCCCTGCCATACCATATACCCCTGCATCTCCACTGCTGATAATACAGACCTTCTTTCCTTCTAACGCTTGATCAATGGTCAAGTTACATCTCTCAACTTCTTTTCTCATACCTGAATCAATAACTTCTTTTCCCTCTAATAAATCCTCTACTAAATGAATATATGTCTTATATCCGATAACCACTTCAGAATCTATAATCGCATCTAGTGCTCTTTTACTCATATGTTCTCTATTTCCAGGTCCTAATCCTATTACATATATTTTTCCTTTATTATGCATTCTGCTTTCTCCCTTTCTTTCTGCAGCTGTATATATTGGTTGCAAATAATTCACTAGCAATTTTTGCATACAACTTTCCTTTTCGGTCTTCTCCTGCTCTTTTTAAATTGAGAATGGGTCTTTTAATTAATTTTTTTGCCATACTTTTCATGACCATTTCAATTAATTCCTTGTCTTTGTTGGAAGCTTGATCTAATCTTTTCATCAAGCTCTCTATTTCCGATTCTAATATATCGAAGCTATGTTCTTGTATTTCTTCAATTACAGGGAATACAGGAAGACAATTATACCAATTTTCAAATAGAATACATTCCTCAATAATCGTTTCCATTGCCGCTTGCGCAGCTTTAAGTCTAACTTCCATATTTTCAAGGGATACCTTTTTTAGTTCATCTAATTCATAGACAGATATTCCCTCTAGCTTCCCTATCTCAGGATCTACATCTCTTGGAACTGCAATATCTACAATACAGAGTTTATCTTCTTTTTGATGATTTTTTTCAAGTTCTTCCTTCTTTAAGACATAGTGAGGAGCACTTGTTGAAGTGATTACAATATCTACCTTTTTTATCATTTCATATCGGTCTTGAAACTGAACAACTCGAATTTCTTCATATCTTTCAGATAAATTAATAGCATGTCCTACCGTTCGATTGGTAACATATATTTCTTTTACCCCTTTATAGATTAAGTTTTCTATAGCAATACGACTCATCTTCCCAACACCGATGACTAAAACCTTTTTATCCTTTAGATCATCAAAAATATCTTCAATAAATTTTACAGCAATAGAACTAATAGATAATGAATTTTGTGATATTGCCGTCTCTCTTTTTATTTTTTTGGATGTAGTCACAGCTTCTCGATATAATTTATTGAGTATTTTTCCTGTACATGCTTTTTCTAATGCATAGCTTTGGGCATTTCTTACTTGCCCTAATATTTGGTCTTCTCCTAACACTAAAGATTCAAGACCTGCAGCTAGTTGAAATACATGCTTTACTGCTTGATCCCCTTCCTTTACAAAGAAGTGAATATTTAGTAGCTCTTTTTCTATTTGAAAGAAATCACAATAAAAATCTTTTAAACACTTAATTCCTTCATCTGTCTCAGTAACTACTGCTGTAATCTCACTTCGATTACAGGTTGATAAAATAACAACTTCCTTCACATATTCTTTTTTAGAAAGCACCTCATAGGCTTTTTCTAATTCACTTTTTGAAAAAGATACTTTCTCCCTGATTTCAAGAGGAGAATTTTTATGATTAATCCCTACTACAACGATTTCCATTTTCTACTCACCTTCTCTAAATACCGCTATTGTTATACCGTCATAGATTTTCTTTTTTTGAATCATTTTCCCATTTTTACTCGTTAAAAATGCTACAGGCTCACATACAGCCCCCACGCCAATTTGCTTTCTCACAAATTCTGATTCCTTAAATTGATCTTCTACTTTTTTTATGTCTTCTCTATCTACAATCATTAAGGGTACTTTTAGCGATTTTGCTGCTCCTATTAATCCTTCTTCATCTTTTTTTATATCTACCGTTGCTATATGCTTGATAGATTTTTTTGAAACATTTAAATCCTTAAGACTATCTTCTATAGCACTTAATATTTCTTCTTCTGATTTTCCACGCCTACACCCAATCCCGAGTATAATCCTTTTGGGTCTTAAAATTACGCTATCATATATTATATCATTTTCGATTATTTTGTCATTAATATAAATAAGTCCTTTAAACCCTTCATGAATCTGATCTTTATTTATTTTTACAATATTTTTAGGTAATACTAAATTAATCATCCTATCTGAAATGAGTCCAATTTTTTCATCATTTACAATATGAGCTGTCACCTTGGTTGCATCTTGAAAGTCTTCTATTTCACAATCAAGTACCATAGCTAGAGTATCTACAGCTATCAACTCATTCACATCAGAAGCTGTAGTAATGACAGGATTTGCATTTAATATTTTTGCTATTTTTTTCGTATGAAGATTTGCACCTCCAATATGTCCTGATAAAAGACTGATTACATTTTTACCCTTTTCATCTAATACCACTACAGCAGGGTCTGTTTTTTTATCTTGAATAAAGGGGGCAATAGATCTTACTACAATTCCTGTAGACATAATAAAAATCAAACATTTATATTGATAAAATATTTCCTCTGTAAATGTAGCCATCTTTCCATGAATTTTTTTTATATTTTCACCCGCTATATAAAACTTTGGATGTACATATAAAACAGCTCCATCTATAGACTCTAATAAATTTAATCCAAGCTTCATGCCACCCTTTGTTAATGTGATAATGGCTTTGTCCATTATTTTGCAGTCCTAAACTCATGACTGAAGGTTTTATCATAAAGCTTAGAGTACTCATACTCATTTCCCAGGAAATCTCCTACTAAAATTTGAGCTGTCTTATTGATACCAGACTCCTTTACCTTCTGTGCAATATTTTCAAGGGTTCCTATTACAACCTTTTGATCCTCCCAAGTAGCCTTTTGAATCACTGCGATAGGTGTTTTTAAAGGGTAATGACTTGAAAGTCTCTTTGCCACATCTTCAATCATATGAACAGATAAAAATATACACATAGATGCTTGATGAGATGCTAATTTTTCAAGACTTTCCTTTTCAGGTACAGGAGTTCTTCCCTCCATTCTTGTTAAAATAACTGTTTGGGTCACTCCAGGTAAAGTAAATTCCTTATTAATAGCAGCTGCTGCTCCAACAAAAGAACTTACTCCAGGAATGACCTTATAATCAATCCCTTTTTCTTCTAATATATCAATCTGTTCTCTTATAGCACCATAGATACTTGGGTCTCCTGTGTGTACCCTAGCTACTAATTTATTTTCTTTTACAGCTTTCTCCATAACTTCAATCACTTCTTCTAGCGTCATGGAAGCACTATTATAAACAGCTGCTTCTTCTTTTCTACAGCCAATGATTTCTTTATTCACAAGGGAACCTGCATAAATAATCACATCTGCCTCTTCAACAATTTTTTTCCCTTTTACCGTAATTAAATCAGGATCTCCTGGTCCTGCTCCTATAAAATATACCATTTTTATTGCCTCCCTTTATTCTTTTATTCCTGAAATAATGTAGATTGGATTTAATCCTTCCATCAATGTATATCTTCCTAAAGCTTTTCCTCTAGCAATATTTACTGATACTACATCTATCTGAGAGAATCCAATTTCCTTAAGATTTTCAATAGATTCATATAATGTTTCTATGGTGATACAATTGATAACACAGATGCCTTCTCTTGAGAGTTTTTCATAGCAAAGCTTCATAATATCTGCTAATTCTCCTCCACTACCACCAATCATAACCCTATCAAAACCTTCTATTTCCTTTAATTTTTCTGCTGCTTTTCCATGAACAATTTCTAACGGCACCCCAAATTGTTCACTATTTTTCTTGATTAATTCTATTCCTTCTATATTTCTTTCAATGGCAATCACTTTACCCTTAGTACAAATGTGAGCAGCTTCTATAGCAATAGAGCCAGTACCAGCTCCTACATCTACCATCATAGAAGCTTCTTCTAATCTAAGCTTTGATAAAGTAACTGCTCTTACCTCTTCTTTTGTCATAGGAACCTTTCCACGAATAAATAAGTCATCCCGTATTCCAGGTGTTTTATATTTCCATTTCATCTTTTATCACCACCACTGACATACCAAAGTCTGGCATGTCCATAATTTCTTCAGGCTTTCCTTTAATAATTTTCTCATTCGCATAAGAAAGATTTTCTCCAACAAACATAATTTTTCCATCTATTTTATGCTCCACCATGCGTCTTGCAATTTCCTTAGGAGAATATTTATAGTCTGTTAGTAAAATCACCTTTTCATGTTTTTTTAACATTTCTATAAAATCAAAGGTTCTTCCATGCAAGCTTCCAATATAAGCATCATGCCAAGATTCCCCAATTTTCGCTGCTAAATATTGATACGAACTAATTCCTGGAATCACTTCTAATTCATCCTTTTCAAAATGCTTTTTTAAGAAGTTCAGCATACTATAAAAGCCCGTATCTCCTGAAAGTAAATAAGCTATTTTTTTGCATTCTTTATTTTCTTTTGTATATTGAATTAAATCTCCTAAATTAGCCCCAATATATAAAGTTTCTTTATTCAATTCTTCAAAATACTGTAAATTTCTTTTCCCACCAATTAAAACATCACAAGCTTTGATGATTTTTGTTGTAATAGGTAATATATATTCTTTACTTCCAGGTCCCATACCAAGAACATATACCTTATTCATTTTTAAATTCCTCCAACAGTTTTTTAGCCCTATTTCCTATTCCTAAGATTTTCTGATCCATAGAAAACATAATGATCCCAACTTCCAATTCATCATGTACTCTGCTTTTACATCTTTTTTCTGCTCTTTCACATAAAACTTCAAATACCTTTTCATATCCATTTTCCTTTATGATCTCAATAGCTGCTTCCGTTGTAACACACTCAAATAATTCTTCAATCATCTTAGTAGGTGCTCCTAAAAGTGCCATATTGGCTGCGATAATTTCTATTCTTCCATCAGCTACCTTGCTATGGGTATGAAAAATTCCTCCTGCTAGTTTAACAAATTTTCCAATATGCCCAATCATCAATATATCTTTGATACCATTGGCTACACATTGTTCCAGCATAAAACCTACAAAATTACTAGTTTTCATAATATGCTTTTCATCAAAACCATAATGATTTACAGCAAAATCTCTCCCATAATTTCCTGGAACTAAAATAAGCTTTTTCATTCCTTCTTGTACAGCCATCTTTACCTCGAGGGCTAAAGACTCTTTAAAAGCTTCCTCTGACATAGGCACAACAATTCCAGATGTTCCAAGAATAGAAATGCCACCCAATATCCCTAGCTTAGGATTAAATGTTTTTTTTGCAACTTCCTCCCCCTCTGGAACAGAGATTGTAATAATAGCCCCCTTATTAGGTGGTAAAACCTCTAAGACTTCTTTTTTAATCATTCTTTGTGGAACAGGATTAATGGCAGGGTTTCCAGGAGCTATAGCAAGACCTGGTCTTGTAACAACTCCCACTCCCTTTCCACCTTTAATATGAATCTTTGCTTCATCAATAATCTCCACTGTAGAAGTGACTAAAATACCATGGGTATTATCAGGATCATCTCCACCATCTTTTTGTACAGAGCAGCTAACTAACTTTTCTCCTATATTGTATTCTTTTATTTCAATATGAAGTTGCCAACCCTTAGGTGTATCAATCTTTACAATGTCCATCTTTTCTTTTGTCAAAGCCATCATAACAGCAGCCTTTGAAGCAGCCGCTGCACAGGAGCCCGTTGTATAACCATATCTCATTTTCTTTCCATCTTTTACAATGTATCGATCAATCATCTTTTTCCCTCATTTTAAGTTTGTTTATATCATATATAAAATTGCATTCACAATAGCGGCAGCTACAGTGCTTCCACCTTTACGTCCTCTTGTCACAATATATGGAACATTTAGCTTTTCAAATTCTTCTTTAGATTCAGCAGCTCCAACAAAGCCTACGGGTACGCCTATAACTAAATCTGGTTTTACTTTTCCTTCTTCAATAAATTGCTTTAATTTAAATAAAGCAGTAGGAGCATTTCCTATTACAAATATTTTATTTTTTTCATCTCCTATGGCTTTTTCCATTGCTGCCATTGCTCTTGTTGTTCCCTTTTCTTTTGCTGTTTTTGCTACATCCTCATCTGATATAAAGCAATGTACTTCTCCACCATGCTCAGCAACTCTTTTTTTATTGATTCCTGACATAGCCATTTTTGTATCTGTAACAATATGTGCTCCTGATTGGATAGCTTTTTTCGCAGAAGCAATAGCTCCTTCTGAAATAATCGTAAGATCTGCATATTGAAAATCTGCCGTAGTATGAATCACACGCTTTACTATTTTTCCTATTTCCTCTGGAAAAGTTTTATCTCCTAACTCCTCTGTAATGATTTCAAAACTTCTCTCTTCAATTAAATGGGGTACCTTTATATAATCACTCATTTTTTCTCCTCCTACTATTCATTTACAATGCGAACTCCGCCTTGTACCATCTTTGTAAAATAATATTTATAATAGTATTTATAAATTTCTTTTGCCTTTATTTCATTCATAAGCTTTTCTACATCTGCTTTGCTTTTTTCAAAAATAATCCCTAAAACCGTACCGCTATGAGCAACATTCACACCATAGCACCCAAACTTTAGAGAAAGTTCTATAATCTCTTCTAGCTTTTCCTTATATAAAATATTTTGATTAGTTAAAGAGCTAATGGTTGCTGCTTTTCCTAAAAGGAAATAATCTTTTTTTTCATAAGCTAACTGAAAGGTTTTATAAGCCTTCTCCACTTTAGGTTGATTGACTTTCCTTAAATGGGTATAATCTTTTCTTCTAAAGATTTGTGTATTTAGTCTTTTCTCTGATTCTAAAACCAATATATCTAAATGAGGATGCCAATCAAAGCTTTCAATTTTTTCCCCATTCAAGTGGTCAAACAGGGTTAATGGTTGAAATATTGTACTATCCGTTGCCTCAATTTGCGTACAAATTTTAGCTAATATCTCTGAAGATAGCTCTTTTCCTATTATTTTAGCCGTTGCCCCTACTACTGCTGCAATATCTGCTGTACTACTTGCCATTCCCTTAGCAACAGGTATATGAGAAACTACTTTAACTTCTAGGGTATCTCCAATCTTTCTAGGTAATCCAAAATAATCAATTGTTTTATACATAGCGCCTATAGCTTTTTTTCTTCTTTCATTTCTAACTGGATCTTTTTTTTCTTCTATTGTGACAGATGAATACATATTGACTGGATAAGATATTAATTTTTCTCCATCTCCAATAACTCCTTGCAAAAGTTCTCCACAAGAAGCTGGACAAATAGCTTTAACCTTCATACAGTACCTCTTTTAATGCCTTTATAAAAATTGTATTTGAAGCTTGATCTTTAATAGCAATTCTATAGAAAACTTCATCTAAATTATTATAATTACTACAGCTTCTTATTAAGATTCTCTTTTTTAGAAGAGCTTCTTTCATGTCTTTTTTATTTTGTAGAAGCTTAAATAATATATAATTCCCATTGGGCTTGTACACTTTAATTTGATCTATTTTTTTCAATTCATCAAAAAAAGCTTTTCTTTCAGCTAGAATCCATTGTCTGCTTTCTTTTTTATAGCTTTCATCCTCTAAAACCATTCCTGCCATAGCTGCATAACTATTAATGGTCCAAGGCTCTTTATGATTATTCATATCCTCTAATAATTCTCTATTCGAAGTAATTCCATAACCAATACGAAGTCCTGGTAGCGCATAAAATTTTGTTAGTGCTTTAATAATATAAAGATGATTATATCCTTCTACATAAGAAAGCATAGTTTCCTTTTTAGGTTCATCTACAAAATCAATAAAAGCTTCATCTATCATAAGATGGACATGATTTTTCTTACAATGGTCTAAAATTTTTATAAGTCTTCTCTTTTCAACGATTTGACTTGTTGGATTATTTGGATTACAAAGAATCACTAAATCGAAGCTTTCATCAATGACTTTTAAAATATCATCATCTACACAAAAATCATTTCCTTCTTTTAAATAAAAATATTCTACCTTACTTCCTACTCTCATTAACGCTCTCTCATACTCTCCAAAGGTAGGCGCAAGAATCAGTGACCTTTTTGGTTTTAAACTAGCAATCATAGAAAAGATTACTTCTGTGGCTCCATTTCCAACAGTTATATAATTTTGATTGATTTGATGCTCCTTCCCTATTGCTTTCACCAAACTATTGTATTCTGGATCAGGATAATTTTCAATAATATCTATATTTTCAATTAAAGCTTTTTTAAAAGCATTTGGTACACCAAGAGGGTTAATATTTGCACTAAAATCAATAATTTCTTCCTTTTGTACACCTAGTTTTTCTGCAATTTCATATATATTTCCGCCATGCTTTACTTTCTTCATCATACCCCTCCTATATACCAATTTTTATAAGTCCTAAAATAACGAAGCTCACAGCTGATGTAGCATACATAATTTTTATACTTCGATCTATATCCTCTTTTTCAAGTTTCCTTAAAGAATCTCCTATGGTAGGCTTATAAACAGCTTTCCCAAAATAAGTATTAGTTCCCCCTAATTGTATCCTCAATGATCCTGCCACAGCTGATTCTGGATAGGCACAATTTGGACTTTTATGATTTTTTCTATCCCTTATAATCATGTATATACAATTTTTCCAATCATATTTTAACAAAAATGATGCTATAACCATGAAAAAGGCTGTCAATCTTGCAGGAATATAATTTAGAATATCATCAAATTTTGCAGAAGCCCATCCAAAATGTAAATATTTTTCATTCTTATATCCCACCATAGAATCTAATGTATTAGCTGCCTTATATGCCATTCCTAAAGGCGCTCCCCCTATAAAAATATAAAATAAGGGTGCTATAATTCCATCTGTAGTATTTTCTGCAACAGTCTCAACTGTAGCTCTGACGATTTCATTCTCATTTAATTCACTGGTTTCTCTTCCAACAATATAAGATAAAAATCGTCTTGCTTCTCCTATATCATCTTTATTTAATTGATTAAGAACCTTTCTACTTTCTATATCTAAGCTCTTTGATGCTAGGATCTGAAAGATCAAGAAAGCTTCTACCAAATATCCTAAAAAGGGATGTACATATGAAAAAGCCTTTATCATTAAAAAGGTTATTAGGTATGCACTACATACAATTATAAATGTTAAAAGAACTCCTAATGCTTTTTCTTTCTTAGGACTATCCTTCTGCTTTCTTAAAGCTTTCTCTGTATTTCTTATACCACGACCTATAAATCTTATAGGATGGGGTATACAGTAAGGATCTCCCCATATTAAATCTGCTATATAACCTATTCCTATTGTAATCATCCTTATTCACCCTGAATAATCTTATAAATTTTATCTAAATCTACATTTTCACGAACAATCTTTGCAAGCTTATTGTATTCTTTTTCTTTGAATGCTTCAAAGCTTTCCACATTACTTTCTTTTTCTTCTAAGCCCTTAGCTTTTCTTATATTATTAAGAATCTTTCTTGTAAATTCAATATTATCAAATATCCCATGAATATAAGTTCCCATTACATTACCACATGTACTCATAGCTCCATCTTCAATGCAGACATCTTCATTTAATCTATTTTTTATATGATTCAGAGGAGTGCTTTCTTTTCCTAACTTAGTCTGACCCATATGAATTTCATATCCCTTAATTTTCATACCTTTTATTCCATGAAAGCTATTTTGAGGATCTGCTATAATTTCTGCTTCTACTTGAGTCGTTGTTTTTTCTAATTCAAAAATAGTTTCTGTATCTAATAAGCCCAATCCGTTCGTTTCTTTAATATCACTTTCTGTTCCATGAGGGTCACTCAATTTTTTACCCAGCATCTGATATCCACCACAAATTCCTATAATCAGCTTTTTATCTCTATTGAGTCTAAAAATCTCTTCTGCTAAACCTGTTTCTTTTAGATAAACTAAATCTTCAATGGTATTTTTAGACCCAGGTATAATCAACAAATCTGGATTTCCAATAGCTTCCCCCCTCATGATATATCTTAAATTTACATCCTCTTGTGTTTCAAACACATTAAAATCCGTAAAATTAGATACATGGGGTAAATAAAGAACGGCTACCTCTATTTGTCCTTTATTATTTCTTTGATTTCTAAATCTTTCAGCTAAGCTATCCTCATCTTCTATTTGTACATTATAATAAGGCACCACTCCTAAAACAGGAATATTTATTAATTCCTCTAACATTTTAATACCTGGCTTTAAGATTTCTACATCTCCTCTAAATTTATTGATAATAACGCCCTTTACTCTTTTTCTTTCTTTTTCTGTAAGGAGCATGATGGTTCCATATATAGAAGCAAAAACTCCTCCACGATCTATATCTCCAATAAGAATCACCTCTGAATCTGACATTTCTGCCATACCCATATTGACAATATCCTTATCTCTTAAATTGATTTCTGCAGGACTTCCTGCTCCTTCTAATACTACAATATCATGATTTTTTTCTAATTCATCAAAAGAGGCTTTCACCATTTTTGCTAGAGTTGGTTTAAATTCATGATACTCAACGGCAGACATATTGTTATGTACTTTTCCATTTAAAATCACTTGACATTTTTTATCTGTTGTTGGTTTCAAAAGTATAGGATTCATAAGCACACTTGGCTCTACTTTAGCAGCCTCCGCTTGTACAACCTGAGCACGACCCATTTCCATTCCTTTTTTTGTGATATATGAATTCAGTGCCATATTTTGAGATTTGAAGGGTGCTACTCTGTAACCATCTTGCTTAAAGATTCTACAAAATGCTGCTGTTAATAAACTCTTTCCTACAGAAGAAGCTGTTCCTTGAAACATTAAGCTTTTATTTTTCATATTTTTCACGACTCCTATCCTTAAAGCGCAAACAATTTTCGACAAAATCCTTTGCAATACTTATATTGCTATAAAAATGAATATGGGCATAAGCGCCTAGTGCATTATATTTTTTTACTCCACATTGCCAACTTTTTATTTTTTCTCCATTTCTGATTTTATCTACTCTATATACATATTCATTTTTTTCGTGATCCTCTATCATAGATCGATGAAATTCATGGGCTCTTGTAGATTTATTTTCCTTAGCTATGACACAAGACTTTTCCATATTCACATGGACATATCCAAATCTTTGAAGTCTCTTTGTCATTTTTGATTCTGTATGAAATATGCCTACCATGTTATATTTTTTTCCTTCTAAGGTAGTGATGGCCTCTGATAAATACATAAGCCCCCCACATTCTGCATAGGTAGGTAAACCTTTTTCTATCCCTTCTTTTATGCTATTTTTCATAGAAATATTTCCTTCTAATTCCTTTGCAAAAACTTCAGGAAATCCTCCCCCTATATATAGCCCCTGTAGATCTTGAGGTAACTTTTCATCCTTTAGTGGACTAAAATATATGATATTTGCTCCTAAATCCTTTAGCAAATCCAAGTTATCTTCATAATAAAAATTAAAAACATTATCTAAAGGAACTCCAATATTTACATTTTCTCCAATGCTTTTAATTTTTTCGAGTGGGGCGTCCATCTCAGGGGTACTACTTGCAATAGCTAATAAGCCATCTAAATCAATAGTTTCTTCCACCATCTTCGCAATTTCATCTATCTTTCTTTCTAGGTTCTTTACCTCTACACTAGGAATCAATCCTAAGTGCCTACTTTTTAATTCAATATTTTTGTTAGGCTTTAAATACCCAACACATTTTATTTTTGTATCCCTTTCAATACTTTCTTTTAACAACTCATAATGGGCATCTCCTGAAATATTATTGATAATAATACCCTTTATGTCTACATCTTCATCATATAGCTTGTATCCTAATACTTGAGCAGCTGCACTAGATGACATACCCTTTCCATTAATGATTAAAATAACAGGTGCTTTTATGATTTTTGAAACATGAGCAGTGCTTCCTTCATCTTTTTTCACACCATAGCCATCATATAGACCCATAACCCCTTCAATAACAGCTATATCTTTATCTTTTCCATTCTTAATGAATAATTTTTTAATGGTATCTTCATCTAACATAAAGCTATCTAAATTTCTAGATTTATTTTCTGTTACAAAAGTATGAAAAGCAGGATCTATATAATCTGGTCCCACCTTAAAGGGTTGTACATTCATTCCCCTATTTTTAAGAGCAGCCATGATTCCAGTAGAAATAGTGGTTTTCCCTACCCCACTTTGGGTTCCTGCTAATACGAATCTAGGTAACTTCATCGTGATCATCCCTTCAAAAATAAAATACCCTGACCAGCACTGGCCAGGGCATGAGTATTAAAACTCTCTCTTCCCTTCCCGCCGAAGGTACTTCAATAAATAAAATAGGCAAGTATCCTGACTCGTGAATCACCTTACTCTCAACGTCTTCCCTAAAATTCAGGTGACAATTTGTTGATTTCATCCTCACTTACAGTAGCGGGGGCTGTGTCGGATTTTCACCGAACTTCCTTTTTAAGCGTTATTACACCCATTTTCATTATTTATCTTATTCAATCCTATCAAAATACGACATTTATTTCAACCGTTTTTACATTGTATAAATGCATGCTACTGATTTAAACCGATTAAAACTGGGAAATCATCTACCATTTCAATTGTAATAATGCCACAATTTTCTATTTTATACTTCCAATAATCTTCTATTCCATTTCCTATTAAATGAGCTAAAATAGATCGAATACATCCAGCATGAGATACAATTAAAATATTTTTATTTTTATATTGATGAGTTATTTGATCTATTGTGAATGTAACCCTTTCATACATATTCATTACGCTCTCTCCACTAGGGAGGGCGTAGCCAACCCAATCCTTTTCCCATTCATTTAATTCTTTTTTATATTTTTCTTTTATTTCCTTATAACTTAATCCTTCCCATAATCCAAAATTCATTTCTCTTAAGTTTTTCTCTAAAGTGATTTTTATGTTGTGACATTTATTGACGCTCTCTGCTGTTTGAATCGTTCTATTCAAATCACTTGTAATGATCAAATCTAAATCTTTTTCCTTTAACTTTTCACAAACTTCTTCCGCCTGAACCCTTCCTTTTTCTGTTAGCTCTAAATCATTCCATCCACAGTATAGTCCTTTATGATTATGTTCTGTTTCTCCATGTCTTACAAATATTAATTTCAAAAGATCACCAACTCTCTAAATCATTGCAAAATAGAACAAGTAAACTAATTCCGATAATTCACATAAAGCTCCTAATGTATCTCCTGTCATACCATCAATTTTACTACTTATATGTCTTACATACCAAAGGCTGAACAAAAGACCTACCAAAATAAAGGGCATAGCTGGGATATTTATCAAAGCTATAATCAATGTAGTGATTACAGCTACAATCAAATGCTTATTGTTTGTCTTTCCTATAAATATATTTCCCATGCCATTTTTTCTTGCATAAACAGAAAATCTTGATCCATATACAATAGATAATCTAGAAAAAACAGGCATAAGGAGTACAACTGCATGAACTTTTGGTACAGAAAAACTATTGATTAGAGCTATTTTTAGGAGGATATTAGAAAATATGGCTAAAGCTGCATTTGTTCCTAATCTACTATCCTTCATAATTTCTAATATACGCTCCTTTGGACGATTACTATAAACACCATCAAAGGTATCTCCTAGACCATCTAGATGTAATCCGCCACTAATAAAAACTCCTCCTATAACAGTCATAACAGCAGCTAAAAAAGTTCCTCCTATCCTATGTCCTATATAATAAAAAACCGCCATAAACATACCAATTATAAGTCCTACTACAGGAAAGTAGATAATTCCATTTGAAAAATCATTTTCATCTACTTGTAAGTTTATATTAATAGGAATGCGCGTTAAAAATTGAAGTATGACAATAAATTTTTTCATATCTATACCCTCCTATTTCAATTGCATAGGAATCCCTGAAACTGTAAAATACACTTCATCAGCTTCTTTAGCTATGATTTGATTCATTCTTCCTGCAATATCTCTAAATATACGAGATATTCTATTTCCAGGTACAATTCCCATTCCTAACTCATTCGTAACCATAATGCACCAAATTTTATTTTCTCGAATAGCTTCTATGAGCTTTATGATTTGCTCTTTAATCTTTTTTTCCATTTCATCAATATTTTCATGATCAATCTCATCCCAATTTACATCTTCTTCAAACATCAAATTGGTTACCATAATGGTAACACAATCTAATAATATCACTTCATGCCCTTCTTTTATTTTAGGAATCATTTCATATAAATTTTTATAGCCTTCATAGGTTGTCCACACCTTTGGTCTAGATTGTCTATGTTTTTTGATTCTATCCTTCATCCCCTCATCAAACGGAATAGCCGTAGCTAAATACGCAACTTTTCTTCCTGAATTTTTTGCTAAGGTTTCTGCATAATTACTTTTTCCACTTCTTGCCCCACCTGTAACTAGGGTAATTTTTCCTGTCATAGGATCACCTCTTCTAAGCTTATTTCTCTTGCCTAAAAAAAATATGTCCCTATCTATTTTGAGGGACTTATTTATCAAAGATAACTATATCAGATTTTCCATTTTCTTTCTCCTCGTGTATATGAATTTTATTTTACTAAATCAACATCCTACTAATATACATTTTCTTTTTTTATGTCTTATATTTACCTTCTTTTAAAGCTATGCTATTTCCTATCATAATAGAAAACAGTAGGTACATTTTATCAATTTTTATATCAAATCTTCATTTTCAGCATATGCCATAGCTTCATTTTTTTCCTTCTGCTTTTTATATTCTTCCTTTGCTAAACTCCATTGCTCTCTTGCCATCACATCTAGCTTTCTTTTTCTCTTAATATCGCGATTACTTACTGCCTTATTAAACCAATCAATTGCTGCATCATATTTTCCAAGTCTTCGATTCAATTCTCCTAGTAGATACAATAAAGAGACTTCATCCAGATTTCCAATAGGTAAGGGCTCATATCGAAAAGCCTCTTCAAAACAATTTACAGCATGTGCAGTAAAATCTAATTCTCTCTCTATATCAATATATCTATACAACCATGATAATCTAAGGCAAAGAGTTGCTAATATTCCCTTCTTTTGGTTGATTAATTGCCCACTTAATAAAGCTAGTTTATAAACCTCAATTGCTTTATAAATATCTCTTTCACTTCCAAAATTTCTTTGTTCCCATTTAGCACCTATCTTCTCTAAAATAATCTTCTTTCCCGAAGGGCTTATTTCTTGAAATACGCTTTCAAGAGCAGCATATCCGCAATTAGGGCAGACAAAAACTCCATAGAATATAGGATTTTCTCCATTATAATACACACAAAAATCTGTATCTCTTTTTTCTATTCTAATAGCAGAAGTTCTCATCTTTTTAGTACTAAAAAGATTCTTACACACAGGACATTGTATCTCTTTGTCATATAATGCTTTGTTCATTGCGTCACCTCTTTTAATCCTGTTTTCACTAGTATATGTTAAAATTAATTTTCTTCTTGGAATGGACCATCCATTTCCTCTGTATATTCTATTGTTTCTGTAACATTTTGTTCTATTTCTTGGGGTTCTATATTATTTTCTTCTACTTGTATTTCTTGGGATGCTCTATTGCTTTCTTCTCCTACTTGCACTTCCTCTGTAGGAGGGACTTCTATATCATCCCTATTAGATATAGGTAGCTTCTTTGTACCTTTAATAATAATCTGTTTTTGTGGCTTATAATAATCTTTTGATATTTGCTGTTTTTCCAAAAGTTTTCCATTTTCATAAATTAATCTATAGGTAGTTACTCTATATCCATCTCTTCCTTTTTGATCTATTCTTTCTTGCCCTTCAAGTAAATTAGCATCATATTTAATTTCTAAAGGTCTTTTTACTATTTGATTTTGCTCAGTTATTACCCTTATTTTCTTATTATCTATTTTTCGACCATATATTTTAACAATCATTATATTGCTTTTCATGTAGCTTTCTATATAAATAGGTGTATTCATTATATTTTTGAATTTAAAATCTAAAACACCATAAGATACAGTTGCATCCATACCTTTCGCTACATAACTAGAAGGAAGGGTGTGGTTATACCTTTCAACCACTTCTAGATTACTAAGTAATATAGCATTATATAAAGTACTAGACACTTGGCACACTCCACCTCCAAGTCCCGGTACTACTTCTCCTTTAAATATTATGGGTGCATCCTTGTAACCACTTTCTTTCGTTCTTGGCCCTACCACCTTGTTAAAGGAAAAAGTCTCCATAGGCATAAGTACAATTCCATTAATTTTACTTGCTGCTAATCTAAGATTCTGTGTTCTTCCTTTCCTATTAATATTAAATCTTGTAGTATACTCCCCCATCAAATCATGGATAGTGCTTAAACTTTCAGAAGTGATTTTAGGTGAAACAGTTTCAACAGGGAGTTCTATTGTTATTTCATTTTCAAATTTATTTTTTGTTAATTCCTCTTCTAAAAGTATTTTGGTTTGATTTGCATTTAATTGTTGTCCAATCTTCTCATCTGTGATAATAAACTCTCCATTTTTTCTAGTAATCATAGCCTCCTTTGCTTTTTGATTAATTTTTTTTTGAATATTATATATAATAGCATCTAACTTCTCATGCTCATAAATAGCTGATAAGCTAATATTCTCTGGCTTTGTATATAAAGAAAGAATTTTTTGTAGCCTTTCAAAATGATTTCCTTCTCTTCCTATTTTATAAGCCTCATTGGCAGCATTCATATAATCAAAGGCATATCCAATTTCGTTATTTTTTGCATGAAAAACTTGATCTCCATATTTAAAGTGAATTTCTCCGTTTACACTTAAATCGTCAAAATGAGTTTTGATTTTTTTCTGTGCCTGTGTAGTAGAAAGGCCTCCTACATCCAAATTTTCTATCATCACACCATCATAAATTGTATCTTTATAAAGGAAAAAAAATCCTATTGCTGTAGTAAAAATAAGAAAACTTAATAAAACAATGATCAATCCCATACTAGCATTCAAATTTTTTTCTTGCTCTTTTCCTTTCGAATCCAACAAACTTCCCCCTTTTGCAAACCTTATTACAAAATCTTATAATGTATTTTATTATATTATAAAAACGCATATGCCTACTATACACACTATTTCCTTAAATAGTGTACCATAAGTTTTTTCTATTTACTACCAATATCCTTCTGTCACATTTTTTTCGTACATGCATAATATGTAGTGGACATAGATCCACAACGAAATTTCCCCCTTTTATCCTTGGAGGGATTTTTATCCCTCCTTTTCTAAAATATAGGAATATTTTAGATCCAGCTACATATACTATTATTGAAAGTAAATCATAGCGGAGTAGAGCAGCGGTAGCTCGTCGGGCTCATAACCCGGAGGTCGTAGGTTCAAATCCTGCCTCCGCAACCAAAAACGACTAGGGAACATTCTTTCTCTAGTTATTTTTTTTCCAATAAATTTCTATCTTATCCCCATCCTTTATTGTATCTGTATAACCTACTTTTAGACCATTTAATTTTGTAATTAAACTTCCTTTTGCTTTCGTCCTATCAAAATCAAAATATTCAAAAATATCCACAAAAATAAGAGGTCTTCCTTTCTTTGGAATCTCCACAACCTGTTCATTTACAATGATTTTAATTTTATTATCTTCTATTCTATTTTCATATACTGTCTTTTTATCAAATGCTATTTTCTCCTTTTCTTCTACTGTAACAATTTCATCTTTATGCTTTAATAGATGCATTTTCCCAACTTCTATTCCATTTACACGTACATTCGTTTTTTTATCATCTATATTAAATCTTTTCAAAAGATCTTCTACATTATGAATTTCTACAAAAGTTATACGATCTCCCTCCATGATTTCATAATCCATAGGGACCTCTTTTTCATTTACCAATAATTTATTCATTAAATTAATATCTAATCCATTAAAATTGACCCTATTCATATCTTTTATTAAATCCTTTAACAAAATAGATGCATCTACACCATCAATAGCTCCTTCAATATGGATTTGATCCTTATGATGAACCTGTTCATCCAGGCTACTATATTTTCCATTTAAATAAATTTTTGCAGGCTCTCCAAAGCTTCCCTTTATGATCTTCATTTGTCCGTTTACATAGATAGTTAAATTTTTCCCTCTTCTAGCAATTAGTTTCTTTGCATTCACCCCTGCTCTAATAAGGGCATCTGATACAAGAAGCTTTTTAGCATTAAATAATTTTATCAAATCATTATTTACACTTACCTCTATAAAATTATCATCTCGTTCCTTTACGCTAATAATTCCAATACCAATAGGTGTAATAAATTCAGGTCCTTCAAGTTTTTCGCATGAAAATTCAATATTTTCAATAATTTCAGTTCCTCTAACAACAACTCGTTCTGGTCTTAATGCTAATTTATTAGCTAAATATTTCGTTAAAGTAGGTATTTGGCTCCCACCGCCTATGCAAAATACAGCACTTGGCGATTTTCCATTATATTCAATTACCTTTTCTGCAATCTCAGAGGCAAGATTTTCAATAACATGTGCTATTTTTTCTAAAATCTCTTTTGTTGTTAAAGTATAAGGGATTCCTACAATATCTTCAAATTCATGACTTTCTTTCTTATTCAATTCAATTTTTAACCTTTCAGCTGTATTAAAGTCTAGTAAAAATTCCTTAGCGATGGCTTCTGTAATTTCATCACCTGCGACAGATGCCATAGCATAAGATACAATAGTTCCATCTTGTGTTATAGCTATATCTGACGTTCCTGCCCCTATATCCACCAATGCCAGATTGAGCAATCTAAGCTTTGGAGGAATAGCTACATGGATCGCTGCAATAGGTTCTAGGGTTAAGTGAACCACTTCTAATCCAATCTTATTCATAACAGAATACAGACTATCTACAACAATATGGGGTAAAAAAGTAGCTAAAATATCTGCATCTATTGTATCTCCTTTATGCCCTTTTAGAGAGATCATCCTACTCTCATTTAAATAATAATTTACTACTGTATATCCAACACAATAATATTTTATACCTTTATTCTCTATCTCTTGGTCTAGCATTTTTTGTGCCTTTTGTATTCCTTCAACCTCTAAGCTATTAATAGTAGCTTGATCAATCTCTTTTGAATGATCAACCTCTCTACTAACTTGTACTCTACATGTTTTTAATGCTCTACCCGCTGCTGCAATAGCTACTTTTGTCAGTTTAAATCCTACTCTATTCTCAAGCTTTTCTTTTACTTTCCTTGCTACCTGTGCAACTTTATCAATATCATGTATTTGTCCATCATACATAGCACGCATTGAATATTCCATCATCTCAACATCTATGACTATAAACTTTTCTCCTTCTTGCTTTGCAATAATTCCTACGACACTTTTTGTTCCAATATCCAATGAAAAAACAACTTCATGTGGATTTATTTGGACCAATGTAGACTCTGTCATCTTTTGCACCTCTTTCAAATTTCAACCTTCATTTTATTATTATATTCTTCATAATTTTACAATTTCCTCTTTTAAATAACATCTATTCTCTCTCTTTATTATATCAAAAACTCCGGCTATTCCGGAGTTTTACAAAATTTTCTTAATCATATTTTCAATATTTTCTTTTGTTGCTTCTTCCTTAATTACTTCATCAGTTTTCTCACCATCTTTATATAAAGCAACTGCTGGAAGCCCTAAAATTTTTTGTACTATAGCTACTCTCCTAGCTTTTGCTGTATTCAATTTTGTAAATTTAATTTCCCCTTCATATTTTACTGCAAGGGCTTCTATATCTGGCATCAAAGCCATACAAGGTCGACATCCTTCACACCAATAATCCACAATGACATACCCATTTGCTTCTAATACTTCTCTTTGAAAATTTTCTTTACCTACATCTATCATATTTTTTTGCCTCCCTCAATAAGAATTTCATTATTTCCATTGAATATACTATAATCTTCCTTTTTTCTTATTTATTCTACAAAAATAAAGAGAATCCTTTTCTAATAAAAAGAATTCTCTTATTACATATTTATAGATTTAACAAATATCTCCTTCTTTTGCAACAAAACCTGCTTTTGCTAAGATATTTGTTCCTTGATCTAGCTTTTCTTCATTCACAAGAACGATTGGTCCTGTACAACCCATTCCACTTTCTGCATAAATTCCATTTTTCCATAATACTTTTACTGCATCTTCTAAATCCATAATGTCAATTCCTGATATAGCACCTGTTACGACTTCCTTTGGTGGCATAGCTACTTCTTCATCACTTTCTGATGCTTTTTTAGTATCTTTGGTTAACCCTTTTAATATTTCTTCGAGCTTCGCTTTCTTTGCTTTTTCGTATTCTTCCTTCGCTACCTTTGTAATCTTTCCTTTAGCTACCTTTGCTGCATAGCTTAAAGCATTTGCAACTACTGGTGAACCAGATGCTCTTGAAAGAATCAAAATAATTCTATCATAGTCAGCTCCTACTCCTGGACCATAGCCATACCCTAGTCCTTCGTAGCTTCCTCCTGTTGTAAAGGATGAGAATACTTTCATCATGATATTTCCTGTAAGGGTATCTGTTACCATTACATCAGCAGTTCCACCTAAAAGGTCATTTCCTCTCATTACGGCTCCGCCATCTGCTCTCATAGATTCTGCAAAGTTAATCTTATAGCCATTGCTACTTAATTCCTTTAATGCTCTTTCTACTTGTCTTGCTCCATCTAGATTTAAGATTCCTACTGTTGGGTCTTGTATTCCCATAGCTTTTGCTGTAATGATTCCATATAATGCATTTTTCACCATAGCTTCTGTTCTATGGGCTGAAGATGTTCCTGTTGTTGTTGCTAAGAACATTTCTTTTCCAAAACCTGGTGTAACTACTCTTCCTACTGTAGATACTCCTATTGGAAAGTTATAGTGCATGGTTACACAAGCACTAATATATCCACTATCTAATAATTCTTCCATTTTTTTGTGCATTTCTTCTTCTGATGCAACTTCTACAACCTCTAAATTTGTTTCAACCTTTGGTCCAATAAGGACAATGTCAAATCCTTCTTCTCTTTTGGCTGCTATTTCTGCACCTTTTACTAGGTTTTCTATACCATGCTCACTACCTAATATAGTAAGACCTACCTTTATTTTTTCTCCAAATTCGCCTGTTTTTAAAGCTTCAGCGATCTCCATAAAAGTATTTCCTATGATTTGTTTTACCGCCTTATTTTGTCCCATGATGCTCCCTCCCTATTCGCTTAGTAGATGGGATGCGAAATCTTTCATAGCCTCCGCTATCATATTTTTAATTTCTTCTTTTGATACACCTACAGACTCTTCTTCTCCTGGATTTCTTTCAAGGACTACAGATACCCCATCAAATAGATTTGTCATTCTTCCTAGGAATAAACTTCCCTTTCCTACAACCATAGCTCTATTTAATGACCCTTCTGTCAAATCTTCTCTTGCAAATCCTAAATAAGGCACTCCTGATGGAATATGTCCTTGAGTTGGTGCCCAACCTGGCATACCATGCTTTTCTACAAAACCTTTTAATTCTTTTCTTTCTAATTCTTTTCTCTTAACCCCTAAAGCACCAATCATTTTATAATTTGCCTCTGGTACATCTCCAGCTCCTGCTGGCTTTGTAATATCTGGATTTTGCATTTCAACAGAATATTTATCTATATCTGTAATCTTAAGTCCACCCTTATCAAGAGGTGCTGTAACTAATGATGTTATAACTGCTTGAGGAGACGATCCTGTTCCTACTGTGTGTCTTCCTACTAAGTCTGTTCTAATGATTGGATTTACTCCATCATTTTTACTGATAAGAATCGCAAATGCACCTACTACATCTTCTAATACAGGTAATTCTTTTTTCACATGATCTTTTCCGTTCATACCAAGCTTTGCTGTAGCTCCACCTGCTACGATCACTACATTTTCATAAGTTCCTGCTTTTACTAGGGATGCTGCTTGAATAAGTGCGTGAGTCGGTGCCGCACAAAATCCTCTTGTATCTGAACCTGTTGCATTGATAGCTCCTGCACATTCTGCTATAGCTTTTGCAAAGTTTCCGCCACCTCTTTGGTTCATATCTCCACAAGCTTCTTCTGAACACTCAATCACATAATCAATATTTGCTACATCTAAATTGTTTTTATCTACAAGATGCTTAAATGCTAAAACACCTGAAGCTTTTACTACTAGATTTTCAAAAAGAATATGGGAAGTTAAATTGACATCTACATCATGAGCTCTTTTTACGCAACCTACTAATTTTCCTTCATGATAAAGAGCTTCTGCATGCTGCTCATTGACAAATTTCTCAATTTCAGCTAATTCTTCTCCCTCTTTTAACTTTTCTACCTCTTCTTTAAATAATGGATGATTTTCTACTTTCTCTTTTAATATTTGTGTAAAGCCTTTTTCAATCTTCACAAGATCAAATGCATCTACAATCTTTATAAGGGCAATAAATTCATCTTGCGGCATAATTTCTCCAAATTTTCCAAAACGATCTTTGCTCTTAGCGTCTTGCTTGCACCAAGGTAAATCATATTCTCTTAAATCCTCTGGATTCATATTTCCTATGTATACTTGGTTCGGCGCATAATTTAAAACTTCTTCATAGCTTCTAATATGCTCTGGTAACTTTTTAAGATATTCTGAATCAGGATTTGTAATTCTCTCTGTAGTTTGGGTTGTTCCATTATGGATAATCATATCAGGCGTATACACTAATGCATATCCTGAACCTTTTATTACTGGAAAACTCATTTTTCCACCTCCATATAATTTGAATAAATGGGTGATATCTATCACCCATTTATCTTTCAGTCTTTATTATCAATAAAACCTACAAATTTTATTTCCTTTTTCTTAAATAAATTTCATTAAAATTTACAAAATTCGTCTCTGATAGAGCTCATTTCTTCAATGATCTCATCTACCTCAAGAACCATTTCCATCATGCCAATTTGGTCCTCATATACTTCTGCGTCTACAGCTTCTTTAATTTCTGGTTCTACTACATGATATACTCTGAGTCCTAACTGAACTCCTGCTAATGGACCTGCAAAAGTAGGGTCTCCATTTGTTACAGTTTCAGCAGCTAAGCCTGCAGCTTCTGCTTCTGCTGCTCCTAAAAGTACTAGCATATTTTCTGCTCCATACTTTTCTGTTAATGTTTTTACCCTATTTTGATTTTCTAAGTCCATTGCTCCTGCAGCGGTTCAGACAAAGCATTCAGTAGAAGAGAATACTACTTCTGCACCTGTGCCCTTTAGGCATTCCTCTACAGCAGGACCTGGTATACCATCTCTGTCACCAACAATGATGACTTTTTTACCATCTAAAATACTCATGGTTACCACCCTTTCTCATAATTTTTATTTATATAATTTACTTTTGGTATCTTACCAAAGTAGATTATAAACTATCCTACATGTTTTGCAATCATAGCATCAATATTTGCTTTTGTTGCATCATCTTTAGTTACTTCTTCAACTTTTTCTCCATCTTTATATAAAGAAATTGTTGGCAAACCTAAAACTCTTTGTCCTATTGCAAGTCTTCTTGCTTTCATTGTATTTAACTTTGTAAATTTTACTTTTCCTTCATATTTCTTTTCTAATTCTTCTACATCTGGCATTAATGCTTTACATGGCTCACAACCATCACTCCAGTAATCTACAAGAACAAATCCTTGTGCATCTAATACTTCTTCTTGGAAAGTTTTCTTATCTACTGATAACATAATTTTTCCCCTTCCTATTCTTCAAAATTATTTTCAATATATTTTTCTGCTGATACAGCTGCCATAGCACCATCAGCTGTAGCAGTTACTACCTGTCTTAAAGATTTTACACGAATATCTCCTGCTGCAAATACTCCCTCTACATTTGTTTTCATATCTGCATCTGTTGGAATATATCCACCTGCATCTAATTCTATTTTTCCTTTAAATACTTCACTGAATGGAAGGAAACCTATAAATGGGAATACTCCAAAAGTTCCATCATCTTCATCAGCATGGTATTCATTGATTTCTCCAGTCTTTTTGTTTTTAAATACAATAGACTCTAAGATCCCATCACCTTTTAATTCTTCAACTACAGTGTCCCACATGAAGTTTAATTTTTCATTCTTGAAGGCCTTTTCTTGAATAGATTTAGCAGCTCTTAGTTCATCTCTTCTATGTACAACTGTTACTTTTCTTGCAAATTTAGTTAAGTACATAGCTTCTTCAACGGCTGAATCTCCTCCACCTATTACAAACACTTCTAATTCTGTGAAGAAGTCCGCATCACAAGTGGCACAATAAGACACACCTTTTCCAGTTAATTCTTTTTCTCCTGGACAGCCAATTGGTCTTGGTGTTGCACCTGTTGCAATAATTACTGCTTTTGCTTTATACTCTTCTTTTTCACCTTTTACAACTTTAATTTTTTGTGTGAAATCTACATCTACGATAGTATCTTTTTTTCTTTCTGCTCCAAATTCCTCAGCTTGTTCTACCATTCTTGCAATTAATTTCGGCCCTGTAGCTTCTGGAACCGATCCTGGATAATTTGCTACTTCATTTGTTGTAACAATTTGTCCTCCAACTTTATTTTTTTCTAAAATCAAAGTTTTCATTTTAGCTCTTGAAGCATATAATCCTGCTGCAAGTCCCGCAGGTCCTGAACCAACAATAATTACATCATATAAGTTTTGCATATCTATCCTCCCTTTAAGTTTTATACTTTCCACTATTTTTATTTATTTTCAAGGAATAGTCCCCTTAGATAAATTTAATTTCATCTCTATAATACCATAATTTCAAAATTTGTAAACATGATTATTTTATAATCGAGATTATTTTATAATCATGATTATTTTATAAGCACGATTATAAAAATCATATTTATTTTGTCTCATCAATCACGATCATTTCATAACACTACAAACCCTACTGATTATACTCATTTACACTTCTTTGTTGAAGCATTTACACCAGTTCTTCGTTTTTTGCAAAAGATCTCCAGATTTAGTGTGCTATGGAATCTAGAGATCTTCCACAATCATAATATAAGCATTTTGAAACTTTTTTTGTATACTAATCTAATTTTTCAGCAGACAACGCTTTATAAAGAGAAATACATGCTAATATCATTATAGTAATAAACGGGAATGCAGCTGCAATAGAACCGATTTGTAATGTTTTTAATCCTCCTGCAAGCAGTAGCGCTACAGCCAATAATGCCTGAATTAGACCCCAAACGATTTTTTTCCCATTAGATGGGTTTAAATCTCCATGAGAAGTCATCATTCCTAATACAAAAGTAGCTGAATTTGCAGAAGTTATAAAGAATGTACACAATAAGAATACAGCTACAAAAGATATAAGTTTTCCTAATGGATAATTTTGTAACACAACAAATAATGCAGTTTCTGTAACTTTAGCTGCTTCACTTGCTATATCCATTCCTAGATTCATTCCTAATGTACCGAATGCAGCAAACCATACAAATGATGCTAATGATGGAGCAACAATTACTCCAAAAACAAATTCTCTTATGGTTCTACCTTTAGAAATACGTGCAATAAATGTCCCAACAAATGGTGCCCATGCAATCCACCAAGCCCAATAGAATATTCTCCAGCCACCAATCCAGCTATTATCTCCAAAAGGCTCAATATGGAAACTATCTCGCACAAATTCATTCACATACATTCCTAAACCATTAGTAAAAGAATTTATAATTTTCACTGTAGGACCAATTGCTATTGAACCTACTAAAATAGCAATTGCAGCATATAAGTTTATATCTGACAACACTTTAATTCCTTTCTCAATTCCACTAACTGCTGTCCAAATATATATTAATGTAACAACACCAATAATAATAAGCTGTACAAGAGTTGTCGATGGTATACCAAATATAAAGCTAAGACCACCATTAATTTGAAGAGTTCCTAATCCAAGAGAAGTAGCTACACCTGCAACAGTAGCAAATACAGCTAGAATGTCGATTGTTTTTCCTATAGGTCCATTTACTCTTTCTTCTCCAAGTAGGGGAATAAAAATCGAACTGATAAGACCTGGTTTGTTTTTTCTGAATTGCATATAAGCTAAGGCAAGTCCTATGATACTATAATTAGCCCATGGATGAAATCCCCAGTGGATAAAAGATGTTTTCATAGCAAAATTGGCAGCTTCTGCAGTTCCTGGTTCGATACCAAATGGAGGGGCAATAAAATGATTTAATGGCTCTGCAGCTCCCCAAAATACTAGTCCAATTCCCATTCCTGCTCCAAATAGCATTGCAAACCATGATGCTGTACTATACTCTGGTTTCGAATCATCAGGACCTAATTTAATGCGTCCAAATTTGCTGAATGCAAGAAATAATGCAAATGATACAAATATGAACATGGCAATTAAATACATAAAACTAAAATTATTAACAACCATATTGAAAAATCCATTAGCAGCATTACCAAAGCTATCAGGGGAAGCTATTCCCCAGATAACGATGGCAAATACAACCGCTAAGGATATATTAAGTACACTATTACTCTTTTTATCCCTCATACGGTGTATCCCTCCATTTATTAGAATTTTACTTTAAATACAGTTTGCTCCTTAATTTCTGTTTCTAAAGCATCTAACGCAACACCTACTCTATGATATCTAAGTTTCCATTGTTCCTCTTCAGAAGTATTTGGATCTCCTAGTGGATAAGGAATAGAGATAGTCGGTACCATTCTATTTGCTCCCACTGTTTTTGCAACAGGGATTAAGTTTGCCATTTGTACGATTGTAATTCCAGCTTTTTCAATTTCTTTTACCATCGTTGCACCGCAACGTGTACAAGTACCTCAGGTTGATGTTAGAATTACTGCATCTACTCCACTAGCTTTTAAATCTTCTACGATTTCTCTACCCATTCTAGCTGCTTCTTTTTGAGTTGTTCCTGTTCCTACAGTGGTATAAAACACATCATGAACAGCTCCAATTCTTCCTTCTTTTTCATATGCTCTTAATGCATCTAATGGCACACAAACATCTGGATTTGCATCTGCTGCCGCTGGATCATATCCTGCATGAATTGTCTTAAATACTCCCGCTGGTAAATTATCAAGATTTGATACATCATATTTACCCCATCTAGTAGCTGATGCTGATTGAATTCTATCAGGATTTTCTACTGGAACAATTCCACCAGAAGTAGCTAAAGCAATTTTTGCTTTACTTAAATCCTTAATTTTTGGAGCTATTGGCACTAAATCTAATTCTGGAATTGGTAATTCAGTAACGAATTCTTCTCCAGAAATTTTCTTAAGTAACATATCAATAACTCTATCTGGAGCAGCAACAGGAGGATTTAACCATTTTTGATGTCTCTTTCCTCTTCCATAGTATCCTTCTTCGTCTGCTGATAAAAGCTCTTCTCCATTTAGTATTTTAACACCAAATTTAGCCATTGCTTTCATGTCTTTTCTCATTTTTGCAGCACTTGCTCCACCTTTGAAAATGTACATTTCTTTACTGAACATTTCAACCCCTGGGTTTTCATCATTCATAGATGTCACAACAGGTACACCAAATTTTTCTTGTACTGCTTTACAAATATGTCCACAAGCACTACCATATCTTCCTGCTCTAAATGCTGGTCCTGCAAAGAATATATCAAACTCTTTTCCTTCTAAGAACCCAAGTATTCTTTCAACAGCTTCTTCTTGATTTGAACCCATGAAGTTATCTCCACATATAATCGTATGCGTTACCTCTGCTACTCCTTTTAATGCTTGATTAAGTGCCATAGCAGCTCCTACTTGACCTTCCCTAATTTCTGGAGCGAAATCTGCTACATCCTCTCCACCTACTTGTCCAAAGAACTGATTTAAATAAAGTATCGCTTTTTTCATTTTCTACACCTCCTTAATATTCTACCATTGTCTTAGTAGACCAACCTACAACTCGATCTCCACAGAACATAGCATTGTTTTCCATAATAATTGATCCGTCTTCTTTTACAGATGATCCTAACACTTCATCGCCTTCCCAGCCACCTGACAATCCATCACGAGCTAGAGCTTGTAATTCTCCTATCACTTTTTCCATTGGTGGTAATTTGATTAATTCTGAAACATTTCCACAAGATACAATAGCATCTGCTTTTGGATCTAACGTTACTAGTGGTTGAGAAGCACCATCTCTACCAGTACATTCATTTGTAAGACCTACTGTTTTAACACCTGCATCCTCTAGTGCTACAATACACGCAATAAAGTCAGCATCTGGATTTCCATATCCTTCTTCAGCTACAACTGCAGCATCAACACCTAATGATTTTGCCATTTGTGCTACAAATAAAGCAGCTCTTTCTTTTTGCTCAAGTGCTACATTTAAGTTTGACATAATAATTCCTACAAAATTAATTGTTTTTCCATGTTCTTGATATAACCTCTTGATCATAGGTAAATTTTGGAAGTCGTAAGTGGACCACTTTGATGAACAAGGCATAAACGAACCTGAAATCATAGCACCATCTAATACTTCATTTGGATGCATGAATGTAGGTACCATACGGTTACAATCCCATCCATATACTAAATCATTATATCCTAACTCTTCCATTTGCGATTGAGGCTGAAGCACCAATGCAACATTTGGTAAATCATTTTCTTCTTTTGTACGCTTTGTAAGAGGATTTAATTCATATGTTTCTACTTCCTCTGGCTCCATTTCAGCTACACAGCTTCCTATATATTCAGCTAATCTCATACCAGCCCATCTTAAAGCTTTATTTTTCTTTTGTTGCTCACGCTTTTCAAATTCTTCATCTGTATCTGCAACAAGTACAATATTTTTAAGTTGAGAAAAATATGTATATTTAGCTCCTTCTCCACCCATATCAATTAATCCATCTTGGAATCCACCCCAGTGTTTTCCAACTACCAATACACTACAACCTTTTAATGCTAAAGTTCTACCATTTCCAGCTTGCATTAAATCTCCAGTTACTCCAGGGAATACTGGTCCTCCACCAATTCTGTGTCTTGGCTCAATAGCTTCTTTCACCGGAACTAATCGAACCATATCTCCAGGGCTTACAATTTCTAAATCTGCTTCTGTAATGTGTTCATCTTCTTTAACTACATTTAAAGCTTCTTCCTTGTTTACAGTTAGAACTCCATCTTTGTAGTAAGTCTTATCTCCAAAGACGATATCCTTGACATAAAAATGCCCAAGTTCTAATTTCATTTGTTGCACACTCCTTTCATATTTACAAAAATTAGTTTTTGAGAAAAATAACATTTATATGTTGGTAATTTTGTCCAGAAAACGTTATCCTCCCCTTTGAAAACTCCTTGTTAATATTGTAACACAATTCTTATAATTTTGTAAACGTACTTATTTTATAATCATGATTATTTTATCGTTTTTTTCTATTTTTTCATACTTTTCTTGAAATTCATGTATTTTATTTCATATTATTCCATGTATTTTTTAACCTTATACACAATTATAAGTAATTTTATTTATAATTTTACCAATTATAATCTTTAATACTTACAGATCTACAACTTATTATTCAAGTGCCTTGAATTTGTAATTTTCATTCTTCTGTAATTATTTTGTAGTTTATGGTATAATATTTAATTGTGTTATAATTTAATCATAGTTGGTGATATAAAATGAATAAAAAAGCGATTCAAAAAAAGCGAATGATGCGTTACTTTATTGAAGCAACTCATCAAATTATCGAAAAAGAAGGTATTGATTATGTTACTATTAGAAAAGTATCTGATCTAGCTGGATATAATAGTGCTACATTGTATAATTACTTTGAAAACCTAGATCATTTGATTTTTTTTGCTTCTATAAAATATTTAAAAGATTATGCTCTGAATCTTCCCCGTTTCATAGAGGGTACAAAAAATTCTATGGAACAATACTTAGAAATTTGGAAATGTTTTTGCTATTATTCTTTTCAAAAACCTAAAATATATTATGCTCTTTTCTTTGATAAACACCATAATTTAACACAAAATATTATCAAGGAATATTATGAAATTTTTTCAGATGAATTAGATGAACATTTTAAAAATATTCTTCCTATGTTTTTAAAGCAAGACATCTATGATAGAAATATGATTATATTAGAGCCTTGTGCTTCTGAAGGCTTCATAAAAAAAGAAGATCTTAAAGAAATCAATGAAATGACTATTCTACTCTATCAAAGTATCCTTTTAAAAGTAATCAATACACAAGAAAAACTATCCTTAGATCATATGGTTCAAAAAGCATTAAAATATATTCAACAGATTATACAATCTCACAAAATCATATAATCTAAAAGCTACCTTTTTTACACTTGTCTAAATCTGTGCTAAAGGACAGTCCAATCAGGACTATCTTTTAGCTTTTTTACTTTGGAAAAAATAAAAGTTTAAGTACCCTTATCACTTTTTCATAATCTATAGCAAATTTTTGATGAAAATTAATTTATACTCTTCCTACAATCTTTTGATAATACAAACATTCCCCTATAAGAGGGCACTTTTCACAAGATGGTTTCCTTGCTTTACAAACTCTTCTCCCATGAAAAATAAGTAGATGATGCGCTCTAGACCATTTTTCTTTTTTGATATTTTCCATCAATTGTTCCTCTGTTCCCACTACATGATCACTATCTGCTAGACCAATTCTATTGGCTACTCTAAATACATGGGTATCTACAGCTATAGCTGGCACAGAAAAAGCATTACTTACAACCACATTTGCAGTTTTTCTTCCTACTCCTGATAATTTCATTAATTCCTCTTTACGATCAGGGATCTTACTATCATATAGCTCAACTAACATTCTACAGGTATTTAGAATATTTTTTGCTTTACTTCGATATAATCCTATTTCTTTAATCATTTTTTCTAATTCAATTTGTTCGATCTTTAAAAAATCTTTTGGGTTTTTATATTTTTCAAATAATCCTTTTGTAACTTGATTTACTTTTTTGTCTGTTGTCTGTGCACTTAGAATCGTAGCTATAAGAAGCTGGAAAGGATTATTATAGTTTAGTTCACATGCTGCATCTGGGTACATTTCTTCTAAGGTTTCTAAAATCTCTTCTATCTCTTCTTTAGATTTTTTTTTGTCCATACAACCTTCCTCTCTAAAGTATTTCAATATCCATCTTTACTATTTCTACCCTATTATCCCCTTCTATAAACTTTATAATATTATTGATCATCTGATTAGCATGTTTACTTGTATTGCTTACACAAGAAAATCCTATCACAGCATTTCTCCATTTGTCCTGCATATCGACTTCAGCTATAGATGCATTAAATCTTGATTGTATTCTTCCAATTAAACTCTTTATAATATGTCTTTTCTCCTTTAATGAATTTGGTTCATACATGAAAAGTTCTACACTACAAACTCCAATAATCATTCTACTCACCTCTTAAAAAATCTATATCTATTATATAATACGCTACATTATATAATAAGAAAACATAATTTTTAAAACAACCTGTAAAATATTTGAAAATATTATGTGTTGTTTACATTTTTTCTTGACTCTATTGTCATATACATATAAAATTTATCTTGAGAATAAATCGACCGACTGGTCAGTTTCGGAGGGATAAAATGAATAGAAAAATGATCTTAGCATTCACTTTCTTTCTATTATTTGCATTAACTTTAACAGGATGCGGAAAAAAAGGAAAGGTTTTAGCAAAAGAAGAAAAGTTCATCTCTGTTAAAACATCTAAAATCGAAAAAAAGAATCTCACCCTTAAAACAATATTATCAGGGAAAATCAAGCCTATTGAAGAATCTAATATGGTTTCTAAGATCCCTGGAAAAGTAATGAATGTACATGTAGAAATTGGAGATCGCGTTCAAAAGGGTGATATTTTATTTGAACTTGAAAAAACAGATTTAATGAATGCTGTAAAACAAGCAGAAGCTGCCTATAATACTTCTCTTGCAAGTTTAAAATTAAAGGAAGAGCAAATAGCTAATGCACAGAAAAATTATGAAAGAAACAAAGCGCTGTATGAACAAGGAGCCCTTTCTCAACAAGCATTTGAACAATCAGAGCTTCAAGCATCTAAGTCACAATTAGACATGGCAAAAGCACAAGCAGAGCAATCAAAAGTAAATCTTGAAAATGCAAAATCAAAATTATCTGACACTATTGTTACAGCACCTATTTCTGGTTTTATTACTTCTGTAGAAATTAACAAAGGAGAAATGGCATCAAATAGCATGACTGCTGTAACCGTTGCAAATTTAGATACAGTTCTTATCGAAACAAACATATCAGAACATCTGATTAATAAAGTTCACACAGATGATCTAGTAGAAGTTCTTGTTAAATCAGCAAGCAAGGAGCCTTTACCTGGAAAAATCTTTGCATTATCCCCTGCACCTACTAAAAACGGACTCACTTATCCTATGAAAATAACATTAGCAAATAAAGATACTTTAGTAAAAGCTGGTATGTTTGCAGAAATCAGTATTGTTTCAGATCGAAAGGAAAATATTATTACCATTCCATCTGATTCCGTAGTTGTAAAAGAAGGAAAAGAAGTTGTTTTCTTAGTCAACAATAACCAGTCTATCATGAAAGAAGTATCCTTAGGCCTTGATAATGGTAAAGAAATTGAAGTATTAGATGGATTAAATGTAGGTGATGTGATCGTAATCAAAGGTCAAAACTTCTTAGATGAGGGAAATAAAGTAAAAATCACAGAATAGGAGTTGATACTATGAATTTATCAAAATTATCTGTAAATAGACCTGTTACCACCCTCATGTTTATGCTCATAGCAATCCTATTAGGTGGTGTTTGTTTAACCCTGTTACCAATTGATCTTTATCCAGAAATGGAAATTCCTGTAGCAATCGTTTCTGTTGATTATAGTGGTGCTGCCCCTGAAGAAATAGAAACTCTTATTACAAAGCCATTGGAACAATCTGTTGCTACAGTTAGTAAATTAAAAAATTTATCCTCCTATTCGAGAGAAGGAAGTTCTATTGTGGTTGTTGAATTTGAATCTAGTGCAGACATGGATATGGCAGCTCTTGAAATGAGAGAAAAGGTAGATTTAATAAAAGGAGCCTTACCAGATGATGCATCCACTCCTTTAGTACTAAAAATCGATCCTAATGCTCAACCCATCATACAGCTAGGAATATCCTCAGATATGGATAAAGGAAAGCTTCAAAGCCTTATAGAAGATGAAATATCTTCTCGTTTTGAAAGAATAGATGGAGTTGCCTCTGTTGATTCTTATGGTGGAAATGAAAGAGAAGTAAAAATTCAAGTTGACCAAGATAAACTATCTGGTTATGGACTAACCCTTACACAAATTCAAAATATATTAAGAACCGAAAACTTAAATTTACCAGGTGGTAGAGTGAGTAAAGGAGAAAAAGAATTATTAGCTAGAACTACAGGAGAATTTCAAACTGTAGAAGACATCAAACGAGTTCCTATTATCTTAAAAAACGGAAAATCTATTAAGATTTCTGATATAGCCAATATTACCCTTGATTACAAGGATGAAGAAAGTTTAATTAGAGTCAATGAAAAAAATGCTCTAGGCATTGGTATCAAAAAACAATCTGTTGCCAATACGGTAAAAGTTGCAGAAAAAGTTTTACAAGAAGTAGCAACTATAGAAAAGGAGTATCCTCAGATTGATATAGTTGTAGGAGTAGATCAATCTGAATTCATCAATAAATCTATCAATAACGTTACAAAAAATGCAATTATAGGAGGATTTCTTGCAGTTGTTATCCTATATTTATTTTTAAGAAATATACGCTCAACCTTTATTGTTGGTATAGCTATTCCTGTATCCATTATCGCAACCTTTGCCCTTATGTATTTTGGAAACCTTACTATTAATTTAATCTCTTTAGGGGGCTTAGCGTTAGGAATCGGTATGCTCGTTGATAACTCCATTGTTGTTTTGGAAAATATTTATCGTCTTCGAGAAGAAGGTCTTTCGAGAAAAGATGCTGCAATAAAAGGTGCAAAAGAAGTAGGTATGGCAGTATTTGCTTCAACCATGACTACAATTGCCGTTTTTTTGCCGATTGTTTTCGTTGAAGGTTTTACTTCCATTGTATTCAAACAATTATCCTTCACCGTAACATTTTCATTACTTGCATCCTTAGCCATTTCCCTTACAGTTGTACCTATGCTTTCCTCTAAGATTTTAAAAGTCGGAGAGGTAAAAGAAAGAAAGCATACAGGTCTTTCTTTGGGAAGACTCTTAGATATCTTCTCAAGCTTTATTGATGGTGTAGCAAACGTTTATGGTAATATACTAAAATTCACCCTAAATCATAGAAAAACGACTATATTTTTAGGTATTACCATATTTATTTCCTCTATCGGCTTAGTAGGTATGGTTGGTGCAGAGTTCTTCCCAAAAGAAGATGAAGGTATGTTTAGTGTGAAAATAGAAGTGCCTTTTGGTACCAGCTTAGAAAATACAGATGAAATCGTATCAAAGGTTGAAAATATTGTAAAAGATATTCCTGAAAAGGAAAAAGTATTTACCATGGTTTCTTCTAATTTTGGATTTTCTTCTTCTGCATCAAATAGTTCGACAGTTATGTGTGCTTTAAAGGATCAAAATATACGAAAGCGTTCTACTGAAGATATCGTAAACGAAGTAAGAGAAAAGGTATCTATTATTTCAGGAGCAAATATCTCTGTTAGTGAAGCATCCTCTATGGGTGGAGGGGGCGGTCCACAAAAATCTCCTATTGAAATCGAAATAAAAGGTGATGCTATTCAAACTTTAAAATCAATAGGTGAAGATTTTGAAAAAATTGTAAAGTCCGTTCCTGGTACAGCAGATGTCAGTATTGATACAGAAGAGGGAGAACCAGAGGTAAGAGTTATTTTAGACAGGGAAATAGCCTCCCATTATGGGATCACCACATATGATTTAGCAAATATTTTAAAAGCAGCAATAGACGGAGTAAAAGCTACTACTTTCAAATATGATGGAGATGAAATCGATATAACTCTTTCTTTAGATGATCATGTAAAAGATTCTATTGAAAATATGAAGCAAATCTTAATTAAATCTCCTACAGGTCTTGTAGTTCCCATCGGTCAAATTGCTGATATAGAATATGGAAATTCGCCTACACAGATCAAAAGAATCAATCAAGTTCGAACAGTTACTGTATCCTCTCAATTATACGGAAGAGATTTGAAGTCAGTAACAGATGATATCAAAAAAGAATTTGAAAGTTACCCATTACCCTCAGGATATCGATATAATTTTACAGGACAACAAGAAGACATGATGGAAGCATTTTCAAGTCTTGCTAAAGCATTACTTCTATCTATTATCCTAGTATATATGATTTTAGCATCACAATTTGAATCCTTACTCCATCCTTTTACAGTAATGCTTTCAGTACCTTTCGCATTATCCGGAGGACTAATTGGTCTTTTCATAACCAGACGCTCTCTATCTGTTCCAGCTTTTATTGGTGTCATTATGTTAGCAGGAATTGTTGTAAACAATGCCATTGTTTTAGTAGACTATATTAACCAATTAAGAGAAAATGGTACACAAAGAAAAGAAGCAATCATCCAAGCTACAGCCACAAGATTTAGACCCATTCTTATGACAACCCTAACAACCGTTTTAGGATTAATGCCTCTAGCATTAGGAATTGGAGAAGGCGCATCTACGCAAGCCCCAATGGCTACTGTTGTAGTAGGTGGACTAACCTTATCAACAGTATTAACCTTGGCCTTTATACCAGTTGTATATACAGTATTTGATGACATATTAAACAAAATTAAAACTAAATTTAAAGGAAAGAACAAAAAAGTTATTCATGAGAATTAACTTTTAAACATGTCGGAGGTCACAAATGGAAAAAACAAAAGGCAAAAGACAATCAATTATTGAAGGAGCTATGAAAATATTTTGTAGAGATGGATTTCATAAAGCAAAGGTTAGTGAAATAGCATCAGAGGCTGGTGTGGGTAAAGGGACTATTTATGAATATTTTGATAGCAAAAAACAATTATTTATAGAAATGATACAATATTATGCAGATCTTTATTATGAAGAGCTAATAGCATCTATGGAAAAAGAAGAAGATATTATAGATAAATTTAAACGGTATATTCTTCTTGAAGAAGAAGTCATGACCAAGCATGGTGATTTAGCACAAATATTTATGCGTGAAGCCCATAGCATTGGTTTAGAAGTTCACAAAATCATGCAATCCAGAAGAAAAAAAAAGATTGATTTCTTTGCAAACTTAATTCAAGAGGGTATTCATAAAGACATCTTTAAAAATATTCCTCCTCATACAGCTGCACTCACCTTTATGGGCAGTGTACATCATATGCTTGTGAGTAAAATCTTTCTAAAAGATGATTTTTCTGAAAAAATAAATATGGAAGATCTACATGATTTATTATTTAATGGTATAAAAAAATAGGTGGCAACTCCACCTATTTTTTTATCTTCTAAAGAATCTTCCTTCTCTATTTTTTCCTTCTTTTTTCTCTGCATTTGTATATTGAGTTAACTTATTTTTAATTTTATCACAAATCTTTTTAAATGGTATATTTGTTAGTATTTCCATTCCTTCTTCAATGGTAGCAACAGGATAAATATGAAATAGTCCATTCTTTACTGCATCTATTACTTCGTCGTGAAGTACTAAGTCCTCTATATTTTGATGAGGAATCATTACCCCTTCCTCTCCTGTAAGTCCATAATACTTACATAATGAGAAAAATCCTTCTATCTTTTCCGTTACTCCCCCCACGGGCTGTATTTCTCCTTTTTGATTGACAGAGCCTGTTACAGCAATATATTGATTAATAGGTATTTCACTCAAACTAGATAGTAATGCATAAAGCTCTGTACTTGAAGCACTATCTCCATCTATTCCACTATAATTTTGTTCAAAGCAAATTTTTCCTGTTAAATTGAGGGCATTTTCTTGAGCAAATTTTTCATTGAGATATCCTTCTAAAATCATAACACCTTTATCATGGATACTTCCGCTCATATCTGCTTCTCTTTCAATATTTATAATTCCTTTATTCCCTACAAAAGTAGTAGCCGTAATAGCAGATGGTTTTCCAAAAGCATAATCTCCAAGATCCATGACAGCTAATCCATAGATTCTTCCAACTTTTTTTCCTTTTAAATCAAATAATATTTTCCCATTTTTATACATTTCTTCAATTTTTTCTTCTATTTTATTATTTCTATAATTTTTTTCTATATAAGCTCTTTTTATATGTTTTGCTTGTATCAACCTACTTTGATCCATATCTGCCCACACATCTGCTTCCATGAGTATTTCAACTAATTTATTAAATCTTGTAGTAAGCTTTTTTTGATTCCCAGCAATGCGATGGCTATATTCTAATAACTTTATAACACCACTTACATCTAAATGCTTGATTTTTTCTTTATTACAGAAAAAGCTTATAAAATGAGTCATTTTCATTTCATTTTCTAATGCTACATCCATGACTGAATCAAAATCCACTTTTATTTTAAATAATTTTTCAAAATCTTCATCATAATGATAAAGTAAATTATATATATATGGATTTCCAATAAGTATTACCTTCAAATTTACTGGTATAGACTCAGGCTTTAATGATGCAATATCTACGATTCCTAAATTCGTTCTAAGTCCTTCTATTTTCGCTTTCCCTGTCTCTATAATCATTTTTAACGTATCCCAAGCTTTAATATTCGTAAGAATCTTTTTTGCTTGCAGAATTAAATACCCTCCATTGGCTTTATGAACATCCCCTGGCTTAATCATAGTAAAATCTGTCTTTAAAGATCCTTGTTCGTTTTCATACTCTATCTTTCCTGTAAGACTTTGATAATTGGGATTATATTCTACAATAACAGGTGCACCTACATTCCCACTATTATCTACAAATAGATTTACTTTGTATTTTTTTAGAAAATTTTCTTCTAGTACATTTTCTTGTTCATCTTCTGGTCTATCAAAGTCATATATTTTTTCCACAATATCCTCTTCTACATTTTTTAGATACTTCATTACTTTCTTATGTTCTTTATATTTATCCAGTAACATTTCTATAAAAGGCTTGACTGTTTTTTTTGCTATTTCCTTATCCATCTCTTCTATACATTTTTTTGCTTTATATTCAATAGCTTTTATTTTTCTTAATAATTCTAATGCCTTTATTTCTACATCCTCTGCCTTCTTTTCTATTTCTTTTCTTTTTTCTTCTTCTAATTCTTCATATTCTTTATCACCAATTGCCTTCCCATCAATAAGTGGGGCCAGAGCAAACCCCTTACTTGTATTCTTTATTGAAAAACCATTTTCTGAACAATATGCTGTCAATTCATCTAATAAGTCATTTCTTTTTTCTTGATATTTTTTAATCACTTCTCCTTTTTCTCGTTCATAGGATTCATCAGAAAATGCTTTAGGAATCTCTTCTAAAAGCTCATTAACAAGTTCATCCATATCCTCGCAAAATATTTTTCCCATTCCAGGAGGTATATTTAAAGCAATTGGTCGACTTGGATCGTTGAAATTATGAACATAGCACCAATCATCTGGTATATTTTCTGTCTTTGCATTTTTTTCTACTGTTTTTTTTGTATAACTTTTTTTCCCTGTCCCCTTTATGCCCACAACAAATATATTATATTTTGAATTTTTTACACGTAATCCAAATTCCATAGCCTTTGAAGCCCTATCTTGACCTATAATTCCATCTATAGGCTTTAATTCTTCTGTAGATTGAAAATGAAAATGATTAGGATTATATATTTTCTTTAATTGTTTATAGGAAAGTTCTTTGTATTTACTCATGAGATCCCCCTTCCTTCCTACTCTTCTTTAATCTATTTTATTCATTATTCTTGTCCATCTCTCCATTTATTTTTGTAAAAAGAAAAAACATCCTTCATTATTCTTATTCACCAACTAGCAAAAATTTAACAAAAAAAGAAGACCCTTGGTCTCCTAAAATCCTTGAGATGAAAAAGCTTGTACGGTATCTAAAGGCCATATTCTAAAATCAGCTTTTCCTTCTATACTCTTTTTAGGTACAAATCCAAAGCATCTACTATCATTACTATCATTTCTATTGTCTCCCATAACAAAGATCATATCCTTTGGTACAATACCACTCGTTATACTATATAATCTCTCCTGGTAATTTTCTTGACATATATAGGGTTCTTCCATTAACTTGTTATTAATATATAACTTTCCTTCCTTTACTTGAAAACGATCCCCTTCTACAGCAATCACTCGTTTAATAAATAATTCTTCTTGTCGATCGTCAATAGGCGGATGAAAAATAACAATATCTCCATAATGGGGATTGGTAAATAGATATATAATCTTGTTAATAAATAATTTATCATTATTCTTCAATGTAGGCTGCATGGACAGCCCTTGCACAATTGTAAAGCCAAAAACAAACCTTTCTACTAAGAGAGTCACCACAACAACTGTCAATATACATTTTAACCATTTAAACACCTCATCTAACATATCATCACATCCTAATAACTCTTTTTATTAAGCTTTTCCATATTTGAACCAACTTATAACTTCACAAAGCTTCCTTAGTTCATTATATGCTCAATGTATGTTAGAATATCCTTTGGAGGTGTAAAAATGATAAAAATTACTGTACCCGGCAAACCTATCAGTAAATCTAATTTCAAACTTAAAAATGTCCATGGACAAGTTTGGATGCCAAGACAAGGAAAACATAGTAAATATATTGCTTATGAAAATAAAATTGCTGGCTTCATTAACCAGCAATATGATGGCCCTCCTTTACAGGGAAATATCATTACGGTTATCAAACTTTTTTTCCCAGATCGTAGAATGGGAGATTTACATAATTATCCTAAAAGTATTTGTGATGGTATTGAAAAAAGTGGTATTATTATAAACGATAAGCAATTAAAACCTGTTTTGCTATTTGATCATATAGACAAAGAAAATCCTAGAATTGAAATAGAATTATATGAAGCTACTAAATATAAGGTAAACTACTCTATCGATCCAATAGAGTAATATATCCTAATCCATTTCTTATTTCTATTTCATCTATTAATCCTTGAGAATACATTTTAAGTCTTTCTAAAATGTATTCTCCATCTTTTCCTTTGGCTATATGGGGTTGACACTCCTTGATTCTTATTGGAGTAAGGGTTACTTCCTTACACTGATTATTTTCTATCTTTATATTTACAATAATGGTTTCATCCGTCCCCTTGTTCCTTTGCCTATCGAATACAAAATTCCCTAAACTATAAAAAATCAATTTATCCTTATATTTCTCTACTCCCTGAAGCACATGGGGATGATGTCCAATTACAAGATCCGCCCCCTGATCAATAGCTATATGGGCTAAGTTTTTCTGAACTTCGCTTGGATAAAATTCATATTCATTTCCCCAATGGAAGGAAAGAATTAAATAATCGCACCCTTCCTTGGCTTTCTTTATGGTATCCCCTATCTTTTTCATATTCACCCGTGAAATATCCATGCGTTCTTTAGAATATATATATCCTTCAGGCGGAAAAACACTATATCCTAAATATCCAAAACGTATCCCTTTTCTTTTCATAATTATCATCTTATTAGCCTTATGAGGATCTATAACCCCTAATGATTTTATATTTACTTTTTCTAAATGCTTTATTGTATCAGTAATTCCTATACTTTTATAATCCATAGTATGATTATTTGCAAGATTTAATATGTGAAAGCCAGCTTCCTTCAAAGCTTTTGCATTTTCTATATCTCCTCTAAAAATCAAATCTCTTCTTTTATAAGCAGCTACCCCTCTTTGAGTTATGGGACTTTCTAAATTCCCAAAGGTATTATCCCCTTTTCTTAAAATCTTTTCAACATTCCTATAAGGATAATCATATCCTTTTTCATTTAATACTTTTCGAACTCCTCGGTCTAGAAGAATATCTCCTACAAAAACTAATTCCACTTCTCTTTTCTCCATAACTCCTATGAATAAAATAGCTACTATAAAGAAAAGTATCCCTTTTATAATCTTTTTCATCTTAACACCCTGAGCTATATGGCTCTACAGGTTCAGGAACTTCCTCTTTCCCTCCTTCTATAAAGCTTTTCATAAAACTTTTCTGAGAAGGCATTTGATCTTCCTTGATCATTTGTTGCCACTCTTCATCTGTAAGCCTTTTACTTTTTTCTAAAAATTCATAATAACTAAATACAGCTCCTCGTGTCATATATAATTTACCAGCAATAGGTACAACCACATATATTTCATAGGCAGGTCCTACACCTACTTCAAAATATCCTCCAGGACTAAACTCATTCGGTGCTACTGTATGGATATCTGCAATAACTGCCATATTTTTATCTGTTTCTGATGTGATTTCAAACCATCTATAAGCACCCTCAGCAAAGGAACTTGTCAAATATTCTAAATATCCTCCATAGGTTAAAAGCTGATAATTTTCTTCTTCTGTTAGTATTTCATTATTGAGTTCCTTTACAGAACAATTGATTAAAAAGTCTAATAAATCTTCAAAATCCTGCATTTTACTTTCTATCTCACCTGTAAGAATTTCTTTTTCTTTTAAATTAGCTCTTGAATATTTTGTTAGCCACAATAATTTTTCATACACTTCTATACTAGGCTCTACATATCCCTTTACCTTTGGAGGCTCTTCTCCTCCACCACATTCTGCTCCACTCTGTTTTCCATAAAGAATCGTATCATGCTTTAATTCTGCCCAACTCCCCATAGCTGTACTTAAAGATTTATCTAGCCATGCATTATTCATCATAAAAGACGGATATCCTTCTTCTATTGGCTTTAACAATCCTTTTAATGTCCATAGCCATCCATAATACATATTGGATTGCCACTTTTTATCCTCTATTTTATTGAATTGATCTCTCATTTTATTAAAATTTTCTATATACTCAGGCCATTTTTCATTTTCATGATAAGTATTGACTTGAAGATCATAAGCACGATCTGACCCTAATACCCCCATAACATCTAATCCTGATGGAATAGGTCTCTCTATTGGCTTTACTAATGCTTGTAAAATCTCTGAATCTGGAATATATCTTTGCCCCATGAATCGAAACTGTTTTCCTACAGGGGTTGTAGCTTCAGTATATTCTTGCTTTATTTTAGGTTCTGGTAATTTGTCTGCTAGCTTATAAACTTCATCTAGTTTTCCTTGATCATTTAGCTGATCTAAATTAACCTCATCTCCATACACCTTTATAAAAATATTTTCATAATCATAAAAACTCAAATCATCTGCATTTCCTACATAAAATACAGTAGGATCATAAATTTTCTCCCATTTATTGATATCCTTCTCCCCATCATTTTCAAGAAGCAAGCTATAGGTTATGAGTAATGCTTGAAGGGTCTGTTCAATATCCCTTATCTTCTTATTATCTTTTTTAACATAGAAAGGGAAAGGAGCTTGCCCATACCACATCATAGTTTTAAAATATCTCTTTAAATCTTCACTTCTTGTATAATGACCTCTAGGTCTATATTGACTATAATCTAACTGAAAAGGAAAAATAGTCGATGCTTTAAAGCCTTCCATCTTTCTAATCTGTTCAACCTCTTTATAAATCATATTTTTTACATCATCTGGAATTGTATCGGGCAATTCCTTTTCTAAAGTAGATAAAGCTACTCCAAAGTAAGCTACATTTTTGAGCTGCGCTTTTTTCACTTCTTCATTTTCTATATTTTCATATAAGTGAATAGACTTCTCTAGCATGTTCTCTGTAAGCTCTTCTAAAACAGTTACCAATTTTTCTTGTTCTAGCTTTCTCAATGAATAATCATAAAAAATATGATATACCTGAAGAACTGAATCTGTTGTAACAAAGGAAGGTACTTTTTTATATTCATTATTCTCATATATGTAAAAAAGCTGTTCTTGTTTTGTTGGGCTTACGAAGAATCCATTTTTCGCTAATAGCTTCTTCTGATTTTCTGTAAATTCTCCGAATTGATCTATATTTTCAATATTTGATAAATCATCCATTACCTGATAGGGTTCTACCTTCCCTTTTACTTTTATAGGGTCAAAGGGAATATAGATATTCTCTCTATTTTCTTCTAATTGCAATACCGTTTCATCTACCCTGTATTTTTCTTGAGTAGCAACTACTTTAGTATCTTCCGTTTGCTTTTCTTCTTCTGTTTCTTGCATTTCTTTTGTCTCTTTCGTTTTTTCCTCTATATTTTTTTCTTCTACTTCTTTTGTTGTAGGTTCTTCTTTTTTTACATGGGATGACGAACAACCTACAGATGAAAAAATCGTTACCCCTAAATAAACAAAACACAATAAAAATATTCCCAATTTTTTCTTAATCATTTTTTCCCTTCCTTTCTTTTATATAAATAATAGGAACGTAATCCTTTATCTTCTCTTCTGTCCACTTCTCCTCCTTATACGTTAACTTGACCCACTTAATTTTTTTCTCATTTTTCACCTTTGCATAAATCTTGTTTTTATCATCCTTACAAATCTCATAAATCTTATCATAAGAGGAACTCTCCCTTATCCCCTCAAAACCAAACCCCTTCCACTTGTAGCTGTTTATAACATTTTTCCCATTCTTCAAGACCTCTATAGAAATAATTTCATCCATTTTGTCATGATCAATATCTGCAAATATATAATCCTCAAAAGGCTTTGATAGCCTTGACCCTCTCCATTTAGGTATGATTCCTTCATTCCAGTCATAGATAAAGGGTCTTTTTGCCATAATCGGATGAAATCTCGTTTTCTTATAAACTCCAATAGATATTTCTTTTTTTCCATCCCCATCTACATCTGCGGTTTGCACCTTCCATGGATTTAATTGCTGAAAGGTTTTTCTAAAAAACTCATGAAAAACTCCATCAAAAGAAAGGATCACTAATTCATTTCCGACAGATTCTCCTTTTTTTCCTGTAATCAAAAGGATTTCATCTATCCCATCCTGATTTAAATCATCTATAGCACAGCTTATAATCTTTCTGTTATCTTTTTTAACACTGTAGGTAATAATCTTTTCATCCCTATCATAAAGTCTTAATTCGTCTTCTACTATAAATAAAATATATTCATCTTTATCACTTTTAACACATCCTTCAACTTTTACATTTTCCTTACCCATTCCAATCATTTTTAATGAATTTTTATTTTTCATCATATATATAGGATCATCCCAAAGCTTTATACAAAAGATAGAACCATTTATTGTCTCACCTTTTATAAGGGAAACATATTCAAAAGATAAAAGTTGAATACTCCCTATCATTATTATAAAAAAAAATAGTATAAATTTCTTTTTTCTCGTCATGTCTACACTCCACTTTATTTTTATATGCATCTTCTTAATTATAACAGTTTATTACTGAATAGGTAAATTGTGTTTTATCCAATAGAACAATAATTTTTAAATAAAAAAATTCGCATGTAGCTAATCGCATATGCTCATCTCCCAAGTTTTATTACAAAACTACTCTTTTGTAATAAAACTTACTCAAAGTAGTCAAACATTTGATTTCTCTATCATAAGCTATCCACAGATTTTAAATTTTATAATTTCCTAACGAATAAAAAAACTATTATACCCTAAAGCTTCAATCTATAACTTTGTTCTTAATATAAATTTTAAAACACCTCTTGACGAAATGGGTCAAAATAAGAGAAAATAATATTGATCATTATAATTAAAGTTTTTAGAGGAGGAAGAAAATGACAGTACATATTGGCGCAAAAAAAGGAGATATTGCAGAAACTATTCTTTTACCAGGAGATCCACTACGTGCAAAATACGTAGCTGAAAATTTTTTAGAAGATGTAACATGCTACAATACGGTTCGTGGGATGTATGGCTATACAGGAACTTATAAGGGAAGAAGAATTTCTGTTCAAGGAACAGGTATGGGAATGCCATCGATAGGTATTTATTCTTATGAATTGATTTCTGAATATGGAGTAAAAAACTTAATCCGTATCGGTTCATGTGGTTCTTATCAAGCAGATGTAAAGGTGCGTGATGTAATTTTAGGCATGAGTGCTTCAACAAATTCAAGCTATGCTGAGCAATACGGTTTACCTGGAACTTATGCTCCTTCTGCTAGCTTTGAATTATTATTAAAAGCTAAAAATATTGCTGATGAAAAAGGAATTCCTACAAGGGTTGGAAATATTCTTTCAAGTGATATCTTCTATAATGCAGATTCAGACGCTTGGAAAAAATGGGCAGAAATGGGTGTTTTAGCAGTAGAAATGGAAGCAGCGGCCCTTTACATGAATGCAGCTAAATTAGGTGCAAATGCTCTTACTATTTTAACTGTAAGTGATAGCTTAGTTTCACATGAAGAAACAACTGCTGAAGAAAGAGAAAAAACACTTACTGATATGATCGAAATCGCACTAGAATTAGCCTAAACAAAAATGAGGGAACGGTTTTATACCTTTTCCCTCATTTTTGATAAACAAATATTCATTATTTCATAACTAAATCTATTATACCTCCACCTATGACTTCATCTTCTAGGTAAAATACTACGGCTTGTCCAGGTGCAACAGCTCTTTCTTTTTGATCAAATAGTACCTGAACCCTATTATCTCCTAATCTTGAAATAGTAGCAGGTAAAAACCATCCCCACTGGCACACCTTCACCTTTACTTTCATCTCTTCTTTTAACTCATGAAAAAGTGTGAAATTTACATTTTTAGCCATCAGTCCTATTGAATAAGTATCCTTATCATCCCCAAGAAGGATTTCATTTTTCTTTGCATCAATGCTCACAACAAACCTAGGAGGATTGAAGTTGATTCCAAGACCTCTCTTCTGACCTATAGTATATCGAACGATTCCTTTATGTTTTCCAATGATTTTCCCTGTCTGATCTACAAAATTCCCACTTTTTAATGCATCTTCAGATGCATTTTTTAGATAAGATATATGATCTTCATTTGGTACAAAGCAGATCCCTGTGCTATCGCTTTTTTTTCCTATTAAAGGATCAATTTTTAAAGCAATTTTTCTAACTTCTTCCTTTGAAGTAAATTTCCCAAGAGGTAATAAGATATGCTTTAATTGTTCCTGACTCAAGGAATGAAGATTATATGCTTGATCCTTTCTTTCTGGTATTCCCCTAAATAGGCGATATCTTTTTAGGTCCTGATCATAGCAAATATCTGCATAATGTCCTGTAGCAATATAGTACGCACCAAAACTATGTGCTGTTTCTATAAGCTTTCCATATTTTATGATCCTATTACATGTAACACAGGGATTAGGGGTTCTACCTTTTAAATATTCTACTACAAACTCCTTTTTCACCCTTTTCTCAAAAATATCTTTATAATCTACCATATAGTGAGGTATATTAAGAATTTTAGCAATTCGTTTTGCATCTTTTATAAAGGAGGGTTCAACTACATTCTCATTCTCATCATATTCATCAAAAACAGTCATTGTAATTCCTATAACCTCGTATCCCTCTCTTTTAAGAAGATATGCAGCAGCAGTACTATCTACACCACCACTTAAACCCACAGCTACTTTATTTTTATCGATCACCATAGCTATCACCTTTTCATTGTATATACATAAATCTATCCTTTTGTGACATATTCTCTTTTAACTATCTTTTGCCATTTCAGCTAAAATACGAGTAGTTGTATTTAATTCCTGTACAGCAGCTACAATTCCTTCTGTGGTATTTGCTTGCTTTTTCGTTGTTGTTGCAGTTTCATTAACAGCTGTAGCCATAGTATTAACAGCAGTCTTTATAGATTCTAAAATCTCATTTATATTTCCTACAGCTTTTTTTGTTTCATCAGATAATTTCCTTATCTCTTCAGCAACAACAGAAAAGCCTCTTCCATGTTCCCCTGCTCTTGCTGCTTCAATAGCAGCATTTAACCCTAGCATATTTGTTTGATCTGAAATCTGTTTGATGTATTGTAAAATCGTATCCGTCTTCTCTACCTGCTTTTTTGTGTCTTCACTTTGAAGAAACATGTCCTTTGATGATTTTGTTATTTCACTTGCTCCATCAGCTATTTGTTCAATACTTGCAGAGATTTCTTCTAGGGAAGATGATACATTTTCTGATACTTCAAATAATTGATTTTGCTTTTTAAGGCTTCTTCCGAAGCCTACTGTTCCTATAACCTTTCCAAAGTCATCTCTTATAGGAATAACAATGGCTTTAAAAGGTATTCCAAAGTTTTCTTTTGGAATAATTTTTATAACTTTTTTATTACTCATGATACAATCATACATTGCATCACCTTTTTTTATAGGATCCCCTTCCTTTTGAGGAATGGTAATTTCTCTTCCTTGAAAAAATTTTAATATAGCTTTTGTATCAGATACCCCCATAAAAGTATCCTCATCAAACAAATCCTTCATGTACTCTCCTATTTCAATAAAATGTTGTAAAGCTTTTTCACCTACTACCTTCACCCTATCAACTCCTCGTATTTCATTTATTAAAATTATAGTATATTTACTGACATAATTCTATAGGTATTATAGAAAAAGGGACTGGCTAAAAATTGTATATTTTCTGGTTCAAAATATGTTTTAAACAAAAAAACATTTTATCAAAACATTGAAATTGCTTAGCTTTGATAAAATGTCTTTAAGTATTCCTAAAACTTTTTTTATTTACCCACAGCCCCTTCTTTTCTTTATCCGTTTATCATTTTTTTCACATTTTTTGCAACTCTTTCTGCAAATATTTCTACTCTTTCCTTTTGCTCCTCTGTTCCATCCTTTATACAAACTGCACCAAAATGAGTATATGGTAATCCTTCACTAGCTCCTACAGAATAAGCAAACATTCCTTTCACTAATAATTCACTTAATATAGCTAATTCTGCATGATCTGCTCCACCACCTAAAAAGTTTTCAGTAGCAAATACACACCCTACTTTTCCTGCAAATTTTAATTTACACGTATCTAACCATTTTTTCATTTGCCAAGAATAAGATCCTGCATATGTAGGTGTTCCGAAAAATACTACTTTTGCTTCTTCCAAAAACGCAGTATCCACATCATTAATAGACATGCATTTTGTTTCAACACCTTCTACCTTTTCTGCTCCCTTAGCAACAAGCTTTGCTACATGATCTGTATTTCCTGTTTCACTGTGATAAATAATTGCAATTTTCATTTTTATCATCTCCTCCATTTTTTATAAATAAAAACGCATTGATTTTTATAAATTTGATTCATGGACAAATATATTAGATAATTTTTCTGTCTTAAATTTATCCATAAATAATTTACATTTACATAAAAATAAATAATATATATTCATCCCACATTCTGATAAAGATTCAAAATTTCCCTGTCCCTTAGAAAGAATCAGATCTGCTTTTTTAAATATTTCCTTAAATGCATCACTTACCTCTAAGATATCCGTTCCTGGTAAATCCGTTCCATTGCTTAATACTTTTGCATATTGATTGATGCCAACAAGGTAAGCATCTTCCTCGTTGATATCGTTTAATACAGGCTCATCCCTAACGGCAAAAAATATTTCTATATGAGGATATTCTCTTTTCATTTCTTTTATGAAAATTTTATCAAATACAATTTCCCCTGCATTATCTCCTAAATACAATAGTATTCTACCATTATTTAACTCACTTTTCAATTTTTTGTATGTGTTTTCATCTAAGTCACTTGCTAATGTTTGGTCAATCAATTTCTTCACTAAATCAAAGCTGATTTCATCAAGAGCACCAAAATCTATAATATTTCCAGCTTGTGCAATTTTTAATGCTGTCATAAAACGATCCTCTGAAGCTTCTAATATTTCTTCCATCTGATCTTCCATAGACAATAACTTTTCATTAAAGAGTTTCTTTTCTTCCTTATAAAAGTCATTGATCCCAGTTTCCTTTTTTAAAATCCTCATGACCTTCGCCACCAAAAAAGGAGCTGTTCGGTCATATTCTATATCTGCTACTTCTCTTAAAACCTTGTTCATAAAATTGTATTTTTCATATGAATCTTTTAAATATTTATCTGCTAATTGATTGGCTTTATTGATTACACAAGCAATACAGTCTACATGGGTATTCAATTTCATGACATCCTTTCTAATATTTTTCTCATATAGTAATTTATATCAACTATATATATCCATCATTATAACATACACTACCCAGTCTATAAAAAATTTCAACTTTCATTTCTAGGAATATTTCTTTTTTAATTTCAAAAATAATTATTCATACAAATAAAAATGTATCCCCATAGCTTTTTATAGTTCTCTACTAACATATGTTTTCCATCAAGCCTTATAAAATCATTAGAAAACTTATGCTTGTTCAGAAATTTAAAAGGATATATTTAATGAGTATAAATATATCCTTTTAAATCAAAAATAAAAATATATTCTATATAAAGAAAGGAATTCACACTCATGTTAAATGAAAGCTTTATCTCCAAAATACTATCCATTATTCTTACAATTGTTCTTTTTTTTAGCTCTATTAAATTCTTTATGAAAAAAGAATTTTCTCTTGTTTTTTATGTAGTTTTTATGTATATGGTTTATATTATTTTGCTTTATTTTGAATATAGAAAAAAATATAAAATACAACCTTATATAAAAATACTCCTAGTTTCTGCTATTATCATAGATGTTGTATGGGGATTTTATCTTGATCTTTACGATACTTCAAAATGGTTTGATAAACTTATGCATCTATTTGGATGTTTTTGCTTTACACTTGTTTTTATTTCAATCATCCATTCACATGTGAAAATTGTATCCCCTTCTAAAACCATTATTTTTATTTTTATCACCTCCTTAGGAGTTACTTCTGGCGTTATTTATGAATTTATTGAATTTGGATTAGATGTATTTATCAAGACAAAAACACAAAATGGCTTAGTAGATACTAACTTAGATTTACTATTTGATACCTTTGGCTCTATGGCTGCTGCTTATTTGATTTTATGCAGAAAGGTAGGAATCTATATACAAAATAAATAAACTTTTTATATCGTTTCATCCATTTATAAATTTCTTATTTCTATATTCAATTTCCATTATTCTATAAAAAAACACCTGACTATATGCCAAGTGCTTGTTTCAATAATTTAATCTCTTCTCCATGTCCTTTTACATCATTTGGTGTTTCTAGTATAAAAGGTAGATGTGCTAATTTGGGATCAGTGATGATATTTATAATAGGTTGTAAGCCTATTAATCCTTCTCCTATTAACTCATGTCTATCTTTATTACTACCTAATCCATGCTTTGTATCATTTAAATGAAATGCTTTAACTCTTTCTAATCCAATCATATCATCTATTTTTTCTATGACTCCATCTAAATCCTTTACAAGATCATAGCCACTTGAATACAAATGACAAGAATCTAAGCATACACCTATTTTTTCATAGTTTACCCCATCTATAATTTGTCTAAGCTCTTCAAGGCTTCTTCCCACTTCTGTTCCTTTTCCACTCATAGATTCTAGTAAAATCCAAGTATTTGTATCTTTTTCTATGGATTCATTCAAAGCATCAATAATCTGCTGTGTCGCTTTTTCTATCCCTTGACCGGTGTGCGATCCAGGATGAAAATTATATAAGCTATTGGGTATCTGTGCTAACCTTTCTAAATCATCTTTTAACATATTCTTGGCAAATTCACGAATATCTGGCTTAGCTGAGCATAAATTCATCGTATAAGGGGCATGCGCAAGAATAGGTGCAAAGTTATTTAGTTTCATAACCTCTTTTGCTTTTTTTATATCTTCTAAATCAAGGGCTTTTGCTTTTCCACCCCTTGGGTTTCTTGTAAAAAACTGAAAAGTATTGGCATCTATACTTAATGCCTCCTGTGCTGCTTTATAAAAACCCTTTGATATGGATAAATGACATCCTATATTTAACATTTACTTTCCTCCATCTCTATCTTAATACTTTTAATAAAAATATTCCTATCATGGTAAGACCGATTGTTGTATTGACTACTACTCCTAAAATATATCCAATAATCGTTCCTATTCCTGATTTCATAGAATCCTTGAGCTCTTTTCCATAATACCATTCTCCAATACATGTACCTACAAATTGACCCATTAGTAAGCCCAAGATATTTAATACAAAAAATCCAACAATTCCTCCTAATATACCTCCTATAATTCCTGGCTTTGTGGCTCCAAACTTTTTTGCCCCTAGCATACTCGCCACATAATCAAATACAAAAGCCAAAATAGTAAGGACTCCAAAGAATACAATGAATCCTATACTTATTTTCTCAAACTTTGTAAATATTCCATAACCTAAAGTAGATATAAAAATCAATCCATTTCCAGGTAGTCCAGGTATAAAACTCCCAATAAGACCTATGATCATTAGAAGGATCACAATATATAGCATAAAAACACTCCCTTTTACAATAAAATTTTACCCAATTCTTTTTATTCTAAGCATATTTTTTGAACAGATTTTGAAAGCTATACATATTATAGTATAGCACGAAATTATTCATTAGCAGGAGGAAAGCTATGACTAAAATTGTTCCCAAAAAATTTGATTTTGAATCGATCAAAGGGATCTCAAAAAATCAACTTACACAACACTATCAATTATATAAAGGATATGTCAAAAAAATAAACTCTATATGGGAAAAATTAGAAGAAGAAAAGTTTCCAAATCCCAATACTACTTATAGTCCTTATCGCTCTTTGAAGCTAGGTGAAAGCTATGCATTAAATGGAGTAAAATTACATGAATTATATTTTGAAAACTTAGGAGGCAAAAAAAATATTCCCTATGGCAATCTCCTACGTCAAATAAAAAAAGATTTTGACAGCTATAAAAATTGGGAAAAAGATTTATTAGATGCTGGTAAATCCGCTAGGGGATGGGTCATAACAGCTTATGATTTAATAGATGGACAGATCAGAAATTATCTATCAGATAGCCATGATCAAGGTGGCATTTGGAATGCCTTACCTATATTAGTTTTAGATGTATATGAGCATGCCTATATGATTGATTTTGGTATTGACAGAAGTAAATATCTTGATATTTTCCTAAAAAACATTAATTGGGCTATGGCTGAAAAAAGATTTAATACTATTTTGAGGCATATAAAAAACCCTAAGCCTCATCCCTACCCTGCCCCTACACCTTATTTCTTTCAATAACAAAACAATCCCTGAAAAAGCTCATCTTCTTTAAACTTCTTTTCAGGGATTGCTTCTATTGATTATTTTTTATTTGAAAATTTTATTCATGAAAACAACTTCCGCCAATAAATTCCTTAATAATAGAAGTTTGAGGAACCACATAATCTTCTTCTATGGAAGCAAAATAATGAAGGAATTTTAAAAGTCTCTTTGCTTCTGTATATTGAGGTTCTTTTTCTGATATTTCCTCTAAAAGAGGCTCTGCATATTTTTTAAGAACTGCTAATTCATAGGCTAGAGCAGAATTAAACATTACATCCGCTTCCTCTTGGAATGGGAAAATATTTCTTTTTTCTCCTCTTCTTACTGAATTCCAAAGCTTTAATGTAGTAAGTGCTGAATGTCCTCTATATTTACTATCTCTTACAATTCTTCGAATAAGCCTTGTATCAGTTGTAGGAATCCTATTATGATCATCAATATTTAATTGAGTTAATGCACTAATATATATTTTAAATTTTTTATCATGAGAAATATCTTTTGTTAACCGGTCATTCAATCCATGAATCCCTTCAATAATCATTGGTTGATCCTCTTTGATCTGCATGAACTTCCCTCTATATTCTCTCTGTCCTTTATGGAAATTAAATGTAGGAATTTCTACTTTTTCTCCCTTTAATAGCCTTGTAAGATGTTCATTAAATAAAGCTAAATCAACTGCTTCTATAGCTTCAAAATCATATTCGCCCTTTTCATCTCTTGGCGTAAGCTCTCGATCTACAAAATAATCATCTACAGATAACGCCACTGGTCTTAACCCATTTACCTTTAGTTGAATAGATAATCTCTGAGCAAATGTTGTTTTACCAGAAGAAGAGGGTCCTGCAATTAAGATGATTCTTTTATTTTTCTCTGTAATCATATCCGCTACTTGTGCAACCTTCTTCTCATGAAGGGCTTCTGCAATTCGAATCAATTCTGGATGTTCTTTATTGATAATGGCTTTATTCAAATTGGCAACATAGCCAATCTCCATGATTTCTCCCCATTTTTCTGCTTCTCTAAATATACTTGAAAGCTTTCTTTGTTCTTCAAATAGGGGGATCTCATGAGGATTATATTTTTCAGGATATTGTATAATCACTCCAGGAGCATAATACTTCAACTGAAATAATTTTAAATAGCTTGTACTTGGAACCATATATCCATAAAAATAATTCTTTAACCATCCGCAGCTATATATATTTATTTCTGGGCTTTTTCTAAAATCTAAAAGTTCTGTTTTTGCATCCATTCCTAATTCTTTAAAAATCCTTTTTGCTTCTTCTATAGATACACTGCTCTTGATAAATGGCACATCTTCTTCAATAATCTCTCTCATTCTCAATTCAATTCTTGCTACATCTTCTTCTGTTATATCTCTTTTGTAATGTATTTCACAATATAATCCTTTACTTAAGGAATGTTCTACAGTTACTTTACAACCTGATAATATTTCCATAGCTGCCCTTATAAACACAAAGGATAAACTTCTTTGATAGATTCTTATTCCATCTGATGTAGATAAATCAATAAACTCAATATTTCCGTCTATATGTACTTCATGATCTAATTCTTTTAAGTGATTATTCACTTTCGCACTAACAATAATCCCTTTTGCCTCATCTTTAAATTTTTTACTAATTTCCTTGAGGGTGATTCCTTTATTCACTTCTATTTCTTTTTCATGATCAATAACAATTTTTATCTTTTTACCAGTATTCATCTTAATACGCCCCCTTATATTTATAGTTGTATTCGTATATTTGCTATTCTATTCTATTATACCCAAATTTAAGCATTTAATCTTCTATAAATATCAGAAAGTTCCTGTTTTTTCAGGAACTTTCTAATACTTACATATTCCCTTTAGTTGGTTGAGAGATATCGCTTAAAGCATCTCCAGCCTCATTTACATAGATATTTACAGTAGCTAAGTCTCCTATGGATAGGATTCCCACAAGTCTTCCACTGTCTACTACAGGTAATCTTCTGATTTGGCGTTCTGCCATAATCTTTGCTGCCTCATGAGCATGCATATCTGGTGTTGCATACACTAATTGTCCTGACATAACCTCTTGGGCATTTACATTAATATTTCCATTTGAAACACCGCGAAGGACAATATCTCTATCTGTAACAATTCCAACTGCACGGTTATTTTGATCACAAACTGGAATAGATCCAACATCTAAATCTTTCATCTTTGTTGCAATCTGACTAATTGGTGTATTAGTATTTGCAAAGGATACCTCTTTCGTCATTAAATCTCTCACTTTCATTACAATCAACCTCCTTTAATATTTTTCATTATTTAGGATGTGCAATTTTTATCAAAAATAAACAAAAAAAGAGCATTACGCTCTTTCCTTTAGTTTTTCACCACAATAAGGACATATATAAAAGTCTTCTTGGATTTCCTTTTTACAATGACAGCAAATATTTTTTTTATTGCTAATATATTTTTCAATAATTCCTTTTAATTTATTTTGCTCAATAGGAATCTTCATGATCTCTTCTATCGAAAATCCTTTGAACTGATTTTTTAAAAGATCACTACTAGATGCTAATATACATACCATTTGAGGATATCTTCTTTTTATTTCTTCTATCAACTGATCTCCTGTAATATCTTCCATTATGTAATTCACTACAACCATAACAGGGTCTGTTTTCTTTAAATCTGTTAATATACTATACTCACTCGAAATAATACCATTCATTCCTAGCTTCATCAATAGATCTTTTAAAATAATACTCTCTAATTTTGAATCATTTACAATTAGAACATCCTTTGTTGACATTCGTATCCCACCTTTTTTATTAGGATATTAGTATCTTTTATCATTTTTATGTATATAGATTTCTCAAGGAAAACATTTCACTTATGACAAAGTCTTAGAACTCCTTAAAGACGAAAAAACGTATCCTCCCTTGAATATATAAATAAAAAATCTATATTCCTTTGTGACACTATATTTTTGTAAAAAAACTTAGGCAGATTACCTAAGCTTTTTACTCCACCTTTCCAATTTTATTAAATGGATATAGTCGAACTAAAACCTTTCCTCTAACTGTGTCCATATCAACAGGCCCTACTCTTTCGTCTCTGCTGTCTAAACTATTTGGTCTATTATCCCCCATAACAAATATCATATTTTCTGGCACTTCAAGTTCAACTTCTCCTGGTGTATAGTCTCCATTAATATATGGCTCATTTAATTTTTCTCCATTTACATATACATTTCCTTCTGTTACTTTTATTTGATCACCAGCAACACCAATCACTCTTTTAATTAAATCTTTATCATTTCCTTCTACTGTCTTTAAATGTGATTTAAAAACAACAATATCTCCTTTTTCTGGATCATGCATCATATAAGGAATTTTATTAATAATCAAATAATTATATTCATTCAATGTTGGATACATAGAATACCCCTTTACTAAAGTAGGTCTTACAAATTGCGTAATAATCATTGCAATAACAACAGATATAACAATGGTCTTAATCCATTCTATAATCTCTTTTCTATCCATCTTAATCTCTCCTCACTAACTTTCGGTACATTTCATTCTATCACGTATTTTATGTTTGAACAATCACGAAATTGACATGGTCTTTAAAAGTTCTATAATATAAGCATTTATTTTGTCATATTTATTTACACGAATACTTACACCAACTCTTTCTAACACATCACAAAAATCCCCAATAATCCCTTGTGGATTTCCATAAATATTTACTAAATCTTTCCTATTTACACCTATAAATCCATGTCCTGCAATGCTCTCATGTCTTAATTCAATAATCTCATTGATTTTATTGGAATTTAATATCTTTAAAACATCCTCATACCTTGGATCTTTTAAATATTTATTCATATAATTAGAAATGGCAAAGCTTAAATTCGGATTATGAATTTTATACTTTTTTCTCAATACTTTAAGAATCATCCTTTTCGACACGGCTTCTGTTCTAAATGAAAATTTTCTCTTATCTACATGATTTTTTACAAAAATATATTTTAAGATAGCTTCCTTCAATCTATATACTCTACTCAAAAAATCAATATATCTCCGATTTTCAAGCTGCATTTTTGTATTTTCTATTAATTCTGAAAAGATAGCATCAGCTCTTCCATCAATCAACTCTTGTAGATTTTTCTTTAAATTAGTCAATTTTTTATTAGAAGAAAGGTTCTCTATCCCTGATAATTCATAATAAGCTAATTTAAAATCAAAATTCATAGCATGTTTACACGAATAAATAAGTTTTATAAGATTTTTATCTACCTGATCCATTTTCTCTAATATTTCTATAACTCCAGCATAATCATAGCGATCGATCAAGGCTTCAATTCTTATATAATTCATTTGGTCCACTTATTTTCCCCCTTAAAGCATTTTCATACATAATATTATAGCTTTGACTGAAATAAATCAATTTTTATCTTTTCTAAACCTTGAGGCAAATCTGAATAAAAGCTTTTTCCTTTTAAATAATCTAAGTTCCCTATACATTTTTCAAAAGATATTTTATAGGCATGTAAAAACTGATGCCTTAATGCAAATTTTTTCTTGAAAATTTGATTTATTTTCATATTTCCATATTTAAAATCTCCCATGAGTGGGTGTCCAATACTTGATAGATGAGCACGTATTTGATGCGTCCTTCCTGTTATAATTTCAACTTCTATAAGAGTATATTGTCCATTTGTTTGAAGCATTCGATAGATCGTATGAATTTCTTTTCCTCCTTGTTCTTTCGAATCACTAATTTGTACCTTATTTGTTTTTTCATCTTTCATCAAATACCCTTTTAATTCCTTTTTCCCTGTTAGCTTTCCTTTTACAATAGTTAAGTAATATTTTCTTATATGATTTTTTTGACGAATCATTTCATTCAAGTTTTGTAATGTCTCATTATTTTTTCCAATCATAACAATTCCACTCGTATTTCGATCTAATCTGTTTACACTAGCAGGAGTAAAAGTCTTTTCTACCTCTGGGTCATATTCTTTATGATCATATAAATATTTTATGGCTTGATTAACTAATGTATTTGTATTCTCTTTTACATCTTCATGAACTAAAAGACCTTTAGGTTTTTCTACCAATAAAATATTTTGATCTTCATATATCACGCCAAAGGTTTTTTCTACTTTTTTAATCTCTTTTTTTTCAATAAACCCTTCTATGGTTTCTTCACTTAAATATAATTGAATGCTATCCCCTTCTTTTAATATATATTGATTTTCAGTCCTTTTTTTATTGACTTTAATATTTTTTTTACGAATCATTTTATAAATAAAACTTAGTGAAGCTTTCCCCATATATTTTCTAAGAAATTTATCTATTCTTTGATTTTCCTCATTTTTTCCTATGTTTATTTCTCTCATTTTCGTCACCTCTACTCTATTATGCCACAAACCTCCCTTTTTTGTTAATCATTTTCTATTTTTCTCCATCTATTCTCCTGAATTCTATGTTGAAAAAGCATAGAAAAATATGCTATCCTTTTAATATGGGAAAGTACCTAAAAGGGAGGACTATAATATGTGGGAAAAAATAAAAGATTTATTGTATGAAATAAGCGATTTACTTTTAGCCTTTGCAATTATACTTGTAATGACAACCGTTATTACTTGGAAAGTTACAGATTCATTAGCTTTTACAGAACAAACGACTGTTGCTATTAATGAAACTACTCCTATTTCTTCAGAATTAGATACGAATCTCCCTGCCCTAGAGGAAACAAAGGATACAGCTAGTAAACAGACTATTGTGGCAGAAAGGGAAGAACCTTCTCCTGAAGTTACTACGCCTTTACCTGTTGATGAAGTAACTACTCAACCAGAGCCACAGCCTGCTCCTCAACCTACGATTATGAAAGTTACTATTCCTAGTGGTAGCCCTGGTATAAACATTGCAAAGATATTAAAAAATGAAGGTCTTATTGAGGATACTTCTATATTTATTAAGCGAGTAGAAGAGCTAAAGCTTGCTTCAAAGCTAAAATCAGGTACTTTTCATATTCAAACAGGTAGTTCCTTAGATGATATCATCTATACAATTACAGGTAAGAAAAAATAGGCTACCGCTAGCCTATTTTTTTAATCTTCTTCATTTAAGAATTTCATGATTTTTTCTAACTTTTTCTGCTGTCCTTCATCTAAGAAGTCTTTCATTTGCTCTATTGCCTTCATCTGTTTTTTGTATTTCTTTGTATTCTGCATCAAGCTTCCCTTTATTTTTTTTAATTCCTTCATGATCTCTTCTTCACTTTTATCTCCATACTTAGAAGCAACCTGCTCCATCATTTTTTTTTGTTCATCTGTAGGCTCTATATCTCCCATGGATTTCATAAATTTTTCCATTTTCTTTTTATCCATTTTCCCCATATTTCCACCTCCATGATAGTTTTGTGACTACTCACTAAAACTTATGTCTATTTACATATATTTATTACTTAAAATCTTTATCAATTATCGTAACACAATTTTTTCATGTGGCATATGATAAAACAAAGATTGTTTTTAGGAGGAAGAATATGAATGAGCTAATCCCTATTGATCCAAATGAAGCTTACCTACCTGTAGATGAACTAAGCATAGCGGGCTTTCCATTATCGGGTAATAAAATATTTATTTTGGCAATTCCCTTATTAGCCTTTGCATTTCTAAAAAATAAAAATATGACCCCTGCACTTCATACAGAAAGTTATGATTCACCAAAGACACCTCCCCTTAACACAAATACCTTAGACAAAATGTCTAATTTATTAGATAATGTAAAAAAAGCAGCTACCCTTAATGATTTAAAGAGAAACATGTCTCAATCAAGTAGTATCTTTGGAAGACGGAATATCAATATGATCAAAAAAGCACTCAATGTCTTTAGTGAAAGTATGGATACAGATAAAAAAGCAAATGTACAAAAAATCGTAAACGTCTTATCTGTAGCAGAAAAAGTAAAGGACGTAAAAAGTATTTTGAATATACAAAAGGCAGTAAAATCTGAAAACGGAGATCTATCTGCCCAAATCAATAATATTATTGATGTCATTGGTCCCATGCTTCCACCAGAACAAGCAAAAAATATTGGTAACTTCAAAAAAATGGCCCAAATGATGAAGATGATGTCAGCCTTTGAAGGAATAGATGAAGATGACGACGAAGATGAGAAAATTGCTACAAGTTCTATAGATGAAAAACTCAGCTCTGAAGATTCTATAAAAGAAGAGGTTCTTGAAAATGAAATTTTAGAAGATGATGTCCATGATCCATCAGAAGACGAATAATTACAAAAAATAGGACGGTTCTTTACTAACTAAATAAAGAACCGTCCTTCATTGTATTCATTAATGCCCTCATGGCTAAAACATACCCATCTATCCCGAATCCGCAAATTTGCCCTATACATGCAGCTGCTGTAACAGATTTTTTTCTATATTCTTCTCTCTTATGAATATTGCTAATATGAACTTCCACTATAGGCATTCCTACAGCTTTCAAAGCATCATAAATAGCAATGCTGTAGTGCGTATAGGCAGCAGGATTAATGATGATCCCATCATATTTTTCATAGGCTCCTTGAATATAATTAATGATTTCTCCTTCTATATTACTTTGAACAATATCTACTTTTAACGCTAATTCTTTTCCTTGCGCATATAAGTAGGTACACATTTCTTCATAAGTTTTTTCTCCATATATATGCTTTTCCCTTATGCCCAAAAAATTAATATTCGGTCCATTAATAATTAATATTTTCAAATTTCCCATCTCCTAATAAGTTTTTACAAGCAATAATGAATCTATCTACCAGTCTGTTTTTGCTATTCTTTATTTTAAATTTCCAGTTTATTTACAATTTCCTCTATTACCTTTTCTAAAGTAGCATCGTTGATTACTTCAGCATCACAATACTTCTTATATAAATCAATCCTTTCTTCATATAATTTATATAATTTTTCTTTTCCAGCTTTAACAAGTGGCCTATTACTCGTATCAATATCAGCTACAATATTCTCAATATCTCTATTAATAAATATAATCCTTCCATTTCTTTTAAGGTTTTCTATATTAATAAAGGATTTTACTACGCCTCCTCCAGTAGATATGACCATGGAAGATTGTTTGCTTATTTCTTCTACTGCTTTTCTTTCAATGACTCTAAAGCTCTCCTCTCCTTCTTTAAAAATCTCTGGAATAGATTTCTTTGTCTTTTCTTCAATATATTCATCCATATCACAAAATCTTTCATGAATTTTTTCTGCTAAAAGCTTTCCTATGGTTGTCTTCCCACACCCTGGCATTCCTATTAGTACAATATTTTTCATTTTTTCTAACCACCTTGTTCTATAAACATTTATTTATGATGAATTCTTCCAAGGTACCCCCTTCACAAAGATGAAAAGGATCATCATAAATTGAATATATAAAATAAGAAACCTATAAAAATCAATCTTCTATAATTTAGCAATTTTCTCATAGACCTTATGACAAATAGCATCTTCTACTTTTAGATCATTCCAAAGCTCCTGTGCTTTTATAGCTTGACCTACTAACATATACAGTCCATTTACAATCTTTAATCCATTTTCCTTTGCATCCCTTAAAAATAGAGTTTCTTGTGGGTTATAGATTAAATCAATAGCTGTATGAAAGTTTAAAAGTTCTTCCTTTTTTACTGGAGAAGCATCTACATGAGGATACATGCCACAAGGAGTACAATTTATAACCATATCATATCCTTTTAAATTTTTTATCTTATCATAAGATATGATTTCAACTTCTTTATACTTTTCTTTCCCCTTATGAATATCTCTACTTACTATAGTAATATCTTTTATTCCTTCATCTAGAAGATATTGGATCACCGCCTTTGACGCCCCTCCTGTTCCTAATATTAAAGCCCTTTTATTTTTAAGCTCAATATTATTTATATGAAGCATCATTCCAAATCCATAGTAATCTGTATTATATCCAATAGCTTTTCCTTCCTTGAAGCATATGGTATTGACTGCACCAATCCTTTTTGCTTCTTGTGAGCATTCATCTAAATATTTCATCAGCTCTACCTTATAAGGAATCGTTACATTTACCCCCCCTACCTCTAGGGCTTTTAGACCACATAACGCATCCTTTAAATTCTCTTTTTTAATTTCAAACAAGTGATAATAACCTTCTTTTTTTAATTCCTTTAGGATCAGCTCATGGATCTTAGGAGAAAAACTATGGGTTAATTTTTCTCCTATTAAACCGTAAAGTTTCATATTCTCTCCACCTATCTATGTTCTTTATAGTTCCCTAGCAATTGAAAAAAACTACTTCCCTTTTTAATTAAATCAATAGATCTTTTTACAACCTCTTCGTTTAAATTCCCCTCAAAATCTATATAAAAGAAATACTCCCATGATTTATTAATCATTGGCCTAGATTCTATTTTTAACATATTTAATCCATTTTCCGCAAAATATCTTAAAATACCATATAAGGCCCCTGCCCTATGAGGAGTTGCTACTACTACACTGATTTTGTTACTATTTACATGAAGTTCTAAATTTTTTCCGATAATAATAAATCTTGTATAATTGCTTTTATTATAATTGATATTCGATGCAATAATATCTAAATCATATAACTTAGCTGCCTTATTACTAGCCACAGCAGCTTTCGCTTTTGTATTTTCATCCTTTATAAGCTTTGCACTCATTGCCGTATTTTTGTAAGGGATTAATTTAAATTCTTCATATTTTTTAAAGAATTCACTTGACTGGCTAAATGCCTGAGAATGAGAATAAACTTCTTTTATATCCTCTATTTTTGTTCCTTTAACTCCTAATAAATGATGCTCTACCTTTATGCTTTTCTCCCCAACAATATGAAATCCATATTGTCTTAAAAGATCATACACCTCTGCAATACCACCTGTAGAAGAATTTTCAATAGGGAGTACTCCATAATGGATTTCATCATTCTTTAAGCTTTCAAATACATCTTTGAATTCACGAACATTTTTCCGAGTAACCTTTTCTCCAAAATATTCTATAAGGGCTTGCTCACTAAAAGAACCTTCCACCCCTTGGAACCCTATGATCAATTGATCATCCCTTTTTTCATTTTCTTCAAGTATTTTTAGTTGTTCCCTTTGAACCCCTCTGCTAATTTCCATCAACTTTTTAAAAAATTCTTCCGTTGGCTCATAAAATGCTTTATTTTTAAGATAATTAATATTTTTCTTTATCACTTCAGTTTCTCTATCTTTATGAAATATAGGCATATGCTTTCTTTTTTTATACTCGGCAATTTTTAATACGGTTTCCATACGTTTTTCAAAAAGCTTTACCATTTCTTCATCAATATAATCAATTTCATTCCTTAGTTTATCTAAATCATCCATCCAATCCCCTCCTTTTCCACTAAGAGATCCAATAATGCTATGGCTGCTGCTGCTTCTACTACTGGTACTGCTCTTGGTACAATACAAGGATCATGTCGCCCTTCTATTTCCATATTTATATTTTCTCTTTTTTCTATATGAACGCTTCTTTGCATTTTTCCAATAGAAGGTGTCGGCTTAAGTGCCACTTTAAAAATAATAGGCATCCCATTACTGATTCCTCCAAGGATTCCTCCATTGTTATTCGTAAAGGTTTTTATTTCACCATCTTCTATAAAATATTCATCATTCGCCTCTGAACCTTTCATCTTTGTAATAGAAAATCCCTCTCCAAATTCAACCCCCTTAACCCCAGGAATAGAAAATAACATATGAGAAAGCTTACTTTCTATAGAATCAAAAAATGGAGACCCTACTCCTACTGGAAGGTTAACGATGGCTGTCTCTATTATTCCTCCTACAGAATCTAATTCAGCCTTTGCCTTTAAAATAGTTTCTTTCATGATATTACCTTTTTCATGATCTATAACGGGAAATTCTTTATAAGTTAATTCTTTCAAAACTTTCTCTTTTACATTTACATCATCAAAACCATCTTCTTCAATAGTTCCTATGCTTTTTATATGGCTTCCAATCCATATATTCTTTTTTTCTAAAATTTGTTTTGCTACAGCTCCTGCAAAAACAAGGGGGGCTGTTATTCTTCCTGAAAAATGTCCTCCCCCTCTATAATCATTGGCTCCAAAATATTTTACATATCCTGTATAATCAGCATGACCAGGTCTCATCATAGACTTTGTTTTTTCATAATCCTTCGACCGTTGATTGGTATTATATATAACAGCACAAAGAGGAGTTCCTGTAGTTTGATCATTAAAATATCCACTTAATATTTCAAATTGATCCTTTTCTTTTCTTGATGTAGTCAGTTTACTTTTTCCAGGTGCTCTTCTTTGCATTTCTCTATTGATTTCCTCCAAATTTAGAGTAATGCCCCCCTTAAGTCCATCTATAACAACACCAATTCCTTTTCCATGGGATTCTCCGAAAATAGAAACCTTTATATTATTTCCCCATATACCGCTCATTGATTTGTCCTCCTAGCTTTTCAAAATCCTGCCAAAATCTTGGATAAGATTTTTTTACTGCATCACTACTTTGTATGATTACAGGCTCACTACATTTTATAGAGGCAATAGCTAAAGCCATAGCAATACGATGATCATTCCAGCTATCAACGATCCCACCCCTTAATTTTTCTTTCCCATGAATCTCTAACCCATCTTCTAACTCTTTTATATCTGCACCTAACTTACTCAATTCGGTTGCCATAGCCTTTAATCTATCGGATTCCTTTATACGAAGTCTTGCTGCATTGACTATTTTTGTTTTTCCTTTGCTAAGAGCTCCTAAAACAGAAAGAATTGGAACTAAATCAGGACATTGAGATGCATCAATAGTCATTCCTTCAGTTTTTGACTCCTTCACCTTTACAAAGTCATTATGAATAGCTAGATCTGCTCCCATTTTCTTCACAATATCTAAAATAGCTTTATCTCCTTGTAAAGAAGCTATATTTAAATCTTCACATTTTAAAGCCCTCCCTAATATCCCTGCTACAATAAAGAAAGCTGCTTGTGAAAAATCTCCTTCTACACGATGATTATTCCCTTTATATTTTTGATTTCCTTTAATAATAAACTCTTCATAATTATTATTTTTGATTTCTATAGAGAACTTTTTCAGCATATCTAGCGTTAAATCTACATAACCCTTAGATTCAAGCTCTGTGGTAATCAGTATTTTAGAATCTCCATCAAGAAGGGGTAATACAAATAAAAGTCCTGTTATAAACTGTGAACTAATATTCCCTTTCATCTTGAATGTTCCAGGTTTTAAGATTCCTTCTACACTTAAAGGTAGCTTTCCTTCATTATTTGAATAATTAATATCTTGCTCTTCAAATATTCTATAGTAAGTATCAAGGGGACGCTCCACAAGCTTTCCTCTTCCTGTATATGTTACCTTCTCTCCAAATAATCCTGCCATGGGAATTAAAAATCTAATAGTAGAACCTGACTCCTTACAATCAATTTCATTATTCAATAATTTCAATTTATCTTTTCCTTGGATATGCACAGTACAGATACCATTTTCATCCATTTCCGAATTTTTCGCTGTAATTCCAAAGGATTTCATGGCTTCTAACGTTGCAATAATATCATCAGAAAATGCAATATTTTCTATAATGCTCTCTCCTTCTGAAAGAGCTGCACAAATAATCGCTCTATGACTCATACTTTTAGATGGGGGTATTTTTACTTCTCCTTTTAATGGAGATGGGTTAATTTCTACACACTTCACAATTATAAACTCCTTTCTATATATAAGCTACAATATCTTTTCTATGAATTTTTTGAATAAAGCTTTCTCCTATTTTTTTGATCAATATGATATTCATATATTGCCCTTTATTTTTCTTATCAAGTCCAATTATTTTAATGATTTCTTCTTGGTCCATAGTTGGCATCTCGTAGGGCAGATGGTATTTACAAAGTATTTCTTTTAAACGCTCTGCTGTTGTCCTATCTGTTATTCCTAAAGCTTCACCTTTTTTTGTTATATGATACATGCCTATTGCTACAGCTTCTCCATGAGTATACTTTTCATACTTATAATGTTTCTCTACTGCATGACCTAAGGTATGACCAAAGTTTAAAAGCATTCTTTCTCCTGTATCTAATTCATCTCTCTCCACAATGCTTTTCTTGATATGACAACATGTATAAATAATTTCTTCTATATGTTCAAACAATTCTTCCTCCGTGTAGCTTAGTAAATCATCAAAAAGCTTTTGATCCCTTATACAACCATATTTAATAACCTCTGCCATCCCATCAGAAAAAAATCTCTTATCTAATGTTTTTAATACATCAGGGTCTATGAATACAGCTTTTGGATGATAAAAATTTCCTACTAGGTTTTTTCCCTTAGGCAGGTTTACAGCCACCTTCCCTCCTACACTACTATCAATTTGAGCTAAAAGGGAGGTCGGTACTTGTATAAACGAAATTCCTCGTAAAAGTGTTGCCGCTGCAAATCCTGTTAAATCGCCTACAACACCACCTCCAAAAGCTATGATTAAATCTCCTCTAGTGATTTCAAATTCTAAGAGTTCATTATATACATTTTGTAATACATCTATTGATTTACTTTTCTCTCCAGGCTCTACTACAATCATTTTTATTTCAAAATCAGTGCTTAATTGTTCCTTGATTCTTTCTCCATATAATTTTTCTACATTGAAATCCGTAATAATTGCTATTTTTCTATTTTTATATATTTTTTTAATTTCTTGTCCAATATGATTTAAAATACCCTTTTGAATCCATATTGGATAACTCTTTTGTGGAAGATTTACCTTTAATGTTGACATTTTTTTATAAATTCCTCTCTTTTTATTCTTGCATCCTCAAATATATTTTCTAAGCTTTCATGATCTTTATTGATGATAGACGCTTTAATATTTTTCACATATTCTTCAAATTCCTCTATTTTTTCTATTGTATTTTCCCTGTTATCTATTAAAAGGTCTGCCCAAAGCTTTCCATTGAGTCTTGCCACTCTTGTAGCATCCCTAAAACTCCCTGCTACAAATAAGTGGGTATCCTCCTTTACTCCCTTCATCAATGCAGCTGCCATAATGTGAGGTAATTGACTTGTATAAGCCATCACTTCATCATGCTTTTGGGGACTGATCTTCATAACATTCTTACAACCTATCCCTTTTACCATTTTTTCTATTAATGCTATATTTTCTTTTTTATTATCTTCAGTAGGTGTTAGCATATAATTTGCACCTATAAATATATCCTTTGATGCAAAGGATAATCCCTTATATTCTCTTCCCGCCATAGGATGTCCACCAATAAAATCTAAATCGTCTCTTAAAAAGCTATTGACCTCTTTTATTAATGTCTCCTTTGTACCTCCTACATCTGTAATAATGGCTCCCTTTTTAAAGAAATCCATATTCTCTTTCACAAACTTTGTCATTAAGGCTGGATATACACATAGAATAACTAAATCCGAATTCTTTAAAGGAATTTCTGCATCTGTATATCCCTGATCAATAAAGCCCTTTTTTTGGGCAATTTCAATAACTTCTTTATCTATGTCTACTGCCCATAAGTTTTTAGGCTTTAATTCTTTTAGTGCCATAGCATAAGAACCACCAATAAGCCCTAACCCTACTATAGTAATATTCAAATCAAAACCATCCAAAGAAACCACCTCACTATAGTTTTTTATTTTCAATAGTTGCAATTTTCTTTAATGTTTTTGTTAATGAATCAAATCTCTCAGGGGTTATAGATTGCTGTCCATCACATTTTGCATTTGATGGATCATTATGCACTTCAATCATTAACCCATCTGCCCCAACAGTAATAGCAGCTTTTGCAAGAGGTTCTACTAACCACCAAAGTCCTCCTGCATGACTTGGATCTACAATTACTGGTAAGTGACTTAATTTCTTTATTACAGGGATAGCACTTAAATCTAATGTATTTCTTGTATATTTTTCAAAGGTTCTTACTCCTCTTTCACAAAGAATTACATTTTCATTCCCTTCAGACATAATATATTCAGCAGCCATTAGCAATTCTTCAATAGTTGCAGACATTCCTCTCTTTAATAATATAGGCTTATCTGTTTTTCCAACGGCTTTTAATAAATCAAAGTTTTGCATATTTCTTGCACCAATCTGAATAACATCTACATCTTCTACAAAACGGTCAATATAATCTGTTGTCATAAGCTCTGTGACAATAGGAAGTCCTGTCTTTTCCCTTGCTATCTTTAATAATTCAAGCCCTTCCTCTCTTAATCCTTGGAAGCTATATGGGGATGTTCTTGGTTTAAATGCTCCACCTCTTAAGAAAGTTGCTCCTGATGCTTTTACTTGTTCTGCTATAGTAACTATTTGTTCTTCATTTTCTACTGAACAAGGACCTGCAATAATAGCTAATTTTTCTCCTCCGATACTACTATTTCCTATATTTATAACAGAATCCTCTGGGTGAAAAAGTCTATTTACCTTTTTGTAAGGTTCTTGTACATGCATTACTTTTTCAACATATCTATTTGCCTTAATTAAGTCTGGATCAATCTTGCTTGTATCTCCTACAAGTCCTAGGATCTGTCTATTTTCTCCTATTGTTTCATACACTTCACAACCTAAGCTTTCCATCTTTCTCTTGATTTTTTCAATATCCTCTTGTGCTGTTTTTGGTTTAATTACAATTACCATTTTTATCCCTCCTATTTTTTTTATAAAAAAAAGAAGACTCATCTAATGAGTCTTCTGATTAATCTATACTATACTTTTATAGCATAAAATATTTATACAGAAATACATATACTTTTATTATTCTCATTAGAAAAGGTTTTTATTATTTTTTTGTAGAACAAATAGCTAGCGCTAAAGTAAAAATAGCCCCAGATAAAGTAAAAACTAAAAAATATATTTTGTTCTACATTTCCCTTTCTAATAAGTTTTTCCATTTTGTATTCCTCCAAACATTTATTTAAAATTTATTTATAGTTTGAAATTATATCACAAAAAATCTAAAAGTCAATAAAATCGTGTATATTTTCCAATATTTTCGAATTATTCTTATTGTTTTGTAAATTCTCATTGAGTCTTTAGCCTTCACATTCTCATTATTTGATCTCTTTTCCCACTAACTTTGCAATATCTTTTATGGAGCTTACTAATGATCTTAATTTTTCAGGCTTAATAGACTGCTGTCCATCACATAAAGCATTGGCAGGATCATTGTGTACCTCAATCATTAATCCATCAGCACCTACTGCTACAGCCGCCTTTGCCAATGGTTCTACTAACCACCATAGTCCTGCTGCATGACTAGGATCTACAATAACTGGTAAATGACTTAATTTCTTTATAATAGGAATAGCACTTATATCTAATGTATTTCTAGTATATTTTTCAAAGGTTCTTATCCCTCTTTCACAAAGAATGATTCTTTCATTTCCTTCAGACATAATATATTCAGCAGCCATTAATAATTCTTCAATAGTTGCAGACATACCTCTCTTTAATAAAATAGGCTTATTCGTCTTTCCTACTTCTTTTAGTAAATCAAAATTTTGCATATTTCTTGCACCGATTTGAATCACATCTACATCTTCAACAAACTTTTCAATCAAGTAAGGAGACATGAGTTCTGTTACAATAGGTAATCCGGTTTCTCTTCTTGCTGTTTTTAGTAGATCTAGGCCTTCATCCATTAGTCCTTGAAAACTGTATGGAGATGTTCTTGGTTTATATGCACCTCCCCTTAGAAAAGATGCTCCTATTTCCTTTATTTCCTTTGCAATACCTACTATTTGTTCCTCGCTTTCTACGGAACAGGGGCCTGCAATAATAGAGAAGCCATCTCCTCCAATTGTTCTATCATTTACTGATATACACGTATCTTCAGGATGAAAAAGCCTATTTACTTTTTTATAGGGTTCCTGAACAAAGATTAATTTTTCTACATTTCTATTTGCTTGAATTTGATTTGGGTCAATTTTACTTGTATCTCCTACTAGCCCTAATAAATGATAATTTTGCCCCTTTGATTCATGGATTTCACAGCCTAAACTTTTCATCTTTCTTTTAATTTTTTCAATTTCACTTTGTACTGTTTTCGGTCTCATTACAATAATCATATTCTTATACCTCCTCAAATTTTAATTTAAAAAAGAAGACTCATCTAATGAGCCTTCTTTTTATAAAACTATACGATCACTTTATAGGGATAACCCTATTTTATACAGAAATATAAAAATTTATAATTCTCTCATTAAAAAAGGAATCTTTTATTTTTTTGTAGAACAAGTAACCAGCACCATAATAATAGTCCCAGCTAAAATAAAAACTAAAATTATTAAATTGTTCTACATTTCCCTTTCTAAAAAGTTTTTCCATTTTCTTTTCCTCCAAGTTGAATTTTTAGAAATTATTTTATTTTCATAAAATTATATCAGAATCATTTCATATGTCAATAAAATATTATATATTTAAAAATATATTTGAATCTTTATTGTTTTTTATAAGTCATCACTATTCTTCCTATTTATTTAATGGATTGCTTCATGTAATCTATTTACAAACTCAAAAACTTTTTCTTCAATATTGCTTTCTTTTATTCCTTCTTCTATTTTTTTGATTATAGCACTTCCAACAATCAATCCATCCCCTAGTCCCTTTAATTCTTTTATTGCTTCTTCATTGGATATACCAAAGCCAATGGCTAAAGGAGTATCTGTATATTTTCTAACTTTATTGATAAAACCTGATAAATCTTTTTCAAAGCTCTCTCTCATGCCTGTTACACCTATTGATGAAATACAATAAACAAACCCCTCCGTATCTGAAACGATTTCTTTTATTCTATCTTCAGATGTAGGCGCAACAAGAGGTATTAAGTCCATAGGATAATCTTTCATCATCTCATTTAATTCTTTTTTCTCTTCTAATGGTAAATCTGGAATAATCAATCCATCAATACCGTAATCTCTACAATTATTTAGAAATTTTTCTATCCCGTATCTAAAAACAGAATTATAATATAACATAAATACAAGAGGAATATCTGTCTTCTCTCTTAGTTTTGATACCATATCAAAAATAGAATCCATATTTGTTCCGTTCTTTAATGCCCTCCCAGCAGCTCTTTGTATCACAGGCCCATCCGCTAATGGATCTGAATAAGGAATCCCTAGCTCAACTATGTCAACTCCTGCTTCTTCCATTTTCAAGATCAAATTTATGGTAGTCTGAAGATCTGGATCTCCACTTGTTATATAAGAAATCAGTGCTTTTTCATTTTTTTCTCTTAATATATTAAATTTTTTCGTTATTCTACTCTTCATTTTTTTCACTCCCAACAGCGTTTAATATAGTATCTATATCCTTATCCCCTCTCCCAGATAAATTTACTACAATGATCTCATCCTTTCTCGTATTTGGTACTAATTTCATCAAATACGCAATGGCATGGGCACTTTCAAGGGCAGGAATAATCCCTTCTACTTTCGTTAAATATTGAAACCCTTCAACTGCTTCATTATCATCGATCACTTCATATTTTGCTCTACCTATAGAATGATAGTATGCATGTTCTGGTCCTATTCCTGGATAATCTAGCCCTGCTGATATAGAATATACTGGCATAATTTGTCCATACTCATCCTGAAGTAAATAAGTCATCATCCCATGAATTACCCCCATAGAACCCTTGCTAATGGTAGCTGCATGTTGATCTGTATCAATCCCTAGTCCACCTGCTTCAACACCGTATATTTTTACATCTACCTCCTTTGCAAATGGATAAAATAACCCCATTGCATTACTTCCTCCACCTACACAAGCTACTAAATAATCTGGAAGTCTTCCTTCCTTTTCTATAATTTGTTCCTTTACTTCATCTCCAATGATTCTCTGAAAATCTCTTACCATTGTTGGATAAGGATGAGGTCCCACAACAGAACCAATTACATAAAATGTATGGCCAACATTTGAAACCCAATCTCTTATAGCTTCGTTTGTAGCATCCTTTAGAGTTTTTGTCCCTGAGGTTACTGAATTAACCTTTGCTCCAAGTAATCTCATCTTAAATACATTTAACGATTGTCTTTGTACATCCTCTTCTCCCATATAAATTTCACACTTTAATCCAAACATAGCACATATTGTAGCTGTTGCTACGCCATGCTGACCCGCTCCTGTTTCTGCTATAATACGTTTTTTGCCCATTCGCCTTGCCAATAGAACTTGACCAATTACATTATTAATTTTATGAGCCCCTGTATGGTTTAAATCTTCTCTCTTAAGATAAATCTTTCCTCCACCTAACTGCTTCGTTAAATTTTCTGCATAATATAATGGTGTAGGTCTTCCTGAATATTCCTTCACATAATACGCATATGCTTTTAAAAAGCTTTCATCATTCTTTGCCTTTATAAATGCTCTTTCTAATTCTATTAAAGCATTCATTAACGTTTCTGGTACAAATTGACCTCCAAATTTACCAAACCTTTTCGTCATATTTTTTTTATCCACACGATCCCCTCACATTCTCAATAAATTTTTTCATTTTTTCAAAATCCTTCACACCATCCACTTCAACTCCGCTACTTACATCTAAAACCTGAGGATTTACAGCTTCAATTGATTTCTCCGCATTTTGAGGGTTTAATCCTCCTGCTAAAATAACAAATTTATTTTCACTAATATTTGATACAATTTCCCAATTGAAAACTTTCCCTGTTCCTCCATAAGTTCCTTTTGTATACGTATCTAATAAAAATCCATCCACATTATATTTTTCTAATTGTTTCAAGCTATCTGAATCTTTTATTCTAAATGCTTTCCACACCTTATTTTCAAAAGAATTACAATATAAAGGATCTTCATCTCCATGAAATTGGAGTATATCTAATTCACAGAATTTTGCAATTCCCTTTACTTCCTCCATAGGATGATTTAAAAATACCCCTACCTTTTTTATACTTTTATCTAAACCCATGATTAATTCTCTTGCTCTATATTTATCAATTTGCCTACTACTTTTTGCAAATACAAATCCAATATAATCTGGTTTAAGCTTATTTGCATAGTAAATATCTTCTTCTCTTTTCAATCCACATATTTTTATCTTGGTCACCCCATCTCCCCCTTAATTTCTCTTATCTTTGCATCTATTGATTTTGCTCTCATCAAGCTTTCTCCTATTAATACACCATCCACACCTATTTTTTTTAGAAACTCCATATCTTTTCTTGTATGGATTCCACTTTCACTAATTACAATTTTTCCTTTTGGTATATATTCTATCAATTTTTCTGTTGTCTCAAGTGTTGTTTCAAATGTCCTTAAATCCCTGTTATTAATCCCAATAATATCTGCTCCTGTACTCAATACAGTTTCTAGTTCATATTGATCATGAACTTCTACCAAACACGCACTTCCTAAATTTGTTGCTACCTTTTGAAATTCAATCAATTCTCTTCTTGATAAAATCCCTGCAATCAACAGAATTGCATCTGCTCCTAGAACCTTTGCTTGATAAATTTGATAAGGATCAATGATAAAATCCTTTCTTAAAATGGGAATAGATGTTTGTTTTTTTATCTCTGATAGATATTCGTCTTTCCCTTGAAAAAATCTATCTTCTGTTAGTACGGATATTGCATCAACCTTATTTTCATCATAAATTTTCGCAATAGCAATAGGATCAAAAGCTTCTCTTATAACCCCCTTAGAAGGAGATGCTTTTTTTACCTCAGCAATAATACTTATATCTGGATTCTCTTTTATGCATTTCTTAAAATCTCTCCTTTTATCACCTAAATCTATTTCCTTTATCAGTTGATTTAAAGAAGTATTTTTCTTATCTTCTTCCAATTTTTTTCTTTTATAGTCAACAATTTTTTCTAAAATCATCTTTTCATCTCCTGACTAAACTTTACTAATTGGTTTAATTTTTCTAAAGCCAGTCCTGTATCTATAATTTCTTTTGCTTTATCTATTCCAGCTTCTAAAGAAGTGGTCTTTTTTCCAACATATATGGCCGCTCCAGCATTCAGTAAAACCATATTTCTCTTTGCTCCTCTTTCCCCTTTTAATATATTTAATAAAATCTGTGCATTTTCTTTTGGTTCTCCTCCTATGATCTCCTCTTTATTAGTCAGAGGTATATCAAATTTTCTTGGATCAATATAGTAGGTATTTATTTTTCCACTCTTTAATTCACTAATCTTTGTTTTTGTAGTAATAGTAATCTCATCTAAACCATCTAATCCATGTACAACCATAGCTCTCTCAACACCTAATTCCTTTAAAACCCCTGCTAAAACTGGTGTCAAACTTTCATCAAACACTCCCAGAACTTGCCCATTGACTCTTGCCGGATTAGTTAAGGGCCCTAGTACATTAAATATAGTTCTTACCCCTAATTCTCTTCTTGGTTGTATTGCATATTTCATGGCTTTATGGTATTTTGGTGCAAACATAAATCCTATATTGATTTTCTCTACACATTTTTCTACCTCTATAGGACTTAAATTAATATTTACTCCTAAATGGTCTAATACATCTGCACTTCCACATTTGCTTGAAACAGATCGATTTCCATGCTTTAATACTGTAACATCTGCACCTGCAGCAACAAATGCTACTACTGTTGAGACGTTAAATGTATTCCCACCATCTCCACCTGTTCCACATGTATCAATTGCATACTTACTCTTTATATCCACCCTTAATGATTTATCTCTCATGACCTTAGCAGCACCAGTGATCTCCTCTAATGTTTCCCCTTTCATTCGAAGAGCTATCAAAAACCCTCCTATTTGTGATGATGTTGCCTTTCCCTCCATAATCATATTCATAACATGAATCATTTCTTTTTCTGTCAAATCTTTATTTTTAATAACTTGATCTATAGCAAACTTCAACACATTCTCCACCTCCCTATAATTCTAAAAAATTTTTCAATATTTCTTTTCCATATTCCGTAGAAATAGATTCAGGATGAAACTGTACTCCAAATATAGGATATTTTTTATGCTTTAGCCCCATAATTTCACCTTCAAGAGTTTTAGCTGTAATTACTAATTCATCTGTAATAGAAGCTGGATCTACAATCAAAGAATGATATCTTGTTACAGTTAATGGATTTTTAATATTCTTAAATAAATCCACTTCATTATGATGAATCTTTGAAGTTTTCCCATGCACCATATTTTTAGCATGTACAATTACTCCTCCAAACACTTCTCCAATTGCCTGATGTCCAAGACATACCCCTAGTGTTGGAATATCCTTCCCAAAGGTTTTAATCATCTCCATAGATATTCCTGAATCCTTTGGAAAACCTGGTCCTGGAGAAATAATCACATGGGTAATATTCATTTTTTTTAAATCTCCTATTGTTACTTCATCATTTCTAAAAACTTTAACATCTGGATTGATTTCTCCAACATATTGATACAAATTGTAGGTAAATGAATCATAATTATCAATGATTACGATCATGATAAATCCTCCTCTACTTTTTTAATAGTGTCCATAAGTGCCTTTGCTTTCCTAAGAGTCTCATCAAATTCACTTTCTGGATTTGAGTCAGCAACAATTCCTGCACCTGCCTGTATATAAGCCCTATTGTTTTTAAAAACAATAGGGCTTATAGCGATACAGGTATCCATATTTCCATTAAAACCTAGATATCCAACAGCACCTGCATATACCCCTCTTTTATGATTTTCTAATTCATCAATAATTTCCATTGCCCTTATCTTTGGAGCACCTGATACAGTTCCAGCAGGAAAACAAGCTATTAAACTATCATACATATCACAATCATCTCTCATTTTTCCAATTACATTTGATACGATATGCATTACATGAGAATACTTTTGAATCTCCATAAACTGATTGACCTCAACAGTTCCAAACTCTGATATCTTTCCAATATCATTTCTTGCTAAGTCCACAAGCATCAAGTGTTCTGCTCGTTCCTTCTCGTCTTTTAGTAAAGATTCCATATGTTTTTCATCTTCTTCTATATTTTTCCCTCTAGGTCTTGTACCTGCTATAGGGCAGGTCTCAACAATATCTCCCTTTACTTTCACCAGAAGTTCTGGTGATGAACCTACTAAATGATATTCTCCAAAATCTATATAAAACATATATGGTGATGGATTTAAGCTTCTTAAAGTTCTATAAGCCTTAAATGGATTAATTTCTGTTTCTATCTTTAATCTTTGTGATAATACAACTTGAAATATATCTCCATTTCTTATATACTCTTTTGCCTTTAAAACCTTTTTCATAAAAGTTTCTTTTGTTTCATTACTCAAATAATCTATTTTCCCTGAAACTTTTCCTTGATCCTCCCTATCTAAATTATTTTTAAGTATTTCTTTTTTTATTTTCTCCAGTCTATTGATTGCATCTTTATATTGATTTTCAACATGGCAATTGGTTGGTACATTTACAATAATCTTAATCTTTTGTTTTACATGATCATAAACAATGACCTCCTCAGTCAATAAAAGATGTACATCTGGCATTTCTATATCATCAAAATTTATATTTTTTAATTTTTCATAATTCCTTATAACGTCATATCCTATATATCCAACTGCACCTCCAACAAAATCAGCTATCCCATCTATTTGAGCCATTTTATAATCATTCATTAAATCTTTTAATATCTTTAGTACATTTCCTTTTTTAGTAATAACTTCATTTTTTTTATAGATCATCACACGATCCCCATAACTCTTAATGATCATGAATGGATTTCTCCCAATATATGAATACCGTCCCCACTTATCGCCTCCCTCAACACTCTCTAAAAGATAACTATTATTGTTTTTGCAAAGCTTTTTAAAAATAGTAATAGGGGTATCTATATCCCCTTCCATTTCCAGACAAATAGGAACCATCTTTGAACTTTCACTTACTATTTTAAATTTTTGGTAATCTGGATAAATCATATTCTCACTCCTCATATATGAAATAAAAAAAAAGCATTTCATCCCTATAATTAGGGACGAAATGCTTTACATTCCGCGTTGCCACCCATGTTAGAAATAATACTATCCTAAATAAATAACAAAACAATCCAAAATAAAAAACACTTCATCCTATATTTAGGACGAAATGTTTATATTCCGCGTTGCCACCTATTATTAGATAGTATTTCTATCTCACTCTTCATAAGTACGGAAATAGATTCATCTATTTCGATACCCTGTCTCTATAACGTAAGACCTACGGCAAGTGATACTCTCTGATGATTTCACACTGCTTCTCATGGAACCATTCAGTAAACAATCCACATCAGGCTTCCACCATCCCCGACTCGCTATACCTTCATGTTTTACCTACTTTTTCCATTCATCGAATTTTATTACGATATCTTTTTTAAAATTATAATCTCAATTCTGAATTTTGTCAACAATATTCCAAAAATAAATTTTTATCTATTTTTTAGTTTTTCTAATTCTTCTTGAGTTAACTCTTTATATTCTCCCAGCTCTAAATCCTTATCTAATTTCAAATCTCCCATGGCAATCCTCTTTAAATAAGTTACTTTTTTGCCAACAGATTCAAACATCCTTTTTACTTGGTGAAATTTTCCTTCATAAATAGTTAGTTCGATTTCTGATATTTCATCACCCTTAATAATATTTAATTCAGCTGGCAATGTTTTATATCCATCCTCTAATGTAACTCCATTTTTAAAGGCTATTTGATCTTTTTCATCTACGATTCCCTCAATATGTGCATAATAAGTCTTTGGTACATGCTTTTTAGGAGATAGTAGCTCGTGAGAGAGTTTTCCATCATTTGTAAGAATCAATAATCCTTCTGTATCTTTATCTAATCGCCCTACTGGAAAGGGTTCAAATATATGATAAGCTGGATCTAGTAAATCTACTACTGTTTCCATCCTTGAATCAAAAGTAGCTGAAATCACTCCCTGAGGTTTATTCATCATAATGTAAACAACTTCTCTGTAAACTAATTTCACCCCATCAATTTCTATATGATTTTCATAAGGATCTATATGCATGCTACTATCCTTTATAACTTTTTCATCTACCTTTACTCTTCCCTTTTTAATAATGCTTTTTATCTCTTTTCTAGTTCCATAGCCCATATTGCTAAGTACCTTATCAAGTCTTTTTCCCATAGTCTATAAGTACCTCCTAATCCATCCAGCGCCATGCTGCTGGGTAATAGTTTTTGAGCATATTTCCTGTTTGCTTTGCCCATCCTAATGGAAAATGATCTACACAAACAAGGGTCCATCCCTTTTCTCCACCTATATTTAAGGTTTCTCCTTTTAAATATTTAATAACGTCTATATCATCTTTTTTTAAATTCACCATTCTTTTAACATCTTTACAAGTTAGACCCATTGCCAAAGCATGGCTTGGCTCAAATCTATTTTTCTTAAAAGTACCTAAAAACCACCCTGATCTTAAAACCTTTAATCCCTTTAACTGTGGTAAACCTTTTGGTACTAAATAAAGCTTATCACTATATATTTCAAATAGTCCTTCTATCTTTATGTTTAAGCTTTCCTTCACAAATTCATAAAATTCCTTTAAAGGTTTTATCTTTGATTTCTTTCCTTCCTCAAAAGAAATGTTTTCTCCTGATTCTTTTTCTAAAAGGGATAAAAAATGTCCTTCTCCATTTAGCTTATGTGGCCACAATCTTGCGCATTTCTCTAACTCTTTTTCACCTTGAGCCCACTCAGGCATACCTTTTGATAGTCCATGACTTTTAGGTATATTTTCCACATGGAAGCTTTCATGATTCTCTAGAAAATTTTTGATAGTGCCTTCATTTTCCTCTGGAGAGAAGGTACACGTAGAATAAAGTAATCTTCCACTATTTTTTAACATCCCTTCACTATTTTCTAAAATTTGTTTTTGTATAGGTACATAATAGCTTTCATCATTTTTTTCCCAACTCTTTACCATAGATGGATCTTTTCTAAACATGCCTTCTCCTGAACAAGGAGCATCTACTAATATTTTGTCAAAATAATTTTCAAAATATTTTCTTATCTTTTCTGGTGTTTCATTCGTAACAATAGCATTCTTAACTCCAAATAATTCCATGTTCTTAATTAATGCCTTTACTCTACTCATATTGATATCATTTGTAATCAATGCACCCTCGCCCTTAAGCTTTGCAGCAATTTGTACTGATTTTCCTCCAGGCGCAGCACATAAGTCTAGTACTTTTTCATGAGGATTAGGATTTAATATCTCTACAGGCGCCATAGCACTAGGTTCTTGAATGTAATATAATCCCGCATGATAATAAGGGTGCTTTGCAGGTCTTTCTCCCTCTTCAAAATAAAATCCATCTTCACACCAAGGAATAGGTGTTAATTTGAATGGTGAAATTTTTTTAAAATCTTCTATAGAAATTTTTAAGGTATTTACTCTTAATCCTTGAAATTTTTCATTTTCATAGGATTTTAAAAAGGATTCAAATTCATTACCTAATAGTTGCTTCATTTTATTTGAAAATTTCTGGGGTAAATACATATTGTCTCTCCTTTTTCTATATTTTCTATCCTTGACAAACTTTGGACAAAACTATACCCACCTTCAATAGGTGGGCTAAATTATCTTTTTTTCAACTTAATTTTCTTACTTACCATAGCATAAGATAGAAATAGCATAGACACTAGCATAAAATATAAATTTGTTCCATATCTCGTAGAGTAAAGGGACATTGCAGCCACAAGACCACCACAAAGGGTTATTGGAATTCCCATATATACACCCTCAAATTCCATAATATTATATCTAGCTAATCTTACTGTACCACAAAGTACAAAAACTAATGTAACAACAATCCCTATATCTCCTGTTTCCATTAGATTTAAATGCCACATCAACAATGCTGGTGCTACACCAAAAGAAATTAAATCACATAGTGAATCTAATTCTTTTCCAAACTCACTTACCACATCTAATTTTCTTGCTAATTTTCCATCCATTCTGTCCATCATTCCTGCAATAATAATTAAGGTTGCTGATAAAACATATCCTTCATTAAATATTGCAAGAATTGCTAATATGCCCAATGTTAAATTAAAAAGTGTAAACATATTGGGTATTTGTTTCTTATACTTCACATTTTCTCCCCCTATCATAATTCCCTTGTGGTACTTATTCCCCTTCATTAGAAAATAAATTTTATTCTATATCCTATTTTTATTATAATATTATATGAAGATGGATAATATATCTACTATATATACCATTGTACCGTAATTTTTTTATTCTTTAAAGGTTTTTTTGTGGTATTTTTTATGTTGTTGTTATATAATTACAATTGAGTAGATAAATTCATATATTAAGTTGTACATTGTTTTAGTTTTATCTTTTTAGTATGCTATATATTTATTTATGTGTTATACTAATTTTATTCTTTTATTTTACTTTTTAGATTTTTTTATCATTATGCTTTAAATACATAGGAGGTTTTATTATGCCACTCATTACATCAACACAAATGTTTAAGAATGCCCGTGAAGGACAATATGCCGTAGGTGCATTCAATGTAAATAATATGGAAATTATTCAAGGGATTGTAGAAGCTGCAAAAATAGAAAAGTCCCCTCTTATTCTTCAAGTTTCTGCTGGTGCAAGAAAATATGCTAACTCTATTTATCTGAAAAAACTTGTTGAAGCCGCTATGGAGGATAGTGGACTTGATATTGTTCTACACCTTGACCATGGTGAAAGCTTTGAAATCTGTAAAGCATGTATTGATGATGGATTTTCTTCTGTAATGATTGATGGATCTAAGTATCCCTTTGAAGAAAACATCGCCCTTACGAAAAAGGTAGTAGAATATGCTCATGCAAAAGGCGTTGTGGTAGAGGCTGAACTTGGAAAACTTGCAGGAATTGAAGATGCTGTAAATGTTAGTGCCAAAGATGCTACCTTCACAGATCCTGATGAAGCCGTAGAATTCGTAGAAAGAACAGGTGTCGATTCCCTTGCTATTGCCATAGGTACTAGTCACGGTGCATACAAATTCAAAGGAGAACCAAAATTAGATTTTGAAAGATTAGAAACCATTACAAAGCTTCTTCCAAATACACCACTAGTTTTACATGGTGCTTCTACAGTTCTTCCAGAGTTTGTAAAGCATTGTAACGAATATGGCGGAGAAATCCCAGGAGCTCAAGGTGTTCCAGAAGATATGATTAGAAAAGCTTCAAAGCTTGGGGTATGTAAAGTAAATATTGATACCGACTTGAGACTTGCTATGACTGCTGCTGTTAGAAAATTTTTAGTAGAAAATCCTTCTGTATTTGATCCTAGAAAATATTTAGGTCCTGCAAGAGAGGGTATTCAAAAAATGGTTCAACATAAAATGAGAAATGTTTTGGGTTCAAGCAATAAATTAAGATAATCACTGGCCAGGACATCCTGGCTATTTCTATCTTTTCAATAAAGACTTTTTTATAAGGAGTGCTTACTATGAAAACAGCTGCCATTGGCATCGTTATTAAGGATGATGAATTCCTTTTGGTAAAAAGAAGATGGCATCCTTTAGTTTGGGCCCCACCAGGAGGATTTTTAGATCCAGGAGAAACTCATATAGAAACTGTCCTTCGTGAAGTATGGGAAGAAACAGGTGTACAGTGTAAAGTCTTAGAAAAAGTTCATGATTTTATTTATGACAATGGATATGGTGAAGCTCATATTCATGTATATGTTTGTGAATATATTTCAGGAGAACTTCAATGTAGCTTTGAAAGTAGTGATGTAAAATGGTTTACTATTGATCATCTTCCAAATCCTATTTCTCCAGAGAGAGAAGTTTTTGAAAAAGCTCTTAATATTTCAAATAAAAAGCTGGCATAATATTTGCCAGCTTTTCTCTTTAAAGCTTCTCAGGTTCAGGATATTCTTCTCCGAATAACTCCACTGTCACACTTTCCATTTTTTCTTCCTCTAATGGCTTATCTTGAAAATTTGTTTTTACAGCTGCAATGCGATCTACTTCTTCTATTCCTTCTATCACTTTACCAAAAGCTGCATATTGTCCATCAAGATGTGGAGAGTCTTGATGCATAATAAAGAACTGGGACCCTGCTGAATCAGGCTGAGCAGATCTTGCCATTGAAAGAACACCTTTGGTATGCTTTAAATCATTTTCAAAGCCATTCATACTGAATTCACCTTTAATAGAATATCCAGGACCTCCAATACCTATGCCTTTTGGACATCCTCCTTGTATCATAAACCCAGCTATTACCCTATGGAAAATCAATCCATCATAATAACCTTTCTTTACTAAATCTATAAAATTGTTTACCGTATTTGGTGCCACACCTGGATACAATTCTATTTTGATTTCATTTCCAATTTCCATTTTGATCGTTACAATAGGATTTTTCATATTCACTCTTCCTTTCTTTTTTCCCTTTACTCTCTATTCATTTTTACTACATTTTGGGTTTATATGCAAGATAAGTTTTCACTCGTAATATAAACTTAACACAGATTCTCTTTACACCTCTATAGAATAAATAGTATTATATTGATAATCTCTTATGTCCATACATATATATAATATATGTGAAAGCAAACCCAAATATTGAGGAAAATACTTATCTAAGGAGGAATTCTATATGATCAATGGTCTTAAGATCAGAGAATTACGCTTGAAGAAAGGATATACCTCTCGAGATTTGGCCACTCTTAGCAAATTATCTAAAAGCTATGTTGAAGAACTTGAAAGAGGAGATAAAATTAACCCAAGTTTTTCTACAGTTGAAAAACTAGCAGACGCATTAAATGTATTGATAGATGATTTGCGCTGTTCTGTAGAATGTGTATAAAAATTTTTCAATCTAGCGGCAACCCCTCTACGGTTGCTGTTATTTTTCACGTATACCCTTTCCTTTATGGCATGCAATCCCCCCTAAAATCACCATAATTCCTACAAACCAGACAATCGTTTTTTTTGCAATATCATTAAAAAATCCTAGAGGGAGCATTTGAATTAATATATCTGTTTTAGGATTTAACAGCCATAAATCATTATTAAAAAGAAGCTTATGAAAATATGTAAAATACTTATAGAAATTGATTTGTATCAATATAAAAAGAATGGTTATGCTTCCTAAAGATAATATACTCGCACCTTTTAAGCTTCTATAAATATCTTTTTCTATTTTTTCTGATTTTTTCATCAAAACAATTAAAGACATTCCTATAAAGAAGATTCCTATTTTTTGTAAATTATATCCTTTTTGAAATAGCTTTTTTACATCTACCATATGTAATTTTTCACGATTTCCAAATACCTCCTTATCTTGCTCATTAATTTTTGCATGTATATTTATATTTCCCTCTTCATTCTTTAAATAATCAATTATTTTTCCTACGATTTTACTTAACTCTTTTTTTTCTATTTTTGTATTTTCTTCTATATGATATTTTTCAAATTCCTTTAAATAAAAATCTTTATCAAGGGCATAGGCTTGAAGAATCGTTAATAATAAAACAATTGGTAAGCTTATGATAATCAATCCTTGGCTGATCCTACAAAAGTATTTCTTTTTTTTCAATCTACCTTCTCCATTCTTGTAAAATTTTTTCTTCTTTCTATATTTATAGCCAAAGATAAAAAAATTATGATTTTTTATTACTGATCACAATAAAATTGCCGGAGTATCTCCGGCATCTTTTTAAAAACCCTTATTTTTACTAATTTCTTAAATTGATAGAAGAATAATATTTTTTGTTCTGCTATATCTTCTTCTGGGTTGGTTGCAGCATATTCAGAAAAAAATTGATTTTTATAGACTGTATGATCAGTTGATTAATTATTTTTTCTCTAGAAACCCTTCTATCATCTTTTTAAATGTTTCATAATCACTGCCTCCAGGTATAAATTCTTTTATAACTTCTCCTTTATTATTTACAAACAATGTTACAGGAACATAATCAAAGTTATTTACAATTTGCTTTTCTAAAGCTTCATCTGGAATAATATTTGTGTAAGAAAGATCTTTTGTAATACTTTTTGCTTCCTCTACTGCTTTATCTGATACAATTCCTATTACTTTTACCTTTTTATCTTTAAATTCCTTTTGAATTTTATCTAATTCTGGCATTTCCTTTATACATGGCGGACAAAAGGTTCCCCACATATTTACTACTGTTATATCACTTTCTTTAAAAATTTCATTGGTTACTTCATTCCCCTTTAAATCTTTTGCTTTAAATTCTTTTATCGTTTGGCCTGCTAATGGATTTTTTTCTTCTAAGCTTTGTTGTGTACTAGTTCCATCCCTATCAATTTCTTTCTTCTCTCCACATCCTATTAAGCTTACAACTAATAAAATACTTAATACTACTAAAATCATTTTTTTCATATGCATTCTCTCCTTCTTTTTTGTTTTTTGATGATTTCATTTGATCCTATTTCTTTAGATCTAACTAATTATATTGTAAAGAAAAAAGATATTTTGATCAATCTTTATATAAATTTTATATATATTACTTCTGAATATCCTTCGATTCAAATTATACCAATAGTTGCAAATTTATCGTTTCTCTTCCTCTTAATAAAGCCACTCCTGAAAGGATTGTAAAAAACAGATGAGAAATTTTAAATTTTTTACTAAAATATTTAAAATTTCTATACTTCTTCTTGTCAAATGATGATAAAATAAGGTGATGGGAGGTATAAACATGACAAAATATATTTTATTAGTAATCGCAGCCTATTTAGTTGGCAGTATTCCTTTTTCTTACATTACTGCAAAATTCATGGGAAATATTGATATAAGAAAACATGGCAGTGGAAATTCTGGTGCTACAAATGTCCTTAGAACTCTAGGTCCAAAGGCAGGGGCCATTGCTTTTATACTAGACTTTCTAAAGGGATTTATCCTTGCCATTATTGGAGAAAAGTTATTAGGTCCTCAAGGAGGGGCTATCGCTTCTACTTTTGTAGTTATTGGGCACTGTTATCCTTTCTCTCTAGGCTTTAAAGGAGGTAAAGGGGTTGCTACTGCTGGTGGAACAATTTTCGCTCTATATCCCCTTATAGGCGTTATATTATTAATTATCCATTTTTCCATTACAGGCGTGACGAGAATGGTCTCTTTGGCTTCTATTACTGTAGCTGCTTCATTTCCAATTCTATGCTTTATTTTTAAAGAACCTATAGCCTTTACACTATATGCTTTATGTTTAGGTTCCTTCGTTATTTATAAACATAAAGCCAATATAAAAAGATTATTGGCTGGAACAGAATCGAAAATAAGTTTTAAAAAATAAAGAAAATTCTTTGTCTCCTCAAAGAATTTTCTTTTCTTCTAACTTCCATTTTCTATAATTTTATATTTTCTTGCCTTTGATGCTACAGTTTTATGTGTAATCCCTAATGCATTTCCTGCTGCATTAAAGCTACCAAAGGTATTTAATGCCATCCTTATAATTTCCTTTTCATATTCTTCTAATGTGGCTAAAGCCCCTTTTTTATTCATATTAATTAAACTAGTAGACTCTTGGACTTTTTGGGGCCTCTTATATTTATAGGCTATATGCTTTGGTATATGTTCCATATCTACAATATATTCATCCGCTAGAGCAATCATTCGCTCTACTATATTTTGTAGTTCCCTTATATTTCCAGGCCACTCATAGTTAAAAAAGCAATCTCCAGCTTCTTTTGTTAGCTTTATAGGTGTTAATTCCATATTTTTAGAAATGTTTTTTATAAAATATTCTAGTAACAAAGGAATATCCTTTTTTCTCTCTCTAAGAGGAGGCAAATAAATAGGAATTACATTCAATCGATAATATAAATCTTCTCTAAATTTTCTCTCATAAATCATTTTTTCTAAATTTTTATTCGTAGCTGCAACAATTCGAATATCTATATGAATAATTCCATTTCCACCAATTCTTTCAAATTCTTTCTCCTGAAGTACTCTCAAGAGCTTCACTTGCATTTCCATTGGCAAATCTCCTATTTCATCTAAAAAAATCGTTCCTCCACTCGCTCTTTCAAATTTTCCAATTTTTCTCTTTATTGCACCTGTAAAAGCCCCTTGCTCATGACCGAATAGTTCTGACTCTAATAATTCACAGGGAATAGCACCACAGTTTATAGCTACAAAAGGACCTTTATTTCTTTTGCTATTTTCATGAATCGCTTTTGCTACTAATTCCTTTCCTGTTCCACTTTCTCCTCTAATCAATACTGTCGATAAAATTTTAGACGCCTTTTGTGCCCTTAAAAGAGCTTTTTTTATAGACAAACTGTTTCCAATAATCTTTTGAAAGGGCGCATCTAGTTGAATATCCTTTTTTTCAAAATTAGTAGGGAACTTTAATATATTTGCATCCTCTTTCTTTGTGTTGCTTTTTTTATTGCTATAAGAAAAATTTGCCATTTCCATTAAATCCCCCCTATCTATATTTTACTGTATCCTTCCCATAGTTTTTGTAGCTACTACATCTACCCCTGTGTTTAATATATTATGAATAATCACATCTCCCATTTTTACTGGTGCTTCAACTTCAATAGTATTGATTTTTTCCATACATTTAAAAATAAGTTCTTTAGGAATGGGTTCATTGGTTTTTACAGGAAGCCTTTTTAAAAAGGCATTTTTTATTTTTACTGTAGTTGGAAGTACTCGAGTAGGATTTGTCATTTCCTTTATGCCATAAGCTTCACCTCTTTTACAGGTATTCCCTGTAATCTGATACTTTCCTTCTTCTTTCCTTACTCTAAGATGACATCCCATTGGACAAACAATACAAATAATCTCTCTTTTATCCACCTTATTCACCATCCTTAGCAACAGCTATAGCTATTTCCTTTATTTTTTTCTCTTTAAATATGCTTGCAGGTATCTTGACCCTTTCCATTTCTCCTGGTGCCATATGGTTTTTATAGATTTCTTTTATTATTTCTCCATCTGCTTTAATAATCAGTTTACAATTTTTATAAACCTTTTTCACTCTCATGAGTAGATCTAGTGAATCTTCTATATTAGATGGTCTAATAACTTGAGGTACTATATAAGAAACTCCTTCTTCTGCAAAGGTTTTCACAATATCTATATTGTTTTTTAATTCACCTTTTATAAACTTTGCTGCACTTTTTCCTGCCCTTTGACTCTCTTTTGTAACCCAATCTACAAGATCATGTACATGGACAACATTTCCACATGCAAAAATACCTCTTATATTGGTCTCCATAGATTCATTCACAATAGGGCCACCTGTTACAGGAGATAATTCTACATGAGCACTTTTTGATAATTCATTTTCTGGAATTAATCCTACAGATAATAAAAGTGTATCGCACGCATATTCCTTTTCTGTTCCTGGTATAGGCTTTTTATTATCATCTACCTGAGCGATTTTAACAGCTTCTACCCTATCTTTTCCTTTGATCTTTGTAACTGTATGACTTAATAAAAGAGGAATATGATAATCCTCTAAGCATTGTACAATATTTCTTGTAAGCCCACTAGAAAAGGGCATCAATTCCGCCACTGCTAAAACCTTAGCCCCTTCTAAAGTAAGTCTTCTTGCCATAATCAGTCCAATATCTCCTGACCCTAATATGATTACTTTTTTTCCTACCATGTACCCTTCCATATTGATATACCTTTGAGCTGTTCCTGCAGTAAATACTCCAGCAGGTCTTGTTCCAGGTATGGCAATTGCACCTCTAGTTCTTTCTCTACACCCCATAGCTAAAATAACCGCTTTTGCTTTTATTTTCATCAATCCATCCTTTGTATTGACAGCACTTAACTCTCTATTTTCATGAATATCTAATACCATAGTATCTAGCTTATATGTTATCTGCATTCCTTCTAATTCATTAATAAAACGCTCTGCATATTCAGGACCAGTTAATTCTTCTTTAAATACATGAAGCCCAAATCCATTATGAATGCATTGCTGCAAAATTCCTCCTAATTCTCGATCTCTATCAATTATCAAAATACTCTCTACACCATTTTTTCTAGCTTCTATGGCTGCTGCAAGCCCTGCAGGTCCGCCACCAATCACAACAAGATCATACTTTAACATCTAATCACCTCCTACTTTTCTTCTTCCTCCTTCTTCGTACAACCTGTAAGAATATATGAATGAGTTCCTTCTTTTACAATCTCTTTTATATCTTCACCCAGTTCTCTAGCCAAAATTTCCATCACCCGAGGTCCACAAAATCCCCCTTGACACCTTCCTGCTCCTGGTCTTACTCTTCTTTTTACTCCATTTACCGTTCTTGCTCCTGCATTTCTATGGATAGCATCTACAATTTCTCCCTCTGTGATTGTCTCACATCTACAAATAATTCTCCCATATCTTGGATCTTTTTGAATAATTTCTGATTTTTCCTCATCACTTAAGGATGCAAATCGAATTCTTTTTTTCCTTCTTGGATTAAAGCTTTCCTTTTCTTGAAGCTGTCCTATTGTATTCTTTACCAATGCTACTACATATTTTGCAATAGCAGGTGAAGATGAAAGTCCTGGAGATTTAATTCCTGCCACATTAATAAACCCTTTTGCTTCTTTTGATTCCTCAATGATAAAATCTCCCGTACTCGGTTCTGCCCTAAGACCTGCAAAGGTTGTTATATTTTTATTGAGAGGTACTTTTTTACAACTTTTCATTACCATTTTCTTTATAAAGTTGAGTGCATCCTTTGTAGTTTCTGTAGCTTCTTTGTCCTCTAAATTCTCTGCATCAGGTCCTATGAGAATGTTTCCATCAACAGTAGGTGTAATCAATACTCCCTTCCCTAGCTTTGTGGGACATTGGAAAACGACTTTATTCACTATATTGCCTACACTTTTATCTAATAAATAATACTGTCCTCTTCGTGGTATAATTTTAAAAGAATGCTCTGATACCATACGATCAATATGATCTGCATATAAGCCTGCACAATTTATTACATATTTTGTGTTGATTTCATTGTCCTTTGTATAAATTTTATACCCCTCTTTATTTTTTTCTATTTTTTTCACCTCGTTGTTTAATAAAAGTTCCACCCCATTGTCTATTGCATTTTCGGCTAATGCAATGGCTAACTCAAAGGGACCTACTATCCCTGCTGTAGGTGCATATAATGCTCCTACAATCTGATCATTTAAATACGGCTCCATCATTTTTACTTTTTTTTCATCAATGATCTCCATATTCGGTACACCTATTTTTCTTCCATTTTCATAAAGGTCTTGAATCGTCTTCATATCTTCCCTATTAAAGGCAACCACTAAAGATCCAATCCTTTTAAAGGGTACATCCAATTCTTCACATACCTTATCAAACATAGCATTTCCTAAAACATTAAATTTTGCTTTATTACTTCCTGCCTTAGCATCATATCCTGCATGTACAATAGCACTATTTGCTTTTGTTGTACCATTTGCCACATCATTATCCTTTTCTAAAAGAATAATTCGTAATTTATATCTAGATAATTCTCTTGCAATAAAAGTACCAATTATACCAGCCCCTACAATGGCTATATCATACACAAATATCCCTCCTAGCTATATAAAAAAACCGTACAAAACCAACCTACCTTCTCGTAGGTTAATTCGTACGGCTCTCCTATTCTCCGGCCCTTCATATAGTGTTTTCTTATTATACTATATGCATTACTTTATAAAAATGTTCCTATTTTTTTCCTTTAACACTCATATTTATTTTATCTTTTCTATTCTTCTGACCTTTCCCATTTTAAACTTCTATTCACTGCCTTTTTCCAGCCAGCATATAATTTTTCTTTTTCTGCTGATTCCATTTCTGGGTTAAATGTTTCATCCACATTCCATTTATTCGCAATTTCTTCTTTGCTTTCCCAAAAGCCTACAGCAAGACCTGCAAGATAAGCTGCTCCAAGAGCTGTTGTTTCAATTACCTCTGGTCTTTGAACGGATACATTTAAAATATCTGCTTGGAATTGCATTAAGAAGTTATTTGCAACAGCACCACCATCTACCTTCAATGCTTTAAGATCAATATTTGAATCTTCCTGCATTGCTTCTAATACATCTCTTGTTTGGTATGCAATAGATTCAAGAGTTGCACGAATAATATGATTTCTATTTGCACCTCTTGTTACTCCTACAATGGTTCCTCTAGCATACATATCCCAATAAGGGGCACCAAGACCTACAAAAGCCGGCACTACATATACACCATTTGTATCTTTCACTTGTTTAGCAAAATATTCACTATCCTTTGCATGATCTATGAGTCTTAACTCATCTCTAAGCCATTGAATAGATGCCCCTGCAACAAATATACTTCCTTCAAGGGCGTATTCAACCTCACCATCTACTCCCCATGCTAGCGTTGTAAGCAATCCATTTTTAGATGGAATAAATTCTTTTCCTGTATTCATCAACATAAAACAACCTGTTCCATAAGTATTCTTTGCCATACCAGGATTGAAGCAAGCCTGACCGAATAAAGCTGCTTGTTGATCCCCTGCAGCTCCAGCAATAGGAATTTTAGCTCCACCAAAGGTTTTTTCATCTGTATATCCATAAATATCACTAGATGGTTTTACCTTTGGAAGCATAGAGCTAGGAATATCTAATTCTTTTAATATAAACTCATCCCATTTAAGGTCTTTAATATTATATAATAAAGTTCTTGATGCATTTGAATAATCTGTTACATGAGCCTTTCCTCTAGTTAGATTCCAAATAAGCCATGTATCCATAGTACCAAACAATAGATCTCCTTTTTCTGCCTTCTCTCTAGCCCCTTCAACATGATCTAAAATCCACTTCACCTTTGTTCCTGAAAAATATGCATCTACAACAAGCCCTGTATTTTGGCGAATATATTCTTCAAGACCTCTCTCCTTTAATTCATCACAAATACCTGCTGTTTGACGAGATTGCCAAACGATTGCATTGTAAATAGGTTTTCCAGTAAATTTATCCCATACTACAGTCGTTTCTCTTTGATTGGTAATCCCAATAGCTGCTATTTCATCTGGTCTAATGCCAGCGATTTCTAATACTTCCCTTGCTACCCCACTCTGTGTTCCCCAAATTTCCATAGCGTCATGTTCAACCCATCCAGGCTTTGGATAGATTTGTGTAAACTCTTTTTGAGCAACCTTTACGATCTTTCCATCATGATCAAATAATATTGCTCTGCAGCTAGTTGTTCCTTGATCTAACGCCATAACGTATTTTTTCATATTGTACCCCTCCAATTCTAATTTAAGCGCCAAAGAATGTTAAAAAGAAAAATCCACCTAATACACCACCTATAACAGGACCCACTACAGGAATCCAAGCATATTCCCAATCTGAATCACCTTTCCCTGCTATCGGAAGTATAGCATGGGCAATACGAGGTCCTAAATCACGAGCAGGATTGATGGCATATCCTGTAGGCCCACCTAATGAAAGACCAATACCAAGAACTAAAATACCCCAAAGTAATGAACCTAGTCCTGGTGCTAATTGATTTGTTCCAATACCTAAACCTCCTACTACCAATACAAATGTACCTATGATTTCAGTAATTAAATTTGCTGGTGTATTTTTTATAGCTGGTGCTGTTGCAAATACGCCTAATTTTTCAGCTTTATTTTCTGTTTGTGCCCAATGTGGTAAATAAGCAAGCCATACAAGTGTTGCTCCTATAATTGCACCTATCATTTGAGCTACAATATATCCGCCAACAGCACTCCATGGAAATTTACCAACACACGCATAAGCAATAGTAACAGCTGGATTTAAGTGGGCTCCACTTATACTTCCAACAGCATAGCCACCCATAGCAACACCAACACCCCATCCTACAGTAATAACAATCCAACCTGAATCCTTTGATTTTGATCTAACTAATGTACCCCCTGCACAAACACCACACCCTAAAAGAATCAATAACATCGTACCTACTACTTCACCCATAAAAGCTGACATACTTTTCCCTCCCTTTCATTTTTCATAAACCTTTACTAACTTAAAATAATCCTACCTCATCTTGAAAACTTTAATCGACCCTCCCTTCTCTTCTTAAATTTTGTTTATTCTTTTATAAAATATATAAGCAAATATCATACCAATTCTTTTTTATTGATTTTTTAGTGATTCAATCAATTCTACATTCTACTTCTTGTTCTTTTTTCCCAATAAAATGATTTTCCCAATCATATATTGGTAATAACTTCCAGTATTGTATTATTTCTCTATAACCTACCACATATCCTCTTAATATATATATTTTTATAAGCATAACTTTATTAAAATTTTCCAAAAAAAACTTCCCTTATTTTTTATAATAAGGAAAGTAATCATTCATCTATCAATATTTTCATATTTTATAATTTAGCCAACCATTTCATCAACAAAGGTCGATAAATATGAACTGCCTGTACTGGACATAACTCTTGACAACAAAAACATCTTATACATTCATCTAAATTCACCATAGGTTTTTTATTCACCATCTCGATTACACGAGGTGGACAGTTATTTGCACAATCCCTACAGCCTATACATTGATCATGCATAAATACTGGCTTTGGCTGTAATAGTCCATTTAAAATATCTCTTAAAAATTTAGGAATTTTTCCTTCTAACAAATCCAAGCTTCTTATTTCTGGTACCACAAAATCATTTACTATAAATTTTTCTATATTTTCTCCCTTTAATTCTATATCTTCAAAATTTCCTTTACAAAGTTCTCTCTCTACACATCTTTCAATGGTTGGTACTTTGGTAGGCTCGATTCCAATAATAGTTGTTGCTGCTACATCTAAATGATATGGACTAGTAGATCCTATCACAACACCTACCTCTCTTGGATCTCCTCCACTAGGACCCGCTCCTTCCATTCCTACGATTCCATCCATAAAGGATAAAATCGGCTTAGCTGCTAAACATATATCTACCAAGGCATTTGAAAAATCAACATTATTTGGCATACGCACATGATATTCTGCTTTTTCGAGTCCTGCCACAATCCCAAACATATTTTTTACAGCTCCAGTAAAAAGCATCATTCCATGGGTTTTTAATTTAGATACAGATATAACTTTATCTACTTCTTTTAATACCTCAATACCTTTTATCCTTTTTAATATTAATCCTTCTTCATTGCTAATTTCTACTGAATTCGTATTATAATTTAGTACCACAGGTAAATCTTTCGCAATCTCTTCATATCCACAAATACTATAAATTCCTTGTAATATTTTTTTATTGAAAGGTCCTCCTGGACTATCTCCTATAATTACCTTTGCACCATAATCTATTAACTCATCTGCTAAAGCTTTAACAAATTTAGGATGGGTCGTAGTAGCTTCTTCTGGTCTCTTTTTCATGAGTAAATTTACTTTCAGAAGAACCGTTTCTCCTCTACTTATATATTTTTCGATTCCTCCTAAATTCTCAAAGGTTTCTTTTATACATGTTTTTAATTGATCATATTCATAATCTTTACATCCTATTAAGGAAACTATCTCCATTTTTTCACCTCCACTAAATATATTTATTTATCTACATACGATCTAATCAAATAAGATTATATTGATTATACCAAGAATTAACTTCAAAGAATAGATTTCTTTTTATGTAAAAAAAGGGATTTATTATAGATATGTAGAATATACATAAATATAAAATATTCAGACTTTTGAGAATAGAGTGACACTATCTTACTCAAACATAATCATATAGGCTTTTAATCCTCTTATAGGATCTAGTTCTTTATCTCTCTTCATATAATCCATTGCATCCGGATACAAGGTAGTTGCTTTTATAATATCTCTTAACCCTTTTTCCAAAAGATTTTCATGCGTATAAAAACAACCTCTATTATAATATAACACCCACGTTTCTGGATTATATTCAATTCCTTTTGTAATTACCTTAATAGCTTCCTTATATTCCTTTTCCTCTTTATATAAAACTGCTAAATTTAAAAAACTATAGGGATAGTTGTGATTCTCTTCTATAGATTTTCTATAATAACCTATAGCTTCATCCTTTTGTCCTAGTTTTTTCAAAATAACACCCATATTAAATAGTCCCATATAATGATTAGGATCGATTTCAAGGCTTTTTTTCATCATTTCTAAAGCATCCTCATTTTTATTTAATTCCTCATAAATAGAACCTAAATTAATATATGCCCAGATGTCTTCTGGTTCAAGGTCAATTACCTTTTTATAATAATATATAGCTTGATCTTTGTCTCCCATTTGATCATAGGCATCTGCCAAGAAAAAATAGGCACGGTCATAACAATCATCCATCTCAATAGCTTTATGATAATACGCAATAGCTTCTTTATATTCCTTTTCACGATCATATATAATAGCTAAACCATAATAAGCTCTAGCTTCTTTCTCATCTATTTTCAGAACTTCCTTATATTTTTCTTTCGCTGAACGATAATCTTCTAATTCATCATATAGTAAAGCTAAATCTAGCAATAGCTCAACATCTTCTTTTCCACCTTCTATTCCATATGCTTTCTGATAAAATTTTAATGCTTTCATCAATTGGTTTTCTTCATAAAATTGATTTGCTATATTTTTATAATTATTTTTCATATAATCCTTTTTTGTCATCATTCATATCCTTCCTATATTCAATTCCCATACTATTAGCATATATAAAAGCATCTCTATTTTCAAGAGATGCTAAGGATTTATTTCTTTTATAGCTTAAATTTACTAATAACTTCTTGCAATCCTTGTGCTAATTGAGCTAATCCCTCACTAGCACTAGTAATTTCATGCATAGAAGCTGTTTGTTCTTCTGTTGAAGCTGAAGCCTCTTCTGACCCTGCAGCATTTTCTTCTGCAACAGCCGATAGATTTTGTATAATCTCTACTATTTCTGTTTTCTTGTATTCCACTTCTCTTTCTGCATCCCCTAATTGCTCAATCAATGATACAGCTTTTTTTATTGAATTTTCTATTTCATTATATTTTTGTTCTGTAATCTTTACTTGCTCTGATTGTTTTTGGGTAGCCTTTGATACTTTTTCTATCATAACTACTGTTTTTTTAGAATTTTGTTGCAATTCCTTTACTATTGCATCAATTTCTTTTGTTGACTCAGTAGATTGTTCTGCAAGTTTTCTGATTTCCTCCGCTACAACTGCAAATCCTTTCCCTGCTTCCCCTGCTCTTGAAGCCTCTATAGCTGCATTTAATGCTAATAAATTTGTTTGTTCTGCAATAGAGGCAATGGTAGTACTTGCTTGTTCAATCTTTTCTGAACTTTGATTTGTTCTTATAATATCCTCATAGATTTCCTTTGAAGAGACTGCACTTTCATCTGCTTTGTTGATCAAATCATTAATAATGCTTAATCCCTCTTGTACATTTTTCTCTACCTCTAAAGAGGCATCATTTAATTGATTTGCATATTGCTGATTCTTCTCTATAATTTCTCCAAGTTCTAAAGTTTTAGATGCTCCGTCTTCTGTATCTTTGGCTTGATTCATGGCACCCTTCGCTATTTCTTCTATCGTTCTAGCTACCTCTTGTGAAGCAGCTGCTGCCTGCTCAGCTGTTGCTGTTAATTCTTCTGAAGAAGCTGCCACCTGTTCTGAAGAATGAGCCACACTCCTAATTAATTCATGTAGATTTTTCTTCATTTTTTCAAGTGATTTTGCAAGCCTACCAATCTCATCTTTTTTACTTAATAATCTTTTTGGAATTTCTTTTGTAAAATCACCACTAGCTATAATTTCAGCTTGCTCTGTGGCTTGAATAATTGGCTTTGCAATAGAATTTCCTATAATATAAGTTAATACAAATCCTATAATCAATATAATTACTGTTGCAATCATCATATAAGTTTTCAAAGCTTGTATTTCCTTAAGAATTTCAACTTTAGAAGCAGTTATTGCAAGAGACCAGCTTGTCCCTTTTATAGGAACATATCCCATATACTTTTCTTCACCTTCAAATTTATAGCCTCCTACACCCATCTTTCCTTTGGTCATTTCTTCTGTTAAACTTGCTAATTGTTTTAAGTCCTCATTCTCTTTCGCTGCATTTAATAAATTATATTGTTCTGAAACTAATTTTTTTTCCCTATGTCCAATAATGGTTCCATCTTTATTAATTACATAGGAATAATCATTTTCTCCATATTTAATATTTTTTGCTAAATCACTTATGAAATTTCCATCTTTAATAGCCAATAAAACGCCTATAACTTCATTGTTATATTTTATGGGTGTAGCTAAGGCTACTACTATAGATCCATCTCTTATACTAATAATAGGATCAGATATAGTACTTTCTCCTTTTATTGCTTTTTTAAAATATTCCCGATGACTCAAATCATTTGTGCTATTATCAGAATAATTAGCAATCCCATTTTTATCCATGATGGCTATTCTTAAATATCCATTTCTATTTTTTTCTTCCTCTAATGCTTGATTTTTATCCTCTCTAGAATTTAAAGGATTGGTTATACGTATTCTTGCTGCTCCTTTTTCTAAAACGCTCAATTCTGTTTCTATTCGGCTTTCTAATCCCTTAGCTCCTTCTTCTGCAATTTGTGGAAGTACATATTCAATCTCACTTATTAAAGAATTACTCGCCATTATGTACGCTATAGTTCCAAGACCTGCACATACAATAAATAATACTAAAGAAATTATGGCGATTAATCTAATTTTTATACTTTTCATTGCTACACCATCCTTATATAGTTTGTCCTATTCAGCTTGCTATTCTTATACCCCACTTTTCAAACGATTAACAACTTTAGCAGTTATTATATATTTATCGACATTTTTCAATTTTCCCTTAAATCCTATTTATAAATTTCTCCATCCAAACATTCATTTATAATTAATTTTTCGAGGGTCTTGAAGATGCATATTTGAATTTATTCTTGATCCTTATCTATTTTTTAAATAATTAGAAACTCCTTCACAGATAGCCTGAGCTATTTGGGCTTTATATTTTTCACTCCTAAGTAGCTGACGTTCTTGAGGGTTTGTGATAAACCCTATTTCTATCAAAACCCCTGGAATTTGTGTTTCTCTTAATACATAAAAATCTTCAGGTGCAATGCTTGCTTGAACACGATTCGTCTTTAAAAACCTTTTGTATATTCTATTGTTTACTGATGTACAAATAGATTGTGCTAATTTTTTACTTTCTGTTGATGTAGGATAATAATAAATTTTAACTCCTCTTGTTTTTATGCTATCAGGATGAGCATCTACATGAATACTCACAAAAATATCTCCATTATTGTTCATTATATTTTTTCTCGCATCTAAATCCTTTAAATATCTTGATGCTTTTATATGACTTTTCTTTTCTAAAGAAATATCTTTATCTCTTGTCATAATTACTTTAAATTTTTTATCCATTAAATACTTCTTCAACTTTAGGGAAACCTTGAGATTTATATTTTTTTCCAATAATCCAAAATCTTCTCCTGTCCCACCATCAATTCCACCATGACCAGGATCTATAACAACTTTTCTATAGAAAGAATGGTGAAATACTGATTTTAACGGTTCTTCTTTCCAAATAAACAAAATAGATAACATGATCATCAATAAGATGCCTGTTAATAAAATCTTTTTATTTATTTTAATAGCAATAAAAATATTTGTTTTTATCATTTCATCACCTTTTTATGAGATTATACAATAAAATATATTCAGCTGCCCTTCCCTATATTAATTTTCTTGTAAAAATTATTCATGTAAAGGTAATGATTCAAAAAAATTTCTCATGGTCTTTAAAGACCATGAGAAATTTTTTATAGCTCAATCGATTTTACTAACTTTCCATCTAACTCTTTAATCTCAAATAAATTATTTTCTAAAATACCATAAGTATTTGGGTTATTCTCCTTTGGTAAAGTAATAGACCCTGGATTTAATAAATAAATATGTTCATATTTTTCTGCTACTGGAATATGCGTATGTCCATGGATTAAAACATCATTTTCACTTAAGTTTGGCATATTATCCTTATTATAAATATGTCCATGGGTTAAAAATAATCTTCTATTATCACAAAGAACAATGGTATAATCCCCCATCATTGGATAATCAATAACCATTTGATCTACTTCACTATCACAATTTCCTCTTACAGCTATAATTTTTTCCTTATGTGTATTTAATAATGCTGCTACTTCCTTTGGATTATAATCCTTTGGCAGTGGATTTCTAGCACCATGGTATAGTGCATCCCCTAAAAGCACTAAATAATCTGCTTTTTCCTTGTCATAAATTTCTAATGCTTTTTTCAAATAATATAATGACCCATGAATATCTGATACAAAAAATAGTTTCATCTTAACTCCTCTTTCTTATATTATTTTTGATATAACCAGGTGTTAGCTAAATCATCAAAATCATCATTAGTAATTTCTTCACACATCTTTAAAAAATCATATGTGGTAGCATTTTTAAATTGATAATCCATGTAATAGTTCCTTAAAATATTATATATTTCTCTTTCCCCATATTTCTTTTCTATTTCATAAAAAAACATGGCTCCCTTCTTATAAGCTACTGCATGGTACTCAGAATCATTTTTAAATTTATCCAAAGATTTTGCAATGACTTCATCACTTAATTGATTTTTTCTATTTTTATAGCTATTGTATATATTTTTATTAAAATAATTTTCTCCACTTTTTTTCCCATATGCTTCTTTAAAAAAGACATACTCAGAATATGTTACAAGTCCTTCATCTAGCCAAGGTTCATCTACTTCATTATTGCCTACTACACCATACCACCATTGATGGGCTGTCTCATGAACAACTATTCTTTTGAGCCTTTCTAACAATTGTTCATTATAAAACTTTTCATTGATAAAAACAAACCCAGGATATTCCATTCCCCCAGTGTGATTAGATGCTACTACCGTATACTGCTCATAAGGATATTTTCCAAATATACGATTAAATGTTTTCAATGCATCACAAGCTGTTTTTAAGACTTCTTCATTTAATTTTTTATCATTTCTTAGAAAATAACCTTTCACAATAATTCCATCTACTTCTTTTTCTAATTTTATAAATTCACTACTAGCTGTAAAAGCAAAGTCCCTCATGAGCATAGCTTCTATTTTCCATGTTTTTTTATTGTTTTCTATTTTTTCAGATATAACATTTCCAGATGATGCAATCATCATTTCTTTAGGTGCTGTAATACTCACCCTATAATTCCCTATATCACTATAAAAAGGATCTCCTAAATTATAATAAGGATCAAGATTCCAACCTGTATCATCATATACAGCTGCTATAGGATACCAATTCCCAAAATTATAGGTATTTTTGCCATAACCAAACCTTTGCCTTGCTCGAGGTAATAAAGCTTCATATTCCATATAGATTTCAATATTTTCTTTAGGTTTAAGACCTTGAGATAATTTTATATTTAAAACACTCACATTTTCTTTATTCATATGATAAGTGGCATTTTCTCCATTTACAAATAATTTATTCAATTTAAAATCACCTTTACTAAATCCATTCGTATAGGGTGTCCCATAATCATCAACAATATAGGGAGTTGTTTCTTTACTTTTGAAAACATTTGGATAAGTATACAAATAAATTTCCTTTAAATTTGTTTCTGTATTGTTTACATATATAATCCTTTGTTTCCCATAATACTTTTTTTGTTGTGGATCAAAATCTACAGAAATATCATAGTTATTCATCAATTGATCTGAATATATAATGTTTGACTTTTCTTTTTCTTCTGTAAATCTTAATTTTCCAGCTAAACTATTTATACATGTCCAAACAATAAAATATAAAACAACAGCATAGATTGCTAGCAATAATGCAATAGTTCTTTTTTTCATTGATTCCCTCCTGAAACGATTGAGTATTCATCATCAGTATATATGAAATACTATTATTTTTCAACAAATCTCTCCTATGCTTTATTCCAATTAAAGGTAAATCCTAAATACAACTTCTTTCTAAATTTGAATTTTTAGGCATGAATCAAAAGAAATATGGAGATATTTTAAGTATACCAAAGGATATATATGATTTTGTCGAATTTTAGAATGTCAAATGCGATTTATGCAATTTTAGTTCCCAAATGAGTATGCTATACTAATATGGGAAAGTATGATGAAACTAACAGGAGATGAAATTTATGTGTAATGCTTTTTTTGAAATAAACCTAGATCATATTATAAGTAATGTAGAAGAACTCAAAAATGAAATGTTTCAACAATCCATCATGGCCATTGTTAAAGGAGAAGCTTATGGTCATGGATCAGTAGAGGTTGCTAAGGCTATAGAAAATCATGTAGATTATTTAGGAGTTGGCCTTGAATATGAAGCCATCAAATTAAGAGAAAATGGGATTCATAAACCTATTTTAATATTGAGCCCCTACTTTGATGCAGAGCGAGTATTAGATTTTCATATAACACCTAGTATTGACAACATAGACGATTTAATTCATTTATCAGAAAAAGCAGCTGAAAGAGATGCAGTTGCAAAGTTCCATTTAAAAATTAATACGGGTATGAATCGTTTTGGTATTAGCCCTGAAAAACTAGATTCCTTTATTGATACCTATTTAAATTTAAAAAACATTTCCTTAGAAGGTATTTTCTCTCATTTTGCTGCTGTATATAATCAAGCTTATGTTAATCATCAATTAGCTATTTTCAATAGTTCTATAGAAAAACTAAAGGAAAAAAATATAGATATCCCTTTTATCCATATGGCAAATAGCAAAGCAGCCATTGAAATGCCTAAAGCAAGATTTAACATGATTCGCGTGGGAAATGCAATATATGGAAAAATCATGAATAAAAAAGGACTTTCCATAAAAACAGCCGGTAAATTTAAAGCAAAAATTATTGATACAAGAGAAATCAAAAAAGGAGAGTTAGTTGGATACGGCATTGCTTACAAAGCCGAAAGAGATATTCGCGTCGGGATTATTCCAATAGGCTTTTATGATGGATTTGAAGTTGGAAGAGAGATTAAAAATTATTCATTAAAAGATATCTTAAGAAGTGCTCTTAAATCCTTTTATAGATACAAAAAGCCTAGAGATTTAGTTTATATAGACAATAAGCCCTTAAAAACAGTAGGAAAAGCAAACATGCAATTTTTACTAGTAGATCTAACGGATCAAAATGATATAGGAGTAGATCAGATAGTAGAAATTGTAACACCTTCCTTCTTTGTAGGTAGAGATATTGAAAGAAAATATGTAAAAACAATTGATCCATCCCTACAAGATGAAACTAAACTAGTTGATAAAGAAGTTGCCATTTCTTCTTTAGATAAATAATCACTAAAAATACATTTATATCTAAATTTAACTATTTCAATAATAGTTAAACCCCTTTAAAATATCAGATCCATTCCTTTAAAGGGGTTTATTGCTTCAATTTTATTTTTTCTTTTTAAGCTTAGCTCTAATCTTTTTAAACTTCGGAAGGGCAAATCTAAACATACTATATACAAAGCTATTGATAACTAAATCAAACTCTCCAACAAATTCTACAAAATCTCCATTAAAGCCTTTTTTAAATTTATACAGTCCATAAAGTGGATTATCTGGATTTAAATCTCCTGAAACCCCTCTAAAGTCATACATATAACAATCTAAATCTAAGGTATCTTCAATCATTTTCCACTGCATTAGATAATTTGGCATGGTATCACGAAGTTCATTATGGGATGCTCCATATAAATACCATCCTTTGCCTCCATAATATAAATAGATTGCTCCTGATACATAAACATCCCCTTGATCTTTATAAGGTGCAATACTATCAATTCTTTCTTGAAAACTTGCTATTTGTCTTTCGCTATCTGCAATTCTTTTCTCTATATCCGATAGCTTTTTATTATGCTTTTCTATTTTCTTTTCATCTTTCTCGTTTTTTAATAAAACTTGTGTATCATTTTTTCTCTTTTCAAGTCTTTCTTTATTTTTTTGCTGACTATCAAGTTTTTCTTTCATTCTATTGTAGTCTAAATCATAATTATACTTCACCATATACATTCTACAAAATGGAACAATTTTTTCAATCATATCTTTAAAATAATTTTTAGGTCTTGTAATAAAATTGTCTCTTTGTCCTGTAATTACCATAATTTCATGAAATTTATCAATGATTTTTTCTGTAATATTCTCTTGATCATAAACTTCTACTGTAAGTCCTCTATTTTCAGCAACTTTAATATTATATTTTGTTTTTTTTGAAAAATCATCAAAAATTGCTTTTTTTCTTTCCTCTAATTCCTTCTCCATATCAAAATTTAATCGAAATACAAAGTTAGGTTGTATATTTTCAAAGTTTTTTGTATTCTTATGATTATATCCAATATTGATGAGCATATCCTTAACATCATTTCCAAACTCAATCAATTTTTCATTTTCATTTAAATGAATATCTGGATCAACAGAAATAAAGGCTATTTTGTTTTTCTTTGCATAATCTTTTATAAATTTTGTAAATTCCGTAATTAATGTTTGATCCCTATAATCACAATGAAATCCTCTAGGGATATATCCCATATATTGATTCATATAAGGAATTTTTCTTAAAAGGATTGTACTTGTTAAGACAATTTCTCCTTTTTGATTGTATCCTCCTATGAATTTAGCTCTCCATTCCTTTTTTACATCTGCCCAATAAGATGTCTGAAAGATATGTCCTCTTTCATCATTATTAAAATCATTTACTTGCTTTTTTTCTATTTCCTTAAAATTATACATTCTGAATCTCCTCGCTAGTATTTTTAGATATTAAATTTGTCCCTATGCTATGTAAATATTTTCTTATAACTTTCAAATCCACAAATTTCTGCTAAACTACAATTATCTCATTATATATAATCATAAATAATTGATAAACTCAATAGCATTTATTTCTTCATATCGTCAATATAATTGACTATTTTCTTATTTCATATTCTTTCGAGTTCATTTTCCGTGTAGATTTTAATCCCATTTTCTATCAACAGTTCTACTACCAAACCATTTCCTTTTTTTAATGTTCCATTAAATGTTCCATCATAAATACGTCCATACCCACAAGAAGGGCTTCTTGATTGAAGTATTGCTTTTTTTATACCAAGAACTTTTATAATTTCTAAAGTTTTTATTGCCACATCTATAAATTCTTTTGTAAAGTCCTCTCCTTCAGTACTAACAATTTTTTTATGCCCCTCTTGGTCTTTTACCATTTCACAGCAAGCTCTTGGCGTATTTAAACCAGCTATCACCTCTGGACATATGGCTATAGCCTTTCCTTCCTGAACTAGCTGAGCAACTTTTTTATTCAATGTATTACTACCATCATATCTGCAATTTACTCCTGCTAAACAAGCACTTACTAAATACAAATTTTCCCATCCTCCTTTAAGCCTTTTGTATTTATATATAAATTCTATTACAAATACATCATTTTAACAAATTTTATTATACCATATTCACTTTTCTCAATATTATAGTAATATTCCAAACTACTTCAATATACACTATTATATTTTATCAATAAAAATATTTCTATAAACTTGTAACACCTGTCCTTTAAACTACATATTTTATATTAAAACAAATCAAGAAAAATCCTATATGACATATTTTTAATAGAAAGGAGTACTTCTATGTTCAATTATTTCTTTAATTCATCAGGAATGTCCCCTTTTACACCAGGTGGTCCACCATTAGGACCACCTCCATCAGAGGTTCCTATGCAAGCGCCATACAGAGTCGATCCTGGTTCTATTAGACGATGTAAACGAAAATACACATATATCTGGCTCCATAATGGAGATAGTTTTTGGTTCTATCCTGTGCATGTAGGAAGAAAATCTATTGCTGGATATCGCTGGTTTGGATTTTGGTGGCTTTATTACGGTATAGATTTAAATAAAATAGAATCCTTTGTATGTGTTTGATTCTCTCATGAAAGAATTGGGTTTGCCAATTCTTTTATTTTTTATTTCATCTTGTACAATTAATTCTGAATAACAAAAATTTTCAACTGTTTTTTAAAGGATATTGTAAAAAAATATCGAAATATTATATAGAATTCATAATTTATAATCATAAGGAGGAAACTTCTTGAAAATAAAAATTAGAAGTAAAATCACCATCATCATACTTATATTGATTACTATTTCTGTTTCAACATTAGGATTTCTAACCTACAATGATTCTAAAAAAATAGTTATCAATCAAATAAAAATAGATAATTTAAAAACATTGCAAAATGTAAATGATTACTTTTTAAAAAATTTCATGTATGACATGGAATATATCGTTAATTATTGGGCTTCTAAGGATGAAATCATCAATTATCGTAATTTGCTTAATCAACAAAAAATGGTTACTTCTATTCCAAAAAATTTCAAACCTATATCAAATCAATGGACAGGTTATGTTACTTCAAATCCTGACATTGCTTGGATTTATTTAGGTGTGGAAGAGGATGGTTCAATTTTTATTACACCTATAGATCCTACCATGCCTGATGATTATGATTGTCGAAAGCGAGAATGGTATGTTTCAACAGTGAAAAACAACGGAAAAACTATTTGGACTGAACCTTATGTAGATGCAGGAGATCTTGGTAATATTATTGTAACTGTAGCAAAAGCTGTTCATAAAGATGACCAATTAGTAGGTGTAATCGGTATGGATATCAAGCTAAAAAAATTTTCTAACATCATCAATACCATCCACTTCGGTAAAGCTGGTTATCTTATGCTTCTTAGTGAAAAAGGAGTTGTTTATGCTCATCCAAGTACTAACATGCTTACAAGAAACATAAGCCATGAGCCATGGATGAAAACAATCCTTTCTACTGAAAAAGGAACAAATATACATATTTTGAACAATAAAAAAGTAGTTGTATCTCATCTAACTGTACCAAATACACAATGGAAGCTAGTAGGAATTAATCCATTAAATATTGATAAAGAAGTAGCTCCAATAAAAAATCGCTTTATTGCTATTGGCATATTTAGTATTCTCTTTACTTTTATAATAGGTTATTTTTTATCTTTAATCATTACCAATCCTGTAAAAAATATAATGGAGGCAATCCATCAAGTATCTACCCATAATGATTTTAACGTTCATGTAAAAATCAAATCAAATGATGAATTTAAGGTTCTAGGTGATAATTTTAATCATATGATTTATAAAATCAAAACCCTTCTTGAAGAAAGGAATATTCACGTTCAAGAACTCTTAGATAAAAATAAAGAAATATTATCACAAAAAGAAGAAATTCTTGCTTATTCAGAAGAAACAGAAGCTATGAATGAAGAATTATTCAATCTTTTAGATGAAATCAGAAAAAATTATCTTTCGACCGTTAAAGTTCTTGCCAATTCAATCGAAGCCAATGACAAATATACAAGAGGTCATTGTGACCGCGTTAGAAATTTTTCTATAAGTATTGCTAAAGAGCTGGATCTAAGTCAAACTAAAATCACTATTCTTGAATTTGCTAGCCTTCTTCACGATATAGGAAAAATAGGTATTCCCTCTTCCATTCTAAATAAAGAAGGTAAGCTGACAGATGAGGAATTTAAGCTCATTCAACAGCATTCTCAAATCGGCTATGACATTCTTAAGGATGTAGAATTTCTTTGGGAAAGTAGAAATATCTTACTTCAACATCATGAGCGTATTGACGGGAAAGGATATCCCCATCAATTAAAGGGGGATGAGATTCATCTATTAGCAAAAATATTAATGGTTGCAGATGCTTATGATGCCATGACTAGTGCACGTCCTTATAGAAAAAAGCCTCTAACAAAAGAAGAAGCCATCTCTCAGCTTCAATTAGGTAAAGGTACTCAATTTGATGAAACAATCACAGATGTATTTTTAAATCTTCTAAAGAAAAATAAAATTTAATTCACAAAAGACTTCTTATTTATATAAATAAGAAGTCTTTTGTTTTATATATATTTATCAGCAATGTTTTCATGTTGCTTTTCTACATCTGATAAAGCCTTAAAGATTTCTTTTACAAGATCACTACAGACCCTTACGCTATTTTTCTTATAAAAGGCTATGGCGTGTTCTTCTCGTTTACACGCTTCCTCAAGTAATAATTTATCTGTATTCAATCTACTTTCATAATCAGGTTTATGTAGCTTTGGCAATTCTTTAAACCCGCCTATCCTTTTATGAACTCTTGCATGCATAAATTCAATATTGCTTAAATCCTTGAAAAGCTTTCGAACCTCTCCATCTTTTGCAAGATAACTAGCTTCTTTATAAAATTCTCCATTAAATACTTCTAATTTCATAGCATGGTCTAATACTTTTAAGCTTTCTTCATCTAAAGTATCATGAGCTACATGATAAATTCCTTTTTCATCATCTAAATAAATTTTGCCCACACCACAAAAAGGACAATTGATTATTTTCCCCTTTTCATTTTTTTCCTCAAATGAATAATTATTTAAATCATAAGTATTTGGATGGATCTTCATCCCACATATTAAGCACTTTAATTGACTCATTTCGTCTCCCCCTAAAAAAATTATTCCTATAACTTCTCTTTTCTATTTATTTTACATCAGCTATGTAAAAAAAGCACCTACTATTCAAGCTGTAGATGCTCTTCATCCTTCATTCCAATTACAGATCTCATCTTATTTATAATTTTCTCAAAAACTCTGATACTTTTTTAAGGCCTTCCTCTATGATTTGAGGTGTATTGGCATAACCGATTCTAATGAACCCTTCCATATCCATGGCTTTCCCTGGAACAAACATAACTCCCGTTTCTTTCAATAGCTTTGTACAAAATTCTTCTGATAACATATCAAAATCATATTTTACAAAAGCAGTCGTTCCTGCCTTTGGTTTCACATAGCTTAATTTAGGTTCATTCTTAATCCATTTGTCTAATAGCTCAACATTATTTCTTACAATCTTTAAATTTCTTTCAACAATCTTTTCTTTATTTTCTAAAGCAACTTCTGCTAAATACTCGTCAATCATCCCACAGCTGATGGTATTGTAATCTCTTCTTCTATTGATTTTTTCAATAAATTCTTCTGGAGCACAAATCCATCCAATTCTAAGTCCTGCTAATGAAAAAGTTTTTGACATACTTCCTGTACTAATTCCCTTCTCATATAAATCAGCAATAGATGGTGAAAAGCTTTCTCCTTTATGATTTAATCCTCTATATACTTCATCAGATAATATATAGGCATCTACAGATTTAGCTATTTTAATAATTTCTTTAAGAAAATCCTCATCCATCAATGCTCCTGTTGGATTATTTGGATTATTAATACAAATTAAATTTGTTTTCTCATTCACATAACCTCTTAATTCATCTAAATCGGGCAAAAAATTATTTTCAGGTAACAGCTTTAAGATTTTCACATCTGCTCCAATAGATTCTGGAATAGAATAATGTTGCTGATAAGTAGGTAATACAGAAATCACACGATCCTTTGGTTCTACCAAAGTCATAAGCGCTAATTCATTGGCACCAATAGCACCATGGGTCGTTACGATATTTTGAACCTTTGCTTTTTTATATAACGATGCAATGTTTTTTCTAAGGGGAATAGCTCCTTCTATAGCTCCATAGGTCAATTTCATATCTAAAATATTTTCAATAGCTTCCTTTTCTTTCCCTGCTATTTCTAATAATTCCTTTACCGTTAAAGATTCTACACAAGTTTCTGCCAAATTATATTCACAATTGTTCTCGTATAAATTCATCCAAATTTCTACACCAAAATCTTTTATTTTCATGGTACCCCCTCCTATAATAAGATTTCTTCCCCAATACCCTTTTCCTTTGCTAGATCAAGGGCTAATTTTGAAACCATTAAATCCTGAAGAGCAATCCCTGTTGTATCATAAACCGTTATATCTTCTTTAGCATTTCTTCCCTTTATATTTCCTAAAATTAATTCCCCTATTTCTCCAAGAATGTCCCCCTCTTGAATAACTCCTTTTTTAATGGCTATCTCCGTCTCTCCAACATGCTTTGCTTGATTTATATCATCTACAAATACTTTTGCACTGCTAAAAATGTTTTCGTCTATTTCCTGTTTACCAGACATATCTGCTCCTACACAGCTAATATGCGTCCCCTTACTTACCCACTCTTTCATGATCATGGGTTTTTTAGATGGAGTTGCTGTTGTAATGATCTCACTTTTCTTCACAGCATCTTCTAAATTTTCTACAGCTTCAAAGCTTACATCAAATTTTTTCTTCAGGCTAATATACGTTTCTTCATTTTCTTTATAATAAGAAAGAAACTTCTCTTCTAATAAGTCCTTGATATTTTCTTCTAATTTTTTCGCTTTTTCAAAATCTACTGGATCATATAATCTTACCTTTTTAATATGGTTCATCACCATTAACATAGCTGCTATTTGAAAGGGGGCTTGATGTCCAGTCCCTACCATTAAGAAACTTTCTGATTCTTCATTTGCTAAATATTTAGCACCAATAGCTCCAGCAGCCCCTGTTCTCATGCCTGTAATATGCTCTGCACTTAAAAGTCCTATAGGCACTCCTGTTTTCATATCAAATACAAGGGTTGTTCCAATTAATGGTGGCAATTCTTTTTTATTGTTTTCACCATACCAAGAAACTAGCTTTAAACCATAAATATCTGCATCCTTTAAATATCCAGATTTAATATCCATATCCGCTACCCCTGGTTCAAATTCATGAAAAATCATTGGCCAAACGTCAGCTTTTTCTTCAGCTTTTAAAGTATACACCTTTTCTACCGCTTCAATAACTTCTTTCATTCCTAAAGTCTCTTTAATAACCTCTTGGTTTAAAACCTTCACCTTAAACATAAGTCTCCTCCTTTATTAATCATATTGATTGATTAGTTTTTTTAATAATTCATCCTTCATATTTCCTCCAGTAATCACTAAAGCTACCTTTTTTCCTTTAAAACGCTCTTTATTTTCTTCATAAGCAGCATATACAATGGCACTAGATGGCTCACATATTATTTTTTCATCTTTCATCATAGCGACTGTAGCTTTTGCCAAATCTTCCTCTTTTACAAGGATTACATCATCAATACACTTCTTTGCCATAATATAAGGGGTTTTAGCTATACCCCCAACTAAAGCATCACAAATGCTTTCAGTAGATTCAAAATACTCATAGCAAACTCCATCCTCTAAAGATTTTTTCATAGCTGGACTAGCCTTTGTTTGAACACCAATCACTTCAATATTTGGATTTCTATGCTTGGCATAAACACTAATACCTGTAATCAATCCTCCACCGCCAATAGGCACTAGAATTACATCAATATCTGAATTCTGATTGAATATTTCTAAACTAATCGTTCCTGCTCCAGCCATACAAGCAGGATCTTCACAAGGGTTTACTTCCATCAGCCCTAGTTCTTTTATTCTTTCTTCCCCAATATGATGGGCTTCATCAAAATCTTTCCCCACCTTATTCACCTTTGCTCCAAAACGGCTCATTTTTTCAATTTTAGAAAAAGGAGTCGTTTCTGGAACAAAAATTTCTGTTGGATAAATATTTAATCTTGAAGCTGCGTAAGCTAACGCTGCCCCGTGATTTCCTGAAGAAATTGCTGTTACTCCTCTTTTTATTTCCTCTTTTGTTAAGCTCATCAATTTATTCATGGCACCTCTTATTTTATAACTCTTTACAACAGGTTGCTGATTTTCAAGCTTCATAAAAACTTCAGCATTTTGATCACTTAACTTAAAGCTTTTTTCTAAAGGTGTCATATAAATATGCTCTTTAATTCTTTCATAGGCTAATTCAATATCCTTATAAGTTAACAAACAATGCACCTCCTACTATTTTCGAATAATTATTCCTTTATAAGTATTATTATAAGTGTCTTTTAATTGTAAATGTTCTAATAATTTCTTTGTTTATTTGTGAATTTTACAAAAAAAGAACATCCATAGATGTCCTCCTATTTATACTGCTTATTCTATTAACATATATACTCTCACCATAAAGGCTAATTGCTCATAAAAACCCGATATATTTTCTTCAATAGATAGGATTTCTTTGATCTTTTTGATCCGATATCGAATCGTATTCCCATGTTGAAATAATAATTTTGCTGTTTTGTTAATATCACCATCATTATTTACATAAATACACGCCGTTTTTACTAACTCTGTTTCATGTTTTTTATCATAATCAAGAAGTGGCATAATCATACTATGATAATATTCTTTTAACCACTCATTTTCTAACATAGGTACAATAACCTTATTGAGTCCTATCTGATCAAACCTCATCAATTCGCAATGATAAGCTTCTGCTACTTTCCCTGCATATAAGGCTTCTTTTATAGCCTCATCCAATTTATTTAAAGCTTTTATTCTGCTAGAAGTGCCTATTACATAATCCCTTGAATTCATACCCAATCTTGACAAGAACTCTGTTATATTTAACTTTTCATCTTCTCTTGATATAATTAGTAATACGCCATTTTTAATGAGCAATGCTGTACTGTAAAGATCTCTTGATGGTCCATTATTAATAGTAGAAATAATATATTTAGGATCTTCATGACATTTCATATATGCAACGAAAACATTTTCTTTAAAACTTGAATTGATTTCTAAAGCTACTCTTCTAACCATGGTTTCTGAAAGATTCGCACTTAAAAGGCCATGAACCTTTGAAGAAAGATATAGATTATCTTCATCATTCTTTAAAGCTTTGATAATATCATAAATAATATTTTCTGTATAAAGCTCTTTAGGGTATAAAAAGATCGGAAAATCATTTTTATTACAATAATCAATAACTTCTTTTGGCAATTCTTTAAAATAAATATTTTTTATAGCTAAACCACAAACCCCTATATCTATCAATTCCCTTAAAACATCTAATAACTGATCCTGCTTTTTTCTTATAGGATATAGGCTACTTACTAGAAAATCTCCCCTTCTAAAAACATCCTTGATCCCTCCACCTATTTCATAGTCCAAAATTCCCACAGCTTTAATAGTTCTCTCTAATCCATTTTCTCCAGCTATTAAGCTTACCTCTCTTACTCCTTGCAGATTGCAAGCATCTCCCACACTTAAGCTCAACTTTTTTCACCCACTTTGTTCTAATATCATCTTTTATTTTATCCCATTTGCTCATGAAATCATATACAAATTCTATGAATTAGATCTTTTTCTTCTTTTACTACAAAAACAAAAAGAATAGCAACGCTATCCTTTTTTATATACTATATCAGCTTACTTTTTCTATTAAAACTCTCCTTGGATTTTATGCTCATTAAAAACTTCTCTTTCCTTCATTATTAATATAAAAGTAACTACCGTTGCACTAATATCTGCTATAGGATAAGAATAAAAGATTCCTTTAATTCCTATGAATAGGGGTAAGATTAAAACCAATGGAATTAAAATAATAAGCTGTCTTGACATGGTGAGAATTAATGATTCTAATCCTTTTCCGATAGATTGGAATAGGGTTGATCCTATTATTTGAAAACCTATAAATGGTAGTCCCCATATAATCATTTTAAGTCCCTCTACTCCTAATTCTATGGTTTTAGGATCTTTTGTAAATATACTTATGATGGCTTTAGGGAAGATCAACATCACTAGAAAAGCAAATATACTTTGAATACTCGCATAAAGAGCTGCATATTTAAAACACGCTTCTACTCGATCAAATTTTCTAGCCCCATAATTAAATCCTGCAATAGGTTGAAATCCTTGAGCCAAACCAAATAGAGGCATAAACATAAACATAAAAAATCTATTAATAATCCCAAGAACTACAACATGATAATCTGTTCCATATTTAACCAAACTCTTATTTACAATAATCATCAAAATGCTTCCCGCTATTTGTCTAAAAAACGCAGCCATTCCTACTGAAATAATTTCTTTTACATTTTCTTTTGTTAAAGTAAAATTTGAAACTCTAATCTTAAGAAGACTTTCTCCTTTGATATAATAATATAAAAGCCAAATAGCACTACATATTTGAGCAATAACCGTTGCAAGGGCTGCTCCCTTTATACCCATCTTCAGTACAAGTATAAAAATAGCATCTAATAAAATATTAACTCCTGCCCCTACAATCATACTAATCATTGCCACTTTTGCATTACCTTCGGCTCTTACATAATTATTTGTAGACATAGCAAAGCTATTTAAAATGATTCCATAAGCTATAATCTTTGTGTATTCTCTTGCATAAGGCATAGTTAGCTCTGTAGCACCACATAAAATCAATAATCGATCTACAAATGCAAAAACAATCACTGTAATAATCGTATTAATAATCAAATTAAGAAGAATCGCTTCTCCTAATACTTTTTCTGCACCTTTTATATTTTTTTCTCCCATTCTTCTTGAAATTGCAGATGCAGCACCTGTTCCTACAGTAAAGGCTATTGCCATCATGACCATCATAATAGGCATAGCAATAGTTGTTCCTCCCAAAGCTAATGGTCCTACCCCATGTCCTATAAAAATCCCATCTGCTATATTATAAAAAGCATTTACAAGCATTCCAATAATAGCTGGAATTGAAAACTTTAAAAGCAACTTATTAATCGGTTCATTGCTCATCATATCTCTTCTTTTTTCATCCATATATACGCCTCCCCATCTATAATTTATTAGATATTTCCTCTAAAGTTTTCATAGCTTCTAAGAATTTTACCATCTCGTCTTCTGATAATTTATCCAATTTTTTCATTAAATGTTCATTTAATTTATTAATTTGCCCATTTGCAAAGTTTATTCCATTTTGGGTTAATTGAATGACATGCTTTCTTCTATCTTTCTCATCTTTTGTTCGAATAACATATCCTTTTTCTGTAAGTACATCGATGATGGTTGTAAAGCTCCCCTTTTCTAATTGAAGCATACTACATAACTCTGTCATACTTTTAGAACCCTGACTTCTAAGAATCATTACTGTTTTATGCTGCGTTTTATTCATCTTACACATAGTACACTCTTTTTTGAAAAAGTCCATAAATAAATGCTTTCGCATATGTCCCATTGTTCTAAAAAAGAATTTTCTAATTTCTCTTAACTCCCCCTCCACCAAAAACCCTCCCTTTACATAATACGTTTTCTAATAGTTATATTTCTTACTTTATGCATTCTAACATATTTTTTATCCCTTCGTCAATATAAAAAACATCCAGTTTTTTATACTAGATGCTTTCCATTCTATAAACACTTGCTAACGTCTTTAGTTTTGCTCAATTTAAATGATTATCATACTTTTATACTCCATTTTTTATTGTCCATATTAAAAAATTATCCGTTCCGTTGGGTCCCTTTTCCTTCTCTTACTTTACTTGCTACATACAAATTCACTAAAGATAGGGATGCTGCTAAAAAGAATATATATTGAGGTCCCCATAAACTCCAAACAATCCCACCTACATATGCACAAATAATTGAAACACTATGATCTAAACTAAGTCCTAGAGACAATGTAGGTGTTATATCGGAAGTCTTTACAGCTATGGAACGTAAATAGATAGTTCTCACCATTCCCATTTGGGTGGACATCCTATCAAATATAAATAACATATATGCCATAAATACAGGAATCCCAATAGTAGGTAATGCACCGGTTGAAAAGCCTGCACTCAATAGACCATATACTAAATACACTACAATAAAAGATAATGCATCTGCATAAAGAAGTTTCTTAATTCCAAATCGGTCAATCCATCTTCCTACAGCAGGAATAAAGAATACCCCTATAAAAGAACCTATTATACCTAAAATAGCTAACGTATCTGCTTTTTTATTTAATATTTCAATCAGTACCCAGGGACCATAAACAATCATGATCTGCTTTTGTACTCCCCACATAACAACTAACGTATAATAATACTTATATTCTTTCCTAAAAATAAAGTTCACCTTTTTATTGATTTTAATTGACCGACCTACTTCTTTTTCTAAAATAAAAAATAAAATAAATACTACCATTAAAATACTCGCAGATATAATAAATATCCATTTCCATTTGCTTGTAAAGCTAAAGAAACCCACTCGAAACCCAATAAATACCAATATCCCAGCAAGCATTGTAAAGATCGTAGAAACACCTTTATATTGCCCCATTCTTTTACCAATATTCTCATCCTTAATCAATAACATACCAATACTGTCTTTCAATGGCATAAACATATGCATTCCTATAGAATTAATAAATATATAAATTAACATCGTAGCAAAGGGTGGTGTAATAAAGCCTAATGCTCCTATACCTATAATACTTAGTATTTGCGCCACCATAGCAATGCGAATATCTGAAAATAATGACAAGCTCGCTACAATAAATATAACTAGTACACCTGGTAATTCCCTTGGAAACTCTATAATTCCCCGTTGATAAGCTGTAATTTTATAAGCATCTTTAAAGTAATTAGCAAGGACATCATTACTAAGCCCTAATCCAAATGCCGTAAGAGCAATAATGCAAAAATAGATAAATTGAGCCTTGCTTACATTCTCAAATCTTTTAATCATCCTATTCTCCCCCTCTTCTTTTATCCCTATATAATAGTCAAAAACTAATATAGACAAATATTTTATCCTTCTTCTTTCTGTTCCTATGGCTTTCAATTAGTGTTAATGATACCATATAACTACAAAAAAGGCACCTAGCACTTTGGCTAGCTGCTCTTTTTATAATTTATTAATTGATTTCATCATCTAGAATACCTTACATGATTTTACAAATATCATTTGTAAATTCTACAGGATCATGAATCGGCAATCCTTCGATCAATAAAGCTTGATTATATAATAAATTTGTATATAAGTTAAGCTTTTCTTTATCTTTTTCAAATGCTTCTTTTAAAGAATTAAATACATCATGGTGGATATTTATTTCTAAAACTTTATCTGCTTTTATATTTTGGTTATTTGGCATAGCATTTAATACCTTTTCCATCTCTATTGTAAGTTCACCCTCATTGGCTAAACATACAGGATGATTTTTTAATCTTTTCGATGCACGAACAGCTTTCACCTTATCAGATAAAGCATTTTTCATATATTCAAATAAATCTTTATGCTCTTCCTCATTGATTTTAGCATCCTTTTCATTTTCTTCTATGCCTAAATCGCCACTAGATACAGATTTAAATTCCTTTTCTTTATAGTTCATAATCATTCTTATAGCAAATTCATCTACTTCATCTGTAAAGTATAAGATTTCATAGCCTTTATCTGCTACTAATTCTGTTTGTGGTAATTTTTCAATTCTTTCATTAGATTCTCCAGCAGCATAATAAATATACTTTTGATCCTCTGGCATACGAGAGATGTATTCATCTAAAGTAATCATCTTCTTCTCTTTTGATGAATAGAACATCAATAAATCTTGTAATACATCTTTATTGCTTCCAAAATCCGTATAAATTCCATATTTTAATTGTCTTCCAAAGGCTTCATAAAATGCTTCATATTTTTCTCTTTCATTCTTTAATAGATTCTTAAGCTCATTTTTGATCTTATTTTTGATATTTTTAGCAATTAATTTCAATTGTCTATCATGTTGTAGCATTTCTCTAGATATATTAAGAGATAAATCCTCTGAATCTACTATTCCTTTTACAAATCCAAAATAATCAGGTAGTAAATCTGCACATTTATTCATAATTAGAACACCATTAGAATATAGCTCTAATCCCTTTTCATACTCTTTTGTATAGAAATCATACGGCATTTTTTCAGGAATAAATAGAATAGCACTATAGCTTACAGCTCCATCTGCCTTTATATGAATATGCTTTACAGGTTGATCAAAGCCATAATGCTTTTCTGCATAAAATTTATCATAATCTTCCTTCTTTAATTCGCTTTTATTTTTTTTCCATATAGGAACCATACTATTTAAAATCTTTTCTTCTATGTACTTTTCGTACTCTGTTTCACTACCCTCTTTCAATTTTTCTTCTGTCATATCCATTTTGATAGGGTATCTAATAAAATCAGAATATTTCTTTATAATACCTTTTAATCTATACTCTTCAAGATATTCAGTAAAATTTTCATCTTCTGTATTTTCTTTTATTTTAAGGATGATCTCTGTTCCAATAGCATCTTTTTCACAGGGTTCAATCGTATACCCTTCTGCACCATTAGATTCCCATCTATAAGCTTCATCACTTCCAAAAGCTTTACTAATCACTGTAACTGTATCTGCTACCATAAATGCAGAATAAAACCCAACACCAAACTGTCCAATAATATCGTATCCATCTTTTAGCTCGTTTTCTTTTTTAAATGCTAAAGATCCACTCTTAGCAATAACCCCAAGGTTATCATCAAGCTCCTCTTTTGTCATTCCAATCCCTGTATCCATAATCTTTAATATTCTATTTTCTTTATCAGCACTTATTTTTATATAGTAATGATCTTTATCAAAACTTAAAGAATCATCTGTTAATGCTTTATAATAAATTTTATCTATTGCATCACTAGCATTAGAAATAAGCTCTCTTAAAAAAATCTCCTTATGGGTATAGATAGAATTGATCATCATATCTAGTAGTCTCTTAGATTCTGCTTTAAATTGTTTTGTTGCCAAGTAAATCTCTCCTTTCAAAATTAAAACTCTCCGTACATAGATAAGCTTTTTTATTAGCACTCTCTTTTAGTGAGTGCTAATTTTAATTTTAAAATACACCTTTCTCTATATTTTGTCAATACCTTTTTCGCTCTTTTAACATTTTTTCCATAAATTTTCTCATTTCTATATTATTCAATAAGAAAATTCCCGTAGCTAATGGCCTATGCTCATTTTGAAAGTTTTATTATAACATGTGTTATGAGCTTTTATCCTTACCTATCTAGCACTGATCTTTTATTGATTATATGAAAAGTTCAGGCGCTCTTCTTTCAGCGAAATCAACTTCTAATTCATATTTATGCCTTAAATAATCTTCGTCATCATAGTATTTTGCCTCAGCAGGACATTTTTTAATACAGGCACCACATTTAATGCAAATTCCATTAAATTTAGATACATCATCTTGATCAATAGACCCCATTGGGCAAACACTTACACAAAGTTTACAATCAATACAATTGTCATTTGTCTTTGGTTTGACCTTTCTTATATCTACAGAAACACCTTCTTTGTTTTTAGGTCTATAATATTGTCTATAAGGTGTATTTCCTTTTACTACTACATTTTCGATTTTCTCTTGTGTTATTATTTTTTTATAGATTTCATGAGCAAAATCATCTGCTATAGCTAAGTCTTTTTCATCTGGTCTATTTTTTGCAAGGATTTTAGAAAAAGAATGTTCTCCAATAAATGCTCCTCCTGCAATCACTTTAAAACCATTATCTACAAGAATATCTCTTAATTCTATTAACGCATCATCATAATTTCTATTTCCATAAAGAACAACAGGAATTGCTAATGCTCCATTCCCTATAATTCTATTTAAATATTTTAGTAATACATTAGGAACTCTTCCTGCATAAACTGGTACCCCTACAACTACAAGGTCCTCTTCTGTAAAAGATGTGGGTTCTTTTCTAGCTTCTGGCAATGTAAAATCTATATGATTTATAATCATTGCTCCATTCATATTCTCTGCAATTTTATTTGCTACTTGGACTACTACTTTTTTAGTTGTATCTGTAGAACTAAAAAACATTGTATTTATTTTTTTATTCACCCTAAGGCCCCCTCTTTATTCATTCCTTAAAAGCTTATTCCATTAGTTGCCAACTCTTATTATACTATACTCCTAATCATTATTTCTAAAAAATTTGTAATTTCTATACTATCCTTACCTTTTATAAAAAGAAATCATAAATTTTATAACTTTTGTAACACACTTCCTTACAACTGCATACTTTATATTAGGACAAAGAAAAAACAAAAATAATGATTATAAAAGGAGGTATTTTCATGGCTAATGCTCAATGCGGTGGAATCGGCGGTATTTTTGGTGGATGTGACAGCAGTTTACTTTTCTTCTTCTTATTATTAGTAGTTTTATTCTGTATGCCTTTCTGTGGAGGCTGTGGTTGCTAATTATATTAAAAGAATTGGGTATTTTCCCCAATTCTTTTACATAATAATCTTCCTTATCAATTAAAACAATCTTCACATACTTTCATCTTTTTTATGAGTCCAAATTAATAATAGACAAGGATTCATCCACTTCCCTTTTTCATTTTTAAACCGTCTCTCAATACCTATATAAAACGCTTCATAGTTTCATCAATAATTTCATCAACATTGTTAACAGTAATGTTATTTTCTTTAATAATAGTCCTTACTCTTTTTCTTCTATTCGGTTCAGATAAATCATATCTGCTATTCATAATGCCTGTCCTTCTTCCAACTCTAAAAATCATTTGTTCTTCTGCATTAAGTTCTAGGTACCATTTTAAAGCAGAAATCATTTTCTCCTTATCACGTGGTAATACTCCCTCTACTTCTGGAATCAGATTCAGTATATGGTCACTCTTTATGGTACTTGATATACCATTTAAATTTTCAATTAATAATAGTATTTCTTCAACCATTTTTGTATCATTGGTTCTAGTAAATATACCTTTTTTATAATCATCAAAAAGTAGTGATTGGTTCGTTACTGCTAGAGTTCTAATACGAATAAAATCAGGATTAATCTGATTTAATGCATCTGCTGTTTCTAAAGCATTTTCTTTTGAATATTCACTCCCACCAAGTCCTGGCATAAAATATTCAGAAAGCTCAATATTTGTCCTCTTTACCTTCTGACCTGCTAGTATATGAGTCCCTTTATCTACTCCTTTTTTCACTAACTTTAATACTTCATCTGCTGCTGTTTCCATACCTATATGAATTCTATTCAGTCCTGCATCAGCAATTCTTTTAAGATCTTCATCACTCATTCTTGCTATGGTATGAGATCTTGCATAACTTGTTATTCTCTCTACCTCTTTAAAATTCTTTCTTATATAGTTCAAAATTTCTACCATATCATCCGGTTTTATGATCATGCTATTTGCGTCTTGTAAAAATACTGACTTCATACCACTTCTATACCAGCTTATTGCAGAATGATATGCCCAATTATTCCCTGAACCTAAAGACTCCTTTAATATATCCAATAATGGTTGTCTTCCTTTGTTCCTTGCATCTTCTATTTGTTTAAATATATCAATGCATACTTTTATTAAGTCAATATCTTTAAAAATATGTTCTTTAGCTCTTATGCTAAATTTTTCACCTTTGTATAAAGTACAAAATTTACATTGATTCCATGGGCAATTCCTTGTAATTCTTAATAATAAACTTTCTGCTTCACTAGGTGGTCTTATGGTTCCTATTTCAAATCCATTATAAATTTCCATCTATTATCCCTCCGTATAGTTTTTACTAACCCTTACCATCAAAACCTCTGCTTTTTCTTGATCCAACACGCTTTCTCTACATTCTTTTAAATCACCACATTCTTAACACATATATCAAATTACTCTAAAATTCTTCTGATCCCATTTCAAGCTAAAAATTTGATTCATCTATCCCTTGAAATAAATTATAATGTTCTTAATGCTCCATGACAAGATACACTAAATTAAAGATATTTATGTTGAAATGACAATGGTTGATAAAAAAAATGACCTACATCACAGTCCTTAACCGTAGGTCATTTTGAATATGCATATTTAATTTTTGTTACAAATCACTTCTTTAACACTTCCCATGCTTCTTATTCACTTCTCCTCATCATACTATAATTTTCTTGTAAGTTTTTCTGCTTCATCTTCAACTTTTGTTACAATATTTTGTAACTTTTGTGACATTTGTTCTAGGCAATAAGCCATATTCGAAACATTTTCCATTGAATTTAATTGTTTTTTTGAATCTTCAACCACATTTTCTGTAATATCCGCATTATCTTTAGCAATATGAGAAATGTGTTGTATAGACGCTAATATTTCATGGGTTCCAGCTGATGCTTCCTGAGTTGCTGCTGAGACTTCTTCTACTTTACCAGCAACATCATTGATTCTAACTAATATTTGGCTAAATGAATTTCTAGCATCATCAGCAATGCCAATCCCTTCTATAACTTCTTTTGTCACAACATCCATGGTATCAACTGCTAGCTCTATTTCTCTTTGAGTTTCACTAATAAGGTTTGAAATTAAAGCTGCTGATTGAGTTGACCGTTCTGCAAGTTGTCTCACCTCATCTGCTACAACTGAAAATCCTTTTCCATGTTCTCCTGCTCTAGCAGACTCAATTGCAGCATTCAAAGCCAATAAATTAGTTTGAGAAGAAATTGCTTCAATTAACTTAACAATTTCTCCTATCTTTTTAGAATTTTCATCTAATAACTTAACTTTTGATGCTGCATTTTCTACTGATTTGCTAATTGAATTCATCTGATTGATTGTATTATCAATTGCCCTATTTCCTTCATTAGCTTTTTCATTTGAATCAATTGCAAGTTCTGTTACATTTAGAGATGTCTCTGCGATTTGTTGAATCCCCTTTGACATTTCTTCAATTGTTGTAACACTTGACTCAGTTCTTTCAATATTTTCTTCAGATCTATTTGCTATTTCATGCACACTATTTACAATAACACCATTTGAATTTTTTATATCAAAGGTATCATTAGACAACTCTTTTGCAAATTGCATTACTTCACTTGAAATAGCTGAAAGGTCTTTAATTAAAATCAAAGTAATATCTTTACTATCCTTTAATGATTTCTCTGCTTTTTTACGTTGTAAATACATTTTGCAAAATAGCCATGAAATTCCTAAAGATGCTATGATCAGAATTAAATATATTACTATAGCTGTTTTTAATAAATCATTTCTAATACCACTTAAAACTTTTTTTGAAGTGTAAAGTAGAATCTTCCAGTTTTGTTTCTTATTTTGTTGAGAATTTGTATTCTTAAGTTCTCCTGTTTCCGTGCTAACTTTAAATGCTTCTATCTTAGGATAAATTGTTGTAAAAGTAAATAATTCATTATCTGAATAAAACTGACCTTCTTCCTCTTTAGAAACAATTTTCCACGCTTCTGAAAAATCATTTCCAAAACTTCTATCATTTTTATACATGAATCCCCATTGGTCTTCCTCTTTTAATCCTTTTAAATAAAACCCTTCAGCATTTAATAATAAGACCTCTCCAAAGGCTCCACTATCTTTGTTAAAATCATCAAGCAGTTTCTCTCCTAAATAATTTAGTATGATTATTCCTCTCTTTTCTCCATCCTTATCAAAGACAGGTGTACAAAAGCGTATCATGGGTTTGATAGGTTTTTCAATCTCTCCATGTTCTTTATTTAGGTCAAATGGAGATACGTATACTTCTCCCTTTTGTAGAGGCAATGCTTCAAGTACATAATATCTATCCGCTTTTAACTGAAGCTCTGACTTGTCAACTGCTTGTGGCGTGCCTTTATTATAGTTTACTCTAACAATCTCCATTCCTGAAGTATCTACAAAACGTATTTGATCATATAATCCCTTTCGCTTTGCAAAAACCTTAAATTCCTCTTGTAAAATATTTTTCTCTTCTTCAGTACTATTATCCAAATTTTTCATTAAAATCTCTTTTTCAGATAGATACATCAAATCAGAAACAACTTGTTTAAAATTTCCTTCTAAGGACTGTTTCTTTAATTGCATATCATATTTCTCAGTATTCTGGATTGCATACTTTTCTCTGCCATAATCTATAAAAAAGTATCCAAAAACTACAATCGTTATTATTGTAAACATTGGGATAAAATATTTTAAAAAATGTTTGCTTATGTTTTCTTCTTTAAAACTTTTCTTCATAATATCTTTTTTGCTCATGAATTCACCCTCTATCTTTTAAACATAATAAAATAATCATCTCTTTATGGTATTATTTGATTGTACCATATTTTTCTACATCTTTTATTATTTATACTGTTTTCACAGTGAATTATGCAAATGAAAAACCTAGAAATAATAGATTTGGAATTGTTAAATCCATTTCAATTTATGATTCGCATCATCCTATTTCACATTCTTAAGAATATTGTTTTGCATCTCCCTTAAAACAAACCCTATATAAACATAGATCTTTATATCTCTTGTTTCCATCAGTCTTTCCATCATATGCGCCATCTGCACAAATCCAACGTGGCTCAGTTCTTCTATATTCTTTTCGAGTTTGCCACGAAAAGTCTCATCCATCCTTCCTATATTACTTACTCCAAAGCTTGCTATCTCATCCATATATTCCTTTGTTCTTTTAATGATATCAATTTCCCTATCAAAAGCCATCTTAATTCTCCCTTAAAATGATTTTTTTGTCATCGACCCATACGGCAATCATCTTTGCCTCTATATGAAAATCTTTCCTGCTTAGCTTCACAAGCATATAATCCACCTGCTTTAATGACTTGAGATATGCGATCATCTTGTCATCCTCTTTTCCTTCGTATTTGAAATATGCACAGAACTCCCTGACACTTATTTCAAACCTCTGAATCTCTTCTCTGAATTTAAAATCATAAAAGAAGTCCATTTTTTTAGAGAGTATGAAGCATCGTTGACCCTCGTCTATGTATCGGTCTATTGCCTGATATATGGGAACCTGGTAATCCCTAAGATCCAGTTCCTCTTCATCTACAAGAGAAAGCTTTAAATTCGACGAGTTTGATATCCTATTTTGATCCTTCATCACCACATTTTTAAGAATAAAACTCTTGTCACTCAAAGAACGGGCGCTTTGGGTGTTTTGGACAAACAATGACATGGATGATAGGTGACTCGCCTTCTGATTGGTATTTCTTCTAAGGTTGGTTATTTCATATATTTCTCCATCTTCCCTGTCCAAAACCAACATATTTATCAGCTTTGCCCCATCCTTTAGGTTGACGACTTCATACCCCAGTCCATATCCTGAAATCTCGCTGGTTTCGTATTTGTATTCTTTTTTCCTAAATAACCTATACTTTTCCGAATCTTCAGCGTCTCCTAACAGGATATATATATTAAAAAGAATGTCTATGATCTGACTGTTTATGTCCTCAAGCTTACTGTCTATATGATCATCAAGATATCTTTTTATGGTTCGTTTCAAGTTTTGTACCTTCTTAAAAAGAAAATTGTACTTTTCAAGCTTCAGCTTTATGCTCAAAAACTCTATCCTGTCTATCTCCCTTTTCTTTATGGCATACAGCCCTATTCCTATCAGGTTTTCGAAATATTCCACAACCTCTTTTAATACCTTCCTATCAGGAATCTTAAACTCCACTTTTAGATTCTCAACTCCGTTAAGATTCTGGATATATTTTATGGCATATATAACTTCCTTTTCGTCATTTCCCTTGAAGGCTTCTTCCATATGAAACGGATATGTAAAGTTCACGTGCTTTTTCTTCCCAAGATCAATCTTTAAAAGAGAGCCTATCTCATGACTTATCTTCATGAAATCAAAATTGATAACAACATCATTTATAGTCTTTTGACTGCTATATTTTCTTATATCCTTAGATGTCACTTGGTTGATTGGTGCAAAATCTTCTATGGTAAGGGGTACCTCCTCTGCCTCTTTCCCCTCTTCCTTATTGTTCATCATATAAAGATAGGCCATGATTACATGCTTGCAATATTCCTTCCCAGGACAGGTACAGTGAAAGTCTTCTAACTTTCCATTAAATATTACCCTTTCTTCACCGATCTTAAACTCCCATTCTTTTATCATGGACACCTTTTCCTTGTCCATTGCCTTCAGAGCACGCTTATACATCCCCTTGTTCGTAAGGCTTATTATATAATCCGAGTCTATTCGTTTTATCTGTTCTCTTATCATCTTCCAGCCCCCTTTATATAGTTGGCTAGTTCCTTCACTGTAACCCCTTCAACGGGTATTCCTATCTTGCCCAGCTTCTTTGCAAAGTTTGAATTGTAGTACGAATTCGAATCATTCTGTATTCCTGTCAGCACCAAAGTCCTCGCCCCTGTATTTTTGACCTCCTCAAATTCCTTCAACATGGAAGTCTCTTCCGAAAACAGGTCCGTTATCACTATAAAAAGGGTCTTGTCAGGTCTTTTTATGAGGTTCCTTGAGTAGGCCAGCCCTCGCGCCACATCCGTTCCTCCACCCAGCTGAACATCAAGCAATATGTTTATAGGGTCTTCCTTAACATCGGACAGGTCCACAATCCTCGTGTCAAACAGCACGATCTTTATGTCTATATTGCTTATGTTGTAAAATATAGAGGATACTATGGCTATATAGATCAAGGATTCCACCATACTTCCACTACAGTCCACTACCAGAACGATATCCGCTGGCTTGTTTTTAGCTTTATTTGGATAGAAGTATACATCCTCCACATAAAGCTTTCCCTCTTCCTTATTATAGTTTTTCATGCTCTTTTCTATGGTCTTTTTCATATCTAAAGCTTTCGATCGGTTGTATCTTGACGAGTTAGACTTGTTTATGGTTCCTATCCTAGATAAATCAATCTCAAATAATAACTCTTTCTTAATCTCATTAGCAATCTGTCTAATCTTGTACTTTATTTTGTTGCGCTCTTCTTCCTTTGTGTAGTCCTTGTACATGATCAGCTTTTTCAAAAGATCCATGTCAGCCTTTGCATTTTCTAGGTAATTATCATCAGCAAGAACCTCGTACATTCCATATGTTTCGAATGCATCCGTTGCAATCTTGTTAACTATGTCCTGATGGAGAATTTTTTGCACCTCTTTTAAGTTCTTGATGACCATTACGCCGCTTGACTCGCTTCCGTACATGCCTTTTTCATTGGAATACTCGTTATCATACACGCTGTCTAGAAGTCTTTCAACGGCAAGATTATCCTGAGACAAGTTTACCTCCAAATTCTGCTTTGAAAATTTTCCAAGTATCAATCTCCATTTTTCAAGATTATTCATAATAAATACCTCGCTGTCTCAATCCCTCAAGGGAAACAATTTCCACATTTCTATTCCTTTCAAAGTCCTCTTGGCTTATATCAAACTTCACAAGAAGATTTTCCGATATCTGGTTTAGCTTCCCTATATCTTTACTCAATCTTATAGTCTCCACAGGTCTGAGTTTTGTAAATATTTTCCTAAAATTCGGAAGCACCTTGAAAAATTCTTCTATTTTAAGATCTTCCACAAACTTATTCAATATATTAAGGAACCTATGGTTCCTTAATATAATCTGATAGTTATTCAATAATAAATACGAAAGAAATAACGTGGTTCCTTCCATCTGATTTTCACTTAAAAGAAAGTTGTTTTCTATGGTCTTTATCAACTTTTCTTCCTGAAGACGTCCCATTATATACAGTATAGAAAGGCTTATCCCCTTTAGGGATGTGGTCCATCTCAAAGCAAGAAGCTTTTCAAGCGTCTCCGCAAACAATTCTCTGTCCACCTTTTCGTTTTTCGATCCGTTTATAAATGAGTACACATGGTTGATGGAATCCGAAAGCTTCACTTCGTCTTCAAGCCTAAGTTCTTCAAGATTCTGAAGCGAAACCATAATCTTTGTATAAAGCTCATTTACCAAGTCGTTGAGTTCTTTTTCATATCTATTGCCGAAGGTCTCGTAGTGGTATGCCGTTCTCGTTATTTCGTTGAAAGCTTCTGTCAGTTCCAATAGGTTGCTCTCCTTCATCATGGCATGCTTGATCTTTTCCACAATGTCAACTGTTTTGCTTTCAACCTGAAGTACCACACAATCCTTCAGGCACGATACAGCCTTGGAAATCGTAGTAGACTCCTTTATCTTAAGTTTCAACCTTGATTCAACAGCCATATCTATGCTTTCCCCTAGAAACGCTGCTTCTATCACGGAAGGCATGACTTTTTCCCTGCTCGCCGTCTTGTATGTCTGTGTCATGTATTGGTCTATATCTATGTCAAAAAGGTCTATCCCCTTGATCCTTTCTGCAAATTCTATTTCAAGATATGATAGCTTGCTCAAAAACACACTTCGATTATATGCCTTCCTGTTGTTCAATATATTCAGCGTATAAATGCTGTTGGGTTTTGTGAACTTGTTTTTGACAAGCTCCTTTTGGAAATCATCCACAATAGGCGGAAGGTTGGATATGTCGTGAACCTGTCCATATTCATCTCCTATCAGGTACCTCTTAAAATCTTCAAGTATGGCGTTCGTATCAATGTACTGGTTGAATTCGGTAAAGGTACTTATAGCACCGTCGAAAAGCTCATATACTCCCGGAAGCTTCTTTTCTCTAAGGGATGCAAGTCCATATGCCAAATCTATCGCACTGATTATCTTGGGTATAGATACCTGTTTTTTCGCCTTCTTGGCGTATTTTGTAAGCAATTCAACAAAAGTATCCCTTGGGTTCAGCCCATTTTTCAAAAATACCTTGTAGTAGTGAGGATAGTATATTCCTGCTCTGTATCCATTCAAGGTCGATATATTCTGAACGTTATACGGTATCAGATAATTCTTGTTGTCCTTGGTGAGCACCTTTTCCCTCTTTTCGTTCATTTCTATACTCCGTTTGATCATATTTGGAAGAACAACGCTATGAAAGCCTCCCGTGATCACAAGGGTTCTCTTCTTTTTATATTCATTGATCTTCTTCGCCATGTACGACTCCCGAAGGTCGTTATATGGATTCGAAGGGCTCAGCTCCCTTGTGACACTGCAGTATGTCAGCATCTGCATCATATAATCTTCTATCTTCTTTCCACTAAGCCCTATCTCGAAATACTTCTCATAATACTCGTCAAAGCTTTCAAGTCCGCTTTTTCTTACTAGCGCCCCTATATAGTTCGAATACTCAAAATCTATCTTTTCATCTCTTACAACATCAATATCGTATACGGGAAAATCTATAAACCTAGTTTCTATCTTCTTTTTGAATCCCAGCTCTATGGCTACATATTCAGGAGAGGTATTGAAAAATGGAAAGTTTACGCCAACCTTGATTTCCTTATCATCTATATTTCCATATATGGAAACAGGCATCTTCGACTGGGCAATATTTTCTATGAGATGATTCCCATCGCTTGGTCCTTCTATCAATATGACATCTGGCTTAAACTCCTCTATGGCGACTTTCACAAATTTCGAGCTTACAAGGCTATGGTGCCTTACGGGAAAAAAGAATATCTCTTCATTTTTAAATTGATTAAGGTCTATTTTCATCTTATCTCAACTCTTGATTTGTATAGTTCCCTGTAGATCTCACTCTTTTTTGCCCTTTCCTTTACCACCTTTTCAAAATAATATTTAAGAGAACTTATATCCGCATCATCTTCAAAATCGAAACTATTTATGAGATTTTGTGACACGCTTTGCATATCCATCTGGCTGTCGTTGAAGAATTTCGCATGCACGGCACATTCGTGGTAGACGTTTACAAGTTCCGCCGTTGAAAGGTTCTTCGTAGGCTTTTCAAGCTTCTTTCCGTCCACTGACTCTCCGTTTCTCATCTCCACGAAAACAGTTGTTAGCATGTCTATTACATCTTCCTCTATTACTATATTTTCTTCTAGCTTCATTACCTGATTTTTGACAATTTCCTTCTCAAGCTTTATGTTATTTACAGGATTGATCACTTCTATATTGAATCTTCTCTTTAGGGCACTGCTCATTTCGTTTACTCCCTTGTCAAGGGTATTTGCAGTGGCTATTATGTTGAATCCTTCTTTCGCGAAGATATGGTTGTTTTCAGGAAGTTCAGGTATCATCATAACCTTGTCACTCATTATGGATATGAGCATATCCTGCACTTCCTGAGGAGTTCTCGTTATCTCCTCAAATCTCATAAGACTTCCGTCCATCATGGACTTCATCACAGGAGACTTGATGAGGGACTTCTCACTTGGACCATTGGCAATCAAAAGGGCATAGTTCCACGAGTATTTAAGGTCGGCTTCGCTTGTTCCAGCATTTCCCTGTATCGTATTAAGGGAGTTGTTGCATATTGCAGCGCTTAAAAGTTCACTGAGCATGGTCTTTGCAGTTCCTGGAACTCCTATCAGAAGAAGTCCCCTATTGGTAGCAAGGGTGACTATGGAGCGTTCTACAACCTTGTCATTTCCATAGATCTTCTTGCTTATTCCTAGCTCGTCGTCTCCAAGTATAAACTTTCTAACGGATTTCGGAGACATCTGCCAGCCTGTCGGGCATATGTCTCCTTCGTTTTCTATAAGTTTTTTGATCTCTTCTTTATAAAGCCTTTCCACAGGCAGTTTTTGAATTTCCATTTGCTTCACCTTTTTCGTTGATTTATTTTGTGCATATTGCCCTAATCTGAGATATGACAGCATTTAGGAACTTCGGCTCCACCTGGCAGAGCTTTGCCTCATTAGAAGCATTCACATCATCATACATGTAGCTTCCACGCTCTATGGTTCCCCTTTTATAGAACTTAAGATCCTTAACAGTGACACTCTCGTCTCCCATTCCTATATACAAATATTCTGCGTCTATCTGCGCTCCGTACTCAAGCTCTTCAAATTCTATATAAAGTCCGTCATATCCTCCTCCGTCTACTATAGATGTCTTGTACCATCCCTGTTTTTCAAGTTTTGAAACAAGACTTATGGCAGGAATTTTCGTTCCATTAAACCCATCATATAGGGTATTGTTCATTTTCTCTTCATCTATTTGAACAATCTCTATTTCAAGCTGTTTTATGGGCTGGATGATCTCGTTATCTTCAAGATTTTCTTTCCACATCTCAAGTTCTTCTTCCGCCAAGTCCATAGGATGGATAAGACCAAATTCTTCTCCCTCTTGAAGCTCGATCTCTTCGTAGTCCGCATCTGCAAAGGTTCCATCATCCATGTACCTAAAGGATTTTACAAGCTTGTTTTGGGAATCGTATTTTCCCCATATGAGATTTACAGCGAACATATTCATGATAGGATTTTTTACGAATACCTTTTTAAATGTTTCCATATCCCATCTTCTCTCAATGAATATAGCCCGTTCAAGTCTTGTCTTCTGAGCTGCAACAATTGTCTTGAGCTGCTTTTTGACCGCCGTAAGATGCTTTTTCGAAGCTTTCCCTATCTCTTCGTCATCTGATTTGGAAGGCTTCGGAAGAGTCTTTATCATCTTCCCGTCCGGATTTGAAAGCTGTATGGTAAGGTCTTTTTTAAGAGTAGCTGTAAACGTCCTGCTTCCGTAGTCGAGCTTCAATTCCTTGTTTGCGTCAAAGCCAAGATTCGGAATAATCAGGTCTGCAAGTTCTTCTTTCGTAAGTCCCATATTCTTAGCAGCTATGAGAAAATACTCCCCTGCAGTCTTTTTAACCATCTTGTTTTTATATTTTCTACTTATGGAATCTAGCTGCATCAGGGCATAGTCGCTTCCATGAAATGCCATGGCCTTAACTCCTTCTGAAGCTATGGCACCTCTTGAATTTTGCGTCCACTCGTCTATTTGTTTCTTAAAATCCATCATAAACAGCTCGTCACAATTGTATACGGCAAACACCATAGCCATCTTCATTTTGGCAACAGCTCCAAGACCAAACCACTTGTCATATACATATCTTCCAAGCTGGTTTAAGTCCTCTTTTTTGAGCCTTGACTTTATTATAGGTGCCGTAAGGGGAAGCTCTACCTTGGGACTAAGAAGAAATGTGGCTAGGTAGTATTTTAATATGTTCTGAGAAACTTCTTCCCCCGTATTCTCATCCTTAACCTCTGGAAGAGTGTCTATTTCAAGCTTTCCAATAGCCTTGTCCATCTTTTTCGGATTATAGAACTCCTCAACAATAGTGTCGAGACTTATATTCTCCATATCCATCCTTTGAAGCTTGTTGTAGTCTACTATATATTCCACTAGCTCCTTGTTCGCCTTAGGCAGCTTCCCCTTCAAAAGCTTTTCAAGTTCTCCGTTGTACTCAGTCCTTCCCATGAAGTACTCCCTTGATATTTTCTGGATGCTCTTGTATTTGTTTTTCAGTCCATTAAGGGCAACTTCTAGGTCTTTTGGTTCCTTTTCATAGTAATATTTCATAAACAACATCTCGTATCTGGAATCTTCCAGCTCCGTTTGAAGCCTTTCCTTATATTTTTCTATATTTGAATCTAGATATTCAAAGTATGGAGACTTGATCTCTCCCTTAAAGGAATAACTTCTTTCCATCCTTGTAAGAAGTTTGTTTTCATCCATTCCTGCCTCTATTAGCTCCTTGATCTTCTCTTTTTCATTTCCTCTTGCATAGATATATTTTTCAAGGACCCTATAATCATTTGAATACATGAAACTGAAAAGTATGTAGTTTATGGCAAGATCGCTCATCCCAAACATCATAGAGCACGATATGATAATTTGTGTATCGTACCTCTGGTTATTAAAATAATGATTGTATAATGTATGATCTTTTTCACTTCTTCCTGCCTCTATATCTTCTACTATAGAAGGGCTGTTTTTCGTCTTGTTTTCCTCCGTTAGGAGTCTTTTCACCTTGGAATCGAAATCTTTTACATATTTTCCTTTGTCTTCAGACTGCTTTATAAGAACAGCATACAATATAAGGGAATCAGCTATGTCACCTGCCTTCTCTAATGAGCATATGACATCCATAAACTCTTGGGACTGCTCTCTTGAAAACCTTATCTTTTCAAGGCTTACTTTTGTATCATACGCTCTTCTGATCATGCTTGTGGCTATTTCCTTTATTAGCAGTTCCGACATTTTAAACTTCGAACTCATGTATTTGTATTCATCTATGTAGAAATCTTCCCTTGTTTCACTCTTTACCATATTCGAAAGTATATACAACTTTTCATGTGCTACTATAAACGCCCTGTCCGCATCTGTGTATTCCTGTGTTTTTCCACTCTTATACAGATAGTATACGATAAGGGCAAAGGCGTCTTTTTTCTTCGTCATTTTTTGTGCATATTGGGGTGATTTTTGGATAAGATCCTCAAATGATTCTTTCCTTCCTTCATTTATATACCTACAAAACTGAATCTGCCCCTTTAGAGAATCGTCTTTAGTATTTTCATAAAGGGTGTCTATATGCTCCTTGTATTTTTCGTAGTCCTTAAGATACCATCGTCCATTTTCAGATACATCTTCATGCCCCCTTATGCGTTTTGCTATATTAAACCTAAAGTTCGCAAGAATATAAAGGTATGATACAAGGATAGGATCATCTTCAAAGGCTGCGTCTATCCATACTTTCTGAAGGTCTTGTATCCTTTTTGGCTCCACTAATAGGGAATATACCTTGAACAGTCGGATATCCATTTCCCTATTCTTTGAATCTTCAGGAGTATACCAGCTGTAACTATATATGCCAAAATCAAATCTTTCCTCTATCTCTTGGAAAATACCGAGTATGTTTCCTCCCTTTTCTATATAATCATCTATCTGGTCCTGCTTTGACTTTTCGTAATTCGAATAGTATTTCTTAAGCGTACTTTTTATTCTCATTTTCTTCACCTCTTCTTAGTATTTTCTTAAGCATACTCTAGTTCTCGAGCTGCTTTTCGAATTTCATCCTATTCTATTATCAATACGGATGCTTTTAGTGAGACTGTACATCATATTCATCTGCAACAACTATATCTCCAACATTATACTTAAATTATAAAATCTCTACATCTAAGTTGTTCAATCCCATAAACCTATTGACATTTACAAGAATTACCATAATTTCACTTCCAAAGTCTTTCTTATGTATCCATTATAATCCAATATGCTAAATTTCTCCATATTTTTCATCATATAATTCTCCATAAACATATATAAACTAAGACAAAGAAGTCATCGTCACGAGAAATTTGTAATATTTTTAACTATTGATTGCCCCATTGCAAAATATGACCCTTTCGAAAATTTCTAATTTCAAGAAATTATTTACCCCTACAACAAAATTCCCCCAAACCATAGTCTGAGGGAATTTCCTGCTATTTAAAACTCTATTTAATTACTTTATTCCTACCGCTTTTTTTCGCTTTGTATAAATTACTATCTGCTCTATTAACAATATCTAATAATGACTCACCCGTCCTATATTCTGCAACACCACCACTAATTGTTATTTTGATATTTTTACTTCCTATAACCAATTTACTCAATTCATCCCTATACCTTTCAGCAGCAATATAAGCTTCATCAAGTTCAGTATTTGCCATAATAATCATAAATTCTTCACCACCATAACGACCAAGAACATCAACAGCTCTTACTCTCGATGATAAGAAATTTGACACTTCTCTCAATGTTACATCCCCTTCTATATGACCATAAGTATCATTCACTTTCTTAAAGTGATCAATATCAAAAATGACTATAGAAAAAGTTTCATTGTATCTCTTAGATATCTGAATATTTTGGGTAAGATTCTCCATTAGATATCTTTTATTATAAAGGTTCGTTAAACTATCTGTAATACTTAATAATTCTAATTCTTTTGTCCTTTCATATACAATTTCTTCTAAAGAAGCATTGACCTCTTCTAACTCTTTTTGCTTATCATTCACCATCATTAAATAATCTCTTAATTTAACAGACATACTATTAAATGATCTTGTTAGCTGACCAAGTTCATCACTTCTCTCCGTTTCGATTTGTACCCCCCAATTATCATTAGCCATTTGATTCACTCTACTATTAAGAAATATTATCGGTTTTAATATCCATCTTGAGATAAATATATACGCAATCAATATTAATAGAGCAACAGTAAAAAATATTATACTAAACTTAAAAAATAATAGCTCTATATCACCTACTAAATCATCTCTAGGAATTGCTATCATAAGATTCCAATTTATTTTATCATTATGGGAATACTTACTGAAACTATAATAGTAATCTTCCCCCATCACCTTAATAGGTGCTTTGATCTCTTCATAAAAAAAATGATTGTATTCATTGTTGATTGTATTATACCCTTCTCTAATTACAGCATTTTTACTTTCAATAGCAGCTAATCTAACTTGCGCCCCATCCATATCTTTAAAAGGTTTTTCACTTGTAGATGATGCCACAATTAATCCTTTTTCATCAACTAAACAAACAACACCATTCTCGGTTATTTCTATAGTTTTTAGAAATTCCGACATCTGATCTAGTAAAATATCAGTTCCAAAAACACCTAATTTCTCTCCATTAGGCGAAATAAGTGGATAAGAAGTACTCATTCCTAAGATATCTTCTTGGGCACCAGAATATACATCAGTCCAATATGCTTTCCCATCTTCATTTGCTTTAGCATACCAAGATCTAGTTCTTGGATCAAAATTCTCAACGGATTTAATATAATTTAGGATATTCCCATCTTCATCAGCTTCATATATTTTAAAAGCTCCTGCTTTCAGATCCTCCGTGTAAGAAATTCGATTAGTACCTTGATATAGTCCAGAAGAAACTATTCCACCATCAGCATTAGCAAAATATGCGTAATCAATGGAAGTGTTGCTGTTCACTTCATTCAAAAGTATTTTCCCTAACAGTCGTTCATCCTGCAAGTTGAGTTGTTTGTTTTTTGCAAGAATAGCATTAAATTTGTTCACAGTCTCAGGAATCTCAAAATAATCATCTAAATGATCATAAATATGATTTGTAATTCTCACTTGATTTGTCGCTATAACTTTTGCACTATACTCATTAACAAAATTTTCAATTTGAAAATAACTTAAAGTACTACTGAATAGCAAAATAAGAAAAACTGGAATTACAATTATCGTTCTAAGAGATAATTTATTTACTACCCGAAAATATACTGATTGCTTTTTCACTTCAAAAACCTCCTCTTAGAAACATTTGGTTATTTAAAACTTATCTCAGCAATGAGGATACGACCATCTCATCCTTAATTTTGAAAATTTTGTAGAAATACCAATCATCTACTTTTTATCATAATACCATTCAATGCGTTTCTAGTAAAGTATTTCAAGCTTATTTTAATACCTTTAATAAGCCCTTCACCTGTATAGGTGAAGGGCTTATGTGTTAGATAAATGATAATAATTTTTCTATTTTCATGATACATATATTGATACTATACTTAATTAATCGTCAATTTAAGCTTTGCAAGAACTACTCCTACATCCAATATACTTGTGCTTCTTTTCTTGGAACTGTTCTCAAATATTTAACTTTAGGATATCCTACTATCATACATGTTACAATCTGCTTCCCCTTCTCAACCCCAAGAAATTCCATAATTCTTTTATTTTCTTGTGCAGCTTTTACAAAAAAACCACTGAAGAATGTTCCAAGACCTAAAGCATTCGTCATAAGCTCCATATTTGAAGAAGCTAAAGTCCCATTTATAGTTGAATTTGCTGTAACGATGATCACTGCGGGTGCATTAAAGAACAACTTATCATTCCCATTAGGATTTTTTTTGTATTCTTGATACATTTGTATCCACATATCGGCATATTTCTTAAATGGCATAATCTCTGGCGTTAGGTTGTGCAATATATTCTCTCCAATTTTATTTAAAGTTTCTAGTGTCATGGCTTTTAATTCCTGTAGCCCTTCTCTTACAACTACATAAGATACATCTTGCAAGTTAATTCCTGTTTGAGTAAATCTTCCACTCTCTATAATTTTACAAATTTTTTCTTCTTCTACTTCTTTATTTTCAAACTGTCTTACACTTCTTCTAAATTTTATAAAATTCAATAAATAATCCGGATTTATTGAAAATTCTTCTTTATTATAATTTTTTACTTCTTCCATATCATATTCATCTATTGATACTGCATCTTTAGGACAGATAGCTATACAGTGCCCACACTTAATACAATTTAAACTTTTACGCTTAGCTTTACCCTCAGATATTTCTAGGTGTCTAGAGATACAATCTTGAACACATTTTCCACAGCCTATGCACTTTTCTTTATCAATATTTATCATAAATAATTTTCTCCTCATATCTTTATTTTTTTCATTTCTTCACCAGATTTCTAATTTAGAATATGAACGTTTCAGCTGGATCTCCTGTCATTAATTTTGTAAAACTTGCTTTTCCATGCTCTAAATAGAAGACCTCTAACAATGGATTATCTGCTGTTTGGTATCCTTTTTTAACTAAAGGTGCATGTTCTAGAACCATTTGCTTCTCCTCTATATTATTAGTAAACTTAATTTCACCACTTATTCTGACAATGGTAAAATCTTCTGTGGTTACGACAAACTCAATATACGGATTCTCTTTAAGCTGAGCGTAAGCTTTTTTAACATTTGCTGTAGTAAAATAAAACTTCCCATCCTTTATTAAGTGTACATGCTGTGGTCTTGCATGTGGTTTATTATTTTCTGATGTAGCTAAAACACCTGATTTATTTTCCTGTAAAAATACAATAACCTTTTTCATATAAAACACTCCCTTTTTCATATTTAATATTCTATTTATTGATTCTGATCCATTAAACTCTTTAATAAATTTTTTAACTGAGACCTTAGATGAGTTAATTCTTCTAGACTAAGTCCCGTTTGACAAAAAGCATTTTGCGGAATGCTGATTGCTTTTTCCTTCATTTCAATACCCTTTTTTGTTAATTTAATATAAACATTTCTTTCATCCTTTTTATTACGAACTCTTTCAACCAAACCAATGCTTTCCAATTTTTTCAGCACAGGAGTAAGTGTATTAGAACCGAGTAATAATTTAGCACCAAGATCTTTAACAACCATGTTATCTTCTTCCCATAAAACAAGCAAAGTAATATATTGTGTATAAGTTATGCCAAATTCATTCAATAGTGGTTTATAAAGTCTAATTATTTCTTTTGAACAAGCATATAATGCAAAACATAATTGATTATCTAACTTTAAAATATCATCTTTCATATTCTTTACTGACCACCTTCCTTTTAGTCGTTCACGATTTAATCTTGTGCGTATCTTATCACAAATAAGTCTACACTTCAATACCTTTTATTAATTTTTTTAATATACGTTATTGATTTATTGCTAAACCCTTCTGGTTTATAATTTTTCATACTATTCTATTTGATTTTTTCTTTCTCTACATATCCTACTTTTTATAATTCGTTGACCAATAATCTAACTGTAAATTGATCTTTCCCGTTGACATTGAGTTTTTTTTTATTTATACTTTCCATGTAGTGGTAATATATTATTAAAGTAATGATTAGAATATGATCCCATAAGGAAGAAAGGACTCTTACTATGAATATTATTGTATTAAATGGTAGCCCTAGGTTAGATGGTAACACCTCCGCATTGATAAAAGAACTATCTAAAGGCGTTGAATCATCAGGAAAGCATCAAATTGAAATCATCAATGTGACAAAGAAAAACCTACTTGGCTGTTTAGCTTGTGAGGGATGTAGAAAAAATGATGGTAACTGTGTTTTAAAGGATGATAGTTCAGAAATTATAACTCAACTTGTAAACTCAGATATGATTATTTTCGCAACTCCTGTATATTGGTGGGGAGTATCTGCACAATTAAAAATTGTAATTGACAAGTTTTACAGTACCATGCATCTTAACACATTGAAAAACAAGAAGATCGGCGTATTATCTGTTGGCGCCAACAAACTTTCAAATCCTCAATATGAATTAATCTCTCAACAATTTGCCTGTATATCCAAGTTTTTAGATTGGGAAATACTATTTGATGAATCCGTTTCAGCATATGAGCGTAATGAAGTCCTCAAAGATGAAGAACTGCTTAACAGATTTAAATCTCTAGGTACTAACTTATAGTAATTAACTATTTGATTTTCAAAATACCTTTGTCTATTGACAAACCATAAAAGTCTAAAAAGGGGCTGTCGGGAAATAGTTAATTTCAGCTTTTTGAATAAGAAAAAGTTAAAACCGCTGGATTGAGGTCTTATAAGAACCTTGTTCAATCCTAGCGGTTTCTTTTTTCTGAGAACTATTTCAAAATTTAGATCAATTAAAGATATATCATCTTTAGCAAGGCTTCTCACTTGATCCAGTGAGATTCCCCCAAAAAGTAAAAATTGAACCTAAAAAGAGTAAATCCAGTAAGAGTTAATTCTCCTACTGGATTAAATTTTATCAGGTATACAATTCAATTTCTATACATCTATATTAAATTTTTCAATCATTTTCTCCATTTCGTTAGCAATTTCAAACAACCTCTCACTGGATTTTACCATTCCTTCCATGGATGCCGTTTGTTCTTCAACAGAAGCATTAACTTCTTCTGTTGATGCTGCCGCTTTTGCAGATACCTCTGAAATGCTTTCAATTGATGTAAAAGTTTTTGTTTTATTTTCATAAATTTGTTGTAATGCATTTCTAAGTTTTTGAAATTGTATGATTAGCTGTTGCGTTGAATTTTCTATAACATCGTAAGAAGATACTGTTTCTTCTAAATGTACATTTACATCTCCTACAACCTTTCCAGCTTGATCCATTTCATTGTTTGTACTCTGGATTTTGTTTGTCATAGTAATAATAATGTTCGATATATCAGATGTAGCACTTTCAGTTTCTTCTGCTAATTTCCTTATTTCCTCTGCCACAACTGCAAATCCTCGTCCTGATTCTCCCGCTCTAGCCGCCTCAATAGAGGCATTCAATGCCAATAAATTAGTTTGGCTAGCTATATTTGAAATTATATCCAAAATACTTGCTATAGATTTTGATTGCTCTACTAATTCTTCTGTATTATTTCTTACATTTTGTGTGATTTCAAAGTTTAGATCAAATTTTCTCTTAAGTTTTAGTAATGTATCTTTACCACTTAATGTAACTTTTTTCACTTGACTTGTACGATCATTTACTTCTTGGGCTGTTTCTTGAGAGTTTAAAATCAATCCATCTAATTGAGAAAGTTGTACTACAGCATTTTCACATTCTTCTGATTGTGTATTGGCACCAGCAGTAATTTCTTCTACTGCCCTTGATATTTCTTCTGCAGTCATTGCATTTTCATTAATTGAATCAGAAAGTTCTTTGGAGGAATTCGTAAGTTCGATAGCAAATTCTTGAATTTCAGAAACCACCGCTTTTACATTTTTGGAAATTGTATCAAAAGCTCTACCTAAATCGCCAATTTCATCTTTTTCTTTCATAAATTTTGTAGGAACTTCTATTGTGAAGTCTAATTCAGACATTGTTGTAGCATGCTTAGTAGCTAATATAATAGGTTCTACAAATTTACTTCCTATCAAATATATAATTATAATCGCAAAAATCATTATTGCAATAGTCATAAATATTAAATTATTTCTAAGTCTAAAAACATCCTCAAAAAGTTCATTTTCTGGTGCTCTTATGGCTATACTCCACCCTGTATCTCCAATAGGGTGATACCCACAATAATATGTCTCTCCTTCATATACGTATCTATTAACATGTGATTCTCCCTTTATCATTTTCTCAACTATTTCTGCTAATTGCAATAATCCACTATCTTTTTTAGCTTCTTCTATAACGTTATATTGACTGATCACCATTTTGATATTAGGATGAGCAATTACTGTACCTTCTTTATTTACAATAAAGGCTCCTCCCGTTTCCTTTAATTTTATGCTATTGATCTTATTTCTCATAACCATTCCATCAGGAATACCTACAATCACACCATCTATTAAATCATTTTTAATAGGGACTGATACAAAAAGATTTAAAGTCTTATTTTTAGGATCCATAATAAGAGAACTAAAATATGTATTTCCCTTCATAGCTTCTTTAAAATAAATACTATCAGCTACATTCATCATGGACCCATCTATAAACCTTGCAGTTCCTTCCTTATCTACAATAAATACGTCTTTAAACTCGGAACTATTTTGAATTACATCTTTTAATATTTCTTTTTGTACTTGCCAATCCATAGAACGTATAGTGCTCATATAAGACAATCTTTCTATGATTTTCTCTCTTTCTAACATTAGTTCATACACATTTTCACTATATCCTTTTGTTAAGGCCATTAATTCTTCATCCACAGTTTTCCTTAGTGCTTTTGTCGAAGAAGTGGATGCCACTATTCCAATAGAACCACTAATTAACATTATTATCACTGAAAAATAAGTTATTAGCCTAATTTTAACACTTTTCAACATTTCAATTTCCTCCTTAAGACTCAAATCCACAAATAGTTTTTTGTATTTTTTACAATATATTAAATAATTTTCATATTTTTCTTATCCTATTCTACAAAAAACTTTTTAACATTTTTATACTTTGTATCCATATTTTATTATAAAGTATTATATCATACATTTTTCTACATTAAAATACATTTTACCGCAAGGGGGAAGTAAAAAATTCAATAATATAAGATTAGAATAACGACTTAGTAGAAGGTAGTGTCAATAAAATAAAAATAATAAAAAGAATTATGTATCAATATATCTCTCTGATCATACACCGTTAGATAGCTTTCCTAAGATCAAATAGAATATCATCTATAAACCGAAGTAGCGATTATAATATCACCTAAAAGATCCCTGCACAATTTTACAGATGAATTTAAAGAAGAAATGGTTTAATTGCATTTAAACGAAAAAAACAAAACTGAAATCATGAATCTCTAGTTCCCCAAATTTTCTTCATCTCCTAAAGCCAAAATTCCCCCAAATCGTAGTCTGAAGGAACATAGAACGCACATCTATATTTACTTGAAATCCTTCAAAGCCTTTGAAATCAAGCTATTTTGTGAGTTTAAAGCAAACCTTTTCATTTTCCATTTTCTCATCCATTTAAAAATACATTTTTCAGCACTTATTTACTAAGATTCAGTATTTTATCTCATTATAAATCCATTTAATTTTTTCTTGTAATAATAGAACTGACCCTTACTTATATTGTTTTCTCTGCAATAATTTATTACTGTTCCTTTATATGAAGAAAACTTTTCTAAATCTTCTTTCCATATTGCATCATTGTTTTTCTTTGCCATTACAAATACCTCCCACTCTTATTAATCTGTAATTTTAGCAAAGTTATCTTTTTCTATCTAGGCGTCTATTTTTTTACGCTTACTTACAATATTCATTTTATACCTAATGTTCAGAAAAAAATTAAAATTAATTCTTTAAAGAAATCCAGCTTTATTAAACACACTCTCCACTTATGTGAAAAAACTTGCTTACTATTTGAACAAATTATATTTAAAAGGGATACTTGTAATAAGTAATATGGATATGCATTCAAATAAACATATGTATTAGTAAATACTTAAAGTAAAGCGTATAGGAGAATTATTATGTCAGACAAAAGAACAACAAGAACAAAAGAACTTATTCGAGATTCATTCTTGTATCTTCTTAGCAAAAAAGACGTAAGCAAAATAAAAGTGACAGAGATAGTTGATTTAGCCGGAATCGGTAGGGGTACATTCTATCTACATTTTCTGGATGTTTATGATCTATATGAACAGATTGAATCAGAGCTATATGAAGATTTAGCTGTCTTCATTGATGAGGTCTTTACTCCAGTTAATGGGGACTATGAGCTACTTCTTTTATCAAAAAATCTAATAAACTATATAGATGAACACAAAAAAGTATTTGCACTTTTTACAAGAGATAAAAACTACAAAGATTCTGATACAAAATTTCGTCAACTTGTTACTAATAGAGTTATACAAGGTTACTTAGATGACCCTAATACTGGTCTTTTTTATAGAATTATTTAGTGGAGATTTTCTAATGATCAATAAAATCTCCATTCTTTTATCTTTAATCATATATCTTATTCTACTAAGTACGTTAATTTACCTATCAGAATTCTCAATTTTGAACTGTGATGTAGCATTTATTAAAAATACTCATCTAAACTAATAGCTTCATTAAAATATTCCTTAAATTTTTTAGAAACAAGTTCTTCCCTACTTAAAAATGCAACATAACTGCTGTCACAACAATCAATCTCAACCGTAGCCTGTGGATGCTGTATACTTACATCAGACCAAAATCCATAATTATCACTTATATATGGTACAATTCCTAAATTGTTACTATCTATTTCAATGTTTTTATAAAAACCAGAGAATACTGTCCAAATAAATTGTATATCTTCTCGGTTAACAATCTTTGTTAGCTCGTCTCCAGAGATAAAAGTTCCTTCTTTTATCTCTTCTACTTCAGGATAACACTCTATATCTGTTATTAACCAATTATAGTTTCTTTGTAGCCCATCAAGTGCTTGAAAAATCACCCTCATATCGGTAAACCCATTCATTTTGACAGTATCTTTTAATATATAGTTCATTGCCTCTCCTCTTTACAATCTTACTTTTTAAAAATTCTATTATCATTTAAAATTGCCCAAACATATGATGGTCCTCTTATAACATCATTTATGACTCCTGGTCCATCTAATGGCATCATTCTGTATGCCTTTTCAAAATCCTTCTTATCTATTTTGTAATTCTTTCTACTTGGAATGACATATTCCTTTTGAATTGTATACGTAAATTCCTTACTCTTTTTAGTTTTGAATATCCCTCCTGAATGTTTGCAAATCAACGTCCATACTTCTTCAAATGATTTCTTATACATATCATAGTTCCCTCTTAAAATCCATATATTCCTCCGATTTCACTTTTTTAAAATCAAATTTATTAAGCAATCTCAACATTCCCTGTTTATCTCTACCAACAGTACGAATTTCAATTGAAAAAATATTACTTTCTTTACAAAACTTTATAAACCACTTCATGATTTTAGAGCCAATGCCTACATTTTGCTTTTTCAAAAAAAACCCTGGTATTATTAGAGTATTATTTTCGAACCTAAATTTAATTTGTGTAAACTCTTCCTCATCAATATTTGAATCATGGTCATAAATTAAAAACTTATTACCCCCTTTTTCTTCAACCATTATATGAGTATTTAAATCTTTGCTCATAAACTTAACTAAATCATTAAACATTAATCTCTTAAACATCCAATCTTCTCCCTTTTATCTAAAAAATAGTCCATATCAATATTTAATACTGCCATAAAATCCCCCTAACTACTCCTCATTTTTCTCATTCCGCTCTTCCATCTTTTCCATTCTTAATTCATGTAATGTCTTATTACTTCCTTTTAAAATAGTCCATTCATAAATATTTACGGATGACCACTCCGTTACTTTTTCTCCCCATTGATTGAATGACATTACTTCATCTTTGTATTTCACCTTTTGAACATCAACAACTTCTGCTTCTGAATTAGGATAATTCTTAATTTCAACCATATCTCCAACTTTAATGATATCCCATTCAAACAACTTATTCATTCTAGGTAAATATTTTCTAGTTATTTTACTTTGTCCACTTGTAGTAGTCTTTTTATCTTCTATGTCGACATAGTAATCATCTAATTTTTGCAGTGGTAGTATCTGATTTGACTGTAGTAGAGTTTGTTTGCCTATCTTTACTGGAGCAATTTCAATACAATTTATATCAACCCCATTTTCGATTAGCCAAGCTACTGCTGATAAAGTTTGAGCATCAAAACCTGAAGCAACTAGAATAATCCTCTGCTTTCTATTAAATGTCTTGAGAGCATTGTTCTTTTCAAGAAATTCATTTAGTATCCTCTTTCCTTTTTCCTCTGAAGTTAGTTCCCCTAGTTCAAACTCATTATTGTACTTAAATATGTAAGGTGCAAATATTTTTTCTACTGCTTCGTCAACATTTTTTATCTTTGCATAACTTGCAGCATATCTAATGGCTTGAAATTCAAAAGGTTCTTTTCTCATTTTAATATCATCTAAATCTCTTTTTAGTTCAATCAAAACTAAGTTTCCATCTTTATCTATTGCTGTTAAATCACTTCTACCTTTTTCTACATTTCTAACTTGTCTCCCAATTACCAACAGAGTTTCATCATCAATAATTATCTCAATATTTTTTCTTAGAAACTCTTCGATATGTTCTTCTTTAATATCTAAATCCTTAAACCGTAAAATCTCTATATCTAAGTTCTTTACTTCAATTGAACTATTTATATTTACAGGAATTAACATAAATTTACCTCCAAATTCTTTCTTATGTATCCATTATAATCCAATACACTAGATTTCTCCATGTTTTTCATGATAGAATTCTCCATAAGCATGTATGCACGAAGATAAAAAAAGAAGCCCTCACTTCTTGACTCCAAGCGAGAACCTACTTATTCATCTAAATATATAATTTTCCATTCTATCCCTTTATGTTCTTCTTTATTAAAATTTTCAAATTTAAATTGAAAGGGTTTGTTTTAATCAACCTATTTCTTCTCTATCCTCACAACAACCTCCACATGCGGTGTATGTGGGAACATATCCATACACTTCACCGTCTTCACCTTATATCCTGCCCTTTGTACATCTTTAAGATTTTCTGCTAAACTTCTAGGATTACAGGATACATAAATGATCTCAGGTGCTCTATATGCTAATACCTTCTTTAATGCTTTTGGATGAACGCCTACACGAGGTGGGTCTAGGATAATAATATCTGGTTTTGTTGTTAATTCATCAATTTTTTTAAGTACATCCCCTGCTATAAAGTGGCAGTTATCAAGTCCATTCATTTGTGCATTTTTATTAGCAGCCTCTACTGCTTCTTCTATGAGTTCAATCCCCATAACTTTTTTCGCTCTTTTTGCTACGATTTGCCCGATGGTTCCTGTTCCACAGTATAAGTCAAATACAGTTTTGTTTTCTGCATCTCCCATAAAATCTAGTACCATACTATAAAGCTTCTCTGCCCCTAGTGAATTCGTTTGGAAAAATGAAAATGCGGATATTTTAAATTTTAGTCCTAAGATTTCTTCTGTAAAGAAATCTTGTCCCCATAAAACTTCTGTATGTTCATTTACTACTGTATCAGCAATATTATCATTAAAAGTATGGATAAAGCCTACTAGTTTTCCTGTTAATTTTAAGTTCTTCATGATCTCTACTAATTCAGTCATATCAAATATAATTTGTGTACTTGTTACAAGATTGATCACAATTTCCTTTGTTTTCTTTGCTTTTCTTACGATAAAATGTCTTAAATACCCTTCATGAGTCTTATTATTATATAAAGGCGTCCCTTTTCCCCGGAAATAATTTAACATAGTTGTAAGAATGGTATTAAAATCTTCATCAACAATTTTACATTGATCTACCGTTACTACATCATGAAATTTTCCTTTTTTATGCATTCCAAGATTTAATTCTCCACCTTTTTTCTCATTTCCAAAGGAATATTCCATTTTGTTTCTATAGGCATATTCTTCTGGGCTTCCTTCTATCCCTAAAAATTTGTAACCCTTTATCCCTGCTTCATCTAATAATCCTTTTACTAGCTCTGCTTTCATATTCATCTGCTTTTCATAAGGAATTGTTTGGTAGCTACACCCTCCACAATTTCCAAAATGCTCACAAAAGGATTCTACTTCTGTAGAAGATCTCTCTACTACTTCTAATAGCTTTCCTTCTGCATGATCTTTTCTAACTTTTTTTATGTATGTACGAATGACTTGCCCAGGGATAGCATTTTTTACAAATACTTTTTTATCTTCATGATAACCGATTCCCTTTAATGGAAATTCTAACTCTTCTATTTTAAGTTCTATAATATCTTTTTTCTTCATTTCTTCCTCCTAAGTTTATTATATTTTTCCAACCCATCTTACTCCCTTTGGATAATAGTTCTTTAATATATTATTTACAATTTTTCACATCTTCTTTCTTTAAAAGAAAGGGGAAATGTATGAGATGGTTCAAATCTTTTCAATATTGATCCTATCCTATGTTAAAATATCAGATAAAAAGCCGAGTATCCACTCGGCTTATGCAATCTCTTCAAATCCTTCTAAATATTGGTCTGCTAATGAGGTAATATCCTCTTTGTAAAGATATGATGTTTCATCAGCAACAGCAAATACCTTCATGCCAGCTCTTTTTCCTGCTAGAACACCTGCGTAGGTGTCTTCAAAAACTAAACATTTATCAGGTTCAACCTCTAAATCCTCTGCAACCTTTAAGAAAATATCTGGATGGGGCTTACCCTTCTTAACTTCACAGCTGGTTCGAATAGTATCAAAAAAATCAATGATATTATTTTTTCGAAGAACTGCTTCTGCTAATTCCTTTGCGTTGCTTGTACCAACCCCTATTTTTATTCCTTTGTTTTTTAGCATCATTAAAAAAGGGTATACCCCTTCCTTTAAAGGAATCTTATTCTCATAATAATCCCTTGTCATTTCCATCCATTCATCCTTAATTTCATCAATGGAATCCTCTAACTTAAATCTTTCTTTAAAATAATGGGCTGTCTCTGTAAAACTCATTCCTTCTATTATTTTTTGTAAATCATCGGGTAATTCAATCCCTCTTTTTCCTAAATAATCTATATCTATTTGTTTCCAAATCCACATGGAATCTACTAGTGTTCCATCTAAATCAAAAATCACGGCTTCAATATTGTGCATCATGAAATATCCCAACCTTTGTTAGCTTTTTTTTAACTATACTTATTTTAGAATACCATATCTTTATAAGTTCTTCAATATAGATTCTAAACAAAAAAACGCCTTCTGAATTTTAGATTTAAAAATAAAATCCATCCGAAAGAGATCTTTCAGATCTTAATAAAGATGACATCCCCTTTGCCAATACTCGTTAAAATTTTTGTGGAAATTTATCACAAACGCCATGTTTTTGATTTCCTTGCCAATTCTACTTCTTCCTTAAAGTGTTCTTTTGCTTCTTTTAACAGCTGCTGGTGATTCCCAAAATGCGGCAAATGAGATAACACCAGATGTTTAACCTTCGCCATTTTACCTATTCTTCCAGCTTCCCCTGCCGTAAGATGCCCTGAAACAACTCCATAGTTTTCATTATATAAACTTGCTTCACAGATGAGTAAATCTGCCCCCTTAGAAAAATTTATAAGCGCTTCATTCCATCCTGTATCTGCCGTGTATACAAAAGCTTTATCTTCTTTTTCTATTCTCATAGCAAAACAAAGATCCTGATGAATATTCTTTATAAACGTGAAAGTTAAATCACCAAATTTTATAAGATTATTTTCATCAATAGAACAGGCTACTGTGTAATGATGATAATTTAATGTTTCAAACTTTTCATCTTGGTTATGTCCATAAATATACAGAGGCTTCTCTCTTTTTTTCAAATCTATGAGTACTCTCATAGCGTATTGTAATGAATAAATATCTGCCATGTGATCCCCATGATAATGGGATAAAATTACAGCGTCTAATGCTACTAAATCTATATAATTTTGCAAATTTGATAAAACCCCTGAGCCACAATCAATCAAAATATTCTTACCATCTGATTGTAAAAGGTATCCTGATGTAGCCTCATTAGCTTCTGGATACGCCCCCCAGTAACCTATTGTCGTAATTTTCATTTTCCATACCCTTCCTCTTTTTTGTAATTTTTCATTGTCCCCTATATCATTTATTTAATTGTATGATTTTTTCATTATGACCCTTTTTCCTATAAAGAATTCAAACTCACATTTATAATAATAACATCAATTTCGTTTAATATAATAGTAATTTTTATAAAAAGATAAAACCAGGTGCATCCTGGTTTTACTAATAACATTTTTTACTTCTATTATATTCTTCTACATCTCTTAAAGCTTCTCCAAATCTCTTAAAATGTACAATTTCTCTTTCTAATAAGAATTTCAAAGAATCTTTTAGGAGTGGATCATCTGTTAATCTTAATAAATTTTCATATACTGCCTTTGCTTTTTTTTCTGCCGCCATATCATTATAAAGATCGGCTATGGGATCTCCTGTAGATGAAACATAACTTGCCGTCCAAGGATTTCCTGTGCTATCTGCTGGATATACAGCTTTATCTCTTATGGCATAGTAAGGTCCCATATCTACTTTCTTTATTTCTTCCACACTTACATCCTTTGTTAACTTTGTAATCATGGTTTGAATCATCTCCACATGAGCTAATTCTTCTGTACCTATATCCGTAAGCAATGCCTTTGACTTTTGTGTAGGCATTTTATATCTTTGATTTAAATAAGTTAGAGCTGCAGATAATTCTCCATCAGGACCTCCTAATTGTGTCATCACATATTGGGCCATTTTTGGATCCTTACAACCTATTTTTACTGGATATTGTAATTTTTTTTCATAGATCCACATAAAAAAATCCCCCTTTAATATTCAATTTCCCAAGGCCAAGGGTCTTCTATCCATCTGAATGGATACTGACTTTGTGCTGATCCAAAGTTTGATAATGGTCCATACCTACACTCATACTGATCTTTTAATGCCCTAATCTGACAAGCATATGTGTTATACTGCATTAATGCATTCTGGTCTGTAGGATGTGTATCTAAATATAGATTCAAGTCTACACAACAATTTTCTAACTTCATGATTTCTGAAAGCATCTCTAATCTTTCTTTGTGCATGTTTTTCCCCCCTAATCATTTAAAATCCTACAATACCATCATATTCATATTCTTTAATATGTGTTACAAGGACAAAAAAATAGACACTTTCCGTGTCTATCTAAGCTCATCATCATCCCTGATCCCTTCATAAATTCTTTTTGATTCATTTGTATATTCATTTAAACGTCGTAAATTGATAATCCATAAATAAATAACAAAAGGTATAAAGAAAATCATCAACGTAGGAATATTTGCCATTAATATAAAATCAAATATTCCGTGAAGAATAGCAGGGATGAGTAATGCCTTTTTTAAATAATTTTTTCGTATCTCTTCATGTCTTGCATATTTTGCTAAAGATAAATAATAACCCATTGTAACACCAAACAACATATGCACAGGAACAGATAAAATTCCTCGATAAAGTCCTATATAAGGATTGGCTGCAAAGCGAAATACTACATACATAATATTTTCTACTGTAGCAAATCCTAATGCAGAAAAAACACCATAGACAATACCATCAAGTTTTTCATCAAAAGCCTTATGGTGAAAAGCCAGCCTTAATACAACCTCTCTTTTAAAAAACTCTTCTGTAAATCCTGCAACAATAAAAGCTGTATATGCTGCACCCAAAACGCCTCCAAATATATTTACTGATAATAAGATCTTTTCTGAAAAAGCAGTAGGAATAACAGATACAGCCCCTAAAAGAAATGTTTTTGCTAATAAATCTACCGGTTCTCGATCATATCGATCTGTCAGATAAATCCCCAAAGCTAGAGCAAGTCCTGGTGCAATTGCAATCACATATAATCTTGTATTCATAAAATACATCCTTTCATTTCATTGCTACCTTTAGTATTTGCAAGCGTGCAACTTTTTAGAAAGGATAATTTTTACAAAATTAATATTTTTCATTAATATATCCATCGATTAAGGATTTTCTTTTTCCTTCTATAAATACTCCCTCTTCTATTAGTCTATCTGCTAACCAATCACTAATAGAGTGCAGGATAAAATTATCATAATCCTTCAGAACAATTTCAAACAACTTATCTTTTAATCCCTTTGATTTCACTTTTACATAATATGCTTCTATATTTGCAAAATCTAGGTATTCTAGTAGCTTTAAGGTTGTTTTATCCTTTTTACTATAATAATAATTTGCATCCCTTCGTAGCTTATCTGCTAATTGCGGATGTTTTTGTTGAAGCTTTGGATCTTTTGATTTCATATAGCTATATTTTGCTAACATATTATAGTATTGGTAGTTATAGATCCCTTTTTCAAACGAATCGATTCGGTACTTAAAAGGCTTTAAATTTAATTTTTGAATGAAATAATAATGCTCTTCAATAAATTCTTTTTTCGTAATATCCCCTTTTTTAAATTGCTCAATTAATCCTTCTCGATTATTAAAAAATTGATCAAATACATTTTCTTTCATTTTATAACTCATCTTTAACACCTGTTTTCTATATTTGTCTTTTACTCTATATACTGCTTTATTATAACATATTTATGCTCAGGGACTAAAAAAATGAAACAAAAATACTATGAACTTGAATGCTCATAGTACTTTTTTATAAAGGCCTTTATAGCACCAATACACCCTCATCTTTTATAATCACTTCTAATATTTTTTCTTCTTCTCCTGTTTGTGCATGAATATATATTAAAAATGTATCTTCCTTATACTTTGCTTTAAATTCATAACATAAAGCTTCTTCTCCACCTTCTGTTGGAATGATAACAAGCCTTGGCTTTGATACATCTGCATAAGTACTCACTTTTTCTCTAGCCTCTTTTATACTGATTTTAGGTGTAGGAATATTTCTTTTATGATGATTCAACCAATACCCTTCCATATCAAAGCCTACAATCTTTCCTTCATCTAGTCCAACCTTCACCTTTATTAAGTCTGTATAAATAACTACATCATCTTGCATATATGCAAAATTAATCAACATTTGCCCATCATACTTTAACGAATAAGTAGGCACCATATTTTCATAACCTTTTTCTTGTAAAAAAGATTCAGCAATCTTTGTTCCTTTCTCCTCTGACACTATCCCTTCATTTATTTTCCTTGGATCTAGCATCCATAAAACTTGTCCGTTTTCTTTAGTAATTGCCATGGTCATATTTTTTTCTTTTGACTTTAATTGAATTACATATACCGGAATAGCTCCTTCATCTGTCTCGCTAATAAAATCTACCTCATAATCTGTATTCTCTTTTAGAAATTTTTTTGCTATTACTATTGCTTCATTTTTTTCTATTCTTCTTCCTGTTCCATTCACCCTTCTATTTCTTACTTGTTCTGAAAAAGGACCATCATAAATCAGCTCTGGATAATCTTTCATTTTTTCCTCTATATTTAAGAAGCTTGTATTTAACATATTTTCATTAGTCTCTTTTAATTCTTCATTTGCCTTTTCCCTTAATTCTCCTATATATATACCCTTTTTTGCCATATTTTCCTGTAATATAATATATTCTTTAGACAAATAATTTGAGTAATTATGGAGTTGTTCTAATGTTTCTTTTTCTTTTTGATTTAACGGCTTTCCTTCAAGATTTTTTCTAGCTAAAGATTCACTTAGGTCTCCTACTTGGCTTAAAAATTTCTCTGTCCTGCTTACATTTTTATGAGAAATTGGTAGTTGACTTAATTTCTCCTGAGCATCATAACAAAGATGCGTTATCCGAGAAAACAATAGTACATTTTGTTTCGGAGTCCCTGTAACCATAACTTTTGAAAGATTTACTTGTATATTTTCTACATCTACTACCATATCATAAAACATTCTATGAAACTGATTCTCTAAAATAATATTTTTATGTTTATTTTCTTCATACTGCTTATACCCCCATATACCTGTTCCTATAAGTAGTATTCCTAGTAATATACTGATACTTTTTTTCATAGCCCTCCCCCATTCTTATTCATGAGCAAACCAATGTTTACCAATCTTTAATGTAACTTTTCTTGTCCAAATCCACTTGCTTGTAGCTATAGCTGGATTCCAGTAATAAATAGCACCACCCGTTGGGTCCCATCCATTCAATACATCTCTAGCTGCTTTATAACTTTCTTCATTAGGTGTCAAATACAATTGTCCATCATCTACTGCGGTAAAAGCCCTTGGCTGAAATATAACACTTGCAATAGAATTAGGAAAGGAAGGATGCTTTACCCTATTTAAAATAACTGCACCTACAGCAACTTGTCCTACATAAGGCTCTCCTCTAGCTTCTCCATGTATAGCCATTGCTAAAAGGTTGATATCATCATTTCTTGAAACACCTCTGCTTGTGGCCATATAAGCTGTTGTAGAAGATTTTTCACTAATTCCTAACGCTCTTTTTGTAGCTGGACCTATAATACCATCTGCCGTTAGTCCATTCTTTCGTTGAAATTTAACTACTGCATCATATGTATAAGCTCCATAGATTCCATCCACTGCACCTGTATAATATCCCCACTGTTTTAATTTCTTTTGTGAAAGTCTTACTGTTTCATTATATTTTGCTGTAGTCAATTTTTGAGGCATCCCTAAGACACGTCTTGTCTGTGACCCTACTTTTCCATCCACAGCCAATCCATTTTTCCTCTGAAACCATACTACTGCCTGATACGTTTTTTTTCCAAAAATCCCATCAATTTGACCATTATAATATCCCCAGTTTTTTAGTTTTGTTTGAACAATTTTTACTTCTTCCCCCCGAGAACCCCAAGATAAGGTTCCTGCATAAATAGTATCTATAAAAATCGACCCTATTAAAAAACTTATAATTAAAGCAATATACACTTTAGTTATATTTTTTTTCAAAAATTTCCCCTCCTAACATATTCCTTTTTATTTTTTGTTAAATAAAGGGGATTTATTCTTACTTCTTTGTATAAATAAAACCTATAAATAGAGAAAAAAATAATGACCCTTTCAGGTCATTATTTTTAATAACTAATCATTCTACTTAAATTCGCAATGCCAATTGTGACACTTGCTAATAAAACAAAATACATAGAACCTACCATTAAAGTTTTTACTCTGTTCATTTTTCATTCTCCTTACCACAAATATTATTCTATAAGAACTTTTGTATTATTGACTATTTCATGTTTTTTTATACTTTTCAAAACATACCCATCCCCATTTTTATGTCAATAATAAATCTCTTGTCCCTTATTTATATATACCATAAATATCCTATTCTAATCAATAACAATTGTGTTACAAATTCTTTCCTAAATCATCAATTATATACATATATCTTATAAATTTAAAAATTCAGGAAGAGCCTTTACTCCACCTGAATTTATATATACCTATTGTAGCTTGGTTTTTTCTATTCGATCAAAGGCTTCCTTTAATCGCTCTACCCCTACAGTACATGCAATTCTAATATATCCTTCTCCGCTTTTTCCAAAAGCACTTCCTGGAATCACTAAAACATGTGCTTCTTCTAATAGTTTTCTACTCATCTCCATAGAAGTAAGTCCTGTTTCTTTTATATTTACAAATAAGTAGAATGTTCCTTGTGGAGGAATAACAGAGATCTTAGGGATTTCATTAATTCTTTTATAAGCATACTCAACTCGCTTTTTATATTCCTTCGCCATAGGTTTTAGCACTTTTTTTCTCATCTTAATTGCATGAATAGCTGCCCTTTGTGAAATAGATGGTGCTGAAAAACAGATTCCTTCATTTATATCTCTTATGCAATTGATTATATAATTAGGTGCTAATACATATCCAATTCTCCATCCTGTCATAGCATAATCCTTTGAAAAGCTTCCTAATGTAATAGTTCTCTCCTTCATTCCTTCTATTTTTGACATAGGAATAAAAGACTTCTGAAAGCTGAACCCACCATATACCTCATCTGCTATAACCATCAAATCATGTTCTATAGCAACTTTTGCTATTTTCTTTAAGTGCTCTTCATCAATACATGCTCCGGTTGGATTATTTGGCGTATTTATAATAATTGCCTTTGTTCGATTGGTAATAAGTCCCTTTAACTTTTCAACATTTATCTGAAAATGATCCTTTTCATAGGTTTCTAATATTACAGGTTTTCCTCTTACTAGCTGTATTTGATTGTAATAAGGCGTAAAATAAGGCTCTGGTACAATTACTTCATCTCCATCATCTAAAATAGCTTCAAGGATTAAATACATACCATGACAAGCTCCTACTGTAGCCATAATTTCTTCATCATCCACTTTATAATCATAGATCCTTTGATAAAACTTTGCAATTTCACATCGTAATTGGGGATCTCCTAGAGAATCTGCATATCTTGTATGTCCTTTGTTAGCATCTAAAAAAGCTTGATCAATAATAGATTTGTCTGTAATATAATCTGGATCTCCTAAACTTAAATTAATCAAATCATCATATTTATAGCTAAGTTCAATGACCTCTGCCATAGGCGTTGTAATGCTGTTCCAATATCTCTTTGATAAAAATCTATGCTTCATCCTTTCACCTGCTTTCTTTTTTATCACGATCCTATTTATAAAAATATTCGTGAAAATATATCTATTTTCACGAATATTAGGTCAAACTTATAAAACTTTTCCTAAGAAGTCTTTTGTTCTTGGATGTTTAGGCTTTTCAAATATTTCTTTAGGCTCTGCTTGTTCTACAACTTTTCCTCCATCCATAAAAAGTACTCTTGTTGCAACTTCCTTTGCAAATCCCATCTCATGAGTAACGACTACCATAGTCATCCCCTCTGCTGCTAATTCCTTCATTACATCTAATACTTCTCCAACCATCTCAGGGTCTAGGGCTGAAGTTGGCTCATCAAATAGCATTACATCTGGAGACATAGCTAAAGCTCTTGCAATAGCAATTCTTTGTTTTTGTCCTCCAGATAACTGATTTGGATAATTACTTGCTTTATCCGAAAGTCCAATTCTCTCTAATAGCCTAAATGCAATTTTCTCTGCTTTTGCTTTCTCCATCTTTTTTACTTTTATTGGAGCAAGGGTAATGTTGTCTAAAACTGTCATATGGGGAAATAAATTAAACTGCTGAAATACCATCCCCATTTTTTCTCTTTGTTTATTAATATCATTCTTTTTATCCATAATAGAAGCACCTTCGAAAACAATATCTCCACCTGTAGGCTCTTCTAAAAGATTTAAACATCTTAAAAAAGTACTTTTACCAGATCCACTAGGACCTATGACAACAACAACCTCTCCCTTTTTAATATGTTCATCTATTCCTTTTAAAACATGTAAATACCCAAAGCTTTTGTTTAAATTAGTTACGTGAATCACTGGCACTTAACCTCCTCTCAAGAATCCCCACTAGTTTTGAAAGGGTAAATGTAATAATAAAGTAAATAATTGCTGCAATAATTAATGGTGCAAAAGGTTTATAGGATATTCCTCTTACTGTATCTGCTCTGTACATTAAATCATATATTCCAACAACAGAAACAATAGCTGATTCCTTTACTAATACAATAAATTCATTTCCAAGTGCAGGTAAGATATTTTTAAAGGCTTGAGGAATAATAATATATTTCATAGCCATTCCATTGGTCATTCCTAAAGATCTTGCCGCCTCCATTTGTCCTTTGTCAATAGATTGTATCCCTGCACGAATAATCTCTGCCACATAAGCTGCACTATTAAAAGATACGGCAATAATTGCAAGCATTAAATCTGGAAATTGTATCCCTGTTAATAAAGGCAATCCATAATAAATGATGAATAATTGCACCAAAAGGGGTGTTCCCCTTACTACCTCAATATAAGCTGTTGCTGGAAATCTAAAAATTCTTTTCTCTGACATTTTCATTAAAGCTAAGAAAATCCCCACAACAACACCAAAAATCACACCAAAGAAAGAAAGTAATAAAGTAACGCCTGTTCCACTAATAAAAAATTTATAATATTTCGCTAAAAATGCTATATCCAATGCTGACACCTCCTAATAAATCACGTGATCTTTTTTACATACCACCTATTATACGTCACGAACAAAATTTAAGCAAAAGATGATTCATCATCTTTTGCCTTTTTTTATATTTTCTACTCTTCTTCAGATAATTTAACTGCCTCAGCTATAAATTCATCCACTTTACCTTCGCTCATTAACTGATCTAGCGTTTTATCAATAGATTGTAGCAACGCTTCATTTCCTTTATTAATGGCTATAGCTACACTAGAGTCTGCTTCATTTCCTGTACCTAAGTCTAAATCTAATACAGCTAAATCTTCATTTTGCTTTGCATAAGCTTCTGCTACAGGTTTTACTAAAACAATTCCTTGAATCTTATCATTTGATAATTCTAATACTAGATCCGTTATCTTGCTAAGTAGTTTAGGTTCAGCTCCTTCGATGCTTTGTGCTAACTTTTGCTGTATAGTTGCTTTTTGAGCTCCTATTTTAAGACCTTTAAAATCTTCTTTTCCTTTGATTTTATCTACTAATTCTTTTTTCACTAATATTCTTTGTTCTTCTTTATAATACACCTTAGAAAAATCAACACTCTTTGCTCTTTCTTCTGTTGGATTCATTCCTGCTGCAATAAAATCAATTTTATTTGTAACAAGTGCTGGTAATAATCCATCAAATTTCATATCTTTAATCTCAAGCTCTACATCAAGCTCTTTGGCAATTGCTTTTGCAATCTCAATATCAAATCCTACGATTGTATCTTCTCCATCCATTTCTTTGTGAAATTCATATGGTGGATAATCTGCACATGTACCTACTACAATTTTTCCTGCTTTTTTTATTTTTTCCACTTCACTCAATACTTCCTCTTTACTACTTGCTTCATCTGCACTACTTTTTTGTTGTCCACATCCTGTAAATGCAAATACCATACATACTAATAGTAACATTGCTATTATTTTTTTACTATTTTTTTTAAACATTTTTATTTCCCCCTTGAAGATTCAATATTTTGTCACCGCATGTAATATTATACATCAGGTTTAATAATTATTCAAGTGCATATTTAAAAATTTTTTTGTGTTTTCTTTCATTTTTTATTTTAGATCAAGTATTGTCTCTATCGTTATATTTCCATATTTTATATCAATTGTTTTCATCTTGATCCCTATTTCTTCAAAAAATTGAGCAAAAGGGATAACTTTTATCACCTTTTGCTTTATACCTTCTATTCTTCTGCTAATTTTGTTGCCTCTGCAATAAATTTATCAATTTTTCCTTCACTGATTAATTTATCTAATGCTTCATTAACCGCTTTTACAAACTCTTCATTTCCTTTATTTACAGCTATGGCAACACCATCCTCCTGTCCAAAGGATACATCTGGTACATAAAGCTCTGGATTACTATTAGCATATGCATCTGCTACAGGTTCTACTAATATAACAGCCTCTACTTTATCATTGTTCAATTCTAATACTAAATCAGTAAGTTTACTTAAAGATTTCACATCTGCACCTTGGATTCCCTTTGCAATTTCTTCTTGTACCGATGCCTTTTGGGCTCCAATTTTTACTCCTTTAAAATCATCCTTTGTTTTAAATTTATCTACATTTTCCTTCTTAATAAGTACCTTTTGTTCTGCTTGATAATATGTTTTTGAAAAATCAACACTTTTTTCTCTTTCTTCTGTTGGAACCATTCCTGCAATGATAAAGTCAATTTTATTCGCTACAAGAGCTGCTAGTAATCCATCAAACTTCATATCTTTAATTTCAAGCTCAACATCAAGCTCCTTTGCTATAGCCTTTGCAATTTCAATATCAAATCCTACAATCGTGTCTTTTCCATCAATTTCTTTGTGGAATTCATAAGGTGGATAATCTGCTGCTGTACCTAATACTAATTTTCCTGATTTTTTGATTTTTTCTATCTTTGTCATAGCTTCGTCTGCACTGCTCTTTTCTTTTGTACATCCTGAAAATGCAAATACCATACATACCATTAATAGGATTGCTATTATTTTTTTACTCTTCATTTTTTCATTTTCCTCCTTAAAATTCATTTATATTATGTGTAATATTATACATTTATTTTTATATTTATGCAAGTGTGTATTTATAATTTCTTGTATAAAAAATAAGACTCTATTCCTTGAGTCTTATTTTAATCTCTTAAATAATCATCTCATTTGTTTAATCCTAGTTTTTTCTACATATTGATTATATCTCTTACTACAACAGATGCAATAATAAGTCCTGCAACAGAAGGGACAAAAGCCATACTTCCTGGAACTTGGCGTTTAGAGATCTGGGTTCTATCTTCATTTGTAGAAATACAATCGGCTTTGCAATCTGCATTTACTACTTTAGGCTTTATAGATTCTTCCCTAGAATATACCACCTTTAATTTTTTTACTCCTCTTTTTCTCAACTCTTTTCTCATAACTTTTGCTAGAGGACAAATAGAGGTTTTATAAATGTCTGTTACTTCAAATTGAGTAGGATCTAGCTTATTTCCAGCCCCCATACTACTAATCATATTCATCCCTCTATGGAAACATCTTTCTACTAAATCTAGCTTTGATGATACCATATCTATTGCATCGACCACATAGTCATAGTCATCTCTTAATAAATCTTTTGCCGTCTCAGATGTATAAAGCATCTTTTTAGTCTCTACTATTGCATTAGGGTTTATATCTAATATACGCTCTTTCATAAGCTCTACCTTGGCTCTTCCGACAGTACTTCTTAAAGCGTGAATTTGACGATTGATATTGGTAAGACATACATCATCATCATCTACTAAAACAAAGCTTCCGACCCCTGATCTTGCTAGCCCCTCTGCTACATATGTCCCTACTCCACCAATTCCGAATATAGCAACTTTGCTGTTTTTTAGCTTCTCTAAATTTTCTGTACCTATTACTCGTTCAGTACGAGAAAAAGCATGTAATCCCATCGTTCTACCTCCTAAATCAAGTCTTCTGTATGATTATATATTTCTTCTATTCAAAAATCAATGATTTACTCCTTACAACTACCCTTACAGTTCTTTGTATCACAAGGATCTATATGCACCATAACTTCTTTGGCATTTTTAATCTGAGATAAAATTAAATTTTCTGCTTTCTCTCCAATATTATGCCCCATGTATACAGAAATAAATGGATCAACACAAATTTTTATATCAATACATGCCTTTAAACCATGTCTTCTACCTCTTAAATCTGTTACTTTCTTTATTCCCTCAATCATCTCTATTTGTTTTTTTATATACTCCATTTTTTCTTGTTCAATAGCTTCATCCATTAATTCATCTATATATTCTTAATTGATAATGATTTCAATAATCTTTATCCTACTTTAAGCAAAGAAAAAAAGTCTTTCATGGAAAGACCTTTAAAATTTAAAACTTCTACATATGCTTCTGTACTATCTCATTTTTTGTTACTTTCTTTTCAATTTGTTATTTTCTTTTCAAAATGTATTTCATTTTCCATATAGTTTATAAACTTTTTCTTGTATGCTGTCATTTCATCGAACTGAACTTTTGTAATGATTCCTTTTTCCAATAATTCCTCTAAATGCCCTACAAACGTTTTTACTACGTCCATCAATTCATAAAACTCATCATTCAATAGCGGATTAAGCTCTTGAATCTTTTTCATCTCATCACCCCAAGGTTTTCTATTTATTTATATTTTAGACAAAAATTATAAAAATCCTTCTTTTTGGTAAATTTTAGAAATTCCACTTGTGTATTTTTTCTTCTATAAAATTTCTTTATCTGTTCTATATCTTATCTATATTATAGAATAGTTTGTAAAATATTGCAAAGAATAACCTTAGGAGGTGAAAGAATTATGATCTTAACAGCAAAAGAAAGAATGCTTTTAGAAGATGAAAAAAGTCATGAAGAAGCTTGTGTCCAAAAATATCAAGATTTTGCAAATCAAGCACAAGACCCTCAATTAAAACAATTATTCAGTACTTATGCTTCAAAGGAACAAGAACACTTAAACACCCTTAATCAAATCCTAAGTGGACAGGTACCCGCCCTTCCTCAAGAAAATAATCAACAATCTAATGAAAATACCCTATCTCTTCAAGGTCAATATAACGAAAATGATAAAAAGCTGTGTACCGACGCATTAGTAACAGAAAAATATGTATCTAGTACTTACAACACAACTATTTTTGAATGCTGCGATACAAACATTCGCCAAATACTCAATCATATTCAAAAGGAAGAACAAGAACATGGTGAAGGTATTTTCAATTACATGAGAAATACAGGCATGTATACCCCTAAATAAAAAGAACCCATTCTTGGGTTCTTTTATAGCATTTTATCTAAAAATGTTTTTATTCTAGGATGCTCAGGGTTTGTAAATAATTTTTCTGGTTGATCTTCCTCTATGATTTTTCCTTCATCCATAAAAATCACTCGATCAGATACTTCTCTTGCAAAAGCCATTTCATGGGTAACGATGAGCATAGTCATTTTTTCTTTTGCTAAATCCTTCATTACCTTAAGAACTTCTCCTACTAATTCAGGGTCAAGGGCTGATGTAGGCTCATCAAAGAGCATTACGTCTGGATTCATTGCAAGAGCCCTTGCAATAGCAACTCTTTGCTTTTGTCCTCCAGAAAGCTTTCCTGGATAAACATCTCTTTTATCAGATAATCCTACCTTATCAAGAAGATTCTCAGCAGATTTTATTGCTTTTTCTTTTTCTATTCTCTCCACAATCATTGGCGCTTCAATGATATTTTCTAATACGGTTTTATGAGGAAATAAATTAAAGCTTTGAAAAACCATCCCAACCTTTTTACATCTTTTTCTAATCTCTCCCTCTGAAATATGCATGTTCTTTCCATTTTCATAAAATACAATCGGCTTTTCCTCTATTTCAATCTTGCCATCATCAATTTTTTCTAGATAATTTAAACATCTAAGGAGTGTACTTTTCCCAGAACCAGAAGGTCCAATGATAGAAATGACCTCGCCTTTTTTTACCTTTAAGGATACATCCTTTAAAACTTCTAATTTCCCAAATTTTTTTCTAATATTCTCTACCTTGATCATATCCATCATCAACACCCCTACTCATATATAGCATATTTTTTCTCTAATTTTTTAAATACCATGACTACAACAGATGTTAATAACAAATAAATGATCCCTGCAATGATAAAGGATGTAATCTGAAAATCTCTTGTAAGTACTTCCTTAGCAGCTCTTAAAATATCTCCCATACCAATAGCTGCTACAAGGGCTGTATCCTTTATAAGTGTAATGGCTTCATTACTTGTTGGAGGAAGTACCCGCTTTACAGCTTGAGGAAGTATGATTCTTGACATAGTTTGACGATAATTCATTCCTAATGCCTTTGCTGCTTCGTATTGCCCTTTATCTATAGATTCTATTCCACCTCTAAAGATTTCTGTAAAATAAGCTCCATAGTTGAAGATAAATGTAATTGCTGCTGCTTGGAACCGTCCAAACTTCACTCCAAATACAGGAAGTCCATAATAAGCAAAGAAAAGTTGAAGAAGTAGTGGGGTCCCTCGAAAAACCCAAGTATATATTTCAAGGAACCTATTCAGCCACTTAAATCTAGAGATTTTTCCAAGTGCACATATCACTCCTAATGGAATAGAAAATAAAATAGTTACTGCATATAGTTGTAGTGTAACAATGCTTCCCTTTAATATAAATCCTGTTACATTTGTAATATAATCCACTTAGAACATCTCCTTTTTTATTTAGCTACGATATCTTCTCCAAACCATTTTTTAGAAATTTCTGCCGTTGTGCCATCTTTTTTCATTTCATCTAATATTTGATCTACTTCATTGATCAATGCTGTATCATCTTTTCTAAATCCAATTCCATACCCTTCTTTTCCAAAATCTTCTTTTGCTACCTCATACTCACCAGGTCTTTTAGACATATAATATCTACCAACAATCTCATCAATAACAACTGCATCTACACGTCCTGCTTTTAAATCTAATAACGCTTCTGTATAATTAGAAAACTTTACAACCTCTTTTACTGCACTTACTGTTTCTGTATCAGCATTTAATACATCTTCACCACTACTTCCTAATTGTACAGCCACTATTTTTCCAGCTAAATCCTTCTTTGTTTCTATATCTGAATCAGCTCCTGTAACAATTACCTGTCTATTTTCAATATAAACCTTAGAAAAACCAATTTGCTTTTTTCTTTCTTCTGTAATCGTTAATCCATTCCAAATCACATCAATATCTTTATTATTTAAGCTAAGAACCTTGCCATCCCAATCAATCGGTTGAATTTTAAGCTTAACACCCATTCTCTTTGCAACTTCTTTTGCTAAGTCAATATCAAACCCTACAACTTCTCCTTTTTTATCTCTAAATCCCATTGGTGGGAAGCTATCATCAAGACCTAATACAAATTCTCCCTTTTCCTTGATTTCTTCTAAAGAATCATCTTTTTCTTCACTGACCTTTGTCTCTTTAGGCTCGTCCGCTTTTGAAGTTTCCTTTGCGCCGCATCCTGCTAACATCATACTCATCATCAAAATTCCTATTAATAAAAACATCATTTTCTTTTTCATTTTTTTCTCCCCCTAGTTGTTAGTTTTTTTCTACAGTTGTTATTATACTTTAGCGCGCTAAATTTGTAAAGTATTAAATTTGAAAATTTTAAAAAATATAGGATAAAGACTCTCGAAAAAGATCTCTATCCCATATAAACTAACTTCTATGTAAGTTAACATTCTCCTATCGTTACAATAACTCATTCTGCTTTTCTTCGCCTATTATTCTTTATTTTGATAAAATTTCCTTCATAGATTGAACAATATACTCAATATCTTCTTTATTTACCCAATAATTTGTAACATATCGAATATTTCCGTTTTCTGGAGGATTAATGAGAATTCCTTTCTCTTTCATCTTTGTTACAAATTCATCTGCATCATAACCCGTATCACTCATATCAAAGAAAACCATGTTAATATGTATATGATCTGATGCTACCGTGATCCCTTGAATTCTTGATAATTCTTCTCCAAGGAGTTGGGCATTTTCATGATCCTCAATAAGTCTTTCTCTCATTTCTTTTAAAGCCACAATCCCTGCTGCTGCTAAAAATCCTGCTTGTCTTAAACCGCCACCCATTAATTTTCTTTTTTTCTTCGCTTTTTCAATAAATTTCTTGCTTCCCGCTAAGATAGAACCTATGGGTGCACAAAGTCCCTTTGAAAGACAAAAGTTTACTGAATCACAATACTTCGTAATTTCTTTTACATCTACATTTAAATGAGCTGCTGCATTAAATACTCTTGCACCATCTAAATGAACAGGTACACTTTTTTCCTTTGCAATCTCATAAATTAATTTCATATTTTCTATAGGTATTACTTTTCCATTAGAATGAGCGTTTTCGACACAAATAAGCCCTGTAGAAGGATAATGAATATCTTCCTCTTCTCTTCTTATTCTACATTTAATATCCTCTGGATTTAATGTTCCCTCATTACTTTGTAGTGTCCTTAATTGTACCCCTGCAATAACGGAAGCTGCCCCTACTTCATCCATGACAATATGACAATCTTCCCCTAAGATCACTTCTTCTCCTCGATTGCAATGGGTAAAAAGAGATAATTGATTTCCAAAGGTACCACTTGGTACAAATAGAGCCGCTTCTTTCCCTACAAGCTCTGCTGCATACCCTTCTAGCTCTCTAACCGTTGGATCATCCTCATAGACATCGTCTCCCACATGAGCATGATACATAACATCTCTCATTTTTTGAGTAGGTTGTGTTACTGTATCACTTCTTAAATCTATTTTTTTCATTGTTCAGCCTCCCATCTTTACTTTATGAACATGTATATTATATCTTATTAGGTAAATTTTTGAAAACGTTTTCGTAAATATCCCTTTATCACCTTAAAAAATTCAATTTTTATGAAAAAATTTAAACTTTTATAAATACATAAGTTAAATCCTTTGATATAATACTTTATAAGTTCTTAAAAATTTTTAAAAGGAGGCTTCTCATGTGTACTTTTATATTTGGACATAAAAATCCTGATACAGACTCAGTAGCTTCAACTATTGCCTTTTCCTATTTGAAGGAGCAATTAGGTGAAACTCCTATTCCTTGTATCCTCGGAAATTTAAACAAAGAATCAGAATACATATTAAATTACTTTAATATTCCTCAACCAACCCTTATAAAAAATGTAAAAACACAAGTAAAAGATTTAAATTATGGTACAGTAGAGAGCGTTTCTCCTTCCTCCTCTATCCTCAATGCTTATAAACTAATGGGTAGTAGTAACCAAAGAATGCTTCCTGTATTAGATGAAAATAATAAACTTTTAGGAATCATTACTATGAAGGATATTGCTATGGGATTAATTCAAGGAGATTTCTATCATCTTCATACATCTCTTTCTAATATCATAAATGCTTTAGATGGAAAAATTTTAACAGGAAAAGACAAGATCATCAAAGGAACGATCTCTGTTATTGCCTTCTATTACGATAGTATAAAGGGTAACTTGAACGAAAATAAAATCATTATTGTTGGAGATCGTTATGATATCATCGAACATGCCATTCATTCAAAGGTAAATTTGATTATTATCACAGGAGATAAGGACATTCCTAATTCTTATTTAGACTTAGCTGATGAAAAAAATGTTCCTATTATCTCTGTTCCTATAGATACCTATACTACATCTAAGCTGATTAATCAATGTAATTACATATCTTCTATCATGAAAAAATTGGATATTATCAAATTTCATGAAAATGAATATTTAGAAGATATTAAAGAAGAAATTATCAATACAAATCATATCAACTATCCTATTGTAGATGATCATAATACCTTTTTAGGTTTTATCAACAGAAAGCATATTTTAAAGCCAGGTCGCAAAAAAGTAATCCTAGTAGACCATAATGAATACAGCCAAAGTGCAGAAGGGTTAAATGAAGCAGAAATACTTGAAATTATTGATCATCATAAACTTGGAGATATTTCTACCTCTAGCCCTATAAACTTTAGAAATATGCCTGTTGGAAGCACTTGCACCATTATATATCAAATGTTTAAAGAACAAAATATAGCTATTCCTCATAACATAGCAGGAGTCCTTCTATCAGGAATCTTATCGGATACATTATTTTTTAGGTCTCCTACCACTACCCCTTTAGATCAAAAGTGCGTAGAGGAATTAAACAGTCTTTTAAACTTAGATATTGAAGAATTTGCAATGAAAATGTTTAAAGCCGGGACTTCCCTCGAAGGACAAAGCATAGAGGAGATATTTTATAAAGACTTCAAAGAATTCGTTCTAGAAAATCAAAGTACAGGAATCGGACAGGTTTTCACTTTAGATATTGAAGATGTCTTAAATAGAAAAGATGAATTTATTGATTTTATGGATACGGTTCATCATCATAAAGATTACTTTTTAACTTTATTACTCATTACAGATATATTGAAGGAAGGCTCTTATCTTTTATTTAGATGTAACCATAATCATTTTATTTCTTCTACCTTTGGAGTAACCTCTGAGCAAGGAGTATTTGCTAAGAACATCCTTTCTCGAAAAAAACAAGTAGTTCCGAAGATTTCTGAAACACTAAATACATTATAAAAAAAGCTGCCTTCATGGCAGCTTTTTTTATAATAAATGAATATTTGCTTTTTCACATGCTTTAATTACATCTGGCTGCCATATTGCTGCTTGTACCTCCCCAATATGGGCCTTTTGTAAGAAGAACATACAAATTCTTGATTGTCCGATTCCTCCACCTACAGTAAAAGGTAGTTTTTCTTCTAGTAATAATTGATGAAATTCAAATTCCTTACGCTCTTCACAATCTGCAATCTTTAATTGTTTTTCTAACGCTTCTTTATCTACACGAATTCCCATAGATGATAATTCTAGACCAATTTCAAGTACTGGGTTCCAGAAAATGATATCTCCATTTAGCTCCCAATCATCATAATCTGGGGCTCTTCCATCATGAGGCTGCCCTGATTTTAATGCGCCTCCAATTTTCATAATAAATACGGCTCCCTTTTCCTTGGCAATAGCATGTTCTCTTTCCTTTGGCGTAAAGTCAGGATATCTATCTTCTAATTCTTGTGTAGTAACAAAGCTGATTTCCTCTGGTAAAAAAGCTTCATATTGATCATATAGATCACAAACATAACTCTCCGTACTCTTAAATACTTTATACAAATCTTTTACAATGCTTTTTAAAGTCTCTTCTGTTCTAGCTTCCTTTGTAATAACTTTTTCCCAATCCCATTGATCTACATAGATAGAATGTAAGTTATCTAAATCTTCGTCTCTACGAATAGCATTCATATCTGTATATAAGCCTTCTCCAACGGAAAAACCATATCTATACAGTGCCATACGCTTCCATTTTGCTAAGGAATGGACAATCTCTACTACCTTTCCATCAATTCCTTTTACATCAAACGCTACAGGTCTTTCTACTCCGTTTAAGTTATCGTTCATTCCTGTTTCTGGAATAACAAATAGTGGTGCTGATACTCTTGTTAAGTTCATAACTTCTGCTAGCTTTGTTTCAAAATAATCTTTCACCTGCTTGATTGCTACCTCTGTTTGTCTAAGACCTAATTTTGGATCATAACCTTTAGGGATCATTAATCTTTCCATTTTTATTCCTCCTGTTTTCTTTTTTATAGTTATTAGTTTTTTTCTTTTATCAAGTCATTATACAAAATAAGCATGGCCATGCTATATGATTTGTTTTTATATACAAAAAAACCTTTCATCCCATACAAGGGACGAAAGGTTAGACTTCCGCGGTACCACCCAAATTAGCTAAATTGCTCAACTTTACCAGTACGGAATAAAATTCGATACTGTCCAATAAATAACGGTTTGGTTCCGTCTAAGTCTACTCTCCATAAGGATTTCGGTTAGAAACTCCAAGATGTTCTTCAAAATAGGTTTCGTATTGGTCTCTCACCACCACCAACTCGCTAAGACTACATCCTAAATTTACTCTTCTCATCATCGCCTTTGATAAAATCTTTAACTATTGTAGACTATTATACGAATAATGTTACAAAAAGTCAACACTTTTTTTATTATTTTTTTAATAATTCTATATAATTAGAATTTATATAGATTTCATCAGCTCACATTCCATTTGAAATAAATATTTTTAAATTTCTCTTTTAACCCATCCTATCCTCATATATAATTAAGGATGTGTCTATCTCTTTTAGGAAAAAATTTTGCTATTGTATTTCCCTCATAAATATCTTAATGATCCTTATATCGGCAATACTATTTTAAAATTTTTATAATATTACAAAGAAAAGGAGTATGAAATGAGTATTTTAACAGTAAAAAATTTAAGCCACGGATTTGGAGACCGTGCTATCTTTAATAATGTATCTTTTAGACTTTTAAAGGGTGAACATATCGGTCTTATGGGGGCTAACGGGGAAGGTAAATCCACTTTTATGAATATCATAACAGGAAAATTAGAGCCTGATGAAGGGCACATCGAATGGTCCAAGCGCGTTCGCGTTGGTTATCTTGATCAGCATACAATCCTTGAAAAGGGGCTAACCATTCAAGATGTCTTAAGAAGCGCCTTTAAATACCTCTTTGATCTTGAGACTGAGATGAATGAAATATGCGATAAAATGGCTGAAGCTACTCCTGAGGAGCTTGAACAAATGCTTGAAGAGATGGGTTCTATTCAAGATATTTTGACAAATAACGACTTTTATATGATCGATTCAAAAGTAGAAGAAATCAGTAAAGGATTGGGCTTAAAAGATATTGGTCTTACAAAAGATGTTCATGATTTAAGTGGTGGTCAAAGAACGAAAGTCCTTCTTGCAAAGCTACTTCTAGAAAAGCCAGACATTCTTCTTTTAGATGAGCCTACAAATTATTTAGATGAAGTCCATATCGAATGGTTAAAACGCTATCTTCAAGAATACGAGAATGCCTTTATTTTAATTTCTCATGATATTCCATTCTTAAATAGTGTTATTAATTTAATCTATCATATGGAAAATCAAGAATTAAACCGCTATGTAGGTGATTATGATAATTTCATGAAGATTTACGAAGCTAAAAAACAACAGCTAGAGGCTGCCTACAAAAAACAGCAACAAGAAATTGCAGCCCTTGAAGATTTCGTTGCTCGAAATAAAGCAAGAGTGGCTACTAGAAATATGGCCATGTCCAGACAGAAAAAGCTTGATAAAATGGAAAGAATTGAGCTTTCAAGAGAAAAACCCAAACCTGAATTCAACTTCAAAAAAGCTAGAACCTCTGGTAAGATGATTTTTGAAACAAAAGATCTTGTTATCGGCTATAATGAACCCCTTTCTAAGCCTCTAAATCTTCGTATGGAAAGAGGTCAAAAGATTGCACTCATCGGAGCTAATGGACTTGGAAAAACTACACTTTTAAAAAGTATTTTAGGAGAAATCAAAGCCCTTTCTGGTTCTGTAGAACTTGGAGATTATCTTCACACAGGCTATTTTGAACAGGAAATCAAAGAAGCAAACTATAAAACATGTATTGAAGAAGTATGGCAAACATTTCCTTCTTATACTCAGTTTGAAGTTCGTTCAGCTCTTGCAAAATGTGGTTTAACTACAAAACATATAGAAAGCAAAGTGGTTGTTTTAAGTGGTGGAGAACAAGCAAAGGTTCGTCTATGTAAACTCATCAACAAAGAGACCAATTTACTGATTTTAGATGAGCCGACCAACCATCTAGATATAGATGCAAAAGAAGAGCTTAAACGTGCCCTTTCAGACTATAAAGGCAGTATCCTTCTTATTTGCCACGAACCTGATTTTTACAAAGATATTGTAACAGATATTTGGAATTGTGAGTCTTGGACTACTAAAATCGTATAAACTTAAAAATCAATTGATAAAAGGGTGATCCATCAAGTGGTATCACCCTTTTATGATCTTTAAAATATCGTCATCGAAATTATATGGATTTTCCTATTTTAAATTTTTAGTTTATTTTGAAACGAAAAGTATTTTTCTCTTGTCTAGGCAACGCCATTATTCAGTTGAATCCTCAAGCAATCCTAGTTTTTGCATAACCTCTACCAATCTTTCTGTATCAATAGGCTTAACTGCATATGCATCGCAACCAATTTTAAAGGCGTTTTGTACAAATTGGGTATCTGCCAATGCTGTTGTCATAATCACTTTACATCGCTCATTAGATGCTATACTATTTTGCTCCTCTAATTGACGAATAATTTTTAATACCTTTACTCCATCTACATTCGGCATCATAATATCTAAACAAATTAAGTCATAAGGTTTTTTCTCCTTCATTGCCATCATATAAGCATCTAAAGCTTCCATTCCATCTACAACCAAATCACTTTGCCCATATTTTGATAAAAATTTTGACAGGAACTTTCTGCTAATTAGATCATCTTCTGCAATAAGAATCCTCATCCTTTACGCCTCCTTTATCGATATAAATTCTTCCGCTACTATTCTAAATTCATGTATGCTTTCAAGTGCATATATAATAGCTTTATCAAAATCTTCTCGTCTGACAGCTAATTGTATTTTAAAAGCAATACTTTTTAACTCATCTAAATCTAATTGATCAGATAAATTTTTAATCTTTTCTGCAATTTTTTCAATCGATAGAAGTTTATTATTTTCTATATACTCTTCAAGTTTTTGCATATGTGCTTTTATTTCATTAAAAGCCTTCTCTTGTTCTTCTTTTTTTAATTCTATTTTAGTTTCTCCTAATACCATTGCTTCTAGCCTATTATCAGTTATATCCTCTAGATCTCCTTTCTTTTTCAACAAACTAGCTAACACATTTTGATTAATTAGTTCCTCCTCTACGCCCAAAACATTTAACGTTTGATGAATATCTATTAGAGAATCATTCACAATTCCATCTTCAAAAGGTTCTTTTATTTTGAATTTTAGGGTAAAGTAAAAACAACTTCCTACATCCTTTTCACTTTCTACATTGATCCTACCACCCATCATTTCTACTAATTGCTTCGATATAACCAGACCTAATCCAGTCCCTCCAAATTTTCTTGTTATAGAGCTATCTACTTGGCTAAAGCTTGTAAAAATCTTGCTCTTATCTTTTTTTGCTATCCCTATCCCCGTATCCTTCACACTAAACTTTAGAGTAATTTCATTATCAAAAGTATCTATTTTTTCTATATTTATACATACCTTACCTTGCTCTGTAAATTTAATCGCATTATTAATAAGATTATCTAGTATTTGACGCAATCGATTAGGGTCCCCCAGCAAATATTTTGGTATGTCTTGTGAAAAGTTGTAATGCAATTTAACTTCTTTATTCTCTGCTTGAACAGCATGGATTTTAATAATTCGTTCCATCAGATTATTTATATCAAATGCAATTTCATCTATTCTTAATTTTCCAGCTTCCATCTTTGAAAAATCTAAAATGTCATGAATTACCTTCATCAATGAATTTGCACAAGTTTTTGCTGTAAGAAGATTATCTTTTTGTTCTTCATCTAATTGAGTCATTAATGTTAAATCTATCATTCCAACAATACCATTTAGAGGAGTCCGTATTTCATGACTCATATTTGCTAGAAATTCACTTTTCGCCTTGTTGGCTGCTTCTGCTGCTTCTTTTGCTTTTTTCATCCTATCCGCTATTTTTCGTTCTTCCGTAATATCCGTAAGGATCAACGCCCAGTATCCTTTTTCTGGGATATACACATAGGCTGAACACCATTTGTCTCTACCGGCTAAATGATAATCTAATAATTTAAAACCTTTCCCTACATCCATCTCCCTTTGTAATATATAAAAATAATCTTTTATACTTTTATCAGCAGCTATATCTAACAAACTTTTTCCTATAATATCTTTTTTCTTGATTCCTGTTAACTTCTCAAAAGCTTCATTTACTTCTAGATAAATACCATCTATTAAATGATTATTTTCATCTTCAATTGCTTTAAAATATGCAAATCCATTATTCATATTCATCAATAATGTTTGATATTTTTCCTGACTTTCATTTAATGCTTTTTCTCCTTTTTTTTCCTCTGTAATATCATCCATTACAAGCATCACATAGTTTTCGTCATTTCTACAAACAGGAATGAAATGTATTTTTAGCCACCTATTATCCTCTAAATAATCTCCATGTTGTGGATATTGAAAAACTATATTATTATAAGGGCTTTTAGTTTCTATCACCTTCTTAACACTATTTTTTATATAGCATAAACTGCATTTTTCATGATTTCCACAACTCTTAGGTATGCTATAAGGACATCCTATTCCATCTCCAAATTTTTTTCCAACCATTTCTTCAATTCTTTTCCCTATTAATTCTCCAAAGGATTGATTTACCTGTTTAATCATTCGTTCCTCATCTACAATCATCAAACCTAAAGGGAAAAATTCAAAAATATCCTTTAGCTCATTCTGATCTATTTGTGTTAATTTTTCCATCATTTAAAATCACCTTTTCTAATCTTTACGGTTATTTTTGAAATTTTACCCATTCTATCATCAATTACCGTAGCATCCCACAAATAAGCTGTGGGATGCTCGCTAAATCAGTTTGTTTTTCAACAGCACCTATACTATAAGCTACCTTAGGCATTCCATAAACTACAGAAGACTTTTCATCCTGTCCTATGGTTCTTGCACCTTTTCTTTTCATCATCAAAAGCCCCCTGGCTCCATCATAGCCCATCCCTGTCAAAATTACTCCAATAGCATTCTTTCCTACCTCTTTAGCTACTGATTCAAATAATACATCAACAGAAGGACAATGCCCATTTACCTTAGTCCCTTTAAAACATTCTACTTTATATCGTTCTCCAATTTTTTTTATACGCATATGCTGATCTCCAGGTGCAATCAAAACACTTCCAGCTTCTAAATAATCTCCTGTAGAAGCTTCTTTCACAGAAAAACCTACTGCATGATTTAATCTTTCTGAAAACATTTTTGAAAAAATAGGAGGAATATGTTGCACAATTACAATACCTGGTATATCCAAAGGTAATTCCTTCAGCAAATCAAAAATAGCATTGGTTCCTCCTGTAGATGCACCAATAGCTATAATCTTATGACTATCTATTCCTAGTTTATCCCTTTGTCGATGAACTAGTATTTTTTTATTTTGTGTCACTTTTGCATTCACTGCAATCTTAATTTTTTCAATAAGCTCATAAATAAACTTTTCAACACCCTTCGGAGATTGTACATCTGGTTTCGCAACAAATTCTACAGCCCCCGCATTCATTGCATCAAAAACTGCATCACTTACATCACTTACTACGATAACAGGTAATTGATATTGAGGTAACAGCCTTTTGATAAACTCAATCCCATTCATTTTTGGCATTTGCACATCACAGGTCATCACATCTGGCTTATATTCTAATATTTTATCTCTTGCATCAAAAGGATCTGTCGCTGTAGCTACTACCTCTATTATTGAATCAGAAGAAATCCCCCGAGATATTACTTCCCTACAAACAATACTATCATCTACTACTAATACTCTAATTTTGTTCCCTCTCCCCATACCCTCTACTCCTTTCTATAAACAGCAGGCATGATATATTTATACCCCGTTGTTCCTCTGGTTATAGATTCTGAATGTCCAATAAAAAGATACCCTCCATATTCCGTCATATCATAAAGCTTATTTAGAAGTTCTATCTTCGTTGAGTGATCAAAATAAATCATTACATTCCTACAAAAGATTACATGAAACTTCTTTTTAAAAGGGAATGACTTATCCATAAGATTAAATTTTCTAAAAATTAATTGATTTTTAATTTGATCTGACATCTCAACATTCTCATGATCAAATGCTTTAAAGTAATTAAGCTTCCACTTAGGTGACAAAGAAGCTATTCTCTCGTTACTATAAATCCCCCTCTTAGCTGTATTCAATACTTCGCTACATATATCTGTAGCCAGTATTTTCGTATCCCACATAATTTTTTCTTTCCCTAAAAATTCATCTATCATCATAGCTAAAGTATAAGGTTCTTCTCCTGAAGAGCATCCAGCACTCCATATTCTTAAATCCCGATCTTGTACATATTTATATAAATAAGGTAATACTTTATCTTTAAAGAAGTAAAAATGTTTTGCCTCCCTCATAAAAAAAGTATGATTCGTCGTAATTTTATCAATGAGCGTTATTAATGCCTCCCCTGTTTGATCTGATACCATATATGCATAATACTCAGAAAAGCTTTTAAAATTTTTGCTACTTAGCACTTGATGGAGCCTACCTATTACAAGAGATCTTTTTTCTTCTTTTAGATGAATTCCAAAGTTTACTTTTATATACTGAGCTAGTTGACTAAACTCTTTGTCTGTAATAATCATCCTTCCCATCCCCCATAGTTAAAGAAAGAGAGTTTTAAAAAACTCTCTAATATTTCCCAAATTCTCTATCGCTTAAAATAATTTTTGTTCTTTGTCCATGATCTATCTCATTTTCTAAATCTTCATATTCAAAGCTTTGTTTGTGTTTATTTTTATTTGACATATTTTCTAACATCTTTAATACTTCTGGATTTATTTCTTCATCTCCACTATATGTAAGTTGCTTATTTTTCTTTAACTTAAATCGACTTACTGTATCATTTAACATCTCAGCTTGACTAGAAAGCTCTTCACTAGCAGCAGCACTCTCCTCTGCCGTTGCAGAATTAGTCTGTACTACCACTGATACTTGTGAAATCCCTTGATTTATCTGGGTTATACCAGTAGCTTGTTCATTTGAAGCGATAGCGATATTATTAACAAGAGATGCAACCTTAGTAACCCCTCCTACAATTTCATTTAGTGCATCAGCCGTTTCATTAGCTATTTTCATTCCACCTTCTACCTTTTTGATAGATCCTTCGATCATTGTAGTAGTTTCTTTTGCTGCATTTGCTGATCTTGCTGCAAGATTTCTAACTTCCTCTGCTACTACCGCAAAGCCTTTCCCATGCTGTCCTGCTCTTGCTGCCTCAACAGCAGCATTCAACGCTAGAATATTAGTCTGAAATGCTATTTCATCAATCACCTTGATAATCTTTGAAATATTAGCAGAAGCATCATTAATTTCATCCATAGCTTTTAACATATGATTCATTTGTTCATTTCCTTGTATAGCATTCATCTTTGCATTTTCTGCTAAGTCATTTGCTTCATTTGCATTTTGGGCATTGTACTCCGTTTGTGAAGAAATTTCTTCAATAGCTGACGTAAGCTCTTCAATAGAGCTAGCCTGTTCTGTAGCGCCTTGAGATAAGGCTATGCTAGAATCAGACACCTGCTTTGAACCACCAGCTACTTGTTCTGCTGCTGTACTAATATCATTTAAGGCAACATTCATATTTTTAGCCATTTGTTTAAAGGCCCCAGCTAAAATACCAATCTCATCCTTTGACGTATTTTTTATATTTACATCTAAATCTCCATCTGCAATTTTTTTAGCTTCTTCAACTAATTCTTCAACAGGATTGCTAATTAAGCGAGCTATATATAATCCAAGAATAATAGCTATAACCATTCCTCCAATAATAACACTCATCATCGTTGTAACGGCCTTATTTGAAGTAGCTGTATTTTCATCAGCTTTTTCTTTTGCATTCTCAACTTTCATTTTTACTAATCGGTCAATAGCCTCTTTTTCTGCATTTTCTGCATCCTTCATCACTCCACTATGATTAAGTAATGCATAAGCTTCTTCATCTCTATTTTCTCTAGCCAATACGACAAGTTTATCCATCTGCACTTCAAAAGCCTTTCTTGTAGCTAAAAAAGCATCAAATTCTTTTCTTATTTCATCCGATAAAATTGTTTTTTCAAACTTATCTGATAAGATATCTAATTCTTTTGAAATTCCTAAAGCTCTATTATATTTTCCATTGATCTTTTCAAGATCATTTTCTAAAATCATTTCTCTCGCATTTACCCGCACTCTTTGAAAAAGCTTTGCCATCTCTGCTGAATAGGCTATAGGTACTGTCATATTCTTATACAGAATTGTATCATTCTCATCTACGGTTTTAATATTTACTATCCCAACAAAACCTACTACTCCAGCAATCAGTGATACTATAATAAAACTCGTTACAAGTTTTACAGATATTTTCAAATTATAGAACCATTTCATCATAACATCCCCCTTTAGCTATTAAATATTTTCTAGCTTCTGTGCATCATCATCCTTGAGCAATTTATCACAATCTAGTAAAAGCTTTACACTATTTTCAACTTTTCCAATCCCTTTGATATATCTATTTTGTGAATTTCTTCCCATTTCAGGAGGATTTACAATATTTTCTTCTAAAATAGAAATTACTTCTGAAACACTATCCACAATCAGTCCTATAGAAAGATCTTTAATATCTATTACAATAACACACGTTCTATCATTGTATTCTCTAAATGACTTTTTAAACCTTAGCCTTACATCCATTATAGGAATAATTTTTCCTCGAAGATTAATAATCCCACGGATATATTCAGGAAGTTCTGGAACTTCCGTGATGGGTTGCAAACCAATGATTTCTGTAACATATCTGATTTCAATACCATAACACTCTTCTCCAAGGGTAAAAGTAAGAAATTTATCCTTTTGCGTATCTTCCTCTAATACTTCTGTTTGTTCATTCATTGGAACGTCTTCCATATCTACAACTCCCTTCCTTATATAAAAATCTTTATCTCCTAAATCCGCCCACATCAAGAATTAAACTAATACTTCCATCCCCTAGTAAGGTACACCCCGCTAATCCTTTTATTTTTTTGATCCTCTTTATATAATTAGGTAATGATTTTACAACGACTTGCTGTTCTCCTAATAATTCATCTGCAAAAATACAAAATGTTGTTTCTTCATCTTCTACCATAACCAATATACCTTTTCCAAATTCTGTGATATCTGTGTCTACCTTGTATCTTTCATGCAATCGAATAATAGGATAACATTCTCCTCTTACCATAATCATTTCATTCCCATTAAGATCTTGAATAATATCCGTTTCTCTAGGTCTAAAGGATTCCTTAATAGCAATAGTCGGAAGTGTATAAAAAGATTTTCCTACTCGAATATTCATCCCATCAATAATTGCTAAAGTAAGAGGTATTTTAATCGTTACTACAGTTCCTTTGTTTGCCATACTCTCTACAGATATACTCCCTCCTACTGTATGAATATTTTTCATCACCACATCCATTCCTACGCCTCTTCCTGAGAATTCTGTTATATGCTCATTTGTGGAAAAACCTGGTTTAAATATGAGGGAATAAATCTCTTTATCTGACATTTCTTCCTCTGGTTTGAAAAGAATTCCTTTTTCCTTTGCACGACTAATAATCTTCTCTCGATCTAGTCCTTTTCCATCATCTTTTACAATAATGAGAACATCACTACCAGCATTTTTCGCTTCTAATGTAATGGTTCCGTAATTTTCTTTTCCCTTTTTCCATCTTTCTTCCGAATCTTCTATTCCATGGTCTATTGCATTTCTTACAAGATGCATTAAGGGGTCTGAAATATGCTCTATAATATTTTTATCTACTTCTGTTTCTTCTCCTATAATTTCTAACTGTACTTCCTTCCCTAATTTTTTGCACATATCCCTTATAATTCTATGCATTTTATGAAACGTAGTAGTGAGTGGTACCATTCGAATAGACATAACCATATCCTGCAATTCACTTGTAATTTTATGTAATTGTCTCGCTGCCTTATGAAAACTATATAGTTCAAGATCTTTTAATTCTGGATTCTGTGTAACCATAGCCTCTGCAATAACCATTTCTCCTACCAAATCCATTAATTGATCAAGCTTTCCTACATTCACACTGATCATGTTTTGATGGGCTATACAATGATTTCCCTTTATTTCTTGATCTTTAGTTTCTTTTTGAGGAACACAAGGAACTTTTACCAAGTTATTCTCTACCATCATTTGTTGTTCTTCTAATTGCTCTTTAAATTCATCATCATTTTCTAATTGAATCAGCTGTAATTCTCTTAAAAAAACAGTTTTCATAAGAAATTCATGCAATTCTTCATATTTTTTTTCTGTTTTCAAATATATAACGAATCCTTGATTTCTAATGATTTGAATCGTATCATCATTATCAATAATGTCTTTTGGTATATAAAAAAAATCTTCTGTAAGATCTTTTAAATTATGGGTTACTGAATAAGCTCTGATATTCTCCATTTCACAGCCCTCTTCAAAAAAGATTGTGGCTTTATAGGCATTTTGATCTATATCTACTTGGTTTTTTGTTTTGCTAATATAATATTTTGCTTCTCCATTTGTTTTTTTCTTAAAATCTCCTTTGTTCTCATAGCCATTATCTGTTTTTAATCCTATTAAAAAATGATTAATGCTTTTTATAAGTATACTTGCATCTCCGTCTACATCATCACCATTTTTAATTTTTTCTAGCTCTACTTTTATAAAATCTACACTATCTAACATTAAATCTGCAAGAGTTTCGTAGGATATTTGGATTGGCTTTTCTTCTCTTATAAAAAAGAAAATATCCTCAACAGAATGGGAAAGATCAGAAAGATTATTGAATAGCATCATGGCTGATGAGCCTTTTATCGTATGCATAATTCGAAAGATTTCATCGATTGTATCAGAAGTATAGTTACTTGCTTTTTCACTGGCAAGGATAATACCTTCAAGCTTTTCAATCAATTGGGTGGTTTCAAATATATACATTTCAACCATTGGCTCATTAAAATATTGTCCCGACAATTTTTTCACCTTCCCTTTTGATTCTATTTTTCTATCAAGAAAGTATATTTGCTAAAGCCTTCACTACATCCTTCTCATTAAAAGGTTTTACAATAAAAGATTTAGCTCCATACATAATAGATTCTTTAATCATTCGCTCCTGGCCCATAGCCGTAATCATTACTACTTTAGCTTCTGAGTCATAATCTTTAATAGCTTTTAAGGCATCCAGACCTTGCATCTCTGGCATAGTAATATCCATTGTTACAAGGTCTGGTTGTAATTTCTTATATTTTTGAATGGCTTCAACACCATTTTCCGCTTCGCCGACTACTTCAAATCCATTTCTTTTGAGCATCATTTTAAGGGACATTCTCATAAAAGCTGCATCATCCACAACTAATATTTTGGGCATCATCTCACCCTCCTTTTTTCAATTATTCTAGCTTATAAATTCATGTTTTTCACTTATTATCCTATACTAATAAAAATTTACTCCTTTTAAAATATTATACATGAACCTCTAATTTTTGTAAATATTTATCGAATTATGTAATTTTTCCTTGAATTCCTGATCTCCACATCTATTCACCCTTTCTAATAAACCATGCCTATTATATTAAGTCTATAGCCCTATATATTTAACCTGTTTTTCCTTCTTTAGACCCATGACAAACTCCCTCATATTTATAAAGAAATCAAAGATTATAAACATTAACCTTTTGTTAAATGAATCCATTACACATTTTTCAACAAAAAAATAAAAAAGCAGCCCACACAGCATCTGCTTTTTTAACATTTGAAATTCTATTACATATAAAAAATATCTATCTTTTTATTGTGCTTCTTAGCAAGGTCTACTATTTTCTTCACATTTACAGCATCTACCTTCACTTTGTACCCTGCATTGTTCACTTCGCAAACCATCATCGCCTTGTCATTTCTTGTTTGGATGCTTATACATTGCATCTGAGAAAATTTTATGATTCTATCTTTCTTACTCTTGATTCTTTTCGTCTGAATTAATATTCCCTCTTCTTCAATGGATACACTTTTTTCGAAAAAAGATGCATATATGAAAAGCACCCCTAGAAATATCCTAAAGTATTGCTTGTTATATATGGAATAAAGAATCAATAAAATTCCTATTCCTATCATCAAGTATTGATACGCGGAAGATATCTTATTGTTTGTATACGTCTTAATCATAGCATTCTTCCTTTCTATATTCCAAAAAAATCTTTTCTTAATTCTAAATACTTCTATACATCTACAAATCATTCCTTCTTTTCTGAAAAAAATATTGTGTGAATAGTCTTTTTTTAATCCTTTTCTTTATTTTTAACTATTTTCACTAGTTTATTATAGCTTGTATGATCCATTTTTGTAGACGCTTGAATAAATTCATCATCCATAAATAGATTCTAATCAATCCTGGAAGGGTTTTTATGATATAAGAATAACTGTCATTAGCTATTAATTTCTCAAAATCATAAAAAATTCACCCAGAAAAAAGGGAGTTCTATTCATCATATAGAATTATTTTTATAGTATCCCATATGTTTGCGTCAGCATTACTGATACAAATAAACTATAACTGAAATACATATTCATAAAGGAGAATGATCATATGCAAATAAAAGTATATACCCTCAATTCATTTGGAACTTCAAGTAATGGAGGAAATCCTGCTGGTGTTGTATTAAATGCAGATTCTTTGTCTGATGAAAATATGCAAGTCATTGCAAAAAAGGTTGGTTTTTCAGAAACTGCCTTTGTACAAAAGTCAGATGTTGCAAACTTTAAAGTAAGATTTTTCACCCCTAGTGAAGAAGTTGATTTATGTGGACATGCTACGATCGCCTGCTTTTATGTATTAGCTAATAAAGGCATCATCAATTCTGGAAAATATAAACAAGAAACAAAGGCAGGTGTATTAGATTTAGAAGTAAAAACAGATGATACCATTTTGATGAATCAAGCTCTTCCTGTATTTTTAGAGGTTATTGATAAAAAGGAAATTGCAGATTCTTTAAATATCCCTCCAGAAGAAATTGCATCTGACTTGCCTATTCAAATCGTCTCTACTGGATTAAAGGATATTTTAATTCCTGTTAAAAATTTAGATACTTTACTTTCTATGAAACCTGATTTTAATAAAATTACAGAAATCAGCAAAAAATATAACGTAGTAGGCTATCATGCTTTCACATTAGAGACAAAATTTGATAATACTGCTCATTGTAGAAATTTTGCACCTTTATATGATATTCTCGAAGAATCAGCAACAGGTACATCTAACGGAGCTTTAAGCTGTTACTTATTTAAATATGGAAAGGTGTCAGAAGAAAATAAAGAGCATTTGATTTTTGAACAAGGCTATTCCATGAATCAACCCTCTGAAATAAGGACCAGTTTATCAACAAATGATAAAAATATAATAGCAATAAAGGTTGGAGGAAATGCTTGTAATCTTCAAGAAAAAATAATTGAACTATAAAAAATAAAACCTTTTCGTTACGAAAAGGTTTTATTTTTTACTCCATCATCTCAGCTTTTCCATAAATTTTCTCTACTTCATCTTTAGATATCAGGATAGATAAAGTATATGCGATCAATATAATCCCTGGAATATCTACGAATAATCTTGTGAGCGCAAAAGGCACTCCTAATGCTGACATTTCAAATAAGAACATAGGAACTTTAGTAGTTGACCAAGCACCTATAAATATGAGTATATTGCTAAATTTAACTCCTTTTTTCATAAATACTCCTGCTATTGGAAAAGCTCCATATAAAGGTCCTGCCGCTGCTGAACCTAATATAATAGCAAGGATTATTCCCTTCAGCCCTGAGCCTTCTCCCATGAATTTTACCATTATTTCTCTTGGTACCCATATATCTAATAATCCTAAAAGTATGAATACTGGTGGAATAATCAAAATCATCTCCTTAATACTATATCCTGAAATATGCATAGCTTTTATTCCTAAATCCCTATCAAAAATCGTCATTATAAGAATAATTAGCATGGTAATCATAAAAAACTTATATCTTTTTAAAACCTTCATATTCCTCCCACTACCTTTCCAATTACATATGCAACGAAAAAAGAAAATATAAATCCAAAAACATTTCTTAATATAGTTAGTTTTTTTCCAAAATATTTGATTTCAACTGGTATAGTGATCATCCCAACCATCATTAATGCAGAAACAAATGCACCTATTTGCATATATCCTACTCCTTTTTTCAAAAGCATGGCTGCTGTTGGAAAAGCAACAAATCCAGGTATCAATGTAATGGCTCCAACAATAGCTGATAAAAAAACACCTAGCCATCCTGATTCTTTTCCCAATAAGCTAGATATCCATTTTACATCTAAAATAGAAAGAAGTATTCCTACTACCATAATCACCCCTAAAAATTCAGGCAATATATTTTGGAAGGATTTCCATGCTTTTTTTAATGCTTTTCTTGTTTTATCTTTATCCTTTACAAAAGATACGCCTAGCAATATAACTGTTATCATATACATACTATAATTATTCATCTAGATCCCAACCTCACTAAAAATTTCTATGAACCAGCAAAAATTCAATTCCATCAATTCATCGAGTAACTGCACCACCATTGACCTATACTATCTTTTCAATTTGACGCACCCCCCTCTAATTCCTCCATAACTGCTCAAATTCCTTAATAAAAACTTATTTTATCATTTTGGGGAGGTATTTACTAACATTGCAATCCCCATTCTTCCTCTGAAAATGTTAAATCTTCAATATAATATTTCAATTCCTCTCATGTTTACAAGTACATTATTTCAGCCCCTTTAATGGATCATTTATAAAATACATCCATATAATTTTTACTTACACAATCCAGTAGAGATCATCAAGATTATCGTATACAGATTATTCATCTTTTGAGATATCTATGGAAAAAATGTATATTATTTCAAATTCATTGAATATTGAATAAATTCCTCTTGCTTTGTACATAAAATAATCATATAATAGCTATTATGTAACTTATACTATTTAAAAGTCTAAAAATGATTATCCCAGTACATAAAAAATATTCAATTTGCTATTATTCTTTAATTGTTAAATAAAAAAGCTTACACTATTAGGAGGAATATTTATGATTAAAAAAACAACCAATCGTTGGTTTGTTGTATTTGGTGCTGTATTATTACAAATGTGTATAGGTGCTATTTATACATGGAGCTTGTTTAATCAACCACTTATGGATACATTCGGTTGGAAAAAAAGCCAAGTAGTTCTTACTTATTCAATCGCGGTTTTTGTTTTTGCTTTCTCAACTATTTTTTCTGGTAGGCTACAAGACAAAATCGGTCCAAGAAAAATTGCTACTATTGGTGCTATTCTTTATGGTGGAGGATTAATGTTAACTTCTACAGCTACATCTCTTACCCAATTATATATTTATTATGGTATTGTAGCTGGCACTGGAGTTGGGTTTGCTTATGTTTGTCCCTTATCTACTTGCGTTAAATGGTTTCCTGAGAAAAAAGGATTTATTACAGGTATAGCAGTTGGTGCTTTTGGACTCGGAAGCTTAGTTTTCAAATCTGTCATCCAACATTTTTTAACTACCAGTGGCGTTTCTTCAACATTCTTTTATTTAGGGCTCATCTATGTTATTTTAGGTGTCATTGGGTCTCAATTCTTAATCCTTCCACCTGCTGGATATGCATCAGATTCTAAAGAATCTAATGCTACCAAAGAAAATATCTTTACCCCTTTAGAAATGATCAAAACGAAATCCTTCTATTTTGTTTGGGTCATGTATTTATTTGGATGTATGAGTGGACTTTTAGTTATCGGACTTGCTAAAGATATTGGGGTGCAATTAGCTGGATTAGAAGCTTCTGTCGCTGCAAATGCAGTTGCTATGATTGCTCTATTCAATGCTAGCGGAAGACTTATATGGGGCATACTTTCAGATAAATTAGGTAGAATAAAAGTCGTAACAATGATGTTTGTAATTACTGCTCTCTCTATGATTACAATGAGTGTAGTTCCTTTAAATTATGTTACTTTCTTCGCCTCTTTAGCCGGTATTGCTTTCTGTTTTGGAGGATTCTTAGCAGTATTTCCAACAATAACAGGAGAATTCTTTGGTATTAAAAATTTAGGTGCAAATTACGGAGTTGTCTATCAAGCCTATGGATTTGCTGCATTAATAGGCCCTATAATCGTTGCAAACGCTGGTGGTTTAAAGCCTACCTTTTTGATAGCCGCTGTACTTTCTTTAGTCGGTGCTATTTTAACTTTCATCGTAAAACCACCTACAATAAATGATCCATATTAAAAAAGGATCTATCTGTAAAGAGCATCTTACATTTCCTTTATTTCAATTTATTATTCCTGCAAAATATGATACAATTAATAGCAAGTACTAATAACACATATAAAAAGGAGATCTTATGTTTTTTCATGAAATAATTAATCAATCCACACCAACAAACACAGCTATAAAATCAAATGGGGAAATAATTACTTATAGTATGCTCAACGAATACATAGAAAGATATCGTAGCTATTTTAACAAAATTGGTATAAAACCTGGAGATTATGTAGGACTATTCTATAACAATAGCCCTGAATTTATCTACTCTTACTTTGCAGTGAGCAAGATGGGTGCTATAATCGTTCCATTCAATCGAATGTTAACTTCTAATGAGATTGAATATATTGCTAATGATACAAATATGAAGCATATTATTACTATGGCAACTATAGACATTTCTACTAAGTATACACAGATTGTATTGCCTGCTGTCATTTCTGAAATTATGAAAACTAAAATAATAGAGCTAGATCAAATTGATCGTTCAGAGGATGATGTGAATACTATCATCTATACTTCTGGAACAACTGGAAAACCAAAAGGTGCAATGCTCACCCACAAGAATCTTATTAGCAACGCTAAGAGTATCATTGAGTACTTTTCTCTAAATCAAAAAGATATTCATCTATGCGTACTTCCAATGTTTCATAGCTTTGCATGGACTGTAAATGTAGCTGCTGCCCTACATTCTGGTGCCTGCATCCTTATTAAAGATTCTTTTACGCCAAAAAATATCATCAATGATATTAACAATGAAAAGGTTACTATCGTGACTGGTGTTCCAGCCATGTTTTCCTATTACTTGTCATTAGGAATAGAATCCGACTTTGCCTCTGTTAGACTCTTTATATCTGGTGGGGATTCTCTTCCCGTTGAAGTGCTTAAGAGCTTTGAATATAAATTTGATAAGAAAATATACGAAGGCTATGGTCTTTCAGAAACATCACCCGTTGTAGCCGTAAATCCACCGAATGCAATCCGACCAGGTTCAGTAGGACTTCCTGTTCCAAATGTGAACGTTAAGATTGTAGATAACAATGGAAAAACCCTAAACGCAAAAGAAGTAGGTGAAATTCTAGTAAAGGGTCCTAATGTAATGAAAGGCTATAGGAATCTACCTGAAGAAACAAGAAAAACAATTGTAGATGGATGGCTTCATACAGGTGATATAGGCTATATGGATGAAGATGGTTATATCTATATAGTTGATAGAATCAAGGACATAATAATTGTAGGTGGCATGAATGTTTACCCTAGAGAAATTGAAGAGCTCCTCTATCAATATGATGGGATCCTTGAAGCTGCAGCCGTAGGCGTACAAGATGATAAAAGGGGAGAAATCCCAATGGCATATATTGTAGTAAAAAACAAAGAAACATTTAACTTAAATGGTCTTAAAATATTCCTTCGAGATAATTTGGCTAAATTCAAAAGACCAAAGAAGATTGTACTAATGGATCAGCTTCCAAAGAACGCAACAGGAAAAATCATGAAAAGAAAACTACAAGCTAATTAGTTATTTAATTTAATAATCAAAAACCCTATAATAGTAGGGTGCTCTAGTAGTATCACCGTAATAAAACAGGTATGCTATTTCACTCACTGTAATATCCATTTCAAAAGCTACATAAATACACACAGCTACTGCATAAAAGAAACCCTTAATAAAGGGTATTTTATGCAGTAGCTGTTTTTTAGAATCGCTCTTCTGCTTTTTGGTAGTATCTAAGCAATATAGGGCGAGAGATGCAGTTTGGTTCGATTTTTTCCATATCTACCTTTTCATCTTTTGCAAAGGCAAACATTGCTAAAATATTTTCTTTTTGAAGAAATTGTGTAGGGACATTTAATGTAATGTTATTGATGTCAAAACTTTCTTTAGATGCTAGTTGAAATCCCCACTCTCCAAAAGATGGCACTTGAATGTGATATGGTTTCACCTGAAAGTTTTCTCTCTGAATAGTTTTATTTACACACCAGAAGGCTTCTTTCGCATAGTAGGGGCTGGTAGATTGTACCACCATCAAACCTTTAGACTTCAGGTGATTTCCAATCAAGCGATAAAACGTATTTGTATACAGATTATTTAAGGATTCATTATTTGGATCTGGCAAATCGACAATAACCACATCGTATTTACTTTTACTATTTTCAAGATATTTATATGCATCTTCAAAATGCAGTGCAACTTTTTCATTACTTAAAGCTCCTTGATTGATCCCTACAACCAGCGAATTCTCTTTACATAAGTTCACCATATCTCTATCAATATCTACTAAATCAATCTTCTTTACTTGAGAATACTTTAATAGTTCCCTTACTGCTAGTCCATCACCGCCACCTAAAATTAATATATTTTCTTTTTGGTGAGCTAAGCTCATAATAGGATGGATCAGCGCTTCATGATATCTATATTCGTCCATAGAGCTAAATTGAATATTTCCATCTAAAAATAAGCGTAAATCATCTCTATGTTTGGTAAGAACGATTTTCTGATAGGGGGTTTGCTTCGAATAAACAATTTGATCTCTATACAAGCTTTGTTCTATTTGGTCAGCTGAATATTGTCCTGTCATAAATCCACCTGCTAGTACTACCGTACATATCCAAAACAACAAGAAAAAATGTTTTTTCTTTTCTAGAAAATCACCATAATATCGAATCATAATTCCTGCTACCAGCACATTAATAACACCAATCAAAAAACTTGTACGAATAAAACCTAGGTGGGGAAACAAAAGAAGGGGAAATAACACTGAACCTAATAATCCCCCTAAATAATCAAAACTGAGTACGTTAGCAAGGGTCACACGCAAATCTTGATTATAATCTTCAACAATACGGGTAAGGAGTGGTATTTCTAGTCCCACCAAAATTCCAATAATAATGATCACTACATACATGACAAAAACATAAATATTTGTATATGCATAAGCTGCAAATAGCAAAATGCCTGAAATTCCTCCGATCATTCCAATACCCAATTCAATTCCTGCAAATGTATCAAACAAGTGATTTTTGCAGAACCTAGATAAATAAGATCCAAGTCCCATAGCACTCATATAAAGTCCAATAGTTATGGAAAATTGCATAATACTATTTCCTAATAAATATGTGCTGATTCCTGCAATAATCAGTTCATATACAATACTACAAATACTGATCATAAATATGGATAAGATCAGCGGTTTTACTTTTAATCTTTGAGTCATTATATGATCACACCACTAACCACAATTGCAACGGCAATAAAGATTCCTGCAACTGCAAGCCCTGCTCCCATATTATGATTATCAATCTCTTTATTTAAATCAAACGGTGTAATCAAATCGAATATTTTATATCCAATGGCACAAAATGCCATACCTATCACAAAATACATGACTGTAGATTGAATTCCTTCCATCAATTGATTCATCATCAACTCTCCCTTCTCTTTAGGTTCTTCTAAATAATGGCTGCTTTAATGATAATAGCTGTTGCAATAAAAATCCCAGCAATAACTGCACCTATGGCAGGATTTTTTTCTTTGATTTCTTCTGCAAAATTATAGGGTGTGATCCAATCAAAAAATTTATATCCACTAAACATTAACACTAAACTCAATACACTATAAATCATTACATCTAGCAACTGTGTCCAATCCATCTAAATTCCTCCCTCTATTTCCCAAAACTTGTTCCACCGCCAATAGAACTCCTGGTTCCTACGGAACTTCTTCTAGCACTAACTCCACTATCATTAGTACTCTTTGTAGTTTGGTTTGTACTTGATTTTTTTGTTGTTGGCTTCTTTGTGTTGATTGTATTTGTCTCACTTGGTATAGTTGTCTTTGTATTCCTTGCTGTGCTCAGCTGATAATTTTCATACTCATAATAACTTCGTCCACCATATCTATGTGTATCTCTTGTTAACCCTTTGATGAAATAGTAATCTCTAAAAAAATTCCATGCGCCATAATTTCTTGATCTGTATAATCTACTGCTACCATGGTATGCATACTGTCTTGCAGAAGCCTGCACATACGTTTTATTCTCTTCACCCGCATAAATAAAAACATATTGATCTTCATACATGAAGGATACATACTCCTCATTATTTAAGTCACTGTACTCCTCTGGATTTGTGTTTTCTGCTAAATAAGAAGCAGCTTCTAAAACCGTCATATCCGTCTTGTATACATCCGCTTTTTCTGAATGTTCTCGGATACCTGTTAGTGAAGTCTCATATGTAAAATAAGGATCTTCACTCAAAAATGTTTGTACATTAATAGCATCACTTATTCCTCCCCATAATACTACAATAACAACGATACCTAATACCATCCACAGTAATAATTTTTTAATACCATCCACCTCCTTTACTGATGGATTCCTAAGGAATCTCTATGAAAATACCCATTCTATTTTTTCCTCCTTTTCAAAATTATATATATTCTACCATTTTTTAGAATAAAATGAAAGAGCGTGATGATCCCTAGTGTATCTGCCGTTTGTGTTCACTTGCTTCATCAAGCTTTTGACGAGAAATACCCTTTTCTATTGGGTGCAATTAAAGCTGCTAATGTAATAATCAATTTTTACCCACATCAGATCAATACGTGTAAGATTTCCATAGTTGAATAGCTGTTTACTCTAAATCAAAGTTGTTATTCATTTTCTTTAACAGTTTAAGCAATATGCCTTTTTCTTCTTTAGAAAAATTTTTATATGCTGTTAAATACACTTTTTTAGAAATATCATTGAATTTACCTTCTATTTCTTTACCTTTTTCAGTAAGTATTATGTAAGTTACTCTTCTATCTCCTTGAGATCTTTCCCTCTCTACATATCCTAATTTTAATAACTTATTGACTAATGCCGTAATAGTAGACTTGTCTTTTCCTATTATTTTCCCTATTTCCTTCATACTTAATTTCCCATCATTATCATACAACACTGTGAGTATATTTCCATATGAAGGCACTAAGTCATCCAATTCTTTTTCTTTCAGTTCTTTTTGGATGAATTCAGTCATTTTTTTCTTAGTTTTACTTATAAAATATACTATATATTTATCATTCATAATCAGACTCCTGTTCTCATGTATAATTTAAACCATTTATTTAATTATAATATTGTATAAACTATAAATCAATTTATAATAATATAGTTTGACATCAAACTATATTTCCGCTATGATTAGTTTTATATAAAACTATATTTCATGAAAGGAGTTTTAAAGTAACTAATAATCAATTTAGAGGAATGTTCGTGGCAGAAACAGAAAAAAATATGACAATTTTAGGAGGTGCAGCCACTATCCCACTTAGAATTCCTGATGGAGAAATCAAGAGCCCACCTAGAATACCGGTCGAAAAAGTCATAACAATTATATAATAACCCTGGAGACATTTTATATGTCTCCTTATTTATTTTCTCAAAAAATAAGATAAACTAATAAAAAATCCAAGGACATCAGCTGATCTCATTGGATTTTTATTAGTTCTTGTCATAATACTTATTTGTACTGCATATATCCATTCAAACATTGTAGCTCCCTATCAATTGTAGAAATTTTTTTGATCCAACTATATAAGCATATTCATAGGCTGCCTGATTATTATCTCTTCTTTACAGGAAAATAAATCTCTGTTATATAATTCTTTGGATTACATCTTGCATCTGGTCCTTTTATATACAAGCAAACCCATTGCATCATAATGTCTTAGCATCTTTTTAGATACTTGCCCAATCTTAGAAAATTGTCCAATTGTATACATATTTCGCCTCCATGTATTAATACATTTTTACTCTCTGAACTAGTTCTATTTCATTATAAACCTTCCCATAATGGGAAGGTCAATCAATTTTTTTAATTTTTATCCATTTTTTATTATAAACCAAAGATTTAAAATGAAAATCATGATCATTATCAAATAAGACTGGTGTAGCAATAATAAATGTATCTACTATACATACAAGTGATCATCTATTGATCCATAATTTTTATTTTCCTACAGTAACTTTAACACTAGTTTCTATAGTATAACTTGACCTATAACCAAAGAATACATATAATTAGAAGAAATAATCTATAAAAGAGTTGAGGAAATCTATGGAAATAAGACCTTTGAAAAAAGAAGAATACACTGATTGTGTTCACTTGCTTAATCAAGCTTTTGAGGAAAAATATATCACCTTAGAACAATTAGAAAAAGAATTTTTAAAAAATACCCTTTTCTATGGAGCCTTTGAAAAACTGGAACTGATTGGATGTGTCGGATTATTACAAAAATCAGAAGAATCTTACAAGATAGTGAGATTGGCAGTTCATCCTAACTATCAGCATAAAGGCTATGGAGAAAAGTTAATAGCACATGCAGAAAACATGGCAATATTAAATGGTGGCAATAAAATAAGTCTTGGTTTTCTCGTTCCTAATGAATCGTTGAAAAACTGGTATTTAAACTTAGGGTATCAAATTGAAAAAATAAAAAAATATAAGAACTCTGAGCAATCTATCTGTTTTGCTAAAAAGGAACTGCCTAAAACCCCGCCTTATAAGGGTTTAAATAAAAGAGTTCCCTGTTGTAGTCAATGCGGTTTCCCTGAGAAAATATGTATTTGTAAAATTCACCCTAAGCTAGCTACTGGCAACAAATTTGTCATCATCATGCATCCGGAAGAAATTGGGCGAGTAACCAACACAGGAAGGTTAATCAAAAATGCTTTTCCTAATAATACAGAAGTTTTTTACTGGCATAGAACAACCGTTAGCCCTAAATTGAAAAAAACATTAAAAAACAATGATTATCATAAAATTTTAGTATTCCCGCCAGATAGAGAAGAATATGGTCATAGAGCCGTTTCAAGAGATCTAGTTAAAGAGATCCGCAAAGACAAAAATATTATGTTTATTATTTTAGACGGCACTTGGAAAGAAGCTAGAAAAATTCTGAAGAAAAGTTCTTACCTAGAAGATATTCAAATGCTCCATTTGGATATTGATTTTAAGACGGAATATTATTTGAGAAGAAATAAGGATTTAGGACATATTTGCACAGCAGAAGTGGCTATTGAGCTTTTAAAATTAGTGGGTGAAATTGAAACCGCCCATGAACTTCATAAATATTTCCAATCTTTTTTATTGCGATATGATCAAGGTAGACGGATGTAGTAAATGAATTAAATGAAGATATAAAAGCTCTGTCTCCTAACAGACAGACAAATTTATGGCATAGAAAAAATCCAAGGACATATGATGGTAAGTTAACCTTGGATTTTTTATTTTATAAATTGTTGTATCAAAATATTCATACAACTCTCCTTACTAGTTTAAACTTTATTATTGACTATTTCGATCAAATAGAGTTTATTTATATTTAAAAGCAATTTCATCTGATTCTATCATGTTTATATCTTTTTTATTACAAATTTTAACAATATCATCAATCAAAAGGTCATTGTTTTTAATATACTCAATAGAAATTATTTGCATAAGGGTTCTATCTTCTTTATCATAAAATCTTAATCCTAATTGTTTACATTTTCGTGTGCCAATATTACATATTTCAATACAATCAATATTACTTAAATCAATTATTTTTCCTCCATTAATTATTATTTTATCTTCATTTATCCTTATTCTTTTTACTACTTCTATTAAACCTATTAAATTCATCCCAAGCATAAGTAACCAAAACCAGAGTGGATTGTCCAATTGCTTGTCTAAAAAATAATCTATCCCTAACAGTAGTAAAAAACTACAAATTAATTGTAGTCCCCAATGAGACAGATCTATTGTGTACTCACTATTTAATAAATTATGATCTTCCTGTTCTAAGACGTTTACAGATTCTTCAATTTTTTTCTTATCTAAATTTACTGAAATAGTAATTTCTTGATTTGATACTTCACATCCACTTTCTGAGTTCAATAATTTATCATCTATTTTTTTATTTTGATTATCCATTCATTAGATTTTCTTCCTTTATATTTCTCATTATTTTCCACAAGTAACCCATTACAATTCCATAATAAATCAGATTAAAAAATGGTATATTTAAAGATAGCATATTAAGCAGTAATTGTATAATCGCTGGTAAAGTGATTGCATAAATTCCTAACTTATATATATCTTTATATCCTATATTTGCTTTTGTAACTGCATTTACAATCAAGCCTAAAATACTTATCAATAATGTGCTCACTAATTTCCCCATTACATCACCTATTAGTGAAAATATAATTAAAAAACCTGCAGCAATTAAAACTATATAGGAAGTAAGCTTTTGTATATTTTCCTTCGTTAATGTGAGAAAACTAAAGGTACTTAGACTTCTTTCCTTTGTTTCTATTTCACTTTTCTTCATAATGATTCGATCTCTTGTTATATACACACCCGCATTATAATCATCTAATATGCTTCGATCCGTTTGTTCCTTTGTGTCTATGACAACAATATTATTATAGTTTTCTTCAGGCAATTCTACAATATATGGCTCATCTCCCGCTACTTCCAATATTCCATTTTCAAATGTAAAATCTGGTATATCTGGATTCGTTTTTATATAATCTACTACTTGATTGGATATTTTATTTAAATCAAGGATAGGGGGTAAAGTTCCAATGAAACCTATCAGTAATGATAGGATCAGCAAATATAAAAATGCTTTACCCAATGATTCCTTTTGTACCAATCTATAAAATTTAAAATCAGATATACTTTTAACGACTCTTGAGAAAAACCTAATTTTTTTCTTCGGTTCCTTATCTTTCAATGGTGGCTCTATATTTTTTTGTAAATCTATAGAACAATCCTGTCCATCTCTATTATTTTCCATTTCATGATCCATATGATTCCTTCCCCCTATTTCCATTTGTAATTTTTAACTCGTACAACAAGTTCAATCATTGTATGTGTCATCCCCTTACATATTCTACTTCCTAAATTCTACGTCAAATTAAAATCATCTTGTTTCAGGAGTTCACTAAACATATTCTATATTGTACCATTTTTATCATATTTTTTCCATAAAATTTTGTGAAGAATTTTTATGGAGCTGAATATTCTGCATGTTAACCATACTGAAGTAGGAACAGCAATTACCAAGTTTCTTTGGATTATATCCTTTAATCTCACCTTCTTGATGTCTCTTCTACGTTAATAACACTGCTGTCTATATCTATTGTGATAGCCTCTAACTTACTTTTAGAAAGTAACTCCTTGAATACTTTGAAATTGATCCCCCTAAACATTTGCGTGGAGGAATATATTAAATAATGCTCTCATTGGACTAGAAATACAAAACAAATTAAATGAAGATACAAAAGTTAAAGCTGAAAAACTGCTTGAAATTCCAAAAATCAAAAATTAGTTTTGAGTTACTTATATATTCCTCTAATAACTTAAAAACTTAAAAAAGATCCTTTTATGATAAAAAATTTTATTATACTTATTTAAAGTTTTAAAACCTTAGACATAATTCTACATTTTTTTCGTATGAACAAGTGTAAAATTATAAATGGAGAAAACAATAAAATATACTAAAGCAACCGAACATAGACATTGGACAGAAATAATAGGTGCTATAATTTTAAAGACATTCAAAGGAGGGCTTAAATATGTGGTTACTTGTAATTTTATTAGCCATTACAGCAAAACTTTTCAGCAATTATTTTATTACTCTACGACCTTCTAGTTTCAGATCCGATGCAATCATTAGTTTTCTACATCATACTTCTTTTCTTATATTTTGTATGCTTCTCATCAGCGTTCCAACATCTTGGTTTACTAATTTTAACCTACCAATAACATTATTTCTGATAATAGGTTTAACCATTTTAATTTGCCACAAAAGAACTTCCCTTCTACTAAAATCAGCTTTATCAATTATCACAAAAAATTTGGGGACCGACTTCGCTGTTATTGAAAATTACTTAGTTCATCTAACAACTACTAAAGATACGGGAATTATTGGTTTACTAGGAGGTGATCTACAACCTCTAGTTCATGTAAATGTTCTAGGAGAACACTATCCTTCAATATCTGAATTTAAGAAATATAGAAAATATAAAATATACTATTACCCTTATACTAAAGTTTGTGTTAAATATGAAGAAACAGATTTTAATAAAGGGTGTGACTTATTAGACAGCAAAAACTATAAACAAGCTATTTCTTACTTTGACAAAGAAATACTTCAATATCCTAAATATCACTTTGCCTATATCTGCAAAGCTGCTGCCTTAATAGGTTTAAAGAAATATGATGAAGCCTTAATTGATTCTAATCAATCTATTAAAATTAATCCAGAATTTATTGAGACTTATAAATATAAATTAGTAGCACTTTTGGGTTTAGAAAATTTCGAAGAAAGTCTAGACTGCATGGACAAAATCTTTGGAATAGATTCGAACCTTGCTAGTGATGATTATGTTATTTCAAAAATAACATGGGCACATATGAATAAATTTAAAATAAGACTATTTGAGTACATAGATAAATTATTAACATCAAATAGCTTTGAACAAGCGCTACAAACACTTGATAGAATGGAAAATTTTTTTGAAAACGATGGAAACCTTTACTATCAAAAAGGTAATGTATTCTATGCTCTATCTGATTATACAAATGCTCATAAAAATTATGATTTAGCTACTTTGTATTTAAAGCCAACACATAATCATTATATGAATGCACAGTTACAAAAAGATACATGTACTAAATTATTAAATCAACCTATTACTCGAACTGATACTATCACTAATACTTCTTCTGCAACGCAAAATTTTTCTCATGATATAGAGAACACTGAAGCTACAAACAGTATTTCAGAGAGTATGTTTCAACGTGCACTTTTGATGCTGATTCCAGGTATAATATTCAAAGGAATGACTCCATCCAGTTTTAGATCTGATGCAGTAATTGGTTTTTTAGGTAATCTTTTCACTTTCTTATTGGGATTGTTTTTTATTGCAGGTGTAATAGCATTTTTGTTAAATAAAATTATATCAAAATATTTTTATGTAAGGATGAAAAAAGATAGTAAGAAAACATACACTATCATATTAATTTTATCTATTCTTATAGCAGATATGGTTAGTAGTGTTCATCCTCATGCTATCTTATGTGCTGCTTCAGATATGCTTAGTTTTGATATTCGCTCAGAGTTTGCAATGAAACAAGGGTATATAACAAAAGTCTATGAAAATACTAAAGGCATGGATTATATCTATATTCAACCAACTTGGGAAACAGATTCTATTCAAATATATATTACTGGAGAAGATGCCCCTAAAATATATGAATTTATAGAGGGTAGAAAATATAAAATCTACTACTATCCTCATACTAGAATTTGTGTAAAATATGAACTATATAAACTATCATACTTTGATAAAGCATATAAGTTGTTAATCAATGAAAAATATGAGGAATCAATACATATATTTAATCAAGAGATCAAAAACAATCCTAACAAACCTTATGCTTATGTTGCAAAATCTGCTGCATTACTTGAGTTGGAAAAATATGAAGAAACCATAGAATGCTGTGATAAAGCTATTAAAATTAAAAGAAGACTTCCTGAAGCTTATGAATATAAGTGTCGTGCTCTATTATCTTTAAAAAGATATGAAGAAGCAAAAGAATGTCTTCGGTTACTACCAAGGCCATTTGATAATGATCTTTATGTTATTTCTCAACCATCTCATGAAGATATTGAACATTTACAAGAATTAGTAGAAGAGGGCATTATTTCATCTTCCCTTTCAGATAGTATATCGACTGAATCGTCAAGTCCTATAAATAGACATACTGGAAACACATATACAAAAAAAGGACCAGAAGAAGACAGTACAGAAAGTATCAATATATCTAATGACATAGAAAACATTCAAAAAAATATCATGGTACTTGATAAATTAATAGACAAAGATATAGATCTTGCTAATAACTATTTTAAAAAAGGAAATCTTCTATATTCTTTAAAAGATTATGAAAAAGCTTATGATACATACCGTTATGCAACAATATTTTTAGATAAATCAGATGAGTATTATGCACAAGCACATTACAACAAAAGCCTATGTGCTGCATTACTCAATAGACCTACTTATGCAGCAGGTGCATTAAAAGTTGCCATTGAAGCTGATAAAAAATATAAAGACTTGGCAGAAAAAGAAAAAATTTTTGATAGTGTAAGAGATTCTACTTATTTTAAATGGTTATGGGATCAATTAAAATAAAACGTATGCAAACCTTCCTCTGGAAAAATTATAGTAAACGGTGAACCAGTCAGCCGTACAAGCAAAAGTATAGGTTACATGTTTCAAAAAGATCATCTATTTGAATGGAGAAATATATTAAATAATGTTCTCTTTGGACTAGAGATACAAAACAAATTAAATGAAGATACAAAATCTAGAACTGAAAAACTACTTGAAATGTATAGATTAGGTGAGTTTAAAGATCATTACCCAAGACAACTATCTGGTGCTATGCGTCAAAGGGTAGTACTTATTAGAACTTTAGCAAATCCAGCCTGAACTACTTTTACTTGATGAACCATTTTTAGCACTAGACTACCAAACTCGACTTGCGGTTAGTGACGATATAGACCGTATATTAAAAAAGAGTAAGCGTCAACTCCAATACACATATTAATTAATCATTATTCTTGATAAAATCATCTCAAAAGAAATTGAGGTGATATAAATATGAATCGTGAAGAAAATCAAAAATATTGGGAAAGGCTAATTCATAATCAAATGGAAAGTGGTCTTTCTCAAAAGCAGTGGTGTGAAGAAAATAATATAAA
>JAOARV010000006.1 GCA_025210395.1 Marinisporobacter sp.
GATCAATTAGTAAAAGGAAAAGATGATAGCTATACAGTTACATTAAATGATGGACCAAATAAAATTACTGTTGAAGCAACAGATCAAGCAGGAAACCAAGCAGAAAAACAATTCACAATCGTCTACAAAAAAATAGGAAATGATACAACAGCTCCTATCATTTTAACAGATCTAGAAAATAGAACAGTAAGTGAAGCTGTATATACATTCACTGTAACGGCAAATGATGATGTAGATGGAAAAATAATACCTATAGTAAAGATGAATGATCAATTAGTAAAAGGAAAAGATGATAGCTATACAGTTACATTAAATGATGGACCAAATAAAATTACTGTTGAAGCAACAGATCAAGCAGGAAACCAAGCAGAAAAACAATTCACAATGGTCTATAAAAAAATGGGAACACAATTTGAGATAGAAAGAATAGGAAATGACATCTATAGAAATGGAGACGATGCGAGAATTATTATCAAAGGAAAAAATATAGATGATGAAGATAAGGAAGCTACGTTTATTGTTGCTTTATATGATAAAGACAATAGAATGATTAATTATAGTTTTATAAGTAGGGTCATAAAATCAAAAGAAGTGGTAGAAATGTCAGGTGGCTTTTTAATTCCTCAACAAGGTTCTTATAAAATCAAAGGATTTGTATGGGATAATATGGATGATATGAATGTATTAAGTAAAAAAATTATAGAAATCGCTGTAAAAGAATAAAAGGATTGCCAGCTTCTTAAAGGAAGCTGGTTGGCCTGATCAATGGAAAGGAAGGAAGTTAATGAAGAAAAAATATCATATTTATAGATTAATTTTATCATTCATGCTGATCATGTCCTTTATACTACCGGCTCATGCACAAATAGGGGTAAATATAGATATTCAAGAGGGATATGCAAGAATTAATGGGAATTCAAACTATATAAAAGAAGCAGTTAGTATAAAAATAGAGGATGAAGGCAAAAAAAAATGGATGAATACAGATATTACTGATAATAAAGGAAATTTTAGTTTTACATTGCCTTCAGATGTCCTAGAGGCACAAAAAAAATATGATGGGTTTGTCAATATTTCAGGAGAAAAGAAAACTTTTGAAATTTTAAAAAATGCCCATGGCAATAAACCTAAACCTACAAAATATAAAATAGGAGAGCGTGTGGCTATAAAGTCGGTGAAGTCATTAATTTTTGACAATGGTGTAGAAATTCATTTAAACAATATAAATGTTCCACAAAGTGCCACAGTAAAATTAAGAGATGTTTCAAGTGAATTTTCTGATTCAAACGCATCTTTAAAGAAGGCTGGACCAATTATTGACTTTGATTTTAAAAATATCAAATTCGATCAACCTGTAGAAATTACTATGCCTGCAAAAGGAAATATTCAAAAATCTGCTATTTATTATTATAATGAAGCTAAGAAAAATTGGGAATATAAAGATACCCAAAGAACAAATAATATGTTGAAAGCACGAGTGAATCATTTTTCTACATATGGTGTTTTAATGGATCAAAAAGTACCTGAAAATGTACAAGTCAAAAGTGAAGAAATCTCGAAAGAAAAAATTAGACTCAATTTTTCAGCAGAGGATGCATCAGGAATAGATCACTATATAATTTATAGAGATAATTTCAGTAGTGCATTTGCTTCTTCAAAAGCAAATATTTACGAAGATAAGCAAGTAGAAAGTGGTAAAACCTATATATATAAAATAAAAGCAGTAGATAAGCTAGGAAATAAATCGAATTTTAGTAACACTTTGGAAGTAGCTATACCAAAAGATGGATCCATTGTGGCTCCAAGTAAAAAATCCATCAAGGTAGATATAAGAATAGAAGGAAATAAAGGAACAATTATAGATAAAACAAAAGTATATTTAAGCGAAAGTGATTTAGATTTAAATCAGTATAATATAGATAGAAGTTATGAAGATTATACAGTTATTCATCCAACTGTAAAAATACTAGAGCAACAGGGAGTAAGATATGGATTCGATAAAAAATATAATTATAATTTTATAAACATGATTGATGGGTTGAGAATGAACAGTATAAAACCTGGAAAAGATGGATGGATGTATTTTATCAATCATAAATATGCAGATCGTGGATTAAGTGAGTATCCTATACATGATGGAGATTCAATTGTCTGGTTTTTTACAGAAGACTATACAAAAAATCATTTTGCATGGTTTGATCAAGAAGAAGCAAAAGTAAGTACTGGAGATAAAATAACATTAAGTCTTCAAGGAAGATATCATAATATGAATAGTGGACAGAGTTCCACTAAAGGTATTGAAGGTGCTACGATACTTGTGAATAATAATAAGTGGAAATCAAACGAAGGATTCGTAAAAACGGATAAGGATGGAAAAGCTACAATTACATTTAATAGAGCAGGAACTTATCAGATTTCAGCAGAAAAATTTGATGGAAGTTCAAGATGCATTTCGAGACCGTATTGTAAGGTTATAGTAGAGGGCGAAACAGTTAGTGATGGAGGAGCAGGTGGGCTTTCTCCAGATTCAGATTATAAAAAAGAATATGAAAAAGTAATTGATCCAAATGCAAGTGAAAAAGATATTATAAAAGCAACTGAAGAAGCAACAAATAAATTAGATAAAAAAGTTAATGATATTAACTCAGAAAAAGATGCACAAGATGCAGTAAAAGATATAAAAGATGTTACACAAATCATAGAAAAGGCATCTGAGCGTGTTACCACTGAAGAAGGAGCAAAAGATGTAGCAAAAGGAAGTGCAAAACTAGTAAATGATCTAATCAAATCAGCTGAAAAACTAATAAAGGATAGTGACAAAAAAGAAGTAAGTAAAGCTGCAACAGAAAATATAAAAGTTACAATGAAAGTAATGGATAAAATCAATAATACAAAAGAAATGAACAAAGTAGCAGGACAAATGATTGATGTTGCAGGTAAATTAATTAAAACGTTAGGTAATAAAAATGGAAAAGAAGTCATTGAAAGTATTGTGAAGGTTGCAGAAAAAGCAGTTGAAAAAGCAAGTGTAAAAGAGATTGATAAAGATAAAATAAAAGTAGAAAAAGAAAAGATTGTAGCAAAAGTAGATAAGGTAACAATAAAAGAAATGGCTAAAAATACAGTAGCTACAGTAAAAGCAATAAAAGAAAAATTAAAAGAAAATGGTATTGAAACTAAACAAGCAATAGAAAATAAAGTAACCATAGGAATACCAAAGACAGATAAAAAAGAAATAGAAGCAAAATTACCAGCGAATATGATGAAAATATTAAAAGAAAATGGTATAGAAAAAGCAGCAATAAAGACAGAAACAGCTGTATTTAACTTAACACCAAATACATTTGGAGAAAAGGATCAGGCAATAAGTTTAGGTGTAAAACAGATTGATAGAAATACGCTAACACCTCTTGAAAGAAACAAAGTACCAAAGGGATGCATGGTAGTAGATCTAGATGTAAAGATTGGAGAGGAAAAGGTAAGTAACTTTAATGAACCAATCTCAGTAAGTATTCCATATAAAGGAGAAGTAAAGGATGGAGAAGGTGTCCAAGTATTCTTCTTAAAGGATAATGGAACTATTGAAAATAGAGGTGGGGTATATGATCCTGCTACAAAGATGGCAACATTTACAACACCACATTTCAGTAAATACTTTGCAAAAAAAATAGATAAAACAGAAGCAAAAATAACGTTTAAAGATCTAGAGAATTACGGATGGGCAAAAGAAGCTATTGAAGCAATGGCTACGAAAGGAATTGTGAGTGGTCGTTCAAATGAGAAGTTTGATCCAGCAGCAAATATTACAAGAGCAGAATTTGCAACATTAGTAACAAAGATGATGGGATATACTACTGAAAATATGGATATGCCATTCACAGATGTAGACAAAGATGCTTGGTACTATGATTACATAGGAGCAGCCTATAAAAATGGATTGATCAATGGTAGAAGTGAAACTCTATTTGATCCAAATGGAAATATTACAAGACAAGAAATGGCAGTGATCGTTGCAAAGGTTCTTGAGAAAAAAGGATATAAAAAATCAAGCTTAGATAGTTTAAATGTCTTTAAAGATACTGAAAATATATCAGCTTGGGCAAAGGATTCTGTAAGCCTTTGCGTAAAAGAAAAAATCATTAGCGGTATGGGTGATGGAAGCTTTGCTCCAAAACAAAATGCTAATCGTGCACAGGCTGCTACAATGCTTTACAAAGTATATCAATTAATTGTAAAATAAAGAATAATGGAAATAAAAATGGAAACTGCTAGTATTACCTAGCAGTTTTCTGCATTTATTTTAGGTGGTTGATTATTATAGAAAATTATTAAAGTTTATGATTATACAATTTAAGGAGATCATCATGAATAAACAATACAAAGGATTTTGCTCATGGAGCGGAGGAAAGGATTCTTGTCTTTCTCTTTATAGAGCTATGAAAAAAGGAATAAAAGTAGAATATTTATTTACTATGTTTAAAGAGGATGGTTTAAGATCTAGAGGTCATGGACTAAAACCAGAAATCATCAAAAAGTATGCAGAACTCTTTGATATGAATCTCGTTTATGGAAAAGCTACATGGGGAGAATACGAAGAAATCTTTAAAGAGAAGATGTCTTATTTAGAAAATAAAGGTGTAAATATAGGGATATTTGGTGATATTGATCTCATTGATCATAGAGAATGGGTTATGAAAGCTTGTAGTCATACAAATATGGAAGTTTATCATCCCTTATGGCAGGAAGCAAGAAGAAAGATTATAGAGGAATTTGTAGATGAAGGATTTCAATCTATCATTGTTACTTTAAATGGAGATTTGATGCCAAAGGAGTATTTAGGAAGGGTTTTTGACAAAAGCTTAATACAAGAATTTGAAGATTTAGGGATAGACCCTTGTGGTGAAAATGGAGAATTTCATACAGCGGTCATAGATGGACCTATATTTAAAACACCCTTGAAGCTAAAGAAAAAAGAAATGATTAAGATTCAAAACTACTGGATGCTTGATTTAGAGTTAGAATAAGAAGAAGGGGTGAAGTCATTGAAACAAATAGCTATTTATGGAAAGGGCGGTATTGGAAAGTCTACGATTTCTTCAAATTTATCTGCTGCCCTTGCAGTAAAAAATCAAAAGGTACTTCAGATAGGGTGTGATCCTAAGCATGATTCCACAAGACTTTTATTAGGAGGAGAAAAGATTAACACAGTTCTTGATTATATCAAGGTCACAGCACCAGATAAGTGGAGACTTGAGGATGTATTGTTTAAAGGATATAAAGGGGTGGATTGTGTTGAAGCGGGAGGACCAAAACCAGGAGTGGGCTGTGCTGGGAGAGGAATTCTTACGACCTTTGATTTATTAGAAAAGCTAGATATTAAAAGATTGAAGCATGATTTAGTGATTTACGATGTATTGGGAGATGTGGTATGCGGAGGCTTTGCTGTACCTATTCGTCATGAGTATGCAGATGTTGTATATATTGTAACTTCTGGGGAATTTATGTCTATCTATGCAGCAAACAATATTTTAAAGGGAATCAAAAATTATGATGAAGGTTTAAAAAGAGTTGGAGGAATCATTTTTAACCAAAGGGGAATAGAAGGGGAAAGTGAACGAATCAAGAAATTTGCAGAGGCTGTTAAATTACCTATATGCGAAATTTTCCCAAGAAGCGATGAATTCACAAAAGCTGAAAGAATGGGAGTTCCTTTAGTTGAAATGAAGGATTCTTCTATAGCTACAAAATTTTTAAATTTAGCAGAAAAAATCATTAATTATGAAGACTTGCATGAAGCTTTTCCTCTTGCAGATGAAGAACTTGAAAAACAGGTTCTAGGAAACAAAATGAATGTATATAAAAATAAACATATAGAAAGCTTTACAGAAAAGGAAAAACAAGTTGAGAATCAAAAAGAGAAGGATGAAGAAAATTTAAAACCCAATCAATTTTTCTCAAAAAATGTATTAATGAGAGAACCTCTTCATGGATGTGCTTTCGCTGGTGCTGTAAATATAGCTGTACAAATACAGGACGGCATCACCATCGCCCATGGGCCAAGAAGCTGTGCCCATATTACCTATCAAGCCATTACTTCTACAGGAAGAAGGAGCCTTTTTGAAAGAGGGACTTTAATGAATAGTCAAATTATCCCACCTCTTGTAAGCTCAGAGATGAATGAAGGTGTAATGGTATTTGGAGGAATGGAGGAGCTTAAAAATAGAATCAATCATTTAAAAAAATATGACCCTTCTGCTATGTTTGTGATTACTACCTGTCCTTCTGGGATTATTGGAGATGATGTAGAGACTACGAGAAATATGGGAAATACAAAGCAACCCATTATTCCCATCAAAACAGATGGAAATATTACAGGAGATTTTTTACAGGGAATGATCAATGCCTATATTGAAATAGCCAGGGGGCTTATTAAAAAGGATATAAAGGAAAAAGAAGATACGGTAAATATTATTGCTGAAAAATCTATTGCAAAAAATACAGAGACAAATTTTGAAACCATGAAGAAGTTATTAGCATCTATGGATATTGGGATTAATTGTAGGTTCATTTGTAGAACAAAGGTTCAAGATATTCAAAACTTTTTAAAGGCAAAGGTAAATATATTAGCCTATGAGGATTATATGGGAAGAATGATGAGAAACTTTTTACAGGAAGAATATGATACAAACTTTTTAGAAAGTCCATTTCCTGTAGGCTTTTCAGAAACGAAAAATTGGCTGTATAAAATAGCTGATACTTTTAATAAAAAAGAAAAAGTTCATCCTGTGATTGAAAAATACGAAAATATTTATGAAGAAGAAATTAAAAAAATAAAATCTTATTTAAAAGGAAAAAAACTGATGATTGTTACTTACAATCATCATATTGACTGGATACTTGAAACGGCTTTAAAGCTTGAGATGCATATTGTTAAGCTATGTATACTCAATTTTTCTCAAGAAAATCTTTTTAAAACGAAGTTTGAGGATCAATTTGAAATTGAACTGAGTTATGATCAAAACAAGAGAAGTGAAGATATCAAGGCCTTAAGTCCTGATATTGTGATTTCTAATTATACTTCGAATGCTTTAGATGGAGCAGCTATGACAGATACCATCCCCCTTTGTCCAGAGGTAGGATTTTTTAGTGGATTGAATCTAGCAAGAAGGTGGGCAGGACTTTTTAAAATGAATTTAAGGGAAGGGTGGAAATGTGATGAAGGATTATTTTCAAAATATTATGCCCGATAGCTTAACAGGAGCTTTATTTGCAGTGGAAGGTATTAAAGATGCAGCAGTGATCCTTAATGGACCAACTGGATGCAAATTTTATCATAGTGCCATATCAGATTATCAATTACCAAGGGAATTATCCTTTGATCCATTAAATTATCCAGAGGAATTTTACTTTGGACAACCTAGAATTCCATGCACTTACCTTGATGGGTATGATTATGTTTATGGTTCGAGTGAAAAATTAGAAAAGATGTTAAGAGATATAGAAGGGAAGAATCACAAATTAGTAGCTGTAGTAAATTCTCCAGGAGCCGCTTTGATTGGAGATGATTTGAATCGATTCTTAAAAAATGAAGTAAAAGACACTTTATGCTTTTCAATAGAAAGCACTGGATTTTCAGGAGAGTTTGGAGATGGTTTTCAGAAGGCGGTCATGAAAATATTAGAAGCAATTCCGATGAAGCCTAGAAAAATTATTCCAAAGAGCGTGAATCTTGTAGGAATATCTATCTACAATAAATATTATGAAGGAAATATAAAAGAAATCCAAAGACTTTTAAAGCTTTGTGGGATTAAGGTCATCTCTACCCTTTGTGCAGGAGATGATTTTGATACCATAAAAAATGCGAATCAAGCAGCTTTAAATGTTGTATTATATCCAGAATATGGATTAGAACTGGCTAAATGGATGGAAAAAGAATACCATATGCCCTATGTATTTTGTGAAGATGGCGTACCTATTGGATTTGAAAGCACGGAAAATTTTATAAAAAATATATGCGAAAAGCTAGGAGTAGATCCTTTTTATTCACTAGAAGAAATACAAAAATCAAGGGCAAGAAGTTTTTTATACCTATCTAGATTTAATTCTCTTACAGGACTTCCTAAAGGAGCTACCTTTTCTATTAAGGGACAAGGTTCTGTTGCATATGCTATGACAAATTGGCTGTATAGCTATTTAGGAATGATTCCAGCATCTATTCAGCTATTAGGAAGTAATGATAAAAAATTCCAAGAAAAATTGTATAGCTTTTTAAAGAAGATAGGATTTGAAGATGCACTTGAAAGTAGTATTTATTCAAAAAATGCAGATATAGTTTTTGCAGATGGGAATACTATTGCTCAGCTTAGGCTAAAGAATAAAAGCTTTACAGGGGTGGAAATTGGACTGCCTTCTTTAGGGTATATAGATGTAACTCCTAAAGCCATGATGGGAGTAAAAGGTACATTGATGCTTGTAGAGCAGGTAATCAATGGATTACAATTTTCACAATAAGTAATCATTGAAAATCAATACAAATGTAAAAAAATGACGAATTATGCAAAACGATTGTGGGAGGAAATAGACATGGAATAATTGACATCATATGTAAATGAGTATAAAATTTAACAGTGTAAGAAAGAAATTTGGCTTTTTTTCATAAATATTTATCAAAATTGAATACATAGCTTTTAGGTTCTTTTATCTTAAAGATAAAAGATGAAAAGGGAATCATGTGAAAATCTTGAACGGTCCGGCCACTGTAAATGGAAAGTAATCCTTCAATGTGCCACTAAAAAAATTTTGGGAAGGCGAAGGGAAACATTGATCCATAAGTCAGGAGACCTGCCAAAGGCTTTAGGTATACATCCTTCCGAGGAAAGGAGCGGTACTATATGAGATTCGTTTATGATGATCTAAACGAGTTAAGATTAGTATATAACCCCTGTCTTCATTGGAAGATAGGGGTTTTTGATTTTAAACCAGGTTGACCTCTAGTAAGATCATATTATTTGAAAAATCTTTTATATGTATATGGGGTAGGGGGAGATTCATTTGAATAAAGAAAATATAAAGGTGAATGTAAATCAAAAGGAAAAAAATCTTATTGAATTAATACGTGGAACTGAATATGGTGAAATTCGTATTATTGTACAAGATAAATATCCAATAAGAGTAGAAGAAATAAAAAAATCAATCAAGTTATAAAAAATATAAAAAGTTAGAGCTGACTAGAAAACTAGAGGCACTACCTATTATGGGTGGTGTCTCTTTATGTTTTTGTAGGAGTTTTGATCAAAGAAGAATCTAGTATGTATTGAACTAGAGGGTTAACTTGGAAAATATTCAGAGAAATATTTTAATAAATAAAAATTTGAAGGAGGACAAAAGAAATGAAAAAAATATTTTCGTTGATGTTAGTATTAACACTTGTTTTAGGACTTGCAGGGGTACAGGCCTTTGCAGCAGAAGAAGAAAGTAAAGTAACTGTAAAAAATATTCATATGCAAGTAAGCTTTCCAGTAAAGGATAAATTAGAGAATCCACAGCAAGTGAGTGATAATGAGCTATTAGATCATGTGGATGTGATTATTCCAAAATTAACTAATTTTTCATTAAAAGATATTTATGGACAAAGCTACAATGATTCTGCTGTAATGAAAGGTAAAGTAACAGCTATGCATGCATTTTTATATGCTTTAGAGGAAAAATGTGATACAGAAGGACATACTGATGGTTGGGATTGGGTAAGAGAAAATGTTACTGTTGGTTACGGTGGTAATTTTGTTTCCAAGGTTGGCGTTTATAAAAACTTTGGAATGACTGGATGGATGTATAAAGTAAATAATGTCTTGCCTATGACTGGAGCCGCTCAATATGAATTAAAGGATGGAGATCAAGAAAGATGGGGATTTGCTACGTGGGGTGAAGAGTGGTAGAAAAAAGACTTATCTAAATTAATCTCTGAATATTTTTTTTTACAAAGACAAATTGAAGAACAAAGGAGGACTTAGAATGGTCAGAAGAAGAAAGTCATTTGCCATTAGTTTAGTAGTTGTAATGCTACTTACTTTAATGCCAATGAGTGCATTTGCAGATTGGGAACAGTTTCAAGGTGATATTAAACATAATGGGGTAACAACTGATAATCTACCCATATCAGATTCTGTAGAAGCATGGGCAACAGCAACACAATCAGGAGGATGGTTTGGTGTAGATGTAGTCCCGCTTGTAATAGGAAATGATACCTATGTTTTTGCGAACAGCAAGCTTTATAAGATGGATGTAAGGACTGGAGATAAAGAGTGGGAGGTAGTAGTTGATGCTAATGGTGGATTTCAGTTATGTAATCCAGCAACAGATGGCTCTAATATATACTTAGGAGCAGACGATGGCTCAGGAGTAAAAATTAAGAAAATAAGCAATCTAAATGGTACCCCTAAAGTTACAGATATTATAACTTTAGCAGAAGGAGGACAACTGAACACTCCAATCACATACAAAAATGGAAAATTGTATTTTGGGAGTTGGAAGGGAACTTGGAATCAGACAAAGAGTGGTCTTTACTATTGTGTAGATGCAAGCAGTGGACATATAGATTGGAAATATACGGGAGTGGAGAATGATGGCAGAGAAGATGGTTTTTATTGGGCAGGCGCAGCAATTGTTGGAGATAATGTGATTTTCGGAAATGACGCTTCTTATATTCATGTTTTAAATAAAAATAATGGAAAAGAAGAACAAAAAATTGATTTAAAAGCAATTCATTCTGATGCGGCACAAGTAAGATCTTCTATTTGTGTATATGATAATTCAGCATATTTTACAGACAAAAGTGGCTATCTATGGAAGCTAGATATTGATGGGAATGGTAAGCTTACATACGACTGGTCAAAGAAACTAGACAGTCAAGCAACATCTACACCAGTTGTAGCATATCATAAAGATTTTGATGAAGATAGAATATATGTGGGAGTTGGACAATTCTCTGGAGGAAAAATAGTATGCTATGATACAAATGGAAACCTCGTATGGGAGTATGCAGGAATCGGTGGCGTACAGTCTTCTCCTATTGTATATAGCGATGATGTATATAATTATATATACTTTACAGAAAATAGTGCTAAGGGGAAATGTTATTGCATAATGGATGATGGCTTGGATGCATCTTTAGTATGGGATTTTACACCTGCAGCTGGACAGCAAAATTATACATTACAAGGAATGGCACCTGCTGGAGAATATGTGATCTTTGGTAATGATTCTGGATATGTATTTGGAATAAAACAAGGAATAGTAAGCAGAGCTTTAGCTATTGAACTGTTACAGGAACCAAAAGTAGAAAATGTAACAAATAGTGTATATGGGAAGGATCAATAGGCTGCTTTACATGAAAGAATATTTCAAATTAGGGAATGTATAGATACATTCCCTAATTGTAATGTAGGAGGGAGACAATGTATAAATTTGAAAACAAAAGCTTAGTAGCGAGCTTATTAATATTTCTTATGATATTTAGTGGATTGGTAACCCCAATCAGTATGGAAAATAAAATAGCGTGGGCTGAGAATACAGAAAAAAAAGAATCAACAGTAACAGAGGCCATTTATAATAATGAAAAGCAACAAGAAGGAATATGGGAGGCTATAGCATCTCATGTAAAAGAAGACCTAGTAGATATATGGAAAAGCCCTGATGGAGAAGTATTTGTATTAGGGCAAAAAAATGTTTATAAATATAAAAGTGGAGAAGGACTTAGTAAGCCAATATATCATATAGATGAGCCGAACATATATTTACATAGTATATGGGGGACTTCATCGAAGAATATATATGCTGTAGGTGGGCTTTATTCCATTTCCAGTAGGTATCCGTATGATAAGACAATGCCTAATCGTGGATCTATAAGAGTACACTATAATGGTACTGAATGGAAAAAAGAGGTTACTGATACAAATTTAAAAGGTTATTACGATATTGCTGGTACAAGGGAAGATAACATTTTTGTGGCAGGAGAAGGGCGATTAACTCATTTTGATGGGGATGAATGGATAGAAAAGGATGAAGGTAGATCTTCACTTATGGGGTTACATGTAAAAAGTGAAGATGATATTTATATATTAGGAATGATTAATAAATATAGAAAGTCAAAAGCAGGATTCAGATATTTTGATGGGAACGAATGGAAAGAGTATATTTCAACCTATGAGAAAAGAAGATTTACAGATATATTTGTAAAAAACCCTAATGAAATATATCTAGCTGGTAGAGAATTTAGAGATAAATATGCTGATAGATTTCCTGCTATAAATGCAAAATTTGATGGTACAAACTTTACAGAAGCAAAAGAATTATTAGAATTCAAAAGAATAAACGATTTTTGGACGAAGGATTTAAAGAATACTTATGCAGTAGGATATGGCAAAGATGAAGAGGGGATCATCTATCATCATAACGGAAATGAATGGAAAAAAATGGATACCATCGAATTCCTTTTAGATAAAAAATTAAATTGTATAATGGGAATAAAAGAAAAAAATCTACTTGTAGTAGGAGATCAAGGAACAATTTTAGAATATAAAATTTCAGATAAAAAAGATTTGAAAGTATCTAAAATAGATGTAACCTTAGATGTAGAAAATAATACTTCAGAAATTGATGCATTAGTAAGCTATACAGGAAAAACAGAAGCAGAAAATGTAACAATGGCTGTATATGGAGCCGTATATGAGGAAGATGATTATGATTTTATTACAAAAGAAACAATCAACTTCGAACCTAACTCTACCAATACTATAAAAATTAAAGATTTACCAATAGACAAGGTGAATAATAAAAATATAAAAGTAGCTGTAGATGCTCTAAACATAGTAGAAGAAGAGGATGAAGAAAACAATATATTACAAAAATATATAAAGACTGATTTGAGTATAGGAGAAATAAGATCTCTAGAAAATAGAGAAAAAATCTATAAAACAAATGAAGAAGGTGCAGGTTTTCAAATCGGATATACAAATAACGGAAATGTAAATATTAAAAATATAGATATTGTAATATATGAAAATGATAAGATACTGCATAAATTTCCTTTTGAAAAGTTACCAAATAAGGGAAATGTACACTTAGATAAGTGGACACCAAAGAGTGGGACAATCCAATTAAAAGCAGTTATAGATGAAAATCATGTTGTAACAGAAACAAATGAAGAGAATAATGAAAAAAGCATTCATTTAAAAGTTGCAGGAAATACAAAAAATATAGATTGGATAGAAATGGATGTTCCGAAGTGGCATCGAGTTCCTACTAAGAAGCCTGACGGCAGTTTAGATGTATATGAGTATTCTAATGATGTTTCAGATATCCTAGTATTTGAAGATGGAGAAATATATGTACAAGCTAGATCTGGACTATATAAGTATGAGAAAATGCAAGGAAGTGCTAATTGGAAGAGAATTAAAAAAAGTGAAGAATTAGATTGCGTCTGGGGAAATTCATCGAAAAATATATTTACAGCTAAACATGCTGAAAATGAAAATTTTGTTGAACATTTTAATGGTGAAAAATGGGAAAAAATAGCAATAGATCAACCTGTAAACCAAAATATTAAACAAGTATGGGGAAGTTCAAGAGAAGACATCTATATAAAACAGGGATTTAATAATAAAATTTATCACTATAATGGGGAAAATTGGACAGAGCATAATTTAGGATTTGAATTATATAAAAATCTATTGATTGCAGCATCAGATGATATCTATGCTTTAGCAAAGAATCAAAAAATATACCACAATGATGGGAAGAATTGGTCTGAATACAGGATTGATCATGATGGAATAGCAAATAGACAAATCAAAGGTATATATTTAGATGCTAGTAATCATCTGTGTATAGCTTATAATCAAGATTTAAAGACTAGTGACGAATATTTGAAACCGATGAATATAGCTTGTTTTGATGGAACTAATTGGAAAGATATTCCTATTCCTTTTGTAACAAGAAATATAGAGGCAAATGGTTATAATCATATAACAAGGATATTTATTTTAAATAAAGATAATATTTATCTTATGAAAGATTATTTATATTATTATGATGGTCAAAACTGGAATAAAATTGCTGGAACCAATAAGTATGATCCCCATCCACCTGAGAATATAACTGATGGAGGATTAGAGAGAGTGATTGGCTTTGGCAGTGACAAATTGTTTGTAGTTGGAGACAGAGGCCGTGTGTGGTATAGGGGCACAGGATTAGATATTGAAGATAATGGTAACAATACTGGAGAGTATGTAGATAAAGCAACAGTTCATATTCGAGTAGAAGGATATGATAAAACTTTTGTTCCTAGAACAAGTATCACAGTAGATAATTTTGATTTAACCCCTTATTTAGGAAAAGCATCAGGTTCATCTGCTACTGAAAGTAAAGGTTGGGGTCCAGATAGACTTAAAAATCCAACTGTGGCCCATGTAATTATAGAAGCCTTAAAGCAACAAGGCTTTGATTGTACAAATCATAGTAGTGAATGTGATTTACAGGATTATGGATGGTCTCTTTATATGGCCATGATTGGTGGAGATCGAGAATTTGACCATAGAAGTTCATCAGGATGGATGTATCGGGTAAATGGTTGGCTTCCTAATTATGGTTGTCAAGGATATAGTTTAGATGGAGGAGAAGATATACTTTGGTATTTTGGAGCCTATGGTTTTGATACTGCTGTGACTGAAATAAAATCAGACAAAACTAGTGCAAGCACAGGTGAAAAGGTTGAAATAAAATTAAAAGGGGCTGTAGCATCCTATAACGCTGGAAGTGATACTATTGGTTCAGATAAAGAACAATTAATTGAGGATGCAACCATTTATGTAAATGGTAAGCCTTATGAAATGGCAGGAAAAGAAGTCAAGACAGACAAGGAAGGAAAAGCTACACTGATATTCTATGAACCTGGAAATTATACAATATCAGCAGAAAGAATCAATGGAGAAGACCTAAGAGATATTGTAAGACCATTGCCTATTCATATTCAAGTAGGAGGAGAAAGTAAAACACCACCAGGAATCAATTTAGATGTGGAAGCTATAGAAAAATTATTAGATTTATTAAATAAAGATATGGATAAAATAAATACAGTAGATGAACAAAAGAAAGTAGTTGAAAAAGTAGATGAAGTAAAGGATAAATTAAAAGATGCAGTAAAAGATATAAAGAACGAAAAAGATGCATTAAAGGTATTAGATAAAAACTTAAGTTTAGCTAATGTGCTTGGAAAATTATCAGAAAAGATTACAGATAAGAATCTAAAAAAAGAAATAGGCAAAATTGCACAAGAGAATATGAAGACTATATTAAAGGGAATGGATCAAATACAAGATCAAAAAGAAATAAACAAAATAGCGGCAAGCATTATAGATATTGTAGGAAAATTAACAGAAAAGTTAGGAGAAGAAAGTAAAGAAAAACTACAAAAAAATGCAGTACAGGTGGCAGAAAAAGCAATAGAAAAATCATTGAAACAAAAAATTTCACGAGGAACCTTAAAAGTAGAAAAAGAAAAGGTAGTATCTAAGATAGATTCTAGTGAAATCAATAGGATTATTGATACAGTAACCTATATTACAAAAGAAATGAAAGATAAGCTAAAGGAAAACAAAATAGAGGATAAAATAAAAGTAGGAAGAAAATTAGCTATAGAAATACCAAGTAAAGATAAAGAAGAAGTAGAGCTACATTTAGCATCAGATATGATGAAAAAACTAAAAGAAAACCATATAGAACAAGTAATTCTAAAAACAGAAATGGCTGTATTTAATTTAACAAAAGACACCTTTGCAGAAAATAAAAAAGCTAAAGAAGTTGTACTTCATGCAAAAGTAACAGATACAAAAACATTAACACCGTTACAAAGACATAAAGTACCAAAAGGATGCCTAGTAGTAGATTTAAATGCCAAGGCTGGAAAAGAAAAAATAAGCAATTTCAATGAACCAATCAGTGTAAGTATTCCATACAAAGGAAAAGTGAAAAAAGGAGAAACTGTACAAGTATTCTTACTAAATGATAATGGTACTATTGAAAGTATGGGTGGAACATATGATTCAGATACAAAGATGGTAACCTTTACAACACCTCACTTTAGTAAATACTTTGCTAAGAAGGTAGACAAAACAGAAGTAAAAGTAACCTTCAAAGATCTTGCAGGTTACGAATGGGCAAGGGAAGCTATTGAAGCTATGGCAAAGGAAAAAATCATCAATGGTCGAAAGACAGGTATATTTGAGCCATCAGCAAATATTACAAGAGCAGAATTTGCAACACTTGTTACGAAGATCATGGGATATACTACTGAAAATATCAATATTCCATTCAAAGATGCAGCTAAAGATGCTTGGTACTATGATTATGTAGGAGTAGCATATAAAAATGGATTGATCAATGGTAGAAGTGAAATCATATTTGATCCAAATGGAAACATCACAAGACAAGAAATGGCAGTGATCGTTGCAAAAGTTCTAGAGAAAAAAGGATATGAAAAATCAAGCTTAGATGGTTTAAATATCTTTAAAGATACTGAAAACATTGCAGCATGGGCAAAAGATTCTGTAAGTCTTTGCGTAAAAGAAAAAATTATCAGTGGTATGGGTGATGGAAGCTTGGCACCAAAACAAAATGCAAATAGAGCACAAGCTGCTACAATGCTTTATAAGATTTACAATTTAATCAATAAGTAAATTCAAAAGAAAAACTACTAGCTAAAATGTTAGTAGTTTTTCTTTTGGAAACAAAAATGGTGCAATAACGACAAATTTATAAAATAATATTGACATCATATGTAAAGTAAGATAAAATTTACTGGATATAGGATAGATACGATATAGAAAAGGATATTCTCTATAAGGAAAAAAATTTCGGATTAATGAAGAAAGCTTTTAATTGAATAGAACACTATTTAGGTGCTTTTGTGTTTATTAAAGCTGAAAAGGGAATCGAGTAAAAATCTCGAACGGTCCGGCCGCTGTGATTGGGGAGTGACCTTTCAATATGCCACTGGGAAACTGGGAAGGCGAAGGGGAAACGTTGATCCATAAGTCAGAATACCTGCCTAAGTAGTTATGTGTATAAACCTTCCGAGGAAAGGTAAAATACAAGGCGGTAAAGTATGTAACCGATATCATATAAGTGATATCTGAGTATGTTATAACAAGGGTCTTGACTTTCAAATGGGAGTTAAGGCTTTTTTATATACTTTAAAATTTATTCAATGTAGAAGCAAACAAAACATAGGAAAGAAAATAGAAAAGGAGGACATCAATTTACAAGAAAAAGTTAGTAAAGACAGGATGATAACAAATTTATTCATGTAAGAGGAGGCATACAATGAGAAGAAGGATACTGAGCATGATCATAGCTTTTACTATGTTGGTTAGTTTAATGCCAACAGCGGCTTTACATGCTTATGCAAGTCAAAAAAGAGGGATGAACGATCAGGTAGAAAATAATGAGGATACGGTTAGTAGTAAGGTGTATACAGTTTCAAATCAAGTATATGATCCGGATGGAAATTTATTTTTAGGAAAGCTACAGCTTATGGAAGAGAAGAAAGTAGTTGTAGCGGATGAAGTGATTAATAAGTTAAAAGAATATTATGATAGCCAGTCAAAGCTAGATTACGATGTGGTCATGGCGTATAGACAGCTAGGAGAAGATACTTCTAGTATGGTGTCAAAATTAAATAAAGCTTATAATACTACAAATTATACAAATTGTATCAAAGGGATTATGGGGGCAATAGCAGTAGATGAAAATCCTAGAGATTTTGAAAAAGCTAATGGACAGAAGGCTGATTTTGTAGGAAGCTTAGCTAGCTTTCAAAATCAAAATGGAAGCTTTGTATCTTCTTTACCTTATCATATAGAATGTGTGATTGCCCTTGATATGGCAAATGGAAGCTATGATCAACAAGGAGCGGTAAAATATATTTTAGACAACTTGAGGGATGATGGTGAAAATAAGTATGTAGCTGGTTCGTATGTTAAAGATAAGTTGAAAAATACAGCAAGAGCCATGATTGCATTGTCAAAGCATAGGGAAATAGCTGGTGTTAATGAAGCAATTGAAAAATGTGTAAATTATATTAAAGCTTGTCAGAAAGATCATGTAGGATTTGATAAATATAGACCAGATATACAAGCTATTGCAAATGTCATACAGGGACTTTTAGCAGTTGGAAAAGATCCAGTGTCAAGCGAGTTTAGTAAAGGACAAGATAATCTTTATACAGAGCTATTAAAAGGAAAATTAGATAATGGAACCTTTAAGGAGGTTGCTGGAAATGGTGGATATTTTAATAAATATGCAACCATGGCTGCATTTAGGGCATTAGCTGATTTAAAGATAGGAAAATCTATGTACGAAGCATTAAGGGTGCAGGTTGGAGAGGTTCCTTCGAAGATTATCCTTGAAAGCAAAGCCGATGAAATACTAAAAGGGAAAACATTAAAGCTTCAATATAAAGTTGTAGATGACCAAGATAGAATTGTACCAGGGCAAAGGATTGTTTGGACAAGCTCTGATGAAGGTATTGCAACTGTTAACGATGGATTAGTAGCAGGGATTAAAGCAGGGGATGTAACGATAACAGCAAGTATTGAAAATGGTTCTATTACTCAAACCATTGCTATAAAAGTAAGTGAAAGAAAGCCAACAACCATAAAATTATATTTAAATAAAAAGGAAGTAAAAGATCAAATATCTATTAAAAAAGATGAAAATATACATATAACTGGGAAGGTTTTAGATCAAGGGAATGAAGAAATAAATGATGTAAGTATTACTTGGGAAGTAGTAGCTGGTCAAGAGTATATTACCTTAGATCATGGAGAGATTACAGGAAAAGCTGTTGGAACAGCTAAAGTGAAAGCAAAATGTCAAGAGGCAGAAGCTATTTTTCATATAGAAGTTGTAGCTATGAGTGGTATATTCAAAAATACTTTAGATGAAGTAAAACCTTATTATAATAACAAAGCTTCATACAATTATATAGAAGCTTTAGGGTTAAGACATGCAGGAGAAGATGAAGCTAGTATTCAACAAAAAATAAGAATAGAGACGAATTTGTCAAGTGCGGAAAAATATGCAAAAAATATTATCACATTGATTGCAGCAGGATTAGATCCTAGAGATTATAATGGACATGATTATGTACAAGAGCTTGTGGATAAACAGGGTAAATCAGGATACTTTAATATTGGATATAGTTCCTCAGATCCTGAAAATGTTATTTTACCAGTGATTGCTTTAGATATGGCAGGAGCAGAATATAATGTAGCAAAGGCTATGGATATTTTAGAGCAAAAATCAAGAATGCTAGGGAGCGGAAAATGTATCCCCAAAAGCAATGATTATGGTGTCATAGAGATAACAGCTTTAGCTATGATTGCTATGTCTAAGCATATGGATGAAGATGGAATAAACGATTTAGTAGATGCTTATATTAGATACTTTAAGTATAAGCAAACAGACAATGGAGCATTTACGGCTAAAGATATGTATTATAGAGATAAAGAAAATTGTAAAGCTACAGCTGCTGTAGTTCAAGGACTTATAGCTATAGGACAAGACCCATTGGGTACAGAATGGATTAAAAATGATAAAACAATATTTGATGCATTGATTTCATTTAGAAAAGATACTGGCTTTAAAGAAACAAAAACAGCTTATGGTGTAGATCAAGAAGCAACAGCTTTAGGTTTTGCAGCTCTTGCTGATTTAGTAAGAAATAAGTCTATGTATAAAGAAATCAAGGTAGAATTAGGAACCATTCCTCATAGTATTGAAATCATAGGGGATCAAGATTTTGTAAAAGAAGGACAAAAACTAAAGTTAAAAGCAAAGGTATTAGATGAAAATAATAAATTAGTAGTAGGGAAAAAAATAAAATGGACAAGCTCAGCTACCAATAAGGCAGTAGTAGATGAAGCTGGATGGGTTACAGGTCAAGCAATAGATGCAGATACAACGGTTCAAATAACTGCAAAGGTAGATAAAACAGAGATTACAGCTACAAAAGCTATTGCTGTAAAGGCAAGAGTACCACATACTATGGAGATTACCCTTCCCCTTGGGAAAAAGAAAGAATTAAAAGAAGGAACTACTTTAAAGCTTTCAAAAAAAGTACTTGAAGAAGATGGAGAAGAAATAAAAGAGGAAGAGGTCATATGGTCTAGCTCTGATACAAATATAGCTACGATCAATCAAACAGGTCTTGTTACAGCCAAGGATGTAGCAGAAGATAAAACCATTACGATCAAAGCTATAGTAAAAAACAAGCCGAGTGTAAAAAAAGAAATATCTTTAAAGATTATTGCAGTCATTCCTAAGAAAATGAAAATATTTATAGGAGAAAAGGAAGCTCAAAAAGCAATACTAGAAGTAGGTCAAAATCTTAGCCTCATGGCAAAGGCGTATGAAGAAGATGATACATGGATGAAGGGGCAAGCAATAGAATGGACAAGCTCTGATGAGAATATTGCTAGTATAGACCAAGCAGGACTGATTACAGCAAAGCCAGTAGATAGGGAAAAAAATATTACAATTACTGCAAAAACAAAGGGCTTTGAACTATCAAAGACTTTTGATTTAAAGGTAATCCCTGTACAAACGGATGAACAAAAAGCCCAAAGAGTAATAGAGGAGTTAAAGCTTTATTATGAAAAAGATACAAAATATGATTGCCTTGAAGCTTTAGCATTAAAGAGAGCTGGAGTAGATACATCTAGCATTCAAGCTAAATTAGATTTACCTGATGTGAATTTCATAAAAGGTTCTTCAGGAAAAGAATCAGATCAATATGCAAAAGCTATTATGGCACTCTTATCAGCAGGATTAGACCCTAAAGCTTATCAAGGTCATGATTATGTAAGCTTTTTAACAACTTCACAAACAGAAGAAGGATACTTTGATGCTAGAGGTTATAGGTGGTCTTCTGATGATGAGGCAGATTGTATTGCTTATTCTATGATTGCATTAGACATGGTAGGAGCATCTTATAATGAGAATAAAGCAATAGACGCTTTGAAAAATAAATTTAAAATATCTGGGAATAAAGCATATGTAAAAAGAAGTAGTTGGTCAGATACCCCTGATTTAGAAAAAACTGCTTTGGCGGTTATTGCTCTTTCTAATCATAAGGATATAAATGGTGTAGATGAACTTATCAACAAAGTAAAAGCATATCTAAAAGAAGAGTATAATGGTTGGGATGAGGACACAAATTGTCAAGAGATTGGACAAACCATTCAAGCAATTACAGCAATAGGTGAAAATCCCTTATCTCAAGAATATATAAAAACAGATGAAGCAGGAAACAAAACAACCATGTTAGATGCACTTTTAAAGTTAAAGGAAGAGAGTGGTTTTAAAGGTGGAGGAGGGTCTTTAAGTAAAGAAGAGGCAACAGCATTTGCTTTTGCAGCTCTTACAGATATCAAAACGGGTAAATCCATGTACAAGCCAATAAAGACGCAAGGAGCACCTACAAAAGTAGTGATTCATGCAGAAAATGATCAAAAAGAATTAAAGGTAGGGCATACCTTATCCTTAACAGCAAAAGCCTTTGATAAGGATGATAATTTTATATCAGATCAAGAGTTTGTTTGGTCTGTAGATCAGCCAGCTATTGCAGCAATCAATGAAAAAACAGGAGAATTTACAGCCATTGGTGCAGGAACTGTTGTAATTACAGCTATGCTAAAAGACAATAACGCTGTGAAAAATACCATGAGTATAAAGGTTATTCCTCATGTACCCAATACAGTTCAAGTAACGGTAGATCAAAATATTGATAGGATAGAAACAGGGAAAAAAGTAAAAATCAATGCAAAGGTGCTTGATACAGATGGAGAAGTGATTCAAAAACCATCCATAACGTGGTCTATAGAACCAACAGGCTTTGCCACAATAGATGAAAACAATATTTTGACAGGATTAAAGGCAGGAAGGATAACGATAAAAGCAATTATTAAAAAAGAAGCTAGTAACGTAGAAGGAAGTATTGCTTTAGAGATTACTCAAGGAAAAATAAAAGAAGAAAAGCTAAATGATGGTATCAATTTTTCTAAAGAATATTTAGTCACAAAAGATGAATATGAGTGTATCCATTCTATGGCACTTAGAAGTATTCATGTAGATGTAGATCATATAGCTTCGAAGCTTAACATTTATAATATGGACAATCTAAATTGCCAAGGAAGAAATACAATCAATCTTATAGCAGCTTGTGAAAATCCAAGGGATTATAAAGGGAAAAATTATATTGATAAGATCATTAATGCACAGCCTAAATTTTATAATCATACAACTGCTGAATATGTGGCAAAAGCTATCATCGCATTAGATATGGCACAGGAAAAATACGATGAAACAGCTGCTATTACTGCTTTGATAAATAAATTAAAAAATAATTCAGGAAAAGTATATGCCATAACAGAAGATGACGATGAAGAAAAAGAAGATATACAGGGAACACAATGGGTGCTTATAGCTCTTTCAAAGCACCAAAAGGTAGCGGGTGTTGTAGATGCCATTAAGGGAATCAAAAAGTATTTAAAAGAAAAGCAAGATGAAAATGCTTTTATAGAAAGTTGTATGAATACATCCTTGACGATTCAAGGGATCATAGCTATTGGAGAAGATCCACTTTCAGGAGAATGGGTAAAATATGATTCATATGGAAATGCAATTACATTGCTAGATGCGCTTTTAAAATGTAAAGGAACAAAAGGCTTTAAATACGATCATTCAGAAGGTATTGGTGGTTATGATCATACTGCATACGCACTTTGTGCTTTAGCAGATTTAAAAAATAATACGTCTATGTATCATGAAATAAAATATGTAAAAGCAGGAGCACCTGCAAGAATAGAAATCACTAATCAAGAACCTATAGAAGTAATAGCAGGAGATACAGTTCAGATCAAAACAACTATATATGATCAAGACAATCATATAGTAAAAAATCAAAGTCTTACATGGGAAAGTAGTGACTCACAAAAAGGGACAGTAAATAATGGATTGGTGAAGACTTTAAAAGAAGGAACAATAAAAATAAAAGTATATTTGAAAAATAATAAAGATATATATGATGAAATTAGTATAAAGATTAATTCTGGTATTTCTGAGGAAGTTTTAAAAGGAAGATTAAAAAATGAGATACAATTTTTAAAAGATGTTTATAAAGATTATAAACAATACGAATTCGTAGCAGCTCCTGGTGCAGTTCTTTTAGGAATAGATAAAGAAAATGTAAAAGAGCATGTAATAACAACATCCCATCCAACGACAACGATGCACTATATAAAAATGATTATCGCGTTGGTTGGTGCAGGGAAGAACCCAAGAGAGCATGAGATAAAAAAAGGAAGTAAGCAGTATAAGAACTATGTAGATATAGTAAGAGCTCATCAAATAAAAGATGGACCTAATAAAGGACAATTTATTATTAGTAAATATTCTGATCCAAACAATATTGAAGCATTAGGGTATACAATTATTGCTCTTGATATGGTGGATGCAGAATATGATGAAGAAAGTGCTATAAAGGCATTAATCAAATTAATTGATATAGAAGATAAGAAAAAAAATACCTCAATGTATAAGGAGGTAAAATCAGAGGCAGTTGCTTTAACAGCATTTGCACAGCACAAGGATATAGAAGGGGTTAGTGAAAGAATAGATCACCTCTTAAAATACTTAGAAAGTAAACGAAACCAAGATGGCGGATTTAATGAGGATGAAGGGAAGATTAATAGCCCAATCGTTACAGGTGCAGTTGTTCAAGCCCTTGTTGCTAATGGGATCAATCCTCTTTATTCAACGAAATGGTTTAAGGGGCAAAAAACTGTTTTAGATAGCATAATAAAAAGTAAATATATAAGTAAGTTAAGAAAAGGTTATTCACAGTATGAAGGAGGACAACTCTCTTACGATGCTCTAAATTATACATGTGCAGCTTTTGCTGATATGTATACAAATGAATCTATGTTCAAAAGATTGGCAATCAAATACGATGGATCAGCTTCAGTAGGAGAAATTGCAAAAATAAATATCCTCAAGCCAGAAAAAAATAAGCTACTCATGGGACAAACATTAAAATTACAAGTGAGTGCTTTTGACGATAAAAATAGCTTGATAGAAAATCCTGTTGTCCTATGGAAATCTTCTGATGATACGATAGCAAGTGTCAAAGATGGATTAGTTCAAGGGATCAAATCAGGAAAAGTAAAGATTATAGCATATGTAAAAGATAAGGATATAGAAAGTGCAATAGATCTTTCGGTAGAAGACTTAGAAGTGAAAAATATTAAGATTCAGTGCAATAAAGATAAGATTAGAGTTGGAGATATCATAGAGCTTGAGGCAAAGGCTTTTGACAAAATAGACAAGCCAATAGAAGGTAAGGCATTTATTTGGGAAGTAGATGATACAGCTATTGCTAAAAAATACGAAAAAGAAGGAAAAGTATATCTAGAGGGGATGGGGAAAGGACAAATCCTTCTAATAGCAAAACTAAAAGATCATCCAGATATAAAGCATGAAATGACTATAAATGTAATAGACAAAAAATCAGCAAAGGTAAAGGTAAGAGTAGAAGGAAGTAAAAACAATATTATACCAGAAACAGAATTAGAAGTAGATAACTTTGATATGGGGATCTATGGTGATGGTAGTTGTATAGTAAAAGAAAATCCAACAGTCATGAATGCACTTATTGCAGCATTGCAAAAGAATGGTATAGACTGTACGGATAAAGAAAAATTTGATGCTGGAAATAAGCTAGGATTATTAGATAAAATCAATGGATTAAAGAACTTTGGTGCAGGAGCTAATAGTGGTTGGAAATATCATGTGAATGATAAATATGTAAGTGATTTCATGAACAATGTTCAAATCCATGATGGAAATGAGATTTGTGTATATTATGTGGAAGATTATAAAAAGAACACATATACTTACTTCGACCAAAAGGAAGTGATCATTAAGCCGAATGAAAGCTTTACATTGCAGCTAAAGGGTAGATCAAAGAATGATGTGGATACAAATATAAATATAAAAGAAGCAAATATTGTATATAAAGAATCTAATGAAAAGACATTTAAAAATTATAAAGATGTATTAACAGATGCTGAAGGAAAAGCTACTTTGAAATTTGAAAAAGAAGGAGAATATATCATTAGTGCTACCAGAATGAATAAGGATCTGAATGTAGTAGATATTAGTAGACCTTATTGCAAGGTGAAGGTTACGAATAATCCTTTTAGTGATTTATTTGAAATCAATGTACTAAATGATGATTTTTCAAATGGAGAAGAAGCAAGATTAAAAATCCGTATAAGAAATAAATTAGAAAAACTTCAAAATATGGTTTGTAAAATCGTGTTATGTGATGAAAATAATAAAGTATTGAAAGCAAGTAGTATAGAAAAAGCATTAGAGGCAAATGAAGAAACCTTAGCTTCACCAGGCTTTGCTATACCTGATGATGGCGTATATACAATAAAAGTATTTTTATCAGATAAAGAAGAGATAGATGTATTCAAACCAGTTAAGAGTATTACTATGGAATAAAGGGGAGAAGGATAAAGATGAGAAAAAAAGGTAGATCCTTAGGGTTTGTATTGAGTTTCATATTGCTGATTACAGCCCAATGGAGCATTGCTTATGCAGATACTGCTTTACCAACAAAATACGATTTAAGAGAAGAAAATAGAGTAACAAAAGTGAAAAATCAAGGGAACATCAATGGATGCTGGGCTTTTACAGCCCTTTCTTCCCTTGAATCTAATATTAAATATAGGGAAAATCGTGATATGGATTTTTCAGAAAACAATATGTTGACGCAACATGGATTTGATCTAAAATCAACAGATGGTGGAAATATGTACATGGCAACGGCATACCTTGCTAGTTGGAAGGGGCCAGTACTAGAAAAAAAAGATACTTATCCATTATCAGGTAAAAATGCTATCAATAGAGGGATTATGAATGCGGATTATCATGTGCAAGATGTGATATTTATACCTAAAAGAGAAAACTTTAAAGATAATGATAAAATAAAAAAAGCTATTAAAGAGTATGGTGCAGTTTATACAAATTTAAAATGGGATGCAGCTTTTTACAATAGAGAGAAAAAATCATACCAAAATAGTAGCGCTACAGGATTTGATCATGCTGTTGCTATTGTAGGGTGGGATGATGATTATTCAAAGGATCATTTTGTAGCTGATAAAAAATATGGAGATGGTGCATTCATCTGCAAAAATAATTGGGGTTCTGATTGGGGAGAAGATGGATATTTTTATGTTTCTTACTATGATTTCAACATTGCAAAAACAGAGAATGCTGTGTTTCTAGGAAATAATGGTAATAATTATGATAATATCTATCAATATGATGAACTTGGACAAACTGCTTATTATGGGTTTGCAAGGGATACTGCTTGGTTTAGTAATGTGTTTGAAGCTAAAAATTATAAGGAAAAGTTAAAGGCAGTAAGTTTTTATACAACGAAAGAAGATTCAACCTATGAAATTTGGATTGCTAAAGATTTTAATAATATAGATTCATTAAAAGATAAAGAAAAAATCAAAACAGGAAGTATTTCTGCTATTGGATATCATACTATTTTATTAGATGATATTGAATTAAAGGCAAATAAAAAATTTGCGGTAATAGTAAAGCTTACTACAAAAGAAAGCAAAGACCCGATCGCTATTGAAAGTCCTAAGGGAAAGTATGCAAGTAAAGCAAAGGCAAATGAAAAGGAGAGTTTTATCAGTAGCAATGGAGAAAATTGGACTGATTTAACAACTCAAGAAGTGAATTCAAATGTATGTCTGAAAGCTTTTACAAATAGTGAAAAGATTGTTTTAAAGGAAAATGATTTAAAAATTGAGCAAATAGATCAAAAGGATTTTTCAAATGGAGAAGAAGCTTTTGTAAAAGTAAAGATTAAAAATGAAGGCAGTAAAGAGCAAAAAGTTGCATTGATGGTTGGCTTATATGATGAGAATAATAAAATGATCAATCATAGTTATATGAATGAAAATATAAAGCCAACAGAAGAGATGAAAGTATCAGCTTCCGTATTTGTTCCAAAGAGTGGAAAATATAAGGTAAAAGGCTTTGTGTGGGATGATTCGGATAAAGGTATTTGTTATATGAAAGAGCCAATAGAACTGAATATACAATAGAGGAGATTAGAATATGATAAGAAGAAAAATAGGTACTTTATTATTATCTTTGTTATTCATATTATCATTAACGGCTACTTCATTTGCACAAATTGATTTTAAGATTGATGTAAATGATGGTAACATCAAAATGAACGGGACAACAGAGGATAGCAATAAAGTTGTTGTGGTACAAATTAATGATGGAAAGAAAAAGGTTTATTTTGATCAAGGAGTAACAGATGGAGATGGAAAATTTCAGTTTCGAACGAAGTTAGAAGCTGATACGGAATACAAAGGATATTTTTTAACAGAGGGCGAGCAACAAGATTTTACATTTAAAACAGAAAAAAAAGAAATCATTATAGAAAAAAAGACGAATGCAGAGAAGATTGAAGAAGTAGTAGATAGATTAAGAAAATATTATGAAAATGATAGAGATAAATTCGACTTTAAAGAAGCAATAGGTTATTATCATACAAGTAAAGATGTAACGAATGGTGTTGCCACAATCAAATCAAAATACAAAAAGAATTCAGAGCCTAATTATGCAACAGATTATGCAGGGAATATTATAGGGATGATTGCGAGTGGATTTAATCCAACTACTGATGAAGATGTAAGCACTCTAGTAAAAGGACAAAAGCCAAGTGGGTTATTTGAGATTAAAAATGAGAGTGGTCAATCTACTCAAACGTCTTGGAGTATCGTAGCCCTTGATATGGCAAAAGCAAAATACAATGAAGAAGCTGCGCTAAAAGCACTGATCAATTTACAAGATAGGTCAGGTAGCTTTGGAAGTATTGATCATACTGCTATGTGTATGATGGCTCTTGAGAAGCATAAAAATATAGAGGGTGTTACTGGAAGTATTAATAAAGCTAAAAAATATTTATTAGAAAATAAGACAAATATTATTGAAAAGAAAAATGTATATACTGTGGCTACAGTGATTCAAGGACTTGTTTCAATAGGAGAAAATCCTTTATCGAATACATGGACTGTAGATGACAAAACTATGCTAAGTGCTTTATTAAGACATATGAAACAAGAAGGAAGTTTTGAAGATCGTAGTGCAAATGAACAAGCATTTATGGCTCTTGCAGATTTATATAAGAAAGAGTCTATGTATACAAAGACAACTATATCTGATGATGGATTTCAGCGTTTATTTGTGGAACAAGAAAATACTCATATAGATAATAAACCCATAGACCCTAACGTTCCAGAACAAAAAAATATAGTTACCCTTTCTATAAAGGGGTATAAAGGAACAATCATCCCTGAACAAGAGGTAGAGATTAAAAAAGGTGAAACTGTATGGGATGTAACGAAGAGGATACTTGATAAAAAAGGTAAATCTTATTACATAAATCCTGATGGATTTGTTGATGAAATAGATGGTCAGCGTACACGTGATAAAGGTACTTTTAGTGGATGGATGATAAATGTGAATGGGAAGACCATAGAAGTAGGGGTAGAGAGCTATGAATTAGAAGGTGGAGAAAGAATAAATTGGTTCTATACATTAGACTATAGGACAGATTCAAGAAATACAGGAGAGGGAACTTCTGAAATAAAGGACGAAGTAAGCGCACAAATAGATGAAGCAAAGAATACATTAGACAATAACAATATAACAGACACTCAAATCAAAGACACAGTAAAAGAAGTATCGGATAAATTAAAGGAAAAAGCAGAAAAAATCAATTCAAAAGAAGCTGCAAAGACTTTTGTAAAAGAGATAAAAGATATGTCTAAAGTAATGGAAAAGGCTGTTGATAAAATAAAGTCAGAAGAGGGAGCAAAGGATTTAGCCAGTCAAAGTGTTGAGGTCGTAAAAACATTAATAAAATCTGCTGAACAAATGACTGAAAAAGATGATAAAAAAGAAATCAGTAAAGTAGCAGCAGAGAATATGAAAATGACCATAAAAGCAATGGATAAAATCAAGAGCAAAGATGCAGGGAAAGTTGCAGAAAAAGCTATTGATGCTACTGGTGAGTTGATGAAGAAAATAGGAAAAGAAAATGCGAAAGAAATCAAAGAAAAAGCAGTAGAAATAGCAAAGAAAGCAGTAGAAAAAGGGAGCAGCAAAAAAATTGAAAAAGCACAAATGAAAGTAGAAAAAGATAAGGCGATGGCAAAAATAGATGCTAATAGTATAAAGGACTTAATCAAGACAGCAGTAAATATGGAAAAAGCCATGAAGGAAAAATTAAAGAAGAATGATATAGAAGAAAATCTAGCAGTTGAAAAGAAAGTAACTATAGAAATTACTGGGGTAGATCAAGAAGAAATAGAAACCAATTTACCGAAAAATATGATAGCAAGTCTAAAAGAAAATGGTATGAAAAAAGTATCTATCCAAACAGAAGTTGCATCCTTTGATGTAACACCAAAGACCTTTGGAGAAAAGGCAATCAATCAAGAAATTAGTTTAAGTGTAAAAATAGTCAATAAAGATAGTTTGCTTGCTATGGCAAGAAATAGAGTACCAGAAAAAAGTATGATCGTTGATTTAAATGCAAGGGTAGGACAAGAAAAAGTAACAGAATTTGAAGAGCCGATGACCATTCGTGTGTCCTATGAAGGAGAAGTAAAAACAGGAGAAAAAGTAGAAGTATTCTACTTAAAAGATGATGGCAATATTGAATCCATGGGTGGCAAATATGATCCTGTTACAAAAACTGTAACCTTTACAACTTCTCACTTTAGTAAATATTTTGCTAAAGTAGTAGATGAAAAGACACAAAAAGTAGAGAAAAAGGTATTTAAAGATTTAGAGAACTATGATTGGGCACAGGAAGCTATTGAAGCTATGGCAAACAAAGGCATCATCAATGGTCGTAAGGAAGGAATGTTTGATCCATCAGCAAACATTACAAGAGCAGAATTTGCAACATTAGTAACAAAGATGATGGGATATACTACAGAAGAAATGAACCTACCATTTAAAGATGTATCAAAAGATGCTTGGTACCATGATTATATAGGAGTAGCATATAAAAATAGATTGATCAATGGTAGAAGTGAAACTCTATTTGACCCAAATGGAAATATTACAAGACAAGAAATGGCAGTGATTGTTGCAACGGTTCTTGAGAAAAAAGGATATAAAAAATCAAGCTTAGATGGTTTAAATATCTTTAAAGATACTGAAAATATAGCAGCTTGGGCAAAGGATTCTGTAAGTCTTTGTGTAAAAGAAAAAATTATTAGTGGTATGGGAGATAGAAGCTTTGCACCAAAACAAAATGCAAATAGGGCACAAGCTGCTACAATGCTTTATAAGCTGTATAAATGCATTAATCAATAACTGTAAGATTGTTAGTAGTTTTACATAAAAGTTACCTTATAAAGAATATTGTGTAAAAATTTATTCAAAATACTTGATATTTTATAGAAAGTAAGGTAAAATTTACTACGTCGAAGCTATTGAATATATTTATATCGTTATACGAAAAAAGCTGTTAGCCTGTTGCTAGCAGCTTTTTTATAGAAATTGGAAAGTTTTAAAAATCATGTTGAAGCGTGTGAAATAGGATGATAGAATTTATTTTGAATGGAGGTTTTACAGGTGAAAAAAATTTTATTATTTCTTTTAACACTAGCTATGATGTGTACCTTTATAGGATGCGGTCAAGAAGCAAGTGCAAAGAATGAAAAGGTCGAGGTAATTGTTTCAAGAGATTTTGGGAATGATACTTTATCAAAAAAAGATGTGGATTTTTCAAAGGATATCAGTGTTATGGAAGTAATGGAAAAAGACTTTGATATTGAAACAGCTTATGGGGGAGGCTTTATCAATGGTATTAATGGTTTAAAATCAGAATTTACTGGACTTAAAAACAAGAAAAAAGTGGACTGGTTTTATTATGTGAATGGTATATTATCAGAGGTGGGACCAGAAGATTATTATTTAGAGCCTAAAGACCTTGTCATATGGGATTATCATAATTGGGATAACAACATTTATGGGTCAAGTATGATTGGCGCATATCCTATAAACTTTGTCAATGGACATGATGGTAATATATACAAGACAGAAATAGTAACTATGAAGAGCTATGAAAAACAAGGAGCTATCCTTTTAGACTATTTGAGGAAGCAAGGGGTTAAAGCTATAGATCATGTGAATTTAGAAAATGGAAATTTACAAGATGTACAGATAAATTCCATTGTAATAGGTTCGTGGAAGGAACTTAAAAAGAAGAAGTACATAAAAGATTTCTATGAAAATGGCAATAAATGTGGATTTTATTTTAAACTAGATGAAGGAATTAAAGGGTTAAATAACAAAGGAGAGGTCTTAAAGACTTACAAAAAAGGAGCTGTCATTACATCAGTTGTAAAAGAGTATGGAGGGTCAGCAAGTATGTGGCTGGTTACAGGAAATGATGAAAATTGTATCAAAAAAGCAACAAAACTTTTATATGAAAATCCAGAAAAGATTAAAGGGAAATTTTCTGTAATTGTAACAGAAAAAGAAATAATTAATATTCCAATAAAGAATTAGGTGATTAGATGATCAAGATGCATCCATTTACGATGATTTTATTTTCAAGTATTTTATTTTTTATGACATTAGTGTATAGTCATCCTTTTTATATTTTATCTATACTTATATTTATAGTACTTACTATGCTTTTTTTAGAAGAGAAAAAGCTATTAAAACAAACAATGAAATATGGTTTATTCATGAGCGTATGGATTATAATGATTAATCCTTTAGTATCTCAAAGTGGCAGAACGATTCTTTTTAAGAGTCCAAGACTTCCCATTATAGGAAAGATGAAAATAACGCTAGAATCATTGGCATATGGTGGAAATATGGCGCTGAAATTATTTTGTATATTATTGATTTTTTCGTTTTTTAGTGTCATGACCAATCCTGATGAAAATTTCAGTTTTTTTTCAAAATATGCCCATAAGTTTACCCTTACCCTATCTATGAGTACAAATATTATTCATAGATTAAAATTAGAGATCATGAGGGTAAAGGATGTAATGGTTTTAAGAGGCGTTAATTTTAAGGAGAAGAATTTGATCAAAAGGGTGAAAGCCTATTATCCAATTTTAAAGGTAATATTTATATCTTCCCTTGAAGGAGCATTAGATCGAGCAGAAAGTTTATATGCTAGAGGGTATGGAAAAGAGGTAAGAACTTCTTACTCTCAAGTTAAGATGAAAAGGATAGACTATTTGATTCATGGAATGAATTTCATTTTATTGTTGTTATTAATCATGAGCATAGCTTATGATGTGGGCTTTGTGGATTTTTATCCTACATTTAAAGGCTTTGGTAGGGAAGATATGATTTTTCTTATTTATATAGATGTTGCTTTAGTAGTGGCTATGCTGTTGATGAGAGGGTGTAAAAGATGGAAATTTTTAAGATAGAAGATGTAACCTATTATTATCCAAGAAAAGAAGAACCAGCTCTAAACAATATTCATTTATCCATAAAAGAAGGAGAATTTTTATTGCTTCTTGGAAAATCAGGTTGTGGAAAATCTACTTTAGGAAGAGTATTTAATAGAATTGTTCCAGAATTTTATGGCGGGAAAATAAAAGGAAATATTAAGAGTAACGTAGAGGTAGGAATGGTTTTTCAAGATCCAGAAAAGCAGTTGGTTATGGATCAAGTAGAAAGAGAAATTGCTTTTGGACTTGAAAATATAGGGAAAGACTATAAGACTATGCGAAAAAAAGTCATGGAGACTTTAAGCTTTTTGAATATATGGGAGCTAAAAGACAAAAAAACTTATGAATTATCAGGAGGACAAAAGCAAAAGGTCGCTATTGGAGCAACCATTGCTATGGGGTATAAGTTTTTAGTTTTAGATGAACCTACTTCCCAGCTTGATCCTGTTACGGCTGAAGAAATTTTACATATTTTAAAAAGATTAAATGAAGAGTTAGGCTACACCATCGTTTTAATAGAACAAAGAATTGATAGATGCTTTCATTTAGCAGATCGAGTAGTATTCATGGAGGATGGACAAATTGTATTTGATGGAGAGCCAGAGGACTTTACAGTCTTTAGTTATAAGAATAAGAAAAACTTTTCTCCAACAGTTTCTGATTATTTTGCAAGGTTAGGACAAAAGAGGATTCCCCTTACAGTAAAAGAAGGAAGAAAAAAATTAAGAAAAGATGTAGTTTTTCACAATCCTATGAGATTTGGAGGAATAAAGGAAGAAGCGTATAAGGACAAAGAGGATCAAGAAATAATTTCTACTAAAAAACTTTGTTTTACCTATGAAAATGGAAAAGAAGCGTTAAAGGGTGTAAACTTAAATATTTTCAAGGGGGAAGTCTTTGGGATTATGGGAGAGAACGGTGGCGGTAAATCTACCCTTCTAAAAAATATTTCGGGACTAGTAAAGCCTACAAAAGGAAAGCTTCTAGTAAAGGGAGAAGTAGGATACCTTTCTCAAAATCCAAATGATTATCTATTTAATGATACAGTTTATGAAGAAATAAAATATACATTAGATCAAAAAGGAATGAAGGATTTATCAAGAATCGAAAAGGTGTGCCATGAACTAGATATTTTGAAGTATAAGGATAAAAATCCAAGGGATTTAAGCGGTGGAGAAAAACAAAGGGTAGCATTAGCATCGATCCTTGTAATGGAGCCTGAAATATTAATACTAGATGAGCCTACAAGAGGATTAGACCGAGAATTAAAAGAAAGATTAGGAAGGATCATAAAAGGGCTACAAAAGAAAGGAAAAACCATTATTTTAGTGACCCATGATGTTGAATTTATAGGAAAATATTGTGACCGTGTTTGCTTGATGTTTGACGGAAGTGTAGCGCAGGTAGGTTCAAAATATACGGTGCTAACAGATGGGATTTATTATGCCACACAAATGAATAAATTGTTTAGTGGGTATGTTGATAAAATTCTTACCCTAGAAGATGCTATAACTGTAGCGGATTCTTTGAAGGAAGGCGTTGTTTAATATGAATTATGGTGTATTATCAGCTGGAATATTATTAATTTCCTTTATTCTAGTTTTTGCATCTTATGAAAGAAAAAATATATCTGTAAAAGAAATTTCGTTAATTGCTACATTATCAGGACTAGCTGGTGTTGGGAGAGTTCCTTTTGCAGCACTTCCAAATGTACAACCGACTACCTTTTTGGTGATGATTTCAGGCTATGTATTTGGACCAGGCTTTGGATTTATGACAGGCGCCTTTGCAGCACTCTCTTCAAATTTTTTTCTAGGGCAAGGACCTTGGACACCTTGGCAGATGTTAGCTTGGGGACTTGCTGGCTTTAGTTCAGGGATCCTTAAAAAATATATAAAGAGACCTTCTAGGTTATTTTTTAGTACCTTTGCATTTTGTTGGGGATTTTTATTTGGCTATATTATGAATTTATGGCATTGGTTATTTTTTGTTTATCCTCATACCTTTAAAAGCTTAATCATCACAAATATGAACAGTTTTTATTTTGATTTGATGCATGGGGTAGGAAACTTCGTTTTTGCTTATTTATTTGGAAAGGATTTTATCAATATATTATCAAGGTTTAAAGATCGAATTAGTTATACGGAGATTCCTGTAAAGAAGATAGAAAATAAAGAATGAAATAGTATCTTCAAGGTATTTGAGGAATTCGTCATAAATTAATGCATTCATGAAGCAATCTATAGGTTCATGAAAAAATAAATAAAAAGAGGGAGGAAGAAAGATGAGAAAAATAATTGCTTTAGCACTGATGGTTTTTATGCTTTTTACAAGCTTTTCTTTTGCTTTAGATGTGAATCATACAGCAAAGTATTTGGAAAAGAAAAAATTAGATGAATGGGGGATATTAGCATTATATTCCTATGGAAAGGATGTAAAGAATAAGCCTTTAGAAAAAGTGGATCAGTCTATTGTGACAACAGATTATGAAGCTTATATGATGGGGGCAATACCAAAGGGAAAAGATGTTTCTGATTATGCACAAAAAATCATTAAAACCCAAAGGAAAACCGGAAAATTTGCAGATTGTATAGATGGAACAGGACAAGATTTAATTAATGCTCACGTGTGGGGAGTTATCTCATTGTATGCAGCGAATAAAGAGAATTATGATAAAGAAAAGGCTTTAAAATGGCTTAAGGAAAATCAAAATGAAGATGGTGGATTTTCAGTATTTGTAGGAGCACCAAATTCAGATATAGATTTAACGAGTATGGGACTTATTGCATATAGCATATTAGGGTTTAATAAAGAGCATGAAGAAGTAAAAAAAGCGATTATGTTTATTGAAAAAAATATAGATAAAAAAGAAAGCTGTGAAGGATTAGCTTATTATATATTAGCAAGAACAAAATTAGGAATGGAGGTAGAAAAGAAATTATATGATAGACTTTTAAAATATCAACTAAGAGATGGTTCCTTTAAGCATTTAAAAAGAAGTTCAAAGGGAAATTATATGGCGTCTTGGCATGGATTATTGGCTGTGAAAGATTATAAAGATCAAAGTTCTATATTTACAAGATTACATGATTTTAGTAAAGTCAAGAATGAGAAAAATAGTCTGCAAAAATAATACAAGGTACTAGAACAAAATAAATACCTTGTTTTTTATCAGAAGTTAAAATTTGTGAATTTTAAACATATGAAAGAAGGGAGGGCAGTGAATTAGATCAAAGGTAGAATAAGTGTTCTAGATTATATAATGAAAAAATACATAACAACAAAAGGAGACTGTATATGAATAATAACTACAATAAGGTATTATCTTTACTTATTATCTTTACAATGTTATTTACTGGATTAGGTATGGATTCATTTGGACCCATTACTGTAAATGCAGAAAAAACTGTAGCTGAAGCTGTATATGATAAGGAAAAAGAAAAAACAGTAAGTGAGGCTACTTATAGTTGTCAAACTAGATTAATAGAATTTATGCCTGCGCCAGGACAATATATGCAAAAAGGTATTAATGGCTATGGAACTATTGAAAAAGCAAAAGAAACTTTAGAAAATACCTCTAAAATGGTTTCTTTGGGTGCTATCGGAGGAAGTCTAGTGTATGGATTTGACCATACAATAGAAAATGATCAAAAGAATCCATATGGAGTAGATTTTAATGTATTAGGAAACGCTTTTTTTGGATGGGGTGAACCTGGAGCAATTGCTGTTATGAAAGATACAAACGGCAATGGAAAAGCAGATGATGCTTGGTATGATATAGCAGGCTCTGCTTATTATGATAAGGAAACGATTAAAGATTATGAAATAACTTATTACAACGATGGTGGAGTAAAATGGGAGGATAATCAAGGTGCAAGTGGTAAAGCACCTGATAAAATACTTTATCCAAAAGGTGAAGCTTTTTCATTTGTTCCGCAAGATCAATATACTATCCAATGTATATTGATCAATGACAAAAATCCAGCATATGGATATGCAGATGTAAAAGGCACAAAAAAGGGATTTTCTGATTATACAAAAAATCCAGACAATCCATACACGCCAGAAGTAGAAGGTTATGGTGGTGCATCTATTGATATTGATTGGGCAGTAGATAAAAATGGAAAGCATGTCCAATTAGATGGGATAGATTTTGTAAAAATATCTACAGCCTATAGAGAGTTTGAAGGGAGCTTTGGTGAATTATCAACAGAGGTTAGAGGAGTAGTAGATATTGCACCAGATGATTCCTCAGAAGTAAAAACGATAAAGGTGAAAGATGTAGAAGTAACAGTTGGAGAAAAGCTACCTACAGAAGTTATTTTGATCCAGTCAAATGGAGCTAAAGCGAAAAAGGCAGCTAAGTGGAGCAAAGAAGCTAGCACGAAAGAAAAAGGTACATTTATTGAGCAAGTAATTGTAGATGGACAAACTTATTATACTACTTTGAAAGTAAATGGGAGATCAGAAGAGCGTGTTACAGGTGTCGAATTAAAACAAAAAAGTTTAGATATTCGCATTGGAAGAGAAGTAAAATTAAATGCAGAAGTAAAGCCAGCAAATTCAGCAAATAAAAAGCTAATATGGAAATCAAATAAAAATAGCATTGCAACAGTAGATGCTGCAGGAACCGTTAGAGGTGTTAGTGAAGGGGAAGCAGTGATTACTGTTGAAACAGAAGATGGAGGTTTCACAGATAGCTGTACAATTAAGGTAACAAAGTTAGATGTGGATGCAATAACTAGTGCGAGCTTGAAGGAGTATAAAAAAGCAATTCCTGTAGGAGAAAAAACGAAATTAGAAATCAATTTTTATCCTAAAAATGCAGCAAATAAAAATGTATCTTGGAAGAGTAACAATGAAGCAGTAGTCACTATTAAAGATGGATATATTGTAGCTAATAATCCTGGAGAAGCTACGATTACTATGACAACAGAAGATGGCGGTTTTGTAGATGTATGCAAGATTATAGTAAAAAAAGAATTCAAAAAAATAAAATTAAGAGTAGAAGGAATAGATCAAACTTTATGTGAAAAGGATTTAGAGGTTACAGATGAAAAAACTGCATTAGACTTATTAAAAACTGGTGTAGGAGAAAAATTTATAAACACTGAAGGTGGAAGGATATATACTATACGAGGAGAAACACCTAATTGGGCTAAAGATAAAGCTTATTGGGGAATATATATATTAAAAAATGGAAAAACAACATTAGCTTCTGAAGGTGCGACTACTCTCAAAATTGATGATTTAGATGAAGTATTATTCCATGTAACTCAAAGTAAAAAAACAGGATTGCCTGCATTAGAATACACAAACGATGGAAATGATAAAAAAATTATACTAAAGGCAACTACCTATGACGAAAAATTCAACCCGATCATTAAAACTGTAGAAGGGGCAACTCTTGAAATTAAGGGTAAAACTTATATTACAGACAATAATGGAGAAGCTGCCATTGATTTACCTTTAGGAAGATATAGCACAAAGATATATAAAAAAGATCAAGATGAAAAATTTGTTGAATTAATAAGATGTACGCAAAATTTCAAAGTTGGAAATATAAAAATATTAGGAGATTCAGATTTATTTCCAGTAGGAGATACAATCAAGCTTGATGCAAAGGTATTTGATGGAGAAGAAGAACTAAAAGGAAAAACTATAAAGTGGTATACAAATAAAGCAGAAGTTGCAACAGTAGATGAAAATACAGGAGTAGTTAAGACGATAAAAGAAGGGGTAGTCACAATTACTGCAAAGCTTGAAGGAGCTAGTGATGTAAATGAATCTATACAGCTGACTGTTCAAAAGAATATATCGAATAAGCAAATTATAGAGAATATTGTAAATGATTTGAGAAAGTATTATAAAAATGACAAAGAATTTGATATTATAGAAGCTTTAAGTTATAAACATACGAATAGTAAGTCAGCAGAAGATTTAAAAACAATACAAGAAAAGTATAAAGTAACAGATACTCCAAAAACTGCTGCAGAATATGCACACGCTATCATGGGGTTAATCGCTTTAGGAGAAAATCCGAGAGATTATAAAGGAAAAGATTTTGTTGATGGATTAGTTCAATTACAAAATAAAGATGGGAAGTTTATATTAGGAAAATATGATGATTATCCAACTGTATCTGCCATTAGTATTATTGCACTAGATAGGGCTAAAGCAAACTATCGAGTAGAAGATGCAGTAAAAGCATTGATGAGCTATCAAAATGAGGATGGAACTTTTGGACCGTATAAGGATATGGACACATTAGCTATGTCTCTCAAAGGACTTTATAACCACAAAGATATAGTAGGTGTAGAGAAATGTATAGATAAAGCAGTACAAAAGCTTTTAGCTGAAAAGAAAAATATAATCAAGGGAAATGCTAATACCCTTGGATCAGTAATGCAGGGACTTATTTCAGTTGGAGAAAATCCATTAACAAGTAAATGGACTGTTGATGGAAAAACAATGCTAAACTCCTTATTCAAGTATAAAGATGGAGATACTTTTGGAAATTATTTAGCAACAGAACAGGTTTTCGCAGTTTTGGCAGACTTACAAAGAAAAGAGTCTATGTATACAGGCGCTACAATAAACAACGATGGCTATGATGAATTATTTGTACCTGTAAAAGAAGAAAATACAGGGGGAACACAGATAGAAGAAGGAGATAAGGCAACAATTTCTGTAAAAGGTACAAATAACCAATATGTTGTAGCGAAAAAAGAAATAAAATTAGAAAGTGGAGATACAGTATATTCGGTAATTATAAGAATATTAAAAAATGAAGGAATTAGCTATGAAGAAGAAGATGGATATTTCAAAATGATTGAAGGTCTTCGAGAATTTGACAAGGGTGCAAAAAGTGGGTGGATGTACAATGTAAATGGTGTTACAGTATCTGAAAATCCTAAAAATTGCAATGTCCATAAGGGGGATAGAATTGAATGGTTTTACACAGTGGACTATACATCAGATTCACGTAACACAGGTGGTACTGGTGGTGCAGCTCCTGCTACAACAGAAACAAATTACAAAGATGCTACCAAAGTGAACGAAAATAAATTAGATGAAGCCATTAAAAAAACAGGGAAAGCAAAGCTAGACATAAAAGAAAGCAAAGATGGTAAAGGATATCTTCCAACTAAGAAAATAGCTGATTTAGCAAAAAAAGATAAGGCATTAACAATTGAAAGCAAGGGTGTACAATTAACATTCGGTGTACAATCCTTAATGACAGAAAAATTGAATAAAGCATTAAAAGCTAAAAATACTACAATAGCTATTGGAGCAAAGGAAGTAGAAGAAAAAGAGAAGAAGGAAATTATTAAGAAGGCAGCTATTGGTAAATCAACAGAATTATTTGAAATAGGTGGAAAAATAGTAGATTTAAGTGTTCAAGTTCTTCATGTAGATGATAAAGGAAAAGCGACAAAAGAAGAAAAAATAGATCAATTTAATGAACCAGTAAAAGTAACAATTGATTTATCAGATGCAAAGCTTAGTAAAGATGATATTAAAAATTTAACAGGAATAAGATATGAAAAGGATAAAAAAGGAAATATCACACCTAAGAAATTAGGCGGTACTTATGATTCTAAAACAAAGATGTTTACATTCTATACAGATCAATTCAGTTTATATGGTATTTTAAAAGCAAAGGATTTAGTGAAAATAAATCTAGAAATTGATGAGAAAAATATCATGGTAAATAATGAAGAAAAATTAATGGATGTTTCACCGATGATTACAAACAATCGTACAATGGTTCCTGTAAGATTTATTGCAGAAAATATGGGGGCTGATGTAAAATGGATAGGTGAAACTAAAACAGTTAAAATCCTTTTAGGAGATAAGAAATTAAGCTTAGTTATTGACGAAAAGGTAGATGGATTAGATGCACCAGCAACGATAGTAAAGGATCGTACCTTTGTGCCTATTAGATATGTTTCAGAGTATTTTGATGCGAATGTATTATGGTATCCTTCAAGTAAAAAAGTAGAAATAGTAAAATAATAATATAGTATAAGCCTGCTAGATTCTAGCAGGTTTTTATTATACGAAGATGAAACTCTTTATTGATATAAAAATATTATGAGGGTAGAATTTGCAATCTTTATTATGAAAATGATAAAATACAAAGAGTAAGATTTTTTAGATATATAAAAGGAGAGGTAGGTATGTTCTTCTATTTCAGAAATAAAAATAAAACTGTGAAGGAACTAAGAAAAAATATGTCTTTAACAGTAAGAGAACTAGCTTTTCAATTAAAATGTGAATACGTAGATCTTCTAAAAGTAGATCATTTAAAATTAAAAGAAGTGCCAAAGGGTTTAAGAGAAAAATTAATTCCTATATTTAGAGGAGATCATTATGATAATATTCCTTGGTAGAAAATTTATTGGATTTTTTTATTACAACAAGTAATATTATAAGTATGATCCAGAGAATAAAGGGGGATGAAGAGATGAAGCAACAAACTAAGAAAATTATTGCAATAACGATTGCTAGTATGATGGTCATCAGTGCCTTTGCGGCTGTAGTTACTATTTTCTAATAGAAAAGGTGGTTAGATGAAAAATACAAGAATATTTTGCAAAAAATGTAAGCATTTTCATGTTACGTGGGACGTGAAATTTCCAAATGGATGTAAGCTCTTTGGGATTAAAGCAAAATCTGATCCTGCTATACTTGTTTATCGGTCAACAGGAGAAAAGTGTACCCATTTTACAGAAAAAGCTTAAAAGGTGAATAAAAAAACGGGAAAATAACAAAACTGAGAATTTTCTATTTTGTGAAAATTCCCAGTTTTATTATTTTTGCATCAAAACAGAAAGGTTATTCAAAATATTCTCTGAAACAGGTAAAAATCAAAGAAAAGAGAGCTTTAAAGGTAAGAAAAATTCTGAAATATCCAAGCTGTATAAATGATTTATTCAAAATCCATGAAAATAAAGCCTATTTTTTGAAGTTTATAGAAAAAATGTGAAATTATAATGAAATTAACACGAAAATATGTTACAATTAAGGTGTTAAAATATTAACGTTAAAATGTTAACAACTATGGAGGGATGGAGTATGGCTAAAGCGTATATTGATTCTATGATTGAAAAATCAAGAATTGCACAAAAACAATTTGAAAGTTTTACGCAAGAACAAGTAGATGCGATTGTAAGAGAAATTGGTAAAGTGGTATATGACAATGCAGAAGAATTAGCAAAGATGGCAGTAGAAGAAACTGGCATGGGTGTATATGACCACAAAGTAGCAAAAAATAAAGGAAAATCAAAAACAATCTGGAACAGCTTAAGAGATAAAAAATCTGTTGGTATTATCAATAGAGATGCTGAAACAGGAATTGTTGAAGTTGCAAAGCCAATGGGAGTAGTTGGAGCAGTTACACCTACTACAAATCCAATCGTTACACCAATGTGTAATGCAATGTTTGCTCTTAAAGGAAGAAACTCTATTGTAGTAGCACCTCATCCAAGAGCAAAAAAATGTAGTGGAGAAACTGTAAAAAGAATCAACGAAGCACTTAAAAAGCATAACGCTCCAGAAAACCTTATTCAAATTATAGAAGAACCATCTATTGAAAAAACAAACCTATTAATGAACGCTACTGACGTAGTTGTAGCAACAGGTGGTATGGGTATGGTAAAAGCTGCATACAGCAGTGGAAAGCCAGCTTATGGTGTTGGTGCAGGTAACGTACAAGTTGTTGTTGATAGAGGCGTAGACTTTGATGATGCTGCTAAGAAAATCATTGCAGGAAGAACTTTTGATAATGGAATCATTTGTTCTGGAGAGCAAACTGTTATTGCTCATGAAGAAGATTATGATGCAGTAATGAAAGCTTTCGAAGACAATGGTGCTTTCTATATCAGTGATGCAGAAACAAAAGAAAAGTTCAGAAATATTCTTTTCGTAGATGGTCACATTAGTAGAGATGTAGTAGGACAAACACCACAAAAGCTTGCAGAAATGGTAGGAATAGAAATTCCAGCTGAGACAAAAGTAATCCTTATCGAAGCAGATGGTATTGGTGAAGAAGATGTACTTTGTAAGGAAAAAATGTGTCCAGTAATGGCTACATTCAGATATAAAACTTTCGAAGAAGGTGTAAAAATTGCACAAACTAACCTAAACCTTGAAGGGGCAGGACATAGTGCTGCAGTTCACTCAAACGATAATGCTCATATTGATTATGCAGGAGAGCATTTAACAGTAAGTAGATTAGTTGTAAATCAACCATCTTCAACTACTGCAGGTGGAAGCTTCTTCAATGGATTTGCTCCTACAACTACATTAGGATGCGGATCATGGGGAAATAACAGTATTTCAGAAAACTTTACTTACAAGCATATGATGAATATTTCAAGAATTGGTCACTACATGGCTGATAGAGTAGTTCCTACAGATGAGGAATTATGGGCATAGTTAAATACTAGATAAAAATGTAATAAAAAAACGACCAAATTTTTTAAAAAATTTGGTCGTTTTTTTTTAACTTAATAGCAAAGCCATAAATTTTTGTGCAGCAATAGGCAAAGGAACTTTTTCATGTGTAAGAACCCCAATACTTCTTTGAGGGGTTTTTTCTTTTAGATTGAGAATAAATATTTCTTTTTTGTCTAATGCTTCTTTTATGGTGTCGAGCGTAACAAAGGAAATGCCTAATCCAATCTTTGTAAGCTCTATTAATAAATCAATACTTCCTAATTCAAATTCTGGAGTAATATTTACTTTGTATTTCTGAATGAAATTTTCAAAGAAGCTTCTAGTAGTTGAATTTTTTTGAAGGCTCAAAAAAGGATAATTTTCTAGTTCTTTTAAAGAAAGTATTTTTCCTTGTAAAGATTTAAAATTTTCTCCGGCTATAAAAACATCTTGAACTTCTTTTATTTCTTTATAAGATAAATCTGTATAATTTTTTTCAAAAGGTAAATTGATGATACTAAGATCTACATTCCCTTTTTTTAAAAGCTCTGCGCAGATAGGAGAGGGACGATTGGTTACGTGGATTTTTATTTCTGGATACATTTGATGAAATTTTTTGAAATAGGGAAGGAGATAATATTTACAGATGGTATCACTTGCTCCAATTTTTACTGTACCCTTTTCTAAGGAATGAGTTTCTTCAAGACTTCTTTCACCAGCTTTGATAAAATTGAAGGCTTGTTCGATATGTTTAAACAAAAGATTTCCTTCTGATGTTAAATTTACTTTTTTCGTATGTCTTAAAAAAAGCTTGCTATGTAGTTTTTCTTCTAATAACTTAATAGATTGGCTAACGGCTGATTGAGAAATATAAAGCTCATGAGCAGCTCTAGAAAAGCTTAAATATTTTGCTACATAATAAAATACTTTGTATAGTTCAAAATTGATATTCATTTATAATCACTCCTAATATATATCATTAATATTATTAATTTTATTAATTAATTTTATTATGATACAATCGAGTTGTAAAGAGGGTTAAGCTTTAAATATAGTTTTTATGATGAAAAATAAAGGATAAAACAGTAGTTTCAGGGTGTTCAAAAAACTTATTATAAATGGATGTTTTGATTGAGAAATGTATAGGGGTTAAGGGATTATTTACATAGTTCATATAAAAAACTATAAGGAAAAGGCGGGGATAAAATGAATAGAGAAGTAAGAAGAATTTATGTAGAGAAAAAATCAGGGTTTGATATAGAAGCACAGCATTTATATAAAGACTTAGTGGAAAGCTTAGGAATCAAGGGATTAAAAGGAGTAAGGATTCTTAATAAATATGATATTTCAGGCTTATCTGAGGAGGAATATATAAAAACAAAGGGAGCGATTTTTTCAGAGCCGAATGTAGATCATGTTTATGATGAAGTTTTTCCATATGATCAGAAGAATCATGTGTTTGTCATGGAATATCTTCCTGGACAATATGACCAAAGGGCAGATTCAGCAGAGCAATGTGTTCAAATCTTTACACAAAGTGAAAAACCTCATATTATTACAGGAAAAGTTTTTGTATTAGAAGGAAAAATAACAGAAGAAGAATTTGTAAAAATAAAAGAATATTGTATTAATCCAGTAGATTCTAGAGAAAGCTCTTTAGAGAAACCAGATACTTTAGCGTTAGAATTAGAGACCATAAAAGATGTAGAAATCATAAAAGGTTTCATCAAAAAAGGTGAGGAAGCACTTTGTGCTTTTCATAAAGATCTAGGTTTTGCTATGAGTATAGAGGATTTAAAGTTTTGTCAAACTTATTTTAGAGATACAGAAAAAAGAAATCCTACTATTACAGAATTAAGGGTTATTGATACTTATTGGTCAGATCACTGTAGACATACAACCTTTTTAACAAAAATAGAAGAGGTAAAAATAGAAGAAGGACCCTTTAGCAGTGCTATAAAAAGAGCATATGATGAATATTTATCATCTAGAGAATATGTATATGAAGATAAAGAGAAAGATATATGCCTTATGGATATAGCTGTAATGAGTATGAAGGAGCTTAGAAAAAGAGGGAAGTTAGATGATTTAGACGTATCTGAAGAAATTAATGCATGTAGTATTGTAGTCAATGCTGAGATAGATGGAAAAGATGAAGAGTGGCTTGTTATGTTTAAGAATGAAACACACAACCATCCTACAGAAATAGAGCCTTTTGGTGGGGCTGCTACTTGTTTAGGAGGAGCCATAAGAGATCCATTATCAGGAAGAAGCTATGTTTATCAGGCAATGCGTGTAACAGGAAGTGCTGATCCAAGAACAAAAGTAGAAGATACCCTACAAGGAAAACTTCCTCAAATAAAAATTACACGTGATGCAGCAGCAGGATATAGCTCTTATGGAAATCAAATTGGTCTTGCAACAGGGCAAGTTGCAGAAGTATATGATGAAGATTTTGTAGCAAAAAGAATGGAAGTTGGTGCAGTGATTGCAGCAGCACCAAAGGAAAATGTAGTAAGAAGCAAGCCTGTTGAAGGAGATCTAGTTATTCTTTTAGGAGGTAGAACTGGAAGAGATGGTTGCGGAGGAGCAACAGGATCTTCTAAGGAGCATACGGAAGAATCTATTCTCACATGTGGAGCTGAGGTACAAAAGGGAAATCCTCCTATAGAGAGAAAAATTCAAAGATTATTTAGAAATCCAGCTGTTAGTAAGATGATTAAAAGATGTAATGATTTCGGAGCAGGAGGCGTTTCTGTAGCTATAGGAGAGTTAACAGATAGTCTAGAAATCAATTTAGACAAGGTACCTAAAAAATATGAAGGATTAGATGGAACAGAGCTTGCTATATCTGAGTCACAAGAACGTATGGCTGTTGTAATTGATAAAGAAAATGAAGAAGTTTTTATAAAATTTGCCCATGAAGAAAATTTAGAAGCAACAGTTGTTGCAAAGGTTACAAATGATGAACGATTAAAAATGAAATGGCGTGGAAAAGATATTTTAGATTTAAGCAGAGAATTTTTAGACACAAATGGAGTAAAACAAAAAACAAAGGTAATGGTAAAAGCAGTAGACCAAGATCATAATTATTTTGAAAAGCTACCAGAGGGGTTAGAAGATCTTAAAGATTTAAAAACAGCTTGGATGGAAAATTTAAAAGATTTAAATGTGGCTAGTCAAAAGGGGTTAATTGAAAGGTTTGATAGTACCATTGGAGCAGGAACAGTACTTATGCCTCTTGGAGGAAAATATCAGATGACACCTTCTGAAGGAATGGTTGGAAAGCTTCCAGTACTTAAAGGAGAAACCAATACAGGAACCATCATGACTTATGGATATAATCCTAAAATCGGAAAATGGAGTCCTTTCCATGGAGGATTGTATGCAGTATTAGAGGCAGTTACGAAGGTTGTTAGTATTGGTGGAGATTATAAAAATATTCGATTGAGTCTTCAGGAATATTTTGAAAAGCTAGGAAGCAATCCTACTAAGTGGGGGAAACCATTTAGTGCTTTACTAGGTGCTTTATATATTCAAAAGGAATTAAATATCCCTGCTATTGGTGGAAAGGATAGTATGTCAGGAACCTTTAAAGATATCCATGTACCTCCTACAGTAGTGGCATTTGCAGTAGATACAGTAGATATAAGGAAAGTGATTTCTCCCGAATTTAAAGAAATTGGTAGTAAGGTAGTATTGATTCCATTAAGAAGAGATGAAAATGAATTGCCTGATTTTAAGGGGCTAGATCAAAACTTTAATAAAATTACGAGTTTGATCAATAAAGGTAAAGTATTATCAGCACAATCAGTTCGAAATGGTGGGATTGCTGCGGCCATTAGTAAGATGAGCTTTGGGAATAAAATAGGGCTATCCTTTGAGGAAAGAATAAACAATCAAGAATTATTCAACCCACAATATGGTTCAATGATTTTAGAAATAGATGAAAAAGAAGAAATAGAAGAATTACTAGAAGGAATAGAATATAAAGTACTAGGAACTACAAAACCTAATAGGATTGATATAAATAACGTAACTATTCACATAGAGGAAGCACTTAAAACATGGGAAAAACCTCTCGAAAAAGTGTTTCCAACGAAAGAATCCATACAAGGAACACCTAAAAACATTTATTATGAAACAGGAGTTAAAAAGAAAGCAAGTATAAGTATTGCAAAGCCAAAAATCTTTATACCAGCATTTCCAGGAACAAATTGTGAATACGACACAGCTAGAGTATTTGAAAAGGCTGGCGGCATTGTTGAAACCATGATCTTTAAGAATTTAACAGAAAAGGATATAGAAGATTCTATCGAAGAAATGGTAAAAAACATTAATCATGCACAAATCATCGCTTTACCAGGAGGTTTTAGTGCAGGAGATGAGCCAGATGGTTCTGGAAAATTTATTGCAACTATCTTTAGAAATCCAACTGTAAAAGAAGCTGTTATGAATTTATTAAAGGAAAGAGATGGGTTAATGATAGGGATTTGTAATGGATTCCAAGCCCTTATTAAACTAGGGCTGCTACCATATGGAGAGATTCGAGAAACTTCGCTCAAGGCACCAACTCTTACTTTCAACAAAATTGGTAGACATATTTCAGGATTAGTAAGAACGAAGGTTGTTTCCAATCAATCACCTTGGTTAATGAATACAAAATTAGGAGAAATCCATACAATTGCTGTATCTCATGGAGAAGGAAGATTTATTGCTAATAAAGAAGAAATGGAAAAAATGATCGAAAATGGACAAATTGCAACCCAATATGTAGATATAAATGGAAATCAAACTTATGATATTCATTATAATCCAAATGGCTCCTTCGAAGCAGTTGAAGGAATTACAAGCCCTGATGGTAGAATATTTGGGAAAATGGCACATACAGAAAGAATGGGAGAAAATATTGCAGTAAATGTAGAGGGAAATAAAGATCAAGGAATATTTAAAGCAGGAGTGGCGTATTTTAGATAATAAAAGAGCAATATAAAATGAATATAGCATTAGCAAATCTGAAACAGCTCATAAACCTGATCAATAATATATAGGTTATGAGCTGTTTTTTAAAGAATCATTTCTAGTATAGATGCATGTTGCTTTTTTATCAGATTAATTCCTCGATAGCCTTTATCAAAATGCAATCTTTGTGAGGAAAAATCATCTATTAAAAATCGTTTATTAGATTGAAAATTTTCATCGTGAAAAATTTTCTCTTGATCATACCTTTTGAAGAGGATATATCTTGGTGTATTTTCATAAATCCATACGAGCTTGCGAATATAAAAGCCTGTATTTAATAATGATTTTAAACTTGCATAATTAAAAGGAGATACAGTAGAGATAAAATATTTAAAAGTATTTAACTTTTTTATTTCCTTTGAAGCCAAATCAATCATCAGCTTTTGAAGTTTATTTCCTTGATAAGGCTTTAGAATAATAGTTGCTTCAAAAAATACTAATTGATTTAGTTCATTATCTTTTATACCAACTAAACGACCAAGATTTTTAGTTTCTTCATCCCAATAGGAAACTACTCTAACCCCTATTAATGTATTTTCTACAAAAACACCAAGAATAAGACCTTGTCCATTAAAAATATCGTCTAATTCTTCTTCTGTCAAAGGATAGTATATATCTTTTGATGGAAGGGTGTGAATAATTTCTTGTTGAAGCTTTAAAATATCCCATTTATGAGAAATATTAACCTTCTCGATGCTATAAGGATAATATTTTTTTTGAAGATGATGCAATAAATAACCAGATTTTAAAATCATGAAGGACTCACCTTCTCCACAGTATTTTTGTTAAACTTATTAGTGAAAACAAATAGGACAATCATTCCTAAAATAACGATTGCAATATAGCCTATACCCCTTTGATACCCTTTATTAATACTAAGGGCAAATATTTGAGGACCCATCATCTGTGCAATTTTTTTGATATTTGTATAATAACCTAAAGCTTCTCCACGCCCTATTTTTTTTGTAGCAGGAAGATTTAAATAGTATTCTGTTTGAGAAGGAAGACCAAAGCCTTCCCCTAAGCCCATGAGGGCTGCAGCTATTAAAATTGCTATGAGGGTACCGTAATAAGCAAAAGTTAAATAACCTACAAATAAGAAGAATATTGATAAAATAATGGTCTTTTTATTATCTAATTTTTTAGAAAAATGTTTTGTTAAGATGGGCCCCATATAGGCAATACAAATGCCATTTAAGAGGTATGCACGACCGATGGTAGCTGTTTGTATCCCCCTTTCTGATGCATAAATAGGTAAAAAGAAATCTAAAAACAATACAGAGATGGCCATAGGCATACTGATCAATAAGAAAAAGGATAATACTTCAAAGTTTTTGACGAAATCCAATAAGTGTAGTTTTGATGTTTTATGAATGATTGATGATTTTTCTACTACTTTTTCATTAAGGAAGAAATATTTTGATATGAAAAAAGCAATCATCATCAAAAGGGTAGAAATATAAAACACTTTTTGATAACCGATCTTGTCCATCAGAATAGCTCCAAACACAGCACCCGTGTTTACACCAGCATATATACCGCTTGTGATGGAAGAAAAACTTTTTTTCTTTTCAACTTCATCCTTTTGAGATGCAGCACAGCTTCTCATAGATATATAAGTTAAGGCATAACCAATACCGTAGATCCCTCTCGCTAATATAAAAATCATGGCATTCCATGCTAAGCCAGAAAATAGTGCGCTGATTAATAAACAAGCTAAACCGATATATTGAATCTTTTTCCAACCTATACGATCAATCCATTTTCCACCAAAGAATGTAAAAATAGCACCTGTAAAGAAAACAATAGAGACAGGTAATCCTAAAACAAAGTTATTTGATAAACCAGGGATAGGTTCGTATAGACCCTTCATTACTTTAGGAATAAAGCTAATAGACAAAAAAGAAGCTGTATAGACTATAAATGCTAAAAAACGAAGATTAGAAGTATTCTCCCTAGGCTCTTTTCCACCTTGAGAAGGTTTTTTTGTTGTCTTATGGATCATATAAAAAGTGAAAAATAATACGATTTCTACCATAAAAAAGAAGAAGGTTGCAAAAATGGTGATGGTATCAAGAAGTATTTCTGTTAGACCTGATTGAATAAATTTTTCTGAAATGAATATTTTTAATTCAGGTGTTTGTCCTTTAATATCTTCCTTTAATGGAATAGCAATGGTGTATTTAGTATCAATATTTTCATGGAGGGGTGTTGTTTTTGGTGTACTACTATAAAGCCCATTAGACAATTGAATAGAATCAATTTGAGGAACAATTGCATCAATTTTATTCAGATAAACTTCAAGATCTTGCAAATTTTCATAAGAGATATCCTTGTCAATTACTGCCTCAATATCAGCTTTTAAAGTTTTAGAAGCTTTAAAAGCATTATCTATAGAAATTTGATAATAAGCTTTATAAAACATAAAATAATTAATAGAACCATAGATAATCTGAACTGTTCCCATAATGAGCAATAGGGTGATGATGACCTTTTTTCTATTAAAGTTTTGAGCTGTATCAAATAATTTTCCTCTAAAGCTATAAAAATAAAGAATGAATAATGTGAAAAAAATCATACATACAAAATAGAAGAAAATAGATTTTATATAGGAAGACATTTGATGATTAACAAATCCTTTTGAAAAAATCATCTCAAAAGTAGCAACAGAAAGGTTATTTTTGTCTTTTATAGGGATAAAAATATGATAATAATTCTTATAAAGGGTATAGTTAAATAATTCATTTTTTTCAAAAGCAGTGTAGCTTTTTAATGAATCAGGTAAAGTTGAATAGGTGTTTAAAGAATTTGTATTTTTTTTGAAAGCTTCGTATTGAATATTATTTTCTTTTGAAATAATTTTAACAACGTCTATATCTCCTGTTTGTTCTAGCCAATTAGATAAAAGGCTCTCCATTCCATAAAAATTGTCGATTTCTTTTCCGTATTGAATGGCGTATTCTACTTTATTTACAAATTTAGTACCTTGAACTACATAAGTAGCAATAAAGGAATCTGTATATCTTTTTTGAAAGGTATCAATATTTGTAAAACCCGTAAGGACAAATATGATTAGGACGAGTAATATGGAAGTATAAAAAAAGGTTTTTCTTATTTTTTTTTCATTCATAATATCCTCCATCCTCTATAAAATAATAAGGGTCAATAAATCTTTGTATAAATAATATCCGATACCAATAATATATCAAAGGGAACTTTGTAGCCGATTTGTTCTGCTACAGCCATATTTAAACTGATACTAGGTGTATCTCCGAAATTTTGGGATAAACTTTGTGGTGTAGCCCCTTTTAAAACGTTTATAATGCGATCTGCACCAAAGCGACCAATTTCATCAAAGTTAAACCGATAGACAGACATAAGTGCTCCATATTGTACTTCAATAGGACCAACTTGAGAAAAAACAGGGATTTTTTTATGATAAAAGGGAGATAGATAATCCTTTGTTTTTTTTGTCTTTCGACTACCAGGTGTTAAGTATACAGCATCTACTTGGGTAGCCATTTTAGAATAAATGTCTTTTATTTCTTTTTCATATCTTTTAAGGTCTTCCTTTGAATTTGCTTCGTTGATAAAGTATTCAACAATTTCAACATGCTTTTCTTTAGTAAAATCTTGAACCGTATCTATTGCAGCTAAAGATCTCCCTAGTTCTGTATTTTCATAGACAATACCTAATTTTTTAAAATGAAATAAATCATAAAAAACATCTAATTGTCTTTTGTAACGTTGAGGGTCAACATGAGCCCAAAGATTATCTTTACCAGAGGTATGAACAGATTGGATGATTCCAGATTTTACTGCATCGCTGGTAGAAAAAACTAATACGGGAATATGATCTATGTTTTTAGAAGTAAATTTTCCTGCTTTTGTACCCATTACGATGAATAAATCAATGTTTTTTTCTCTTTTAAATTTTTCTAAAGCTGCTTTTTTTTCATCATTAGATAGATATGCAAGTTGAATAAAAGCATTTTCTTTAAATTTTATATAATCTCCCATATCTCTTGAAGAGAGCCATTTCCACATAGCCTTAGCATCATTAGACCCAGAGGTGTAAGGAATGTCTTCGATAGATTTGATCCAGCCTGCTTCTGAAAGACCTTTAAGAATACCATAAAGAGTTCCTGCATAGTTAAAATAAGGATCATTTTCACAATAAGCAATTTTAAACTTTTTATTATTTACTTTAGAAATGGGTTGTAGATCATTTCCGCAAAAACCTATATTTGAGAAAAACAGGAAAAACAGGATAAAAAACATGATCCCTTTTGAACAAAAACTTTTTAGGTTCATATCATTCCTCCTCTTGAAAAATAACTTATTTTGAAACTTCAATAGAAAGTAATTTTGTTTTTTTATCATTAAAAATAAGTTTCAAAGTGTGATCATTAAAGGGATAAATCATATAGTAAATATTTGTATTTAAAATAGAATCAAAAGTGTTGTTACTCTCAATGGCTTCTCCTAAGAGAGCTATAATTTTTGGTTCAGACATAGATAGACGGATACCATCTATTTCAATATCTGATGTGATGCGAATACGATTTAAGGTAGATTTATTAGATTCTTTATCATTTTCTAGGATAAATTGTAAATGAAATTCATCATAGAAATAAATGGTTGTCCCATTTTTTTGAATAGCAAAGCGACCAGCAGGACCTAAGTCTGCTTCTAATGAAGATTGATCTTTATCAAAGAAGTCAAGAATATTAGGGGAACCCTCTACAAAGGTACCTTTAAATAAAATTTTATTGTTTTCATACAAAGTACCAAAGCCGTTAAATAATCCTGATGAAAAGGATCCATCATAAATGAGATTTTTATTTGTATCAAATAAGAGCCCCTTTCCTTCAAAAAGACCTGTTTCAAAGAATCCAGAATAAGCAACATTTTTATCCTTATAAAGAACACCATAGCCGCTAAATAAACCATCTATAAAATTTCCTTCGTAGATCAGGGAGCCAGATTCATCGTATAATTTTCCTATACCATTGAAGGAACCTTCCATAAATTGTCCTTCATATTGAAGGGTGTTGTTTTCATCTTCAAAATATAGTTTTCCTTTTCCTGAAAACTGATTATCTTTGAATTGTCCTTCATATTTTTTTATTTTAGGATTTTCAGAGGAATACAATATGCCATTGCCATTTCCGTCGATTATATTTCCCTCAAAGTTTAAATGGCCACCTTCAGTAACAAGAATACCATTTCCAGCGGGTTGGCCGTCTTTGAAATTTCCTGAAAAGACTAAAGCTCCCTTTGGATCATATAATTGACCAGCGCCTTCATATTTTCCATTTTTGAATTCACCTTCATATAAAAGGATGTTCTTGATGGTGTATAGTTTTCCTTGTCCATGGAATTGATCGCCTTTAAAATCTCCTTCATAGCGAAGCTTTCCATTGCTATAGTGTAGCTTTGCAAAGCCATCTAATAATCCATTATTGAAATTGCCATCTGCTATTAATAAACCATTACTAGAAAATTTCTTACCAAGGCCATTATATTTTCCATTAGAAAAACTTCCTTGATAAATGAGGTTTTCAGCTTCATCATAAAGCTTTCCTTCATTGCTATATTCTCCATTGCTGAATTGTCCTTGGTATTTAAGTTTGCTGTTAGGGTAATATTCTTTTCCTTCACCATTGAAAACACCATTAGAGAAATTTCCCTTATAAAGCAAAGATCCATCTTTTCTATATAGATTTCCAAGTCCATCAAATTCATTATTTTTAAAAGAGCCTTTATATTTTAAAGCTTGATCCGTTCCACGGTAAAAAAGCGCACCCTCACCAGAAAAAATACCATTTTCTAAAGGACCTATGTAAATAAGCTTTTTATTGGTTTTATTGTCGTATATTTTTCCTTTTCCTGTATAAGGAATGGGGTCTGTTTCGTAAAGTTCTTTGTATTGAAATATTTTTCCTTGCAAGTAGTTATATCCTAAAAATCCACCTAAGAGAAGTAATAAAAAAAGAATAAGTGTTAATCGTTTTGAAATGTATAAGTGACGTAGTTTGAAATAATCCTTAATGGAGGTTTCTTTTTTTCTTGTTAATGTAGTGATTTTGTAAGCAAATTTTCTAGAAAGGGTATAGGGTGCTCGTGTAACCCTTCTAACACTCATATAGATAGAGCGACGAAGTGGTCTAAAAATCATATTCACAATAATTTGTAATTGAACGAATAATTTATTATTCATAAGAATCCCTCTTTATAAAAAATATTTGATCAAAATATAAAGCTATATAAATATATAATACAATCAATCAGCGCAAAATTCAACAATGTTTGACATGACACGACAAAAGTGGTATTTTTGAAATAATAAAAATATTTCAAAATGGAAAATAGAACCAAATAAATAGAAATCAATAAATTGAAGAGAAAAATGGATTCTATGAGGAGAGAGTATGATGAGAAAACATATGTATTTTTGTTTATTTATTTTAATGGTTATTATGATCTTATCGTATTCATTATTTGAATATAGCTATATTTTAAATGAACCTATTTTTAAAGATGGATATTATTTAGAAGATGTGAAGAATGGAAATCTTACCCTTAAGCATCTTTGGACAGGACAAGGAGGAGATCACTATTATTTATTTAAGCAAAGGGATACAAATCTTGAAAAATTAAAATTTGGAAAATGGGAGGATGAAACTCTATATATAGATACATCGGAACAATATTTAGTAAGAGTAAATGAAAAAAATGAAGTTGTAACTAGAATGAATTGGGAAAATAAAGATGGTAGATTAAAAAATATTGTAACAGATGAGGAAGAAAATATTTATATACAATGGGAAAAATTAGATGAATATGATTCAAAAATTGAAGAAGAGGGAATTAAAGTATATACCAAGAAAGGTAAATTTATTGCAGATATTTTTCAAAAATCTTATAGAGGAAAGAAATTTCCGCAAGTACCCTATGGGATTGGTTTTATAAAAGCTCTTCAATATAATAAAGGGAAGGTATACTTTTATTATCAAACAAATGAAAAATTAGGTCTTTATCAATATGATCACTATTTAGAGGATCTATGGGAGACAGATATTGTAGAAGAAGAATACAAATTTATTGATCTAGTAGGAACTGAACTTGGACAAATTTATTTTGCAACAAATGATTCAAAATTTGGTGTAGTAAATGAAAATGGACAGGTTCTTTTATTAAAGGATTTCTTTCATGAAAAGCAAGTTATTGGATCTATTTTTAAAGAAAGAAAAGTAGTATGGATAGAATTGTTATCATCAAAGGGTACCAAAACAGTGAAATATGAAAACAATCAATTTGTAACAGTAGGTAAAATCAATAAAGGGTTAGAGTCAGGGATTAAGGGAAATATTGATTATTCGAAAAATATTTTGCAATTGAAATATATGGTTTTAGGTGGATTCTTCCTGATTTTACTTTTGATCATTTATCTCATCCGCTTTATATATATATATTTATTTCAAAGAAAAGTATATATTGTCATCAAACAATTAATGGTTGTTATTCCATTGATTTTAATGGGGATGATGATATTAATTCTTCAAAGTGTAGTGGGTGGGTTTTCTGAATTTTCAGATGAAATTCAAGGAGGAGAATTCCATAAATTTAATCAAATCATAGATGAAAAATTTGAAATGATTGAAAAAAGGGCGAAGGATCGCCATTATTTAGGGAATTTGATAGATGCTATTGAGCTATATAAAGATATGGATGGAGATGTATATAAAGAATTATACAATATGACAAAGTTGACAGATCTGAATTATGATGGGATTGAGGGAATGTACTGGGTCATTGATAAGGTGGAAAATGGAAATGTTTACAAAGTATTAGATTCAGAGAATCATTTCAAAATGTTTTATCCTAGATTTGCCAAAGGAAAAAATAAATTTTTTAAAGCAGCAGCAGAAGGAAATACGGTTGATGCTATAGGAACAAATAATCAATATATCTTTACTATGAAGCCTATATACAATGACAAAGAGGACGTTGTAGGGATTTTTCAAATCGGCATGTATTATTCAGGATATAGACAAAAGGTGGATATGAGAATTTTTAGTAGTATCGTCTATAGGATTTTTGCAATCACAATAATGATTGTTGGGATGATTATTTGCATGACTTATTTCCTGTTAAGAAATTTATCTAAATTGACTAAAACGGTAAAAGAAGTAGCTGCTGGAAATTTAGACAGGGAAGTAGATATTCGAAGTAAGGATGAAATTGAAGAATTATCTGAATCTTTTAATTTGATGACGGCTAATATTCGAAAATATATTGAAAGTATTACAGCTATTAATAAATCTTATTATCGATTTATTCCTAAAGAAATTTTAAGCTTGCTCGACAGGGAAGATGTAAATGAAATTAACTTAGGGGATCATGGAAAATTCGAAATGTGTATCTTGAATGTAGGGATTGAAAATTTCTATGAAATTTCTGGGAAAATGAGTGAGGAAGAAAGCTTTCAATTCATTAATGAATATTTAAAAATTATAGGTCCCATTATACGAAAGTATGGAGGGGTTATAGAAAATTATTTTGGGAAGGGACTTGTAGGAATTTTCCCTGGAAATAGTGAAAATTCAGTAAAAGCAGCTATTCAAATCATCTATAAGACTTCAAAATATGCTATGAAAAATAGCCATTTACCTAAAGGGGATGTACGAATAGCTATTCATAAGGGAACCATATTGATTGGGGTTATTGGAGAAGAACAAAGACTTCAAAGTAGGATGATTTCAGATAGTGCAAATAGTACAGGAGCTATTCGTGAAAGGGCTAGTTTGTTATCCTCTAAAATACTCATTACTAAAGAAGTGTTTGACGATATAGGAAGCAATCATTTTCAGTATAGAAGAATAGGGAAAGTGAGTATTGCTAATAGAGAAGAGAGTATGGAACTATATGATATTTATGAAGCAGATGATTTAGAAATAAAAATATTAAAAATGAAAATGAAAGAAACCTTTGAGCAGGCAGTAGATGCTTTTACATTAGGAAGGTTTTATGAAGCACGTTCTTCTTTTGTAAAAATATTAGATGAGTATACACATGATTATGCCGCAAGAGAATATTTTTATCAAAGTGATGAATATTACAAAAATGAAGTAAAAAAAGATGAGAATACAAGTTTAATACTATCTTAGATAAGACCTACAAAAGGAACTGATTACAAAAGGAACTGATTATGAAAGGGATAGAAAGAAAATAGCCAAAAGATAGACAATAAATATTGGAGGTATCTATGGGATTCTTAGTTGCAAATGGTGCCATGTTGAAGTGTTCATTTGGAAATGTACCTTCTTCTATGATGGTGTTACCTGAAAGTAGAGTTTTATCAACTTCACCTGCTGCTACCATAATGGATTATAAGCCTCTTGTGAATATTCTTCCCTTTGGCATGTGTATGTCTCTTGCTAATCCAACGGTAGCTTCAGCTACTGCTGCTGCCTTAGGAGTGCTTACGCCTATGCCATGTATACCAAACACTACAGCACCTTGGCTTCCAGGATGCCAAAATGTGATAATCGGAGGAAAACCAGCTCTAAATCATTCTTCCAAATTGATGTGTATGTGGGGAGGAATTATTCAAGTAGCACAGCCAGGACAAATGAAGACAATGATTCCCTAGAATATTTAGATTGGAGGTTTATTATGCCGAGTTTAGATCATGCAAAAAAGAAAAACAATAGGAATTTAAATAGGAATGTTGGTATTAAAAAAGCAGTTAATGCTACACAGAAAAATTCAGCTAATGGAGGAACCTTACAAAATCAATTAGGGAATCAAGGGTTGATTACTGTACTACCTAAAAGGAATCAATCAAATAATACTCCTAAAGGCTATGAACGGTATATAGAGGTAAAGAGTATTCTAAATAAAAATTTTGATGATAAAAAAATACTAGAACTACTAAAAGACGAAATGAGTACAGCTAAAAAAGCATGCTCTGATGATTGTATAAAAAATGCAGAGGAAGCGGCAAAGAAGAAGTTTGGATATTTTGGAGGCGCCATTGGAAAGTATAAGTCGGATGATGTGGGGTATCAGTTTAGAAGCCATTTGAAAGAAAAGACAAGAGACTGGACGAGACACCAAGTAGATACAGAATACAGTAATTATACGAGTGAAAAAATAAGTGAAGTAGATAAAAATAGCAAACTTTCAGATGAAGAAAAAAATACACAAAAGCTAAATTTAATAGATGAGATGAGTCAAAGAAAAATATTTTTGAAGGATGAATTATATAAAGATGGTAAGAGTGATGTTGAAGCTAGGCTACAAAATGAGAGTCAGAAAGCCATTAAAAGGGCATATACTGAAACTATAAAAAGCTGTGAAGAGATCATTAAAGAACAGATGATCCAAAAGTTCAAATCAAATTTTATAGAAATATATATGGGCTTTGGAGAAGTTTCAAATTATTGGGGACTTAAAGCTGCAACAGCTAGAACAATTGAGCATATTAAGGCGAAGGCGTCTAGTATAGGAAAAAATGCTTATAAGGCTGGTAGCAAGGAATTATTAGAAAAAGCATCTAAAGATGCACAAATGAAAAGAGATGAAATCATCAAGGGACTAGGAGGTCAAGTGAAAGATGGCAAGCTGTCTTTTGATCAGGTTCAAAAAGATGATTATAAGGCTGTAGAGGAATTTATATATGAAAAAGATGCAAATGCTGCATTAAGCAACGGAATAAAACAAGGCGGAGATGTAAAAAAACAGATTAGCGATAAAATTCGTTCAGGAGAGATTGTTGCTCCTAATGTGAATAAAGGATTTAAAGCTTTTGCTAGTGCTGCTGTTATGGCAGTACCAGAAAAGGGAGATACTGCTTCAGCAGAAGGAATCATAAGAATTCCAGTAGCTCCAGCTGCATATGTATCTATAAAAATTACAGGAGAAGTGGAACGTGATTTTAAAGATTATGTAACAGCAAATCTTTCTCTTGGTTTTGGAGGAGGAGGGACAGCTGGAATAGCAACTCTTCATGGAGAATTAGGAGGCTTTATTGAAGTATCAGGAAAAAGCTCAGATAATTTAGCCAAGCTCATGTCCTATGCCCTTTATAGAAAAGCAAGAGAATCTCGTGTGATTCCTCATGGATTAACAGATAAAATGTGGGGAATGGGAAATAAAAGTGGAGAAACAAAGTATAATGAAGCAGAAGCCTATGGATCACAATTAGAAGCTCAGTTATTTGGAAAAGGAGCTGACGCAGATAACGCAGCCAAGATAGGCGCTTATGGAAAATTGTCAGCAGAAATAGGAGATATGAGTAGTGGTCTAGGAGGGGCAGTAGAATTTTCTAGTGCTATTGCTAGTGAATATTCTAAAGCAAGCTTTGATGAGGGTGCTGGAAAAGGTAGACTTGGAAAAATGGAAAAGTATAAATTGGGTGGACAGGATGCAAAAGGAGATCAAGTAGAAAAGCTAGGCTTTGAAGGAAAAATTGGTGGCGGCATTGCAGAAGGACTTTTAAATGCAGAGATAGAGCTTAGAGGAAAGGATGTAGAAGCAGTAACCATAAAAGGAAAAGGCACTTTAAAGGGTACTGCTGGAAAGCTAGGAGATGATGCTGCTAAAGTAGGAGTAAAACTTACTATGGATATTATGCAGGCACTAAAAACCACAGGAACAAATGTAGTTGGATTAGGAAAAGTTGCTGATAAGAAAAAAAGAATAGGATCAGATATGACTTTAGTGGCTTCTGATTTGGGGATGAATATAAAAGAAATATTAGATAATAAGGATGAGTTTGGAAAGATGATTGGAAATTATTATGATCCTTTATCAGGAGAGGAGAATGCTATAGCTAGTGCTGCATCTGCATTATCTTTTGGTATAACCTACAAGTGGGAGCCTGGATCAAAAGGAAAATTGACTTTTGCATTAACTAGTTCTAAAAAAGTTGCATTGGATGCATATGTAGCAGGTGTTGAAATGAAGAAGGGAAGGAATTTATTCCGTTGGACAAGTGGAGAGGATATGAATAACTTTAAGAGCTTGAGTGGTTTAAAAGGAGGCGTTCAAGTATGAAAATCTTAAAATGGACAGATGAATTTGGAAGAAGGCTACATTCGGAAGTTATTCATATAAAAATAAAAGATAAAAAGGATATTCGATTAATGATTCAAGTAGATTATTCTACTTATTTATATATCTACAAAAACGAGCTTTTTCATTTGTATCATGAAGCAATCATCAATCCTTCAAAGGATGAATTTGTACAAGATCAACCAATAGAAATAGAATTAAAGCTTTCTCAAGAGCATATAGAACTTTTAAGCTTAGCAATTTCTATTGAAGAAGATGAAGTATTAAGTTACTTATATGAAAAAGCAGCTCACCAGCCTGAAAATGTATTTATTCATACAGATTTTTGGTATGTAATGAAGGTAAAGCAGCGGGTCAAGCTTCCTAAAGAACTTGAAGAGCTTGGAAGTGTTAAGATGGGATTTATAACAAAATGGAATAATTTGGCGTAGAGAGGTTTGTTCTATGGAGCAAAAGACATTTTACGAGGATTCAAGTGAATATCTAATAGATCTTCTAAAGCTTTTGGATTTAAAAATTAAAAGATTGATCCTTATTGAAAATCAAGAAAAGTCAAAGGAACTAAATCCTTGGAAGGGCTTGACCATTTCAGAAGGAGAAGTCCTTGAAATATTTAATGAACATGTATCCCATGAAATTTTAGAAAAAGTGAATCAAATTCATCAAGATATGAAGCAATTAAATTTAAAAATAGAAGAGAAATTTATTGAAAGTAAACATAAAGGGATTGAACTTAAAATTCAAACATTAATAGAAACTTTCCAATTAGATCCTGTAGAAAAAGAGATATTATTCATAGGGATGGCTGTAGAAATTGATGCAAAATATGAAAAAATATATGGCTTCCTACAAGATAATATTAATAAAAAAAGAGCCTCGATAGATTTGGCTTTAAGGATATTAAATCTATCTGCTAAGGAAAAAATTCATTTTAGAAATCAAATAAGAAGAGAAAGCTTTCTAAAAACCTTTATCCTAAAAAATGATCCTTTTGATAGTGAAGAACCTTTCTTTTCAAATGAAATCATTATAGATGAGAGAATTATTGATTATATATTAGGAAATAAAAATATTGATTTGAGCTTAATAGATATGATGAGCTTTCATGAATATAGGCATTTGGATTTTGAATATGTTGGAGAAAACAGCATCTACGAAAATATAGGTATAACGGTTGAAAATTTTCTAAAGGATGATACACAATATCACAATAATTTATTTCTTTATCTATATGGAGATAAGGGTGTTGGAAAAAAGCATGAAGTACAGAAATATTGTCATTTTATCAAGAAGGATTTAATCATAGCAGATTTAAAGGTTTTGACAACGAAGGAAGCACCCTTAAAGGAATCTATTATGAAAATCATTCGAGAAGGGGTACTAAGAGAAGCAGCTATTTGTTTTGAAAATTTTCATTCTATGGAAGAATCCTTAGAAGAAAAAGATATATTTCTAAAAGATTTTTTCTTCATGACGAGCTATTTTTTAGAACCTATATTTATTCTTTCAGAAAAAATTTATGAATCTAATAAATATTTTAATGAAAATACAGTGGTAGCTTTTTATTTAGAGCGACCTACCTATAAGATCAGGGAAGAATTATGGGGATTTTATACAAAAAAGTATGAGGTAGAAGATCTACCCCATAAGGATTTAGCAGCAAAATTTTATTTTACACCTCTCCAAATAAAAAATGCTGTGAAGGCGACAAAATCAAAATTACTTTTAAATAGAGATAAAGAAAATGATGTATATAAATCTTGCTTTGAACAAGTAGATAAAAAATTAATGCAGAAAGCGGTAAAGGTAAACATAGGATATGATTGGGAACAATTGATTTTACCTAAGGAACAGAAAAATCTACTAAAGGATGCCTGCAATCAAGTAAAAAATAGATATATTGTCTATAATGAGTGGGGCTTTGATAAAAAGGTAGCCTATGGAAAGGGATTAGCCATCATCTGTGCAGGACCTCCAGGAACAGGAAAGACCATGTCAGCTCAAGTTATGGCTAATGAACTGAATTTAGAATTATATCGAATTGATTTATCTCAAATGGTCAGTAAATATATAGGAGAAACAGAAAAAAATCTTCATCAGATTTTTAGTCAAGCAAGTCTCAGTAATGCCATATTATTCTTTGATGAAGCAGATGCACTATTTGGAAAAAGAAGTGACGTAAAGAATGCAAATGACCGCTATGCAAATATAGAGACCTCTTATTTGCTTCAAAAAATTGAAGAATATGAAGGGGTGACCCTGTTGGCAACAAACTTTCTTAAAAATATTGATAAGGCATTTTTAAGAAGAATTAATTTTATTATTAACTTTCCTTTTCCAGATCAAGCTTCAAGACAAAAAATCTGGGAGATAACCATTCCAAAGAATGCACCAATAGATCAAGAAGTAGATTTTGAATTTTTAGCTAAAACCTTTGAAATGGCTGGAGGAAATATTAAAAATACCATTATCTATGCAGCCTTCTTGGCAGCTCAGGAAAATGAAAAAATAGGGATGAAGCATATTTTATTTGCAGCAAAGTATGAGCTTCAAAAGATGGACAAGTTATTATTAAAGGAAGATTTAGGAGAATACAAATACTTATTAGACTTATATGGGAGGTGATGTTATTCCAGCTTATACTGCTATTGCAGATGTTGGATCGAGCATTATAAAGCTTCTGCAAGAAAATTTAGTACCAGAACCTATCCTAAAAAAGGAAAATATTGGACTGTGCTCACCTGCTGAAAAGGGAGATTTTCAATTAACCATGTATCTATATAATATTGAAGAATGTGGAGAATACAGGATTAATGAAATGATTAAGCTTCCTGATGGGAATTTACAATATCCACCCATTTCCTTTAATTTATATTATCTCTTAACGGCTTATTCTACTGCAGAATTAAAATCAAAAGCATTAGATGAGCACAAGATTTTAGGAAGAGCTATTCAAGTATTACATGATCATGGAACACTTAATAGAGAATACCTTTTAGGAAGTCTAAAAAGTAGTGATCAGGATATTCGTATTCAAATAAAAAACCTTACTTATGATGAAATGATGAGAATATGGAATTTTCATGATATTCCATATAGCTTGTCCATTGCATATAGAGTAGGACCCATTCTTATCGACTCTACAAGAATTAAGAAAACCAAAAGAGTTGTGGATAGTAGCATTCATATTACTAGAAAAGATGTGAAATAAGGGAGCGTAATTTATGGGAAATTTAGCTTGTTCCATTCAAAAGAAAGCAAGCTTAGTTGTAAGGCTGTTTGATGATTATGATTTAGAATTGATTTATTCAGGAATAACTATTTTTCTAAATGGATATGAAAAGAAGTTTATTCGAAAAAACGATGGCTCTTTTATATTTATTAATTTAGAAGAAGATCTTTATGACATGTGTATCAAGTCACAAAATTATCTTCATGAGAGAATCAAGCTAGATTTAAAGAAATTAAATCCATTGAGTCCTGTACTGAATGTTAGATTAAAACCGAAGCCTATGTGCTTTTATAAAAAAGACGCAACGAGTATTCGTTTTCAGCTTGTTGATGAAAATGAAAGAACAGTAGAAGCTGATGAAATTCAAGCTTTTATAGATACAAAAAATTATTTTGATGGAAAAATTATTGAAAATGAAATAGTAAAGGGAAGTCAAAAAATCAGCAAAAAAACTTTTCATCAAGAACCTTTTATAGGAGAAGTTTTTTACATAAAGGGGGAAGACACTAGAAAATGGGAAATCATTAAAATTACTCATTCTGAGGATGGAATGTATTTTTTAGAAGAACCAACAAAGTTTTCTCATGCATTAGGGGAAAAACTTTATAAAACAGTACAAACAAAGACAGATGAGAAGGGTAATGCAATACTTTATTTTAAAGATTTATATAAAAGCAAAGTGACCATTAAGGTCATCATAAAAGCTAAAAAGCTTTGTAGGGAGGTGAGTGCCCAAATCAGTAGAGGAGAGAATATAGATTTAGGAAAAATATTTATATAGAAAGGGGGAAGTAGTTTCTTTGTAAAAAGAAACGCGAAAAATATGCCAGAATATTTATCACCAGGTGTCTATGTAGAAGAGTTTGAAAGTGGTGGAGTACCAATAGCTGGTGTCAGTACCAGTACAGCAGGCTTTATAGGAATTGCTCAAAGAGGAGAAGCTGAAGGACTTCCTGAGCTTGTAACAAGTTTTGCAGATTTTCAGAGAAAATTTGGAGGATATTTATCTGAAAATCAATTTGGAGAATACAGATTTCTTTCCTATGCGGTGGAGCACTTTTTCATCAATGGAGGTAGCAGAGCCTATGTAATGAGAGTAGTACCAGAGGATGCTAAGGTTGCTACCAATGAAAAATTAGGCTTTATCAAATTCAAATCGAAAAATCCTGGAACTTGGGGAGATCGTGTAAGAATTTTAGTAACACCTTCTAGTAAGGCAAAGTCTCCTATTTTAGAAGTATTAGGAGATCCAGAAACCTCTGTACAATATAGAGTAAAAAGCAGTATAGGATTTAATGATGGAGATATGGTTGTATTTAATGATGGTGAAAGCAAGCAAGTAAGACAGGTTGTAATGTCTCAAAATAATATCATTACATTAGATGCTTCCCTTGAAGGAGAAGTTGTTGATACGAGCATTTTACCTGTTAAGCTACTCAGGACTTCAGAGGTGGATATGCAAATATCCTATGGAGATGAAGTAGAGGTTTATGAGAAGTTATCTTTAAATATTAGAGGAGCCAATCATATTGAAAAGGTTGTCAATAAATCTAATTTAATTATCGTTTCTTGTGATTCAGATGCAGTTGATGCAGTAGAAGAGCCTTTCGAAAGATTAGCACAAGGAAGAGCTTCTAACGATAAACTATGGATTGAATTATCAGATGGAAGTGACGGCTCTCTTTCTAATATTTCAGCAGCTGATTTTATGGGAAAAGATTTAGGACCAGGAAGACGTACAGGAATAAAATCATTTACAGATAATGATGAAGTAAGTATTATGTTAGTTCCAGGGGTTACCATTCCTGCTGTACAGCTAGATTTGATTGCACATTGTGAAAATAAAGGAAATCGATTTGCAATCCTTGACATTCCAAAGGACAAGAAGAGTGTAAATGATATTAAAGATTATAGAAATATGTTTGATAGTAGCTATGCTGCATTATATCATCCATGGCTGAAGGTATTTGATCCTCTTGATAAAAGGAATATTTTTATCCCACCATCAGGATCTATTGCAGGAATTTATGCAAGATCAGATAATACCAGAGGGGTTCATAAGGCACCGGCTAATGAGATCGTAAGATCTTGTTTATCTCTTGATTGTCAGTATAGTAAGGGAGAGCAGGATATTCTAAATCCAATAGGGGTAAACCTAATAAGATTCTTTACTGGACAAGGTATTAGAGTTTGGGGAGCAAGAACTGTAAGTTCTAATGGACAGTGGAAATATATTAACGTAAGAAGATTATTCTTATTCTTAGAAGAATCTGTAAGAAGAAGTACAGATTGGGTTGTTTTTGAACCAAATGATGAAGAACTTTGGGCAAGAGTAAAGAGAAGTCTTGATAATTTCTTGACGGGAGTATGGAGAGATGGAGCTCTTGCAGGAAATAGTCCATCAGAAGCATTCTTCATCAATATTGATCGAACAACTATGACACAAGATGATATTGATAATGGAAGATTGATTTGTATCATAGGAGTAGCCCCTGTTAAACCAGCTGAGTTTGTAATCTTCAGATTTACACAATTTACAGCTGAAAGCGGCGGAGAATAAAAAAATTTTTAAGGAGGTATCCATATGGCCGATAGAAAAGACCCAATTAGAAATTTTCGGTACAAAGTTTCTGTTGGTGGGGCAGAAGCAGGTTTTAGTGAGGTAACTGGTTTTGATATATCTATAGACACAATTGAGTACAGAGAAGGAGACGATCCAACAACTCCATATAAGCTTCCAGGGCTTACAAAATATAGTAATCTCACATTGAAGCATGGAGTTACAGATGATATGGAACTATACAATTGGATTAAGGATTGTGTAGAAGGAAGAATAGAAAGAAAAGTGGTTACTATTATTGCTTTAGGGGAAGATGGAAGTCCTCTTGCAACTTGGGAAGTTGTAGAAGCATGGCCAGTAAAATATAATGCACCAGATTTCAATGCCACAGGTGCAGAGGTTGCCATTGAATCAATGGAATTGGCTCATGAAGGATTAAAAAGAACAGCATAGAAAATATATTTTGTTTCAACTATTGTCTTTAGGCAATAGTTGAAACCATCATTCATTAAAAATGATGCAATCAAAAGGGAGGAAAACAAAATGGCATTTCAAACAGAATTTGAATTTACATTACCTAGAGGTTATGTAGATAAGGATGGGAATTTACACAAAAAAGGCATTATGCGTTTAGCTACAGCAGCAGATGAAATCGTTCCGATGAGAGATCCTAGAGTACAACAAAATCCAAGCTATTTAACCATTATCCTGCTTGCAAGAGTTATTACAAAGCTTGGAAAAATGACAGCAATCAATACATCTGTTATTGAAAACTTATTTACGGCAGATTTAGGATATTTACAAGAGCTTTATGGAAGAATTAATCAATTAGAAAATCCTAATATTAAAGTGGATTGTCCACATTGTGGAAATCGTGTGGAGGTATCTATGGATTTTTTGGGGGAGAACGCAAATTAATTCGATATCCCTTAAAGAAGATTTATGAAGAAGTAGCCTTCATTGCTTATTATTTTCATTGGCCCCATGAACAAATTATGAATTTAGAGCATAGGGATCGAAAAAAATGGTGTGATGAAATTTCAAAGATCAATCGGAAGATGAATGGGGAAAAAGAAAAGAAGAATATATTTGATGTATTTAATGATTAATAGATCATAGGAAAATGGGGGAGAAAAATGCCTAAGAATATGGGAAATACCTATGGGCGTAAAAAAAAAGAGATGCCTGTTGGAAGTTTTCATTTTGGTATAGAGATTGATGGGATTTTCGAAGGGAGTTTTTTAAGGGTAACAGGAATAGCTTCAGAAATTGAAGTGGAAGAGTATAAAGAAGGGGGCATGAATCATTTTGTACATTACATGCCTGTAAGAGTAAAATACTCTAATATTATTCTTGAAAAGGGTGTAACCAAATCAAAGGAATTACTAAAATGGTTTAATCAAGTAAAAGAAGGAATCATGAATAAGAAAAATTTCTCTATTGTTCTTTGGAATAATGGGGGAGAAATTATAAGAAGATGGAATTTCCAAAATGGATATCCAATTAAATGGGAAGCAAGTGACTTAGATGCAATGGGTAATAGTATTTTGATTGAAAAAATTGAATTAACACATGAAGGAATGAATGAAAATAGTTAAAAATTTTTTACTGATGGTTAAGAGGAGCTGCTTATGAAAATAATCAGTAAGGATTTAAGTAAAAATAGAAAAATATTAAGAAAAGATACGGGCTTTTTGAGTTGTATTTTAAAAAAATATTATACGATTCAATCTAATTATATTGGATATATCCAATTAACACATAGATTGAATCCAGAATTAGAGCATTTTGAAGAGGTAGCTTATAAGATCAATTTGCAACTTCAATGGTTAAATAATGAAAACAATTATATTTTGACTAATCAACAGCATCAGATTTCAAATTTAAAAGCCATAGAGAGCAAGAATATTTTTCATAAGCATTTAAAAGGTAGGAACAATCAAGTTCTTTCTCAAATATTTAAAAATCATGTAAATAGCTATCATACGATTAAAAAAAATAGTGGAATTGATTTTACCCAAAATAAGAATACATTTAAAAGTATTTTGGAAGATAAGAAAAAAAGTATAAGGAATTTACAAGGAACTTCTATACACAAACACCAAAAGAAGTATGAAGCTCTAAAATATATAGAAAGAATAGATAGACAATGGAACCATGTTGATTTAAAAGGGAATCAAAAAAATATTTTCATAAGAGATACAGAAATAGAAAAATGGATAGTAGAATCAGAAAAAGAATTTCAAGTTATTGAGAAAAATACAATCTATCAAGGAAAAGAACTTTATTTAAAAAATTTACAAGATAATATAACCAATACGGTAGTATTGAAAAAGAATTTTGAAAATAGTACAAGATCTTTAAAGGTTGAGTCATTCAATCTTTTATCTATGACAAATAAAAAAAATCATATACATCATGTTAGGAATATTAAAAATATAGTGCCTATGTTTGGTGAGATGATAATAATGAATCAGCCACACTTACAGGTACATGAGAAAAATATCAATTTACATTATCAAAATGATGTTTTTGAAGAATTACCTAATTTTGAAAATACATCCATAAGCGATTATTGGATTTTTAATAAAAATATAAATAATAAAGAAAATCATGAGCTATTTAAGCAAAGACTAAATGCTTTGATTCATTCCGTGTTACAGCAAAACTTTTCAAATAAGTATAAGGATATAAAAAATTATAATATAAACGATTTCATTTCTTTTAAATATAATTTCTTCAAAAATAGTAGGAATATGCTATTAGAAAAAAATAATGATCTCTCAAAATATTTGTTTTTCTCCCATTTAAATGTTAAAAATACGCTATTGAGAAGAAATCATTCTTTTATTTCAAAAAAGAAGAGCTTTGGAAATTTTCTTATGCAGAAGAGGGAGCTTTGGAAGTTTTTTAGTAACCCTTTAAGGATTTCAAACTTTGAAGAAAATATAATAAAAAATAATCATAGTCGAAATGAATATTTTAAATCTATACAGCTTTTAGATTTCAAAGATAGCAAAATTTTAAAAAATAATGATCAAATAAATAATCTAAAGCTTTTCAATGATGAAATTTATAAGATTAAAAATAGGGACATATGGAATCGTCTAGATGGAAAAGAAGAAAATTTTATACAAGAACAAAATGAATGGCTGAAGCAGTCTATTGGAAATTATATAAAAAATATATTTCAAAGAAATGAAGAAATCATTTATAAAAAGTTATTAAAAAATGATTTTAAATATTCCAGTTTTTTTAAACAAGCGTTTTTAAAATATAAAAATACTAGAAATAGTTTATTTGAAAATAGTAAATCTATGATTTTAAAAGAGAAGGACTCTCTATTTTCTTATATTCAAAAGGAAAATAAGAAGAGTAGCTTTAGTGACTATTTAGGATTTTTAGATTCAAAAGAAAATAGTATAAAAAATAGTAAGATCTTGAGTTCATATTTCAAATATATAAGACTTTCTGATAGTAAAGGTTACAAAACACTAAAAAATAAAACTGTAGTAGAAAATGTTTTAAAGGATTTTATTTCCTTCAAATACAATTTATTTCTGGAGAAAAATATCAGAAATAGTATCTTTGAAAATAGTCATTTCTTTGCTCTAAAAAAGAATGATTTTATGGGAGAACAAAATCATTTGATGAAGTGGGCTATTCTAAATAATATAGAAGCAAACAATAATTTAAGAATCAATGAAATATATAATATAAAAGAATTAAAACAAGACCTGTTCAATTTAATGAATCAAATAGATAAGAAAACAAGTCAATATAACTTACAAGAAAACAAAATAGATCCTACAAGCTTATTGAAAGATGCAAAAGGATATTTATTAGATGTATTCAATCAAAATCATGTAAAAAGCATGATGCAAAGACAGCATCAAAGAATTAATAAAAAAATCATAACAGAGAATTTTAAACAATTTATTTCTTTAAAGGATGATTTGTTTTTTAATAAAAATAATATAAATATTATATTTAAAAGTAGGAACCCTGTTATTCCAAGAGAGAATGCTTTTGTATTTTCTATTATTCAAAATAATACAGCTATAGAGGATGTTTTAAGAATCAATGAAATATGCAACATAAGATCATTAAAAAAATTAAACCATAAAAAAAGCTATGAAAAAAGATTCACGCAGGATTTAAAGGATTGTATTTCTTTGGAAGATGACTTTTTATTTAATGAAAGTATAGAAAAATTTTTCATAGAAAGAAATAATCTTTTTGATATAAACAGAAATGATGCTTTGTTTTTAAATAAAAATATGAAAAATATTTCACTTGAAGGGAATAATTCTTTCACTTTAAACAGGAATGCTTTTATATTTTCTTTTAAAAAGAGAAATAGTTTGAATCGTTTTATTGAGGATTCTGAGGTTTTAAACCTTAAAGAAAACATACTAAGAAATCATCATTATAGCAATAGGGATGTTAAGGATTTCAAATTTTTAAACACTAAAGATGAGAAAATAGTAAGAAGCAATAAGGCTATAAAGAAAATAAAGCTTTTCAATGAGAAAAATTATAGGGCTTATAAGGAATATATATGGAAGAAGCTACGGAAAAATTTTCATATACGAAAAAATCATTTTATAGAGGGATGGATTCAAAATAATACAAGTATAGACTATGATTTAAAAATCAATGAAATAGATCATTCAAAAACATTCAAGACATTCAATCCATATGTATTCAATTGGATGAATCAAAGAGATATAGAATTCAATGATCATACCTTAAATACAATAAAAACATATCAGATAAGGCAATTAAAAAATCCAAAAGAATATTTATTGAATTTATTTCATCAAAAGCATGAAAAAAGCATTCTTCAAAGGATACATCAGAAAAGAAGCAATAAAAAAATATTCAAACAAGATACAACCCATTTTAGCGCTCTTAAATATCATTTTCTTTCAAGTGAAAATATTGAAAATAATCTATTTCAAAATAAGAATAGCTATATGAGCCAATGGAGTGCTTTTATAGTTTCCCTCATTCAAAAGAGAGAAGAAAGAATAAAAGTAAGTAATATGCATGATAAAATGATATTTAAAAATTCAACCAACCATTTACTAAAAGCATTTGATAAAAATGAAGAAAGTAGTATTTTACAGCATCAAAATAATTCATTCGCATTATTAGAGAAAATAGAGCCTTATGGACAAACGGGGAATATGGTCTATAAAGAAAATATTCAAAGACAAGATGATCGAATAGAAAAGGTAACAAAGGAACAAAGCAAGCTAAGAAAAATGATAGAAGAAGAGATTAAGACAATAAAAACAAAGAAAACAGAAGAAATAAATATGGTAAAGCTTTCAGACCAAGTTTATAAAAATATTGAAAAGAAATTTACAAGAGAAAGACAAAGAAGAGGAATGATTTAATATGCATTCAAATTATAATAAAGCAAAGATCATTGTTGTAGATAAAAAGGGAAAAGAAATTAAAACCATCTCTGTTTTATTTAACCCATCAGAATACTCTATAAGTAGTTCAAATAATATTACAGGTCAAGAAATAAAGGGATTAGATGGGCAAAATGAACAATTCATCGGTGGAGGATCAGAAAGTCTTCAGATGCAATTGTTTTTTGATACCTATACAATGAGAAAGGATTCAAAATCTAACTATAAAGATGTAAGAGATTACACAAAGGAAATCAAAAGCTTGATGCAGATTTATTCAGATGATCATACACCTCCAAAATGTATTGTTACTTGGGGCTCTTTGTATTTCAAAGGATATCTAGAAAACTTGAATGAAAGGTTTACAATGTTTTCAAATGAGGGGGTACCTGTAAGGGCTTATTTAGATGTTACCTTTAAAAGAATAGAAACAGTGGAAGGACTCTTAAAAGGAGCATCTTTTCAATCAGCAGATAGAACAAAGGAAAGAATATTAAAGGATGGAGAGCATTTATTTACAATTGCTAATAATGAATATGATGACCCTGGAAATTGGAGACCTATCGCACAAGCTAATCATATTGACAATCCAAGAAAAGTCAGATCTGGTACAAGTTTAGTCGTACCTTCGTTGGAGTGATTTTATGGGGAAATATAAATTAGATACGAAAAATTATAACTTCTTAAGTCTTGAAAAAAAATATAATGAATTCCATGGACCAAGTGTCAAGATTTTGATAGAAGGCAAGGATATTGTGCAAAAGGAATTTATGGGAATTGGAGAAATTTTTGTTGAAACTAGTATTGATAAGGCTGATTGGTTTAGCTTTTCTGTTGTTAATGGATATGAAATAGATAAAAATCAATTCAAATGGGAGAAGGATTTAACTGTTGGGAATAAAATAGAAATCAAGTTTGGCTATGTAGACAAGTTTTATACAGTGTTTGAAGGATATATTACATCAACAAGATATGAATTTTTACAAAATGAAGGACCTACCATTATTGTATCAGGAATGGACTCTTCCTTTCTCATGATGAAGGGAAAAAAGAGTTTTATATGGACCAAGAAAAAGCATAGTGATATTGTGAAAGAAGTCGCTAAAAGATATGGATTAAAAACAAAAGTAAAAGGGACAACTACTCAATTTGAAACGATTGTTCAAAATCAACAGACAGATTATGATTTTCTAAGATATTTGGCAGATTTAAATACTTACGAATTATTTGTTGCAGGTTCGACTCTTTACTTTAGAGAATTAAATAGTGATAAGACTTCTCTTATGATGCTTGAAATGAATAAACATCTCATTGAATTTAGTTATGCCATAGATATTGCAGATCAAATAGGTGGTGTATCGGTCAATGGATATAACATGAAAAAAGAAGAAATTCATGTGGATACAGAAAAAATATCAAAGATGAATAATGGAAAAATGGATGGGATATCTATTATGAAAAAGCTTGATAAAACCAATACAAAGCATTATATCTATGAACCTATTATCTCTAAAAAAGAAGCGCAAGATCGAGGAAAATCTATTTTAACAAAGAGAAGCATGTCTTTTATAAAGGGAGAGGGAATTAGTATTGGTATTCCAGAAATCAATGCAGGAAGATATTTATCTATAAAGGGGTTATGGGGAACAAAGAGTAGACTTTTTTATATTACATCTTCAAGTCATTCTTTTGATGAAAATGGATATAGCACTTATTTCAAAGTTGGAGGAAATGCCATATGAATTTTTTGGATTATATGTCTGATACCAGTAAAATGAATGAACATAGAGTTTTTGGTGTGACTATAGGGATTGTAACCAATAATAAGGATCCTGAAAAGCTAGGGAGAGTAAAGATCAAGCTTCCTGTAAGACTAGGAAATAAAGAAACAGATTGGGCAAGAGTAGCAACCTTGATGGCTGGAAATGATAGAGGAATATTTTTTTTACCAGAGGTTGGAGATGAAGTACTCATTGCCTTTAGAGAAGGAGATATTAGAGAACCTTATGTAATTGGTTCTCTTTGGAACAATAAGGAAAAACCACCAGAAAAAAATGAAGATGGGAAAAACAATATCCGAAAGATCAAATCAAGAGATGGGCATGAAATATCTATTTTAGATAAGAACAATGAAGGAATTATAGAGATCAAAACAAAAAATGGAAATACCATCAAAATTTTAGATAAAGGAAATGGAAAAATTCAGCTCCAAGATAAAAAAGGATCCAATAAAATTACGATTGATGGAGATGGAAGAAATGTAGCCATTGAAGGAGATTCAAATGTGCAACTTAAATCTAAATCCTGCTCCATAACGGTAAAAGGGGATGGTAGCAGCGTAGATATAAAAAGTGATTCTAAAATTTCTATTGCATCAGCCAATATAGATATCAATGCAAAAGGAGCTTTGAATCTTAAATCTAATGGAATGGTAACTATAAAGGGCTCCATGGTGAAGATCAATTAAAGGTGGTGGATTCATGGGAAAGGAATTCTTAGGAAGAGGTTGGAAATTTCCGATAAAAGTGGATACCTCTACAGGAAGGATCATGACTTCTTCCTATGAGGAAGATATAAAGGAAGCCATTGAAATTATTTTAAATACAGCTAAAGGTGAAAGGATCATGAGAAATGATTTTGGATCAAAAATTATTGATTATATTTTTGAAGCTACAGATGCTACCACTTTAAATCTTTTAAAAAGAGAAATAAAAGATGCTATTTTTCAGTGGGAACCGAGGGTGAAGGATATAGAAGTAAATATCCAAAAAGATCCAACGAGTGGATCTAAAATACTGATAGATATTAGTTATATCGTAAGGAAAACCAATAATCTATTTAATATGGTGTATCCATTCTACATCAATGAGGGTACAAAAATAGAATAATATAGAAGGTGGTAAAGATGAAAGCTCCAATTGTAGATAGTAGAAAATTTGAAGATTTAATGAAACAAATGAAAGAGATGGTGCCTTATTTTACACCTGAATGGAAATTTTCACCCAATAATCCAGATGTAGGAACAGCCTTGTTCATGGTTGTAGCATTACAGCTTCAAGAAACAATAGATTTATTCAATCAATCGTTCGATAAAAATTTTATTAGCTTTTTAAATTATTTAAATATTAATCTAAAACCACCTAAGCCAGCAAAGGTACCATTAGTTTTTGGATTAAGTGAAGGAACTACTCATTCTGTCCCACTAAAAAAAGAAACAAGAGTTTTTGGAAAAAATGATGAATTAGGTCAATTAGTAAGCTTTGAGACAGGTCAACTTATGGATATTGTACCCAGCAAATTAGTGAAGGTATTTTATGCTTCTGGAAAAAAGGACCAGATTATTGAAGTAGAAGAACCTACAGAACCTTTTGTTTTTTTTGAAGATGCATCTAATTTGCAAGAGCATGCCATGTACCTTTCTAATGAAGCTGTATTAATAGGAAGTGCTCCCATGACTTTTGAAATAAAATTTGACTATTATAGTGGTGAAGATGGACCTCCTTTAGATGGTTTATCTAATGAAGATAATTTAAGATGGCTTTATTATGGAGCGGGTGAATGGCATAAATTTGATGAAGTAAAAGTAGAAGAACATGGATTAATCCTTAAAAAAACAAAGGATATTCCATTAGAAAATAGCACTTTTCAAGAAATGAGATGGATCAAATGTATGCTAAAAGAAGAAAAAATTAAATCCTTTAAGGATTTTTTTGTAGATGGTATTTTTATAAAAAGTCAACTTTTAGAAGAAGGAATTATCCCACAAAGATTATACTATGACGATAAGCCTTTAAATGAGGAAGCGTGTTATCCTTTTGGAGAATTTTTTAACCAGCAGGATACCTTTTATATAGGCTCAGAGGATGTATTTTCAAAAAAGGGTGCCCAAATAGAAATATCCTTTGATTTAGAATTAGTCCCTAATAAGCTTTCAAATACAGAGCAGGAAATTGATTGGAAATTGGTGATGAAGAAGTCAGAAGTTAATAAGTTGAAGGAGTCTATTGTATCTATTCATACGGTGAAATGGTATTACTGGAATGGTACTATATGGGAAAATCTAAAAGTAGATAAAAAATATGAAAGAATCTTTTATCATTTAAATGAAAAACCCCATCAAAAAGTTTCTTTTCCGTGTCCTGAGGATATAGTGCCCTTTGAATTAAATGGAGAAGCAATTTATAGTATCAAGCTTGTGATTGATCGAATTGAAAATTATTTTAAGCCAGAAGGAAAGTTTATGTCTCCTAAAATAAGCCATATGAGATTGAATTTTGATTATGAAGAACCTGTTAGAATTGAAAATTTTATTATTTACAATAATTTAGATTATCAAGATTTGTCTAATCCATTAAATAGCTTGGGTTTTATCATAAAGCCCTTTAAGGAAATCGGACATGATGAAAATGTTATTTATTTTTCCTTTGATCGTCCCTTAGAAAATGGTCCTGTCCATTTATTGTTTCTAATCGATAAAATTAATAACACTTTTGTATACAATAAAAAGATAAAATTTGAATATCTTGCAAGGGAAAAAGAAGGGGTTATTTGGAAAAACGCTAAGGTTATTGATGAAACAGAAGGGCTTACACAGGATGGAATCATTAATTTTTCAGGACTAAAGGATTTTGAAAAAAAGAAATTATTTGATCATGAAGGGTATTGGATTCGATTGGTTTTTGAAAAAGAGGATGAGATCCTTCGGTATATGAGAGGAATCTATTTAAATGGAGTTTTTGCAACACAGCAATTAAGTATATATGAAGAATTTATTGATATGAGCAATGAACAAGAAGAGGTTTATTTAGCGGAAGCTCCTATTTTAGATGCAGAAATTTGGGTAAATGAAATAGAAAGTTTAGGGCAAAAAGAAATTCAAGAAATTTTAGAAAGTAAAGAGGAGGAGTATCGAGCAACATTTGATGAAGTAGGAATCATAAAGGAATTATGGATAAAGTGGAAAAATGTCAATTCATTAGAGGATCATGGAGCCAAGCGGGTATATCAATTAGATTTATTAACAGGAAAGCTTAATTTTAGAGAGGATATTTATAGTAAAATACCGTCCTTTAACTTAAAGACTAGTATATATGCTGATTATAAAGTAGGAGGTGGAAGTCTTGGAAATATGCAGGTTGGTGCTGTCAATCAATTAGAGGAATCTATCGCTTTTATCGATCATGTATTTAATCCTGATAAGGGGTATGGAGGAGCAAATGCAGAAATATTACCAGAAGCTGTAAAAAGAGGAGTCAGTGCTATAAGACATAGAAATAGGGCTGTAACAGCTAAGGATTTAGAAGATCTAGTAAAGGAAGTATCAACAGATATTTACAAGGTAAAATGTATTGAAAATGCTTCAAATCAATTAGGGGAAGAAAAGGGAGCCCTTCATTTAGTGATTTTAATGAAGGATAAAATTTTAACAGGTATGTCCTATACATTGAAAAAGGAAATCGAAGATTATTTAGAGGATAAAATCCCCTATCATTTATCAAAGAGTAATAAATTATATGTATCTGATCCAGAGCTTATACAGGTGGATTTGAAGGTATTATTGACAATGAAAGAGGATTATGATGAGGTAATAATCAGAAATCATTCTAAGAAGATAATAGAAAAATTTTTAGATTACAAAACAGGAAATTATGACCACTCTGGATGGGATATAGGAGAAATTCCAATGGAATTAACCTTTTATGGTATATTGTCAGAGCAAGAAGGGGTATTAAATATTGAAAGCATTACCATGAATTTATATAAAGTAAACAAGATCAGTAAAGAAGAAATTTCCTTGGAAATAGCTAGAAAAATGAAAAACACGGTTATTGTTAATGGAAATCATCAAATTAAAATGAATAGAATCTAAAGAATAGAAATTAAGAGGTGGATCATATGCTGCCATTAGAAAATTTAGATAAAAAAAGCTTTAAAGATTTATTGAAGGAGTCAAGAAAGCGGATTCATAGCTTTACAAAGGAATGGTCTGATGAAAACTATCATGATCCAGGTATTACGCTTCTTGAAATGTTTACATGGTTAACAGAAATGCAAAGATATTATTTAAATAGGGTAACTAAAAATAATCATGCAAAATTCCTAAAGTTTTATGGGATAGAAGATAAGGAACAGGGAATTGCTTCTACTTATATAGCTATAGGAGGAATGAATAAAGATATGACTCTTCCTAAGGGGGTAAAGCTCTTTGCAGAGGATCAAGTCTTTGAAACAGAGAAAACCATATCCCTTGTGAATAATACAATCAATGGAGTAGTTACTATTTCGGGAAATGAGGAGTTGGATTGTACCCATTTGAATAATAGTAAGGACTTTTTCTATTATGGCTTTGGAGAAAGACTGAAGAAAAAGAACAAACTATTTATTGGTTTTGCTAAACCCCTTGAAAAGGGAACAAAGGTAGAATTCTTTTTTGATATTGGTAAAGACTATCCTGTGCCATTAAAGGGGGAAAATATCTATCAATATGGGATAAAAGGAAAATGGTATATATACACAAAGGAAGGAAAATGGGAAAATACCCCATGCACAGGGGATACAACGGATCTTTTTTCAAAGACAGGAATTCTTTCCATATTAATTAATCAAGAAATGGAAAGGACAAGCATAGATCTTTCTGTGAATTCTTGTTTTTGGATTATGTTTGAAGTAGAGGAATTTGGAAGTCACGTATCCCCTAAAATAGATAGCATTCGATTAAATGTTGTAAAAGCAAAGAATATCCATGAAAAATCTAAGGTCATAGAGCTTCCTTTAACCAATGGACAAGTTGAAGTAGAGGATTGTTTGAGTTTTTATGGCAAGTGTATTATACAATATTTTTCTGATGGGTATTGGACTGACCTAAAAGATTCAACATACACTTTAGAAAGGGATATGCGTACAAAAAAAGTAAGGGTGAAGGTTTACGAAGAATATGAAAAAATGAGAATGATTGCTTATGAAGATCATTTTGAGCCTTATAGAATCCTTGGAAAAAGTAATGGATTACCGAATCAAGTATTTAAGGGGAGACTTAAAGATATTATTCCTTCTTCTTTTATTATTCAAGCAGGAAAAAAAATGAAAGATCAGATTCTTTGGAAGGATTTTAAATATGTAGATAGCTTTGTTTCATCAGAATCAAAGGATGCCCATTTTACTTGTGATTTTGAACAGGATTTGATTCATTTTGGTAATGGAGAAAGAGGGAGGATTCCTTTTTCTATGGGTGACCCTTTAAGGATTGTTTCCTTTGCAACTTCTAATAAGGAAAGAGGAAATATTAAAGAAGGTGAAATCAATCAATTTCTTTACCCCTTAGATGATTTTAAAACTTTAAATATTAAGAGCATTACTCCTGCTGAAGGTGGGAGGGAAAAGATGAACCAAATAGAAGAAAAAAAATCTGTTTTACAGGAATATAAAGAAATCCATAGGGCTGTAACGAAAGAAGATTATGAGTATTTAGCTAAGAATATTCATGGTATTAGAATTGCCATGACAAAAGCAATAGTTCATGAAGAAAATGAAAATACAGTTGTTCTTGTGGTGGTTCCTTATAATGGAATGAAGAATCCAAAGCCTGATGAAAAGCTTTTAAAGATGATAAGAAAATATCTTGATGAATATCGATTGATTACTACAAAGATAGAGGTTATCTCTCCAGAATATATAGAGGTTGCCATCAAATGTGTTATTGCTACAGATAATATTAGTAAATTTGATCAAGTAAAATTGCAAGAGAAAATTAAAAAATATCTGTCTCCTGTGAGTACCCATGAAATCAATAGAGAATATGAAATTGGTACGCCTGTCTATAAAAGTGAAATATTAAGGATTATCAATGAATTTGAAGCTGTTCAATATGTGAGCAAATTGTGGATGGATGCCAATGGAAAAGGTGTGGTACGAGATAAAAATGGAAATATTTTATTAGGTGAAAATAGTATATATTTTTGTGAAAAAGTAGAAATTGAATTGATTGACTATGAGGAATAATGATTTTGTCGTTCATAAGAGGAGGTGAAAGCGTTGTATAAAGAATCGGAATTTTTTTCTATTCATACAGAAATAGATTGGGCTAGGGGATTACATGAAAATATCTCTATTGATCAGGGGTTAGAAATCGTAAAAGCTAATAAATATGTGGTAGATAAAATTATTGATACGAGAGATTTTGACAAAATCAATAAAATCATTGATTATGCAGCAAAAGATCATGGTGTTATTTATATAGTAGATGAAAAAAATATTTTATGGGAATATGATTCTATATCCGGGATATTAGAGGAATTTTATGAAATAGAGAATTTAAAAAATATCTTATCCTTTGAAATCATAGAAAATACTCTTTGTGGGTTATTTGAAGAAGAGGATTATTACATTCGGGTATATTCATTGATTCGTGGAAATCTGCTTAGGGAAATAAAAATAGAAAAGAATAAAGAGCTGGAAGCCGTTTATGTGAGTGCTGATTATCATGTTTGGATGCTTCAAGAAGATCTTCAATTGATAGGAGTAGATATTCATAAAAATCATATAGAAAAGCTTGATTTAAGGAATCATTTAGAGAAAAAAGTGAAACTAGAAAAGGATTTCGCTAAAAAGAAAAAATGGATACTTTGTTCTTATGAAGATGAATTTCTTGTGATAGGAAATAGGGAAAAAGGATGGCTAATAAAGATTCCCTTAAAAGAAATAAAAAATAAAGAAATACAAGATCTTATGATGAATAAAATTGAAATAAAGAATTTAAAGGCTCTTGGAATAGACAAAAAAGGAGTCCTCTATATTCATCATGAAAAAAATGGAAGAGGGTATTGGTATCAAGTAAAAAAAGATGAAGAAAATTTAGAGCCTATGCATTATTTGAGAGAACTTGTAGAAAAAATAAAATTTGATAGGTCAGGTAAAATCATTATAAAGAATAGGGAAGGTCTTATATGTATATGTAAAAAAAAATTAAGAGTTCATTCAAAAAAGGGAATGAAGAATTATACAGGGATTTATTATACAGATGTATTAGATAGTCAAGAAGGGGAAAAGACATGGAATAAGATACAAGTCCATGGGTCTGTTCCAAAAGATACACAAATAAGAATTTTTTATTATGCCTTTGATGGAGATGAAATCATTTATAATGAACGGGTTTATAAGGTGAGAGAATTTCTTATGAAGGATGATATAAAATTTGAAGAGAAAGAAGCGGTTTTTAATAAATTATGGAGTAAAGAAATCATCAATCCCAAAGAAGCTCTTTTTCAAAATGCAAAAGGAAGATATATTTTATTAAGAATCGAACTTAATGGAAGGGAATTAGAGACACCTAAAATTCATAAATTAAGAGTTTATTATCATAGATCTTCTTATTTAAAATATTTACCAGAAATATATCAAAGCAATATAGAAGAGGATGATTTTTTAGAAAGATATTTATTAATCTTTGAAGCCTTTTATATGGAAATAGAAGAAAAAATAGATTATATTGCAAACTACTTTGATGTGGATCATTCACCTCCAACGTTTTTAAGGTGGCTTTGTCAATGGGTAGGGCTAGAGATTGATCAAACTTGGACAACGGAGAAAATAAGAAAATTATTAAAAGCAATGCCCTATTTATACAAAAAAAGGGGAACAAAGAGAGCAATAGAAAAGATTCTTCAAATATATTTAGGGGTTTTTCCTATTATTATTGAAAATTTTCAAGTACAACAAGAAGACCTTCACCCTGAAATAAAGAGAATGATGAATAGAATCTATGGGGAAAATCCGTATGGATATACAGTATTAGTAAAATTAGATAGAGATTTGACAGATGCTCAGATCAATACAGTGAATAAAATATTAAAAAATGAGTCACCAGCCTATTGTGAATATAATTTTGTTATTTTAAAACCTTTGATTTTCTTAGATAAGCATAGCTATTTGGGGATTAATTCTAATGTTTCCGATTATTCCTTGTTAAAATTAGATGGAAAATCAATTCTTCCCTATAATGCCATATTGATAGATGAAGAAGATCAATATTTTCACAATGCTTCTAGAGAATAAAGTTTGAAAAGTTCTCTAGAAGAATAGGAAGAGAAGGAGGACAGGTAATGAAAAACTTCAAAATATATCCATTTCAAAAAAATAAATATTTTTATGGAAAGCTTTTAACTGTTCGTGATTTTGAAGTGGAGCAAAAATATGTGGATGAAAAGAGATATATGATCAATAGAATTATGTTTGGAAGTGGGATTGTTTCAGGACTTCAAGTAATTATGATAGATGAACAAACCTTATCCATTGAAGCAGGAGTAGCTATTGATCATTTAGGAAGAGAAATTGTTATTTCCTCTCCTGTAACGAAAAAATTAGGAGTAATCAAGGGCTTTGATAATCATAGCAATGCCAATACATTATATTTATGTCTTGATTATCAGGAAAAGGGAAGAGAAAGAGTCCATGCTATTTCAAGTGACTCCAGGGAAGAGCATGCTAGTGAGTACAATAGAACGCAAGAAGGATATGAACTACTTATTAAAGAGGAGATTGAAGAAAAGTACTTAAAGAAAAGTATGGATCAGATTTTTAAAACCATTATCCTTTATGAAGATGCAGAAGTGAGGATTAAAAAGAAGCATCCCCTATTTATTAATCCAGGAGAAGTTTTTGAGGTATCATTAGAAATTGAAAAAAAGAAAAAGGACGTCAATATTAAGCTTGATTATTTATTTACATCAGAATCAGCCTATGCCCTTGGAGAAGAAGGATCTTCTATGAAAGTAAGATTTAGAGAGCCTGCTGAAGAGAAACGTATGCATTATGAAACAAGGTTTTTTATGATTGCTAAAAATCAATTAAAAGAAGATGCTAGATTGGTTTTAAAAAGGGAGGATTTTCAATTAGAGGTAAATAGGGAAGAGAAAAGCTTAGATCAAAATATTATTTCTGATTTTAAGATTATTGAAGAGAATAAAAAGGAGAGGCTCCTAAAGGGGTATCAAGGAACGAGTATAGATGAACGAATAGAAGAAGATTCCTTTGACTATATTTATTTGGCAAAAATTGAAGTTTTGCAGGTAGAATCCACTTATATGATTAGAAATATTACGCCAGTGCCTTTTGAACAGTATATATACAATAATAGGCAATTAAAAAATCTAGCTAGGGTAGAAGGAGATGCTTCAGCCTTTCATTTTTCTACAGAAGTAGAAACAAAGATGATTGATTGTCAGAGGGAGCCAGATGTAAAAATAGATTATCATCAGAAACAAAATAAATTTAAGTTCCAATTTCAATTGCCAAAGAATCAATTGATTTTTGAAAATATCCTTACAGGGACAGTAGATATTGAAGTGAATGAAAATTTTAAATTTGGAAAAAACTTTGTCACAGAAGAAATTGAGCATGGCTTAGGATTAGGACCTGTTTTTGTTCATGTTGGGATTGAAGAAGGCTTTGAAAATGGACTAACAGAAGAAGATGAGCGAATTTATTATGGTGATTCAGCAGTATTTTATAAAAGTGAATTTGAATCAGATGCTACAAGCTATTCACTAGGAGCTATGGTATATCCTAATAAGGGTACATTTAGAGCAGGGCTGAGACTACAATCAGCTAAAAAAGGGAAAAAAGTTCGATTGAGATGGTGGGCATATAAAAATCTTTCAGCCATCAATCAAAAGGAACAAGTAAAGGTGATCATCAGTCCAGAAGAAATTATTTTAGATAAAAATGAAGCATATCAATTTTCAGGAACGGTTTATGGAAATGAAGGGGATGATTTAATATGGACTGTTGAAGGAGAAAATAGTGGAATCATGGATGAATTTGGACTTTATACAGCACCAGATTTTACAGGCGTATATAAAATAAAGGCTGCAAGTAAGGAAGACCCTACAAAAAGTGCTGTTGCTATGGTAACGGTGAAGGATGAAAGTCGATTGAATCATTTTAAAATGAAGTTTTAAAAAAATCCTCTTAGATGAGGATTTTTTATTTTTGGAAAAATACAAGGAGAAAATAGCACCTTTAAGGTGTTGGAAGAATTCATTATAAATGAATGTTTTATAGGGTTGGAATAAAATTTATAGTTTATCATATTTTTATATAAGACCTTGAATAGAGATAACAAAAATAGACAAGACTTATAAAAATATTATAAAATAAAAGAATATTTTCATAAATGAAGGTATTTTACAATGAATGTAGAATATAATAAATTTGTAAGTAATTTCTATATTGAAGCATCATAGGTATAAAAGAGTCAGGAAGGAGGCGATAATGGAAAGCATGTTAATCATTTATAAAATTGCTTTTATAACGGGGATTTTATATGCAGTTGTCTCATTAGTATTAGGACATTTATTTGATGCAGTAGACGTAGACATGGATTTTGATGGGGATTTACATATTCCTTTTTTTACAATCCTTCCAATCAAGCCTATTACCATCATAACTTTTATCACTGTATTTGGAGGAGTTGGGATCATGTGTAGTAATAGAGGGATTACAGCTTTATTTACAATTTTAATTGCTACAGGTCTTGCTTATTTTGTTTCTATGTTGGTTTATAGATTTGTGATGATTCCCTTATATAAGGCACAAAATACTAGTGCTGCATCTCAAAGGGATTTGATAGGAATTGATGCAGTTGTAAAAGCTTCTATTATGGAAAAGGGCTTTGGTCAAATAGCTTATGTGAAAAATGGAAATACCTATGACTCTCCTGCAAGACATGTAAAGGGAGAATATATAGAAAAAGGAACAAAAGTGTTTATAGTAGATATAAAGGAAAATGTTTACTATGTAGAAAAAAAGAATTTCTATTATGAAATAGAATCAAACATTTAAAAGGAGATGACAAGAATGGGTGAGTATCTAATCCCTATAGGGATCATAGGGGTAATTGTTGTTTTAGTCATTAGTGTTTTATCTATGTGGAGAAAGGTTCCTCAAGATAAGGCCATTGTTATAACAGGTATGAAAAAAAGAGTCATATCTGGTGGTGGAGGATTGGTAATTCCTTTATTTGAAAGAACAGATTTGATTTCTTTAGAAAATATGAAAATTGATATTAGAACAGAAAGAGCATTAACAGAGCAAGGGGTAGGGATTATTGTAGATGGAGTTACAGTTATTAAAGTAAAATCAGACGAAGAATCTATCTATTCATCTGTAGAGCAATTTAATACAGGTCGCGAAGCAGAAACTATTGGATTTATAAAAGAAACAGCAAAGGATGTGCTTGAAGGAAAACTTCGTGAAATCATTTCAAAAATGACAGTTGAAGAAATTCACAAGGACCGAGAAAAATTTGCTTCTCAAGTTCAAGAGGTAGCAGCATTAGACCTTGCAGGAATGGGTCTTGAAATAAAAGCCTTTACTATTAAAGATATATCTGATACAAATGGGTACTTAGACGCTTTAGGAAAGAAAAGAATTGCGGAAGTAAAAAGAGATGCAGAAATTGCTGAAGCTAATGCAAGTGCTGAAAGAGACATTAAAAAAGCACAAGCTCAAAGAGAAGCAAAGGTCAATACGGCTATAGCTTTTAAAGAAGGAGAAAAGGCAAGACTTGAAGCTGAGACAGAAATAGCAGAATTTAGTAAAAACAAGGAATTAAAGGTGCAAGCTTATAAAAAAGATCAAGAAACAGAAAAAGCAAAGGCTGACCTTGCTTATGAAATTGAGGCAAATAAAGTTAAAAAGGAAGTAACAGATACAGAAATGGCAGTAGAGCTGCTTAAAAAGGAAAGAGCCATCGATATTGCAGAAAAAGAGGCTTCAAGACGTGAAAGAGAACTTGAAGCAAGTGTAAAAAAACAAGCAGAAGCACAAAAATATAAGGATATTCAAGAAGCAGAAGCCAGAGCACAAGCCATGAAGGTAGAAGCAGAAGCAAGAAGATATAAAGAAATTCAAGAAGCAGAGGCACGTGCTACAGCTATTAAGATTGAAGGGGAAGCGAAGGCTGAAGCTGTTAAATTAGAAGGGGAAGCAGAAGCGAAGGTTATTGAGCAAAAAGGTTTGGCAGAAGCAGAAGCCATGGGGAAAAAAGCAGAGGCATTTAAGCAATACAACGAAGCTGCGGTTATCCAAATGCTTGTTGAAAAATTACCTGAAATATCAAGAAATATTGCAGAACCTCTTTCTAAAACAGAAAAAATTGTTATTGTGGATAATGGAGGAGAAGGAAAAAATAATGGTGCAGCCAAGGTTTCTAATTATATAACAAGTATGGTATCACAGGTACCAGAAGTTGTAGAAGCCACAACAGGAATCAACTTATTAGACCTACTTAAAAATAAAGTAGATGTGAACCAAGTATTGAAGCAAGAAAAAATAGAAGAAAAAAATGAACCTTTCTTTGAGAAAGTAGAATCATAAAAAAATGGGACTATAGGAAAATAAAAAAGTTTTAAAAATACTTAAAGACATTTTATCAAAACTAAGCAATTTTAATGTTTTGATAAAATGTTTTTTTGTTTAAAGCACACTTTAAATCAGAGAATATATATTTTCCAGACAGTCACGTGTTTTTTGATGCAAAAAAACATCAGTATCTTCAGGGCGTTAAAAGAATGTATCGTGAAGAATGTGCTACTTGAGAAATCTATAAAACTATAAAGTAAAAAGGATTGTAGCGTAGGGGGGAAAGGATTGGAGGAAAATAAGATATTTATGAGAGTGATGCATCATTTATAGCGTTGTGATGCAAAAATAAATCATGTGTGATATTTTTGTAACTAATTGCATCGTATATCTTAAAATGAAAAAATAGTAATCATAAAAAACGTTGAAATATGAACGTTTTTGTTTTTATTTAAAAAAACTTTTACAAAAATAGAAATTGGCATATATTTTGAAATATAAATAAAGAATGGTACAAGAAGGAAATCAACAATGGGATTACAATAGGGGGAATTCAAAATGAATAAAAAAAATACGTATTTAAATGAAAGAGAAAAGGCGTTGACACCACTACTAGCTATTGAAGAAGCTTCAAGATGCTTATTATGTCATGACGCACCTTGTTCAAAAGCATGTCCTGCTGAAACAGATCCAGCAAAATTTATTCGTTCCCTTCGTTTTAGAAACATGAAGGGTGCAGCAGAGACTATAAGAGAAAATAATATACTTGGAGGCATTTGTGCAAGAGTATGTCCAACAAGTAAATATTGCGAAGAAGCCTGTAGTCGGTGTGGGATTGATCAACCTATTCAAATTGGGAAAATACAAAGGTTTTTAACAGAGTATGAAAGGTTAGTAGGAATGAGAGTACTACAGCCTGTTGAAGCTGTAAAACAAGAAGTAGCTATTATTGGTTCAGGACCAAGTGGACTTTCAGCAGCTGCATCCTTAGTGCTAGAGGGATATAAAGTAACTGTATTTGAGAAAAAGGAGCAACTCGGTGGATGGCTTTCTTATGGAATACCTCCTGAAAGATTACCTCAATCAGTTATAAATGAAGAAATTCAATATATAAAAGATTTAGGCGTAACATTTAAAACAAATTGTAAAATTGGAGAAGAAATAAGTATAAATGCTTTGAAAAAAGAAGGGTTTCAAGCAATACTCATTGCCGTTGGTATGCAAAAGAGTAAGATGATTTCTATAAAAGGAATGGAGCTAAAGGGTATTTTGAAAGGAACGGAGTATTTAGCAGAGGCAAAAGCTACAGAGGGAAATATACATAAGGGAGAGCATGTAATCGTAATAGGTGGTGGAGATGTGGCTATTGACTGTGCTGTTACAGCAAAGCTCTTAGGATGTGAAGATGTTAAGATCGTTTATAGAAGAACCCTTGATAAAATGCCAGCAGATGTAAAAGAAATAAAATATGCACAATCATTAAATATACCTATTTATACTGGATTTAAGCCACAAGAAATGATAGGAGAAGATGGAAAGGTGAAAAGATTTAAAGCTGTAGGTATGTTTGATGATTCTGAATTAGAACTTGTAGCAGATCAGATAATTTTTGCTATTGGTCAGGAAATGGAGGATATTAAGGAGCTTGTCGATGTGAAGCTAGAGGATAAAAATATCATTAGTACTTGTAATTATCAAACAAATATAGAAGGATTATTTGCAGCTGGAGATGTTATTAAAGGGGATAAGACAGTAGTATATGCAGTAAAGCATGGTAAAGAAGCAGCAAAACAAATTATTCATTATTTCAATGAAATAGAAAATACGAAAGGAGAAAAATAATCATGACAAGAAAAGACCTTTCAATCCATTTTTGTGGTGTTAAATGTGAGAATCCTTTTTTCTTATCTTCATCTCCCGTGGGTGCCTGTTATGAAATGTGTGCAAAAGCATTAGAAACGGGCTGGGGGGGAATTGTATTTAAAACTATTGGATTTTATATTCCTAATGAAGTTTCACCACGCTTTGATAATACTAGAAAAGAAGCAACCTCATTTATAGGTTTTAAAAATATGGAGCAGATTTCAACCCATTCATTAGAAGAAAACCTTGAAGCACTAAAAAAATTAAAAGAGAATTATCCCAATAAGGTTTTGATCGCTTCTATTATGGGTGAAAATGAAGAAGAATGGACAAAGCTTGCAGAGCTTGTTACGAACACAGGGGTAGATATCATAGAATGTAATTTCTCTTGTCCACAAATGACAACTCATGATATGGGTTCAGATGTTGGGCAAAATCCTAAGCTTGTTAAAAAATATTGTGAAGCCGTAAGAAGAGGAACAAAGCTTCCCATTATTGCAAAGATGACTCCAAACATTGGAAAAATGACAGAGCCAGCAATTGCTTCTATTGAAGGTGGAGCAAATGGGATTGCAACGATCAATACAATAAAATCTATTACAGCATTAGATTTAGATAGATGTACAGCATTACCTGTTATAAACGGAAAATCCTCTGTATCTGGTTATTCTGGTAAAGCTGTAAAACCTATTGCACTAAGGTTTATCCATGAACTGAGTAATTGTTCTGAATTAAAAGATGTTCCAATTAGTGGTATCGGTGGTATTGAAACTTGGGAAGACTGTGCTGAATTTATTATGCTTGGAGCAACAAATTTACAAGTTACAACAGCAATTATGCAATATGGTTATAGAATTGTAGAAGATATGATCAGTGGACTTTCTCATTTTATGGAAGAGAAAGGGATTGATCAGCTTGAGGATTTAGTTGGAGTAGCCGTTAAGAATATTATTCCAGCTGAAGAATTAGATCGTGATTATCAGATATATCCTCAATTTGACGATGAAAAATGTGTGGGATGTGGAAGATGTTATATATCATGCTTTGATGGAGGACATCAAGCTATTGAATGGGATGAAGAAAAGAGACGTCCAAAGCTTATAAAAGACAATTGTGTAGGGTGTCATTTATGTGAGCATGTTTGTCCTGTACAATGCATTGCTAAGGGAGAGGTTGAATTTAAAGGAGCTACAAAAGAAAGGGAATTGATCATCTAGATAGATACAAAAGACACAGAGGTTTATTCTGTGTCTTTTGTTAGATCCGTCTAAGAAATTTAGAATTGAAAAATTGACCTAAAGTTGTATAGGGTTATTTTTGCACTTTGGGACAATTTAATTTGAACATTTATAACAGTAAATGAATGATTCATATAAATGATTAAAGGATAGTAGAGCATAAAGTGAAAGAAGTATGAATAATTATAAAAAAAGAGATGATAAAACACGCCATAAATATTCTGAAAATTCTGAATTGAAAATAAAGTTCTTAGAAAATAGAAATCAAAGGCTATTTAATCATAGCTTTGTAAGGAAGGGAGATGAGAAATGAGTATGAAATAATATGTTGATATATACGTTTTAGGAGGAGCATTTAAAGCTTGATTAGAAAATTGGAGGTGTAAATAGTTGAAAGAAAAAAAGGGAACACAAAAAGAAATAAATGGGCTATATGAATTAAGTGAAAGTTCACGAGCAACATTAAAAAATAATGCATATTATAATGATGATTTAGCCCCGACAAAATTGTCTGAAAGAACGTGGGGAACGTATAATATTGCAGCATTATGGGTAGGGATGTCTGTCTGTATTCCTACTTATATGATGGCGTCTGGATTAATGGCAGCAGGACTTTCTTGGTGGCAAGCAATTATTAATATTTGTTTAGGAAACTTAATTGTTTTAATTCCAATGCAGTTAAATTCCCATTCTGGAACGAAATATGGTATTCCATATCCTGTTTTTGCAAGATTGGCTTTTGGGATTAAAGGTTCTCATATCGCTTCAATTGCTCGTGCTATTGTTGCAGCTGGATGGTTTGGGATTCAATGTTGGATTGGTGGAGGTGCATTGAATGCTGTTATCGGTGTAATTATACCATCATGGGCTGCTTGGTCAGGTGGCATTTGGGTATCTTTTTTCCTATTTTGGGGATTGAATGTTTGGATTGCTTATAAGGGAGCGGAAGCTATCAAATTTATGGAATCATGGGGTGCTCCTATATTAGGAGTTCTTTCTGTAGGACTTATGGTTTGGGCATTGACAAATGTGCACGCTATTGGAAAGAGTGTTGGAGATATTTTAAATATGCCTGCCACTTATGAAAAAGGTCATTTCTGGAAAATATTTTTGGGAGGTCTAACTGCGAATATTGCTTTTTGGTCTACCCTTGCCTTAAATATTCCTGATTTTAGTAGATATGCAAAAAGTCAGAAGGATCAGTTTAGAGGTCAATTGCTTGGGTTACCTACAACAATGGCAGCATTTGCTTTTGTAGGTGTTTTTGTCACTGGTGCAACAGGGATTATATTTGGTGAATTCCTTTGGGACCCAGTAGCAGTTGTTGCACATATTGGTAGTCCTGTAGCTGCTTTACTGGGTGCAATTGGTATAGCTATCGCAACTTTAACGACAAATATTGCTGCTAATGTAGTAGCTCCTGCAAATGGTATTTCGAACTTAAATCCACAAAAGATCTCCTATCGTGCAGGTGCATTAACTACAGGTGTTGCTGGTGTTGCAATTATGCCATGGAAGCTTCTTTCAACGGCAAGTGCATATATATTTGGTTGGCTAGGAACCTATGGTCTTTTATTAGGACCTCTTGCAGGGATGTATATTGCTGATTATTATATTTATCGTAAGAAAAGAGTAGATTTATATGATCTATTCAAAGGAGAAGAGAGCCGTTATTGGTATAAAAATGGCTTTAATAAAAAAGCTATTTATACATGGATTCTATCCGCAATATTACCAATACTAGGTAAAGTTGTAGATGGATTAAGCTTCATAGCAGACAGTGGTTGGATTATTGGATTTTTACTATCTATAGTTATTTATACAATATTGATGAAAAACGAGGATTCATCTTTACTCAGTGAAGATGAGGAATTACAAATTACAGAAAAAGGAATGCAGCAGGAAAATAATTAAATAGAAGATTGAAATTTAAAATGATGAAGACCCCTTGTAGATTTTACAGGGGTTTTTAGTTTGATTAAATCTAGAAAGAAAGTGAAAAAATTCTGAATATTTCGATGCTAAAATGCATACTTTTTAAATATATTTAAATAGAAGGATATAGGCGTAATTAGAAAACTTTTGAAAATTTAGTGATTAGATAAGTATACAAAATAGCGTAAGGGGCATTGTTATAGGGGAGAGCGAGGGGGATAAACTTGGAAAGATTGATGAATGATCATGTGTTAAAAGAGGAGTTAAAGCATTATGAACAATTATATAATGAGATAAAAATAGCAATAGATACAACCTTTGATCAGATTACTATTGTAGATAGGAATGCCAAGATATTATGTGTAGGGAGTTTCTGTAAAGAAAGCTTTGGCGTATCAGAAAATGAGCTTGTGGGACAAAATGCCAAGTATTTAGTAAAAAAAGGAGTTTTTGATAAATCCATTACAGCAGAGGTCCTTGAAAAAGGAAAAAAAGTTACTATCATACAGAAAACAGCTAGCAATAGAAGGCTGCTAGTTACAGGTTTTCCAATATTTAATGATAAAAAAGAAATTGTGAAAGTGATTAACATATCAAAGGATATCACTAGTATTGAACAACTAAAAAAGCAAATAGAAAATACAGGAGAAATGATGAAATGGTTTCGAAAGGAAATGCTAAAAAGAAAGGTAATAAAAGAAAAAAAAATGATAACAAAAAATAGCCAGATGGAAAAGATCCTAGACCTTATTAAAAGAACTGCGGATTTAGATAGTACGGTCCTTCTTTTAGGAGAAACAGGAGTAGGAAAAGGCTTTTTAGCTAAAGCAATTCATGAGAGGAGTAATAGAAAAAATAAACCCTTTGTTACGATTAATTGTGGAGCCATTCCAGAGAATTTATTGGAATCTGAATTGTTTGGATATGTAGAAGGTGCTTTTACAGGAGCTAATAAAAAAGGAAAAAAAGGTCTATTTGAAGAAGGAAAGGATGGGATCGTATTTCTTGATGAAGTGGGAGAGCTATCTATGAAATTGCAAGTGAAATTATTAAGTGTATTGCAAGATAGAAAAGCTTGTAGAATAGGGGCTTTAAAGCCTTATGAAATAAAAGCCAAAATCATTGCAGCGACTAATAAGGATTTAAAGGAAGCAATAAAAAAAGGAGAATTTCGGCAAGATCTCTATTATCGATTAAATGTATTACCTATTCATATACCTCCATTGAGAGAAAGAATGGAAGATATTTCTGTGCTTATTCATTATTTTTTAAACAAGAATAATGAGAAATATTTTTTAAATAAACTATTCTCAGAAGATGCTTATAAAATATTGATGATTTATGAGTGGCCAGGAAATATAAGAGAATTAGAAAATGTAATTGAGCGATTAGTTATTACTTGTGGAGAAGAGCTTATTACATCAAAAGAAGTAGTAGATATTCTTCAGCTTGAAGATAAAAAGTATAATAAAAAAATAAATTATATGGAAGCAAGTAGTGTTATTCCGTTAAAGGAAGCAACAAAAGAATTAGAAAGACAATTATTAATGAAGGCAAAAGAAAAATATAAGACAACGAGGAAAATGGCTACAGTTCTCAAAATCAATCAATCAACTGTTGTAAGAAAATTAAAAGAATATAATATATAATGATGTATGTATAGGCTAATGATAGGATTGATCATTAGCCTATGTTATTTAGATATTATTTTGTATCTATCTTAAGAACTGTATTAAGGAGTACACTTGCTCCATTTGTACATTGTTCAACAGATGTGAACTCTGGCTCACAGTGACTATGACCATCCTTTGAAGGAACAAAAATCATAGTAGTAGGTATCATTTCTGATACAAACTGAGCATCATGTCCTGCGCCACTATTAATATATTGATTAGAAATATCTGCTTCATCAGCACTCTTCTTAACAAGTTCTACTAATTCTTTATGGAAATATACTGTATCTCGTGACCAAGCTTTTTCACAATCAACCTTACACTTAGCAACTTCTTTAGGCATATTTTTAATAATATGAACAACCTGCTCGATCACATTAGGATCTTCATGTCTTGCGTCGATTGAAAAGTCAACGAAATCAGGAATTACTGTATGTACACAAGGATGACATTTAATTTCACCAGTTGTATAAACAAGAGCAGGGTCAAGTTTATCTAATTCCTTATGAAGATAGGTAAGAACTTGAGCAGCAGCATAAAGGGCATCTTGTCTATATGCCATTGGAGTAGTACCAGCATGATCTGCTTGACCATAAGTTCTTATTCTGTAGTTGATCATACCGAGTACACAGGTAACAACCCCGATATCCTTATGAGCAGATTCGAGGATTGGACCTTGTTCGATATGAAGCTCAAGCATACATTTATAATCATTAGGATTTAATCTATTTTCTATTGATCCAGCATAACCACTAGCCTCTAAGGCTTCTTTGAAAGTAGTTTTTCTATCTAATACGCTCTTAGATGCAAGCATGGTAGTTTTATCAAATTTTCCACAGATTACACCAGAAGACATCATTGCTGGTGGATAAAGGGAACCTTCCTCATTTGTCCAAATCATAGCTGTTAGTGGATGCTTATGAGGAATCTTTTGATCAACAATAGTTTCTAAAACCTCCATAGCAGATATAACACCTAATATACCATCATAGTTTCCACCGTTTTTTACTGAGTCAACATGAGATGCCATAACAATTCGTTTTGCATGAGGGTCTGAACCCTTAATAGTAGCATACATATTTGCCATATCATCTACAGTTATTTCTGCACCGATAGCTTTCATTCTTCTTGTGAATTCTTCTCTCGCTTGAATATTTTCTTTGGATAATGAGTATCTAGTAATTCCTCCATGTCCAGCATCTCCATAAGCTGCAAAAGTTTTAATCTTATCTTCCATTCTTTCCATACTACAAAATTTTGTATTCATTATCAAATACTCCCTTCTAAGATTTTATTTAATTAAAAATATTTCACAAATATTAAGAAAATGATACTTGTTGCAAAGGTTGATCTTATGAATCCTTGAGAAATCAAACCCTTGACCACTTGGAGTAAGCTTCATGACAAAAGAATAAACTTTTTAATGAAATTTGCAAGAGGAGTTAAGCTTACAAAAATATAAAGCAATACATGTGCCAAAATATGGATTACGGCAAAAAATCATGTAAGGAATATCTAAAATTCAAAATACAGAAAATTCAAAAGGATAAGAAGTCAGAATGAAAATCCAAAAAATATGATGCAAAGAAACATCGACCTAAGTGAAAAAAGAAAAGGCTTAGGGAGATGTATAACTTTTTTTAAAAGAAAAGAATGTAGGGAAATGAAACTAGTAGCTCATACAAATTTGTCTGATGCATAGGAGATAGAGAAATGATGCAAAAACAAATCATAAACATAATTTTTTATTCCTTAAAAGGACTATTTTGAAAGATAGAAAAATGATTATCATTTAAAAATATTGGAATCTACCCATTTATATATTTTTATTTTAAATATGCCAAGTAAAAATATAAATTGGCATCTATCTTGTAATATAAAGAATCGATGAAAAAATTAAATTGCATTTTCAGAAAAGATAAAAATCAAAATAAGCCCTAGGAAAAAATAAAAATATTGAAGAAAGGAGAACATTCAATGAAAAAATTTGACATGATTATTAAAGGTGGAACAATTGTAACAGATACGGAGACTTTTAAAGGAGATGTAGGAATCAAAGACGGAAAAATTTCAAGGATAGAAGTAGGTTTAAAAGAGGATGCAAAAAGAATCATTGATGCACAGGGGAAGTATGTTATTCCAGGAGGGATTGATCCTCATACCCATATGGATATGCCCTTTGGTGGAACTTATGCCAGTGATGATTTTCATACGGGAACGGTTGCAGCAGCCTGTGGAGGAACTACAACAATCGTGGATTTTGCCATACAATCTAAAGGCAAATCCTTAAAGGAAGCTAGTGAGACATGGAGAAAAAAAGCGGATGGGAATGCTGTAATTGATTATGGAATTCATTTAGCCCTGACGGATATGAATGAAGACGTTTTAAAAGAAATTCCTCTTAGAATTAAAGAAGGCTATTCTAGCTTTAAGCTATTTATGACATATGACGGATTAAGAGTTACAGATGATGTACTCATGAATACTTTAATTGTTGTAAATGAAAATGGTGGGTTAACAGGTGTTCATGCTGAAAATTATTATGCTATAAAATATTTCACAAATAAATTTAAAGAAGAAGGCAAAGTAGAACCTAAATATCATGCTTTATCTCGTCCTGATTTAGTTGAAGGAGAAGCAGCTGGAAGAGCTATAAAATTAGCGAAATTAGTAAATACCCCTCTTTATATTGTACATAATAGCTGTGAAGCATCTACTTCAGAAATAAAGCGTGCAAGAGAAGAAGGGTATCCAATTGTAGGGGAGACTTGTCCACAATATTTATTATTATCCTATGATAATTATGAAGAACCAGGGTTTAATGGAGCTAAATATGTCATGTCACCACCTCTAAGAGATAAGAAAAATTGGTCTTATATGTGGAAAGCATTAGCTGATAATACTCTTCAATTAGTAGCAACAGATCATTGTCCATTCTTTATGAAGCAAAAGGAAATGGGAAAAGAATTCTTCGGAAAGATTCCGAATGGAGCTCCAGGAATAGAATTAAGAATGGCACTCATGTATACCTATGGAGTAGTAGAGGAGCAATTTGATTTACAAAGATTTGTTCAAGTTACTTCTACAAACGCTGCTAAAATATTTGGTATGTATCCTAAAAAAGGTACTATTGCAGTAGGTAGTGATGCTGATCTAGTTATTTTTGATCCAAATATAGAAAAAGAGGTAAGTGTAGAAATGCTTCATGAAAATGTTGATTATACACCTTTTGAAGGTTTTAAATTAAAGGGATATCCAGAGACTACAATCCTTAGAGGAAAAGTTATCGTAGAAAAAGGACAATTTGTTGGAGAAAAAGGGGATGGAGAATTTATTAAAAGAGAAGGGCCTACGTTTATCTAGGCATAAAAAGTGATAGCAATCTAATTTTTAATAGATTAAAAATATAAAATATTATCAAGGGGGAATCAGAAAATGGATAGAAATGCTATGGAATATGTATCTACACTTATTGAAAGAGCTAGAAAGGCACAAGCTGCTATTGAGGATTACACACAAGAACAAGTAGATCAACTCCTTACAGCTGTTGTATGGAATATCGTAAAGGACGGTCCTGCCCAAGAAATATCAAAGCTTGCTGTAGAGGAATCTAGAATGGGGAATTATGAAGGAAAATACAATAAGCTAATGGCAAAATCAAAAGGTGCCATTCGTGACATGCTAGGAAAAAAATCTGTTGGTGTAATAGAAATAGATGAAGAAAAGAAAATCATGAAAATAGCTAAACCTGTAGGGGTTATTGGTGCACTTGTTCCTTGTACAAATCCTGAAGCAACACCTACTGTAAAAGTAGCCCATGCATTAAAAGGAAGAAATGCTATTATATTATCTCCACATCCACGTACAAAGAAAACAAATGCATTTATTGTAAATATAATGAGAGAAACATTAAAAAAATATGGTGCTCCTGAGGATTTAGTAATAGGCATTGAAAACCCTACTATGGAAATTAGTAATGAACTCATGAAACAATGTGACTTGATTTTAGCTACAGGAGGAGCAGGTCTTGTAAAAGCTGCTTATTCATCTGGTACACCTGCTTATGGCGTAGGTGCTGGAAATGCTGTAGTTGTTGTAGATGAAACTGCTGATTTAAAGGATGCAGCCCATAAGGTTATGCTTAGTAAAACATTTGATTTTGCTACAAGCTGTTCAGCAGAAAATTCATTGATCATTCAAGAAAGTGTTTATGATGATTTTGTAGAAGCCCTCAAAGCTGAAGGTGGTTACTTAACAAATAGTGAAGAAAAAGAAAAGCTTCAAGAGGTTTTATGGGTAGATGGACACTTAAATTCAAAAATTGTAGCACAATCTCCTCAAATAATAGCTAATTTAGCAGAAGTTAAGCTTCCACAGGATAAGAAATTTATGATGGTTGAAGAAGTAGGTGTAGGTAAAGATTATCCTTTCTCTGGAGAAAAACTTTCTGTAGTAGTAAGTCTTTATAAGTACAATAAGTTTGAAGAGGCTATTGATAGAGTAAATGAAATAACTAAATATCAAGGTATGGGACACTCTTGTGGTATTCATTCCTTTGATGAAGATCATATTATGCAGCTAGCTCTTAAGACGAAGGTAAGTCGCATGAATATTAGACAGGGGCAGGCTCTTGCCAATACTGGAAATTGGTTTAATGGTATGCCATTTACTACAAGTCTTGGTTGCGGAAGCTGGGGCGGAAATATAGCTTCTGAAAATATTACATGGAAGCATTTAATCAATGTTACATGGGTATCTAGATATTTTGATCCTGTTGCTCCAACAGATGAAGAGTTATTTGGGAGCGTTATGAATGATTAGAATTAGAAATACGGATGATTATTGATCAATAAAAATGAGGGGGCGTTTTCAATGTCTAAAGCATCTGTTATTCGTGAGAAGGATTTAAAATATAATCTCCACTCATGGAGTGCACAAGCAGGATTAAAGCCTGAAGTTATTAAAAAAGCTGAAGGAATCTATTTTTGGAATGAAGACGGAAAAAAATTTTATGATATGTCTTCACAATTAGTAAATGTAAATATTGGTCATGGCAATGAAAAAGTGATTCAAGCCATTAAAGATCAAGCTGATCAATTACCTTTTATAGGACCTGCTTTTGCTGTAGATGTGAGAGCAGAAGCTGCCAAAAAAATTATAGAAATCGCTCCAGATAATATGGCGAAGGTTTTCTTTACTAACGCTGGGGCAGAAGCAAATGAAAATGCTATCAAGATTGCCCGTATGGTTACGGGAAAATATAAAATATTATCTGCTTATCGTTCTTATCATGGTGCCTCTTATGGTGCTGCAAATTTAACTGGTGAACCAAGAAGATTTGCTAGTGAACCAGGAATTCCTGGATTTGTTAAATTCATTGGGCCATATCCATATAGAGGACCTATCGAATTTAGAAATGAAGAAGAAGCTACAAAATATTATCTTACTCTTTTAAGAGAGCAAATACAATATGAAGGACCTGAAACAATTGCTGCAATATTCCAAGAATCAGTAGTGGGAAGTAATGGAATATTGATTCCACCAAAGGGTTGGATGCAGGGGGTAAGAGATCTTTGTGATGAATTTGGTATTATGATGGTTGCTGATGAGGTTATGGCTGGATGGGGAAGAACTGGAGAATGGTTTGCCATCAATAACTGGAATGTAAAACCTGATATGATTACCTTTGCAAAAGGTGTAACTTGTGGTTATACGCCATTAGGTGGCGTAATTGTGAGCGGGGAAATTGCAGAGTATTTTGAAAACAATACACTTTTTTGTGGATTAACTTATAGTGCACATCTTATGGGCTGTGGAGTAGCTTGTGCTACAATAGATGTATATAAAGAAGAAAACTTAATTCAAAGGTCTAAAGAGATGGGTACTGTATTAGGTAAAATATTGGAAGAAATGAAAGAAAAGCATGTAAGTATTGGAGATGTTCGATATATAGGTCTTTTCTCTGCCATTGAATTAGTAAAAAATAGAAATACGAAAGAACCATTAGTACCTTATGGAAAAGACCCAGATGGTGTTATGAAAAAAATCCTTAGCCTTCTTAGAGAAAAAGGATTCTGGAATTATAGCCATGAAAATATTTTAATCGTAGCTCCTCCTTTAATTATAAAAGAAAATGAACTAAGAGATGCAATGAAAATGATGGATGAGGTATTAGAGGTTGTGGATGAAATGATTCATCAATAAATAAAATAAAATCTGGATGAACCAAGGGGGTTCATCCAGATTTTTTTGATTTATAAGATTCCTTTTATATGCTGTTCCTTTGCTAACTTGATAAGATGAATATATCTTAATTTAGCAGCTTCTATTCTATAAATAGCATGATCTATTAGATCTGGGCTTGTGACAAATTCAAAAGTATTTTCTGCATTTTTCCATTCGTTAAGTGCCGATTTTATATCGGATAGAAGCTGAGCTTCATCATTTATTATAGTTGAGTCTTTAAAAATCTTTGAATAAAAAGCTTTGAAAATAGGATAAGATTGATGTTCTTTTTTAGGAACATTATTTTTATTTTCCATGAGGTACCTCCTAAAAACTCTAAAATTAAGATATTAGGTATATAAATATTTTATCTTGTACACAAAAAGAATCTTAAATAAGTATATTTGGAAAAAATTTAAAATATGCTTATAGATAAATAATTTGAATAAGTGAAATAACAATATTTTGAATGGATTCGTTTTTTTATGTTAGAGAAATATTACGAATTTCTTCCAGAGGAGAACCGATTTTTTTAATATTTACTTGTGCATGAACATTAGTAGCTATTTGCTAAGATGCTTGAAATTGGTAAGGAGGCAATATAAAATCCAATCAACACGAAATATACAAAAGATAAACGAAGTTAATATTCGTATTTACACAGATTAATTAGAAAATAACATAAAAAATATTCGAAAAAAGTATTGACGGAAAAAATCTCCTTTGGTATGATAATAGTGCAAGGAAAAACAAATTAAAAATAAAGAAATACTCATATAATTTCGGAAATAGGGTCCGAGAGTCTCTACCAGGCAACCGTAAATTGTCTGACTATGGGTGAAAGCGTATCTAGGGTTCCGACTATTAGGTGTCAGGTCCGAGTGATACGGGTACTGGATATTTAGTACTACACCGTGGGGATAAAAGCCCGGACGGGGAGGTTTCACTTATGAGTAAATAACCTTCCCATCCGGGCTTTCGTGCTTTTTTAAAATGGAAATAATCCCCAAAACATAAGGAGGAGAGAGACAGTGGAAATGACAAGTAAAAAAGCAAATTCAGGAATGCTTGAAAAATTATTTAAGCTATCAGAGAAAAAAACTACTGTAAAAACTGAAATTGTTGCAGGGATTACAACTTTTATGACAATGGCGTATATTTTAATAGTAAATCCAAGTATATTAAGTGCTACAGGGATGGATCAAGGAGCAGTGTTTACGGCAACAGCTCTTTCAGCAGCTTTTGCTACATTTTTAATGGCATTTATGGCAAATCTTCCTTTTGGATTGGCACCTGGTATGGGTTTAAATGCATTCTTTGCTCTATCTGTAGTTTTGGGAATGGGATATAGTTGGCAGTTCGCTTTAACTGCAGTTTTAATTGAAGGAATTATATTTATTATACTTACTTTAACAAATGTTCGAGAAGCCATTATTAATGGAATGCCTATGGTGATAAAAAATGCAGTAAGTGTAGGTATTGGTTTATTTATTGCTTTTATAGGATTTCAAAGTTCTGGTATTATCGTAAAAAATGATGCAGTATTAGTAGGTCTTGGAAATGTGAAGGATCCAGGTGTATTATTGGCATTAGCAGGAATTATTATTACAGGAATCCTTCTTGTGAAAAATGTAAAAGGTGCTTTATTAATCGGTATGATGGTTACAACAGTTTGTGGTATGGTTATTGGAAAAGCAGCTATGCCAGCTAGTTTTATTAGTACACCTCCATCGATCAAACCAATCTTTTGGCAATTTGTAGGAATGGAAGAAATATTCTCATGGAATATGGTAATCGTAGTATTTACTTTCTTATTTGTAGATTTATTTGATACATTAGGAACATTAATTGGTGTTTCTACAAAAGCAAATATGTTAGATGAAAATGGAAAAATTCCTAAGGTGAAGCAAGCATTATTTGCAGATGCTATTGGTACAACTGTTGGCGCAATGCTTGGAACAAGTACAGTAACTACCTTTGTTGAAAGTGCATCTGGTGTTGCAGAAGGAGGAAGAACAGGACTTACAGCCCTTACAACAGGTGTGTTATTTTTAGCTTCTGTGCTGTTTGCACCTATATTTACTACTGTTCCACCACAAGCTACTGCAGCTGTACTGATCATAGTAGGAATGTTTATGATGAGTCCAATTCTTAAGGTTAACTTTGATGATTTTACAGAAGCTATTCCAGCATTCTTAACCATCATCATGATGCCTTTAACTTATAGTATTGCAGAAGGACTTGTATTTGGTGTGATTTCTTATGTACTTTTAAAATGCATGGCAGGAAGAACAAAAGAAGTACACCCAATGATGTATGTTGTTGCAGCATTATTTATCTTTAAGCATATAGCTGGTTAAATTAAATAGCCCGAAATAGATGAAAGGTCTATATCGGGCTTTTTCCGTCCGGGAATTAATTGAAGATTCTGGAGTTTGTACATGGAATCCTTTTATAGGGGATTGAAAATAAAAAAATAGATCAAACTAGAAAGTGATAAGCTAAAATTTTAAGGAGGGAAAATGATGAAGGTCGCAATGATTATGGGAAGTGATTCAGATTATAAGGTGGTTGAAAGAACAGAGAAGGTTTTAAAGGATTTTGGGATCAAAACACAGGTACGTGTCATCTCAGCTCATAGAACACCAAATAGAGCCATGGAATTTGCAAAAGGAGCAGAAGAAAATGGCGTTGAAGTCATCATTGGAGCTGCTGGAAAGGCTGCTCATCTACCAGGAGTTTTAGCCGCTTTTACTGTGTTACCTGTTATAGGACTTCCTATAAAGTCTTCTACTATGGATGGATTGGATTCATTATTATCCATTGTGCAAATGCCAAAGGGAATTCCAGTAGCAACGGTAGCTATCAATGGAGCAGAAAATGCAGCACTACTTGCGATACAAATAGTATCTACAAAATATCCAGAGCTTCGAGAAAAGCTTAAAGCATTTAGGGAAATGCAAGAAAAAGAAGTGATTGAAAAGGATGAAATGTTTTTGAATAGATAAATTAAATTTTAAAGAATTTGTATAAATATAGATTTCTCAGGGAGCTATTCAATTGATGATTTTGTAGGGGTGTGAAATATAAAGGGTCAAATAGTATTATCGAGGGTACTCGAGGAATTTATCATAAATGGATGTTTTGCTTGAGAAATCTATAATGTTTTACTTGAAAAATATATACGAAAATATGGGAGGACGAGAATATGGAAAAATTAACAATGCTTTACGAGGGAAAGGCAAAAAAAGTATTTAAGACTAGTGATGAAAAAAGATATATTGTAGAATATAAAGATGATGCAACGGCTTTTAATGGGGTAAAAAAAGGAACGATTCATGATAAAGGAATTGTTAATAATAAGATGTCAGCATTACTATTTAAAATCCTAGAAGAAAAAGGGGTTCCAACACATTTTGAAGAACTATTAAGGGATAGAGAAATGCTTGTAAAGGCTGTAAAAATATTGCCTCTTGAAGTGATCATAAGAAATGTTGCTGCAGGATCATTATCTAAAAGACTTGGAATCAAAGAAGGAAAAGAATTGAAAGAAACGGTTTTAGAATTCTGCTATAAAAATGATGAATTAGGAGATCCGATCATCAATGATTATCATGTTTATGCCATGGAGTTAGCTACAAAAGAGCAAGTAGAAAAGGTAAAAGAATATACTTTTAAGGTGAATGAAGTATTAAAAGGATTTTTCCTTGAAAAAGGATTAAAATTAATTGATTTTAAATTAGAATTTGGATTATTTGAAGGAGAAGTTATTTTAGCAGATGAAATCTCACCAGATACTTGTAGATTATGGGATGCAGAAACAAATGAAAAAATGGATAAGGATCGCTTTAGAAGAGATTTAGGAAATGTAGAAGAAACTTATCAAGAGGTATTAAAGCGATTAGGAAAGTAATATAGAAGCTGGTGAAAAGGGTAGGAGGTAGTCATGTATAGTACATTTGATTTAGATAAATTGAAAGAGGAATGTGGGATTATAGGGATTTATGCTCCGAATATGGAGAATATATCCCAATTAGCTTATTTTGGACTGCATGCCCTTCAGCATAGAGGACAAGAAAGTGCAGGGATTGCTGCAAATAAAAACGGAGAAATTCATTATTATAAGGAAATGGGTCTTGTGCAAGAGGTTTTTTCAGATAAGGTTATTGAAAGACTTCAAGGAGATGTAGCTATAGGGCATGTAAGATATTCTACTACAGGAGAAAGCTATGTAACTAATGCTCAGCCCTTAGTGGTTCATCATAAGGGAGGGGCTATTGCTCTTGCTCATAATGGAAATCTTGTAAATGCAAATGTGATAAGAGAAAAGCTTGAGGAGGATGGGGTAATATTCCAAACAAGCATTGATAGTGAAGTTATTGCAAATATGATTGCAAGAAATCATAAACTAGGGATGGAAGAAGCGATAAAACGTACCATGAAGGAAATTCGAGGTTCTTATGCATTAGTCATCACTTGTAGAGATAAGCTAATAGGAGTGAGAGATCCAAATGGCCTTAGACCTCTTTGTCTTGGAAAGATTGATGGAGGATATGTATTGTCTTCAGAGAGCTGTGCTTTTCATGTAATTGGTGCAGAATTCATAAGAGATATAGCTCCAGGAGAAATGGTGATTATAAAGAATAATGAAATCCAAAGTATACAGTATGATGAAAGAGCAAAAAAAGCTTTGTGCTCCTTCGAATTTGTTTATTTTGCAAGACCAGATAGTACATTAGACGGACAAAGTGTATATGTAGCTAGAAGAAATGCAGGAAAGATTCTTGCAAAAGAGCATCCTGTAGATGCAGATTTAGTCATTGCAGTTCCTGATTCTGGAACAGTGGCAGCCATTGGGTATGCACAGGAGTCAAAAATTCCTTTTGGAGAAGGACTTATAAAAAATAGATATGTAGGAAGAACTTTTATTCAGCCAGACCAAAGAATGCGTGAGCGAAGTGTGAGATTAAAGCTTAATGTTTTAAAGGAAAACATCAAGGGAAAAAGATTAGTTATGGTGGATGACTCTATTGTAAGGGGAACAACAAGTAAGCAAATTGTAGATATGTTAAAGCATGCAGGAGCAAAAGAAGTTCATGTAAGAGTTTGCTCCCCACCTGTGAAATATTCTTGTTATTTTGGTATTGATACACCTACTAGAAAAAATCTTGTAGGAGCTGTTCATTCAGTAGAAGAAATCAGAAAAATGATTGGTGCAGATAGTTTAGGTTATTTAAGTATAGATGGGTTAGTTGAATCGATTGATATGGATAGATGTAGCCTTTGCAGCGCTTGCTTTAGTGGAGATTATCCTATGGAGGTTCCCCAAAAGACGAGCAAATACTTATTTGAGAAAAGATAGAGGGGATATTATGGAAAAGTTAACGTACAAAGATGCTGGGGTAGATGTAAATGAAGGGGCAAAAGCAGTAAAGCTTATGAAGGAACATGTAAAGAAGACCTTTACGGAAAATGTTCTTTGTGGCTTAGGCGGATTTGGTGGCTTATTTGAATTGGACTTAGAAGGATATAAAAAGCCTGTATTGGTATCAGGAACAGATGGCGTAGGAACAAAGCTAAAAATCGCTTTTTTAATGGACAAACATGATACAGTAGGAAGAGATTGTGTAGCTATGTGTGTGAATGATATTTTATGCCAAGGGGCAAAGCCTTTATTTTTCTTAGATTATGTTGCAACAGGAAAATTAAAATCTGAACATATTGCAGACATTGTAAAGGGCATTGCTGATGGATGCATAGATGCTAAGTGTTCCCTTGTTGGAGGAGAAACAGCAGAAATGCCAGGGTTTTATAGTACTGGAGAATATGATATGGCAGGTTTTGCAGTAGGAATTGTAGAAAAGGAAAAAATTATTGATGGATCAACAATAAAAGAGGATGATGTTCTTATAGGACTTCCTTCTAGTGGAATTCATAGTAATGGCTATTCCTTAGTGCGAAAGCTTTTTTTTGATACATTAGGATGGAAGGTACAGGATCATATAGAAGAGTTAGGTTGTACTCTAGGAGAAGAATTACTGAAGCCTACAAGAATATATGTGGATGTGTGCACAAAAGTTATGGAAAAATTTTCTGTAAAGGGAATGGTTCATATGACAGGTGGAGGCTTTTATGAAAATATTCCAAGAATCCTACCTAAAGGACTTGGTGTAGAAGTTGATTTAGGAAGCTTTAAGGTACTCCCTATTTTTAACTTGATGCAAAGTAAAGGAAATCTGGAAACAAAAGAGATGTTTAGCACCTTCAATATGGGAATAGGAATGATTATGATTGTTTCAAAGGAAGATGCGAAGGAAACGATGGAATATTTAAAAGGGTTAGATGAAAGAGCATATATGATAGGTAGAGTTACTTCAAAGGAAGGCGTTCACTTATGTCAAAAATAAATATAGCAGTACTCGTATCTGGTGGAGGAACAAATCTTCAATCCATTATTGATCATATTGAAGCTGGGAATATTAATGGAAAAATTAAAGTCATTATTTCTAGTAAACAGGATGCTTATGCATTAAAAAGAGCAGAAAAACATGGCATTGAAGGGATGTATATAGGAAAAGAAAACTTTCCTAATTTGAAAGAAAGAAATAGTAGAATATTAGAAACTCTTGAAGAAAAAGAAATTGACTTAATCATTCTTGCAGGATACATGCGTATTTTAGATGAAAATATGGTTGGAAAATATAAAAATAGAATCATCAATATTCATCCTTCTTTGATTCCTAGCTTTTGTGGGAAAGGCTTTTATGGGAAAAAAGTACATGAAGCTGTTTTAAAATATGGAGTAAAGTTAACAGGCGCAACAGTACATTTTGTAGATAAAGGAACGGATACAGGTCCTGTAATTCTTCAAAAAAGTGTAGAAGTAAAGGATCATGACACCGTAGAGGATATAGCAAAAAGAGTTTTAGGGATAGAGCATGAAATTTTGCCCTTAGCAGTAAAGTTATTTTGTGAAGGAAAATTAAAAGTAGTGGGCAGACGTGTTATTGTGGAAAAATAACAGGAAAACATGTCTTTAATACTATATAGAGATAAACCATTTGAAAATAAAAAATAAAAAAGAATATTCATATCAGATAACTTTTGAAAAAGCTATCAAAGGGATCTTCTTATCTTTTTATTTTCATTATTAAGCTTTGATGGGGTTTATTTATATATTACCGAATAGATTAGAAATGGATCGTTAGTTGTGTGTATTTATTAGGAAGCTAAGAATTTATAAAAAGGGGTGTTGAACATGGTTAAACGTGCTTTAATTAGTGTTTCTGATAAAAGAGGAATTGTTGAATTTGCAAAGAAGTTGACTAATCTTGGAGTAGAAATCATCTCCACGGGTGGAACAGCAAAGGTACTTATAGAAAATCATATTAAAGTGATTCCTATATCAGATATTACAAATTTTCCAGAATGTCTTGATGGAAGAGTAAAAACATTACATCCAGCAGTTCATGGGGGACTCCTTGCTAGAAGAGATATGAAGGAGCATATGGAGCAATTAGAAAAATTAAATATTACTCCTATTGATTTAGTAGCTATCAATTTATATCCCTTTAAAGAAACCATAGCAAGAGAGGATGTAACACTAGAAGAAGCCATTGAAAATATTGATATCGGCGGACCTACCATGCTTAGAAGTGCTGCAAAAAATCATAAGGATGTAGCCGTTATATGTAACCCAGATGATTATGATTCTATTATAAAAGAGCTAGAAAAAGAAAAATCAGTATCCTATGATACAAAATATAGATTAGCACTAAAGGTATTTGAACATACGGCTCATTATGATGCATTAATCGCTAATTATTTAAGAAAACAAATGGATGGAGATGCTCCAGAACTACTTACCATGACCTTTGAAAAGGTACAAGATTTAAGATATGGAGAAAATCCACATCAAAAGGCAGTATTCTATAAAGAAGTTGGAAAAAATAAGGGTTCATTAGTAGAAGGAAAACAGCTTCATGGAAAAGAGCTTTCCTTTAACAATATAAATGATACAAATGGAGCTTTAGAGCTTTTAAAAGAATATAAAGAACCTACAGTAGTAGCAGTAAAACATACAAATGCTTGTGGCGTAGGAACTGGATATGATATTTATGATGCTTATTTAAAAGCATTTGAATGTGATCCAATATCTATCTTCGGTGGGATCATTGCTGCAAATCGTACTATTGATAAGAGAACAGCAGAAGAGATCAATAAAATTTTTGTAGAGATTGTTATAGCTCCTTCTTTTGAAGAGGAAGCATTAAATATTTTAAAATCGAAAAAGAATATAAGGCTCATTGAGCTTTCCAATATAGATGAAAAGCAACAAATAGATAGAGTAGATATGAAGAAAGTAAACGGTGGATTGTTGATTCAAGATATAAATCATGAATTGTATGGAGAAGAATTAAAGGTTGTTACAGAGAGAATTCCTACAGATAAGGAAATGGAAGACTTAAAGTTTGCTTGGAAGGTTGTAAAGCATATTAAGTCTAATGGAATTGTCCTTGCAAAGGATGGGCAGACGGTAGGGATAGGACCTGGACAGGTAAATAGAATCTGGGCTGTAGAGAATGCTATAAAGCAAGCCAATATACCTGTAAAGGGAAGTGTCATGGCATCAGATGCATTCTTCCCATTTTCAGATTGTGTAGAAGCAGCTGCTAAAGAAGGGGTTACAGCTATTATTCAACCAGGTGGCTCTATTAGAGATGAGGAGTCTATAGATATGGCAAATAAGTACGGCATTGCAATGGTGTTTACTGGAATGAGACACTTTAAACACTAAAGACTGTTTTGTGGAAGGCGGTAATAAAAATGAATATATTGGTAGTTGGTAGTGGAGGTAGAGAGCATACCCTTGTATGGAAACTAAATAAAAGTCCACGGGTTAATAAGATTTATTGTGCACCTGGAAATGCAGGGACTCAATCAATAGCTGAAAATGTAGATATAAAAGTAGATAATCTAGAGGGGCTTTGTGCTTTTGCAAAGGAAAAGAGAATAGATTTGACGGTTGTAGGACCAGAGGTTCCACTAGTTTTAGGAATTGTAGATCATTTTGAAGAAGAAAATTTAAAAGTTTTTGGGCCTAATAAAAAATGTGCCCAATTAGAAGGTAGCAAAGCCTTTACGAAGGACTTTTTATTAAGACATAATATTCCTACAGGGGCGTATAAAGAATTTGTAAGTTTTGAAGAAGCAAAAAAAGCAGTGGGGATTTATGGATATCCTATGGTGATCAAAGCAGATGGCTTGGCAGCTGGAAAAGGAGTTGTTATTGCTGAAAATGAGAATGAAGCTTTAAAAGCTATGGATGAAATGATGAAAGATAAAAAGTTTGGAGAAGCTGGAGAAAAAATTATTATTGAAGAATATTTAAAAGGTATCGAAACTTCCATATTGTGCTTTGTAGATGGGGAAAGTATTGTGCCTATGGTCAGTGCACAGGATTATAAAAAGATTTTTGATGAAGATGAAGGACCTAATACGGGTGGTATGGGAACGTATTCTCCAAGTCTTATTGATGATGAAAAGCTTCGTGAAGAAGTAAAGGAAAAAATATTACTTCCTACTATTGAAGGCTTTAAAAAAGATGAATTAAACTTTAAAGGAATTTTATTTGTGGGTCTTATGATTACAAATGAAGGGGCAAAGGTTTTAGAGTTTAATGTTCGATTTGGAGATCCTGAGACGCAAACAGTATTATCAAGACTTAAAGCAGATTTAGTAGATATTATGGAAAGTGTTTTAGAGGGAAGATTAAAAGAGCAGGAAATCAAGTGGAGTGATCAAAAGGCAGTTTGTGTAGTAGTAGCCTCAGGAGGTTATCCAGAAAGCTATGAAAAAGGAAAAGAAATACATGGCCTTGAAGATATAGAAAGGGACGCATTTGTATTTCATGCAGGAACAACAATAGTAGATGGGAAGGTTTTAACTAATGGAGGACGTGTATTAGGAGTTACAGCTTTAGGAGATACTATAGAGGAAGCTCGAAAAAAAGCATATGCAAATGCTTCAAGGATTTCTTTTGAAAATATGTATTATCGAAAAGATATTGGAAAATTCATTAAGAAATAAAGGTTGCAGTAATATTTTTTAGTTAACGCAACATAATTCTTGTTATGTTGCGTTCATTTATAAATTTCTAGTATAAATTTTCAGATACTTTTATCAAGTTGACGGATAGCTCATTTAATCGTTCAGCTCCAACGGCAACTTGTTCTGTTTGAGCGGATTGTTCTTCGCTAACTGATACAAAAGTACTAATAGAATCAATCATGTGATTAATATCATCTCTCATTGTAGTTAGGGTGGTTGTTATTTTTTTTGTTGAAGTCTTACTGTTCTGTGCTAACTTTCTTATTTCTTCAGCAACTACTGAAAATCCCCTTCCATGTTCACCAGCTCGTGCAGCTTCAATTGCTGCATTCAGTCCTAGTAAATTTGTGGTATTAGCAATATCGTTAATATACTTAAGAATATCATCCATATTTTTAATTTGTTGCTGAATACTACTAATATTGGTGTTAAAATCTTGACTACTTGCTGCTAATTCTTGAGATGAGCCAGCAAGTTCTTGTGAAGAAAATGATAATTGTTTAGAAAATGCTTGGAGTTCTTTTGCTGTTTCTATAACACAGTTTTCTTTTTCCTGAGAAACTGCAAAAGTGATAGTTCCAACTACATTGCCTGTATCATTATTAATTAATGGAATAGCATAAGCAATGATAGGAAATCCAAAAACTTCTTTAGGATATCTCGCAACCTGTGTTTGTCTTGTAGTTATAGCCTTTTGAGAACTTCCACCTTCTACTAAACGCATATTCTCTTGAACATTTAATTTAAAAGAATGGGGTTGTTTAACTAAGAGAAATTTTTCTGTATCTGTGAGACCAACCCCTGTATCTGTAATAAAAACAGAACATAAAACATTAAAAAATTTTTCTGTCATAGCAAGAAATTCTGTATCATTTAAATGCATATAATCTTCCTTTCTTAATTTTAAACTAAAGTATATTTACATATTTGTACTTTGTACTGTTTTTTCATCTATTGCTATTATTTGCTCTTCAATTATAGTACTTATAGGTTCTACTCACTCTGCAAATGCTTCATAGAATTCTTTTGGAGCGATGGCACCCAATATGTGTTTGAATTTTCAAAAAATATAGAAATACCAACATTCGACTTTTTATTATAATATCATTCAATACATTGATAGTAAAGGATTTATCAAAAGAGATAGAGGAATACTATGAGTAAGGAGTCAAATCTTTTATACTATGTATATTAAGAATAAAAGAAAAGATGTAACGTTATGTTACAAATATATTGTATTAGGAGGAAGATAAGGATGATCTTAGTAAATACTGATTTTATTAGTGGTAAAAAGTTAGAAACCCTTTCTATCGTGAAAGGAACTACAATACAATCAAAGCATGTGGGAAAAGATATTTTAAGTGGATTAAAAACCATTGTAGGTGGAGAGCTGGGTGCTTATAGAGAAATGATGGATGAAGCAAGAGCGATTGCTACAAAAAGAATGGTTCAAGAAGCACAAAGTTTAGGAGCTGATGGGGTGATCAATATAAGATATGCAACGAGTGCAATCATGCAGGGGGCTGCTGAAGTAATTGTTTATGGAACAGCTGTGAAGTTTATAGATTAAAAAGAATCGTTAAGTAAAAGAAAATTGTATACAGATGATGATTAGGGAAGGGATAGAATGATAATAAATAAAGGTTATTCTTTGAGTTATTATCACTTTTTGCCTTCTTTTGTTTTGCAAAGATCATATTTAAGTTTTAAGGTTTTATGAAGATTGTTATAAGGGTGAAGGAATATAATGATACATATTGCTGAAGATAAAAGAATAATGTAATGTTTTTGTAACGATTTTTATGGAATTTTGTTGTATACTATAAATTGGAAAAACCTTTAAAGTGACAAAAATGTAAGATGAAAAGATTACTTTGTAAGATTTTAAAATGGTCATGGCTGAGAAATTAGTATAAAATAGAGGTATAGAAGGGGGGATTCTTATTAGTAATATAGTTGAAATACAAAATGTTCGAAAGGTGTATCGTATAGGGGACGAAAAGGTAGTAGCTTTAAATGATGTTTCCCTGGAAATAAAAAAAGGAGAGGTTTGTTGTTTTTTAGGAACTTCAGGCTCTGGTAAATCTACTCTTTTAAATATGATGGCAGGTCTTGAAAAGCCAACAAAAGGAATCATCAAAATCAAGGGGAAAAATGTTGAAAAAATGAGTGAGAAAAATCTTGCAAAATTCCGACAAAAATTTATTGGTTTTATTTTTCAGTCTTACAATCTATTGCCAGCACTAACAGCTCTTGAAAATGTAAGCTTACCACTCACCTTTAGGGGAATGAAAAAGAAGGAGAGAGAGGAACTTTCTAGAGAAGTATTAGATGCTGTTGGACTTAAGAAATATATTACCCATAAGCCAACGCAAATGAGTGGAGGTCAGCAACAACGGGTGGGGATTGCTAGAGCTTTTGTAAGTAAACCACCTATTATATTTGCAGATGAGCCAACAGGAAATTTAGATTCTAAAACAACCCACGAAGTCATGAATTTGATGCTTCAAATAGCTAAAGATAATGATCAGACCTTGATCATTGTAACGCATGATAGAAGTATTGCAGAATATGCAGATAAAGTCGTCTATATTCTAGATGGAAATATAGAAAAAGTTGAAGAAAAATAAGGGGGAGCAAGAATGAAGCGAAGGATAATGACGAGTATTTTGGTACTCATGATGTTGATTAGTATTTGTAATATAGGAAGTATGGTTTCATATGCAGAAGATGAAGCAAAATTGATTATAGGAAGAAATGCAAAAGTACCTATATTTGAACCTGGAGAAGAAGTAAGATTGGGCATTCCAATAGAAAATATTGGTTCATGGAGTGCAAAGGATGTAATCGTATCTTTAGATACAAGCGATTTAAAAAATTTTCCTTTTGAAATGGAAAAAATGTCTACAACTAAAAAAATTGCATCTATTAAAGGGCATAATCATAAGGATATAGGATTTTATTTAAAAGTTGCAACGAATGCAGAAGCAAAAACTTATCCGATAAGTGTAAAAGTTAACTATAGTGCAGAAAAAGGTGGAAATGGAAGTACATCAGCTACAGTATATGTAAAAATACAAGAGAATCGACATAAACCTACTTTGAAAATTATGGATGTAAAATATAAAGAAGACAGTGTATTTGCAGGACAGAAAGCTACAATGATCCTAGATCTTCAAAATGAAGGAGAAACAAATGCAAAGGATGTCAAGCTAAGTTTTGAAGGGCTGAAGGCAGATGGCATTCGATTAGATGGTTATGTAGATATTCCAACTATTCAAGAGATAGAAGCCAAGCATTTCAAAGAAGTTCCAATAAAAATCTATGCAAATGAAGATTTAAAGAGTGGGACTTATGAATTAGAGCTTGTAATGAAGTATAAGGATGAAAACTTACATGAATATGAAAAGAAGAAAAAAATATATGTACCTGTAGATGGAGAAGGAGATCAAGAATTAGATTTTGGATTTGAAAATTTAGTTTATCCAGAAGAAGGAATCAATACAAGTGAAGATTTCACTATCAAATTTAATTTAAAGAATTTGTCTGGAAAGGATGCTAAAAACTTAAAGGTAAGTGTAGATGCAGGAGCTGAGATCTTACCTAAATCAGCATCAGTAAAAAATGTAAAATCTCTAGCATCAGGAGCAGCTACTCCTATGGAATTTAAGTTGTTTGCAAAAGATGGGATAGAATCAAAAAATTATCCTGTGAAAATCAATGTAGAATATGGACTAAAGGGTTCAAAATCAGATGAAAAACATTCTTTAAGTCAATATGTTGGAGTTTTTGTAAAGGGAGATAATTCAAAATTAACACCAAAGATTATTATTGATGATTATAATTTTGGAAAAGAATATATTAAAACAGGAGAAACTTTCCCTCTTACCATATCCTTTTTCAATACAAACAAAAGTACAGTTGTAAGAAATATCAAAGTAAATATTTCCTCAGAAGGAGATACCTTTGCACCAGTTGGTAGTAGTAATTCTTTCTTTATAGAGGAAATCGGTGCGAATGCTCGTGTGAAAAAGACAGTTAAGTTAAAAGCTAAGTCAGATGCAGAGCAAAAGATGTACAATGTAAATGCAGATATTGAATATGAAGATAGTACAGGAAAAGCCCATACGGCAAAGGAAACCATCGGAATCAATGTAATTCAAGAGGTAAGATTTGAAACATCTGATGTGAAATTGCCTGAAGAAGTTTTTGCAGGAGAAAATGCTTCCCTTTCTATAGATTTTTACAATTTAGGAAGAGGGACCATAAGAAATATGATGATTCATACAGAAGGAGATTTTGAAATAAAAGATGGAAGTAGCTATGTAGGAAATGTAGAAGCTGGAAAAGATGATTACTATGATGTTTCTGTTGTCCCAACAAAGGAAGGAAAAGCTTCTGGAAAAATTATTTTTAAATTTGAAGATACAGTAGGAAATCCTTATGAAATCGTAAAAGATTTTCAAGTAGAAGCTTTGAAAATGGAAGAGCCACCTATGATGCCAGAAGATATGGAAATGGAAGGAATGGAAAAGAATTCATCTAAGAAATGGATTTGGATTGCTATAGGTGGTGTAGCTGTTATTGTTGTAGCTTTTGTTATACGTAGAAAGCGTAAAAAGAAAGCCGAGGAAGTGAGCATAGATGAATAGTTGGGACTTATTTAAAATGGGTTTTTATAACCTATGGAGAAAAAAGACAAGGACCTTTTTAACTGTTTTAGGGGTAATTATTGGAACCTGTTCTATTGTCATTATGATGTCTATTGGTATTGCCATGGATCAAAGTAATCGAGAGTGGATCGAGAGTATGGGGGATTTAAGTGTTATTGATGTTGGAGATTCTGGATATTATTATTATGAAGAAAGTCCAAGAAGCTCTAAAAAAGAAGCAAAACTGGATGATAAGGGAGTTGTAAAGCTTGGAAAAATCCCAGGGGTGAAAGCTGTTATGCCTATAAAGGAAATGCGTCTGAAAGTGCAAGCAGGAAAAATGTTAGGACGTGTTACGATAATTGGTATAAAGCCTGAGGTTATGGATGATTTTGGATTTAAGCTAGAAGAAGGAAGGCTCCTTTTACCATCAGATAAGGAAGCCATAGTTTTTGGGAGTGAAATACCTGAACGTTTTTATAATCCAAGATCAAGAAATCGGTATGATCGATCAGGAGAACCTAATGTAAAATTAGTGAATGGTAAGTTAATGATTACATCAGATATGAATTATGGAGAAAAGAAAAGAAATCAAAGAAAATATGATGATGACTATAAACCACCTAAACCTCACAAAGCAAAAGGGGTAGGGCTCTTAGAAGAAACTGGACAAGAGAGAGATTGGAATGCTTATATGAATATTACATACCTTGAAAAGCTGATTAAAGAAGATAAAGATGCAAGGCATGAAAGAAGAAGATCTTCAGATGAGGAAAATCAATATCAGCAAATAAAGGTAAAGGTAGTAGATATTCAAATGGTTGAAGAAATCCAACAAAAGATTAAAGATATGGGATTTCAAGCTAGCAGCTTGACAGATATGTTAAAATCCATGAAGGAACAAACTAAAAAGGTACAGGCAATATTAGGTGGAATTGGTGCCGTGAGTTTATTAGTAGCAGCTATTGGAATTACTAATACCATGATTATGAGTATTTACGAAAGAACGAGAGAAATCGGGGTTATGAAGGTAATTGGAGCGAATTTAGGAGATATTAAAAAATTATTTCTATTTGAAGCAGCTATGATTGGGTTTGTTGGAGGAATCCTTGGAATACTGATAAGCTATGCTATATCCTTTGGTCTCAACAAAATATCAGGAGGATATATGGGGCCTATAGATGGAAGTTCAGGAATTTCTATTATTCCTATGCATTTGGCACTAGGGGGAATAGGATTTGCAACTGTAGTTGGAATTATTTCAGGATACTTACCAGCAAGACGTGCGATGAATTTAAGTGCATTAGAAGCTATAAAAACAGAATAGATAAAAAAAGGAGCTATGAAAATAGCTCCTTTTAATTTTATTCATTCTTTAGGAAATTATAAAATTTAAAATCTGTGGATAACTTATGATTGAGAAATCAAATGTTTGACCACTTTGAGTAAGTTTTATTACAAAAGAATAGTTTTGTAATAAAACTTACGAAATGAGCATATGCGGCAGTATAATGCTCATTTTTTCACAAATAAAATTGGCATTTGACAATAACAAAAAATGGAGTATACTATAATTAGCAAATGCCAATAATGAATATATAGGAGTGAATGTAGATGATACAAAAAGAGAAACCAATGGAAGGTACAAATATCAAAAAAATTATCGCTGTAATGAGTGGTAAAGGGGGAGTAGGAAAGAGTTCTGTTACTTCTTTAATGGCTGTATCCCTTAGAAATAAAGGTTACAAGGTAGGGATTATGGATGCAGATATAACAGGACCTAGTATTCCTAAAGTATTTGGAGTCAATAATCAAAGGGCTTATTCTGATGGAAAAAGCATCGCACCTGTTGAAACTGTTACAGGAATTAAAGTAATATCATTAAACCTATTAGTAGACCAAGAGGATGCCCCTGTAGTTTGGAGAGGTCCACTTATTGCAGGAACAGTAAAACAATTTTATACAGATGTAGCATGGGGAGATTTAGATGTATTACTTATAGATATGCCTCCAGGAACAGGAGATGTACCTCTTACAATTATGCAATCCTTCCCAGTAGATGGTATCGTAGTCGTTTCTTCTCCACAGGATTTAGTTAAATTAATTGTGAAAAAATCTGTAAATATGGCAAAAATGATGGCAACACCTATTTATGGAATTGTTGAAAATATGAGCTATTTTGAATGTCCAGATTGCAACAAGAAGCATTATATATTTGGAGAAAGCAAAGTAGAAGAAGCAGCAAAAGAGATGGATATCAATGTAATCGAAAAACTTCCAATTGATCCTGAGTTTGTATCTTTATGTGATGAAGGAAAAGTTGAAGTATTTGGAAAAATGCGTTTTGGATTCTGTGAAAGCTTTGCAAATAAAATAGAAGACAAAATAGGAGGGATTGAGTAATGAAAATTTGTGTTACAAGTATGGGAAATGAAAAGGATGCCATGATGGATTCAAGATTTGGAAGATGTCCATATTTTGCAATCTATGATACAGAAACAAAAAGATGCGAATTTGTGGAAAATAATGGGGTGACTGCACCAGGCGGAGCAGGAATTGCTGCAGGGCAGCAGGTAGTGAATAAAGGAGTAGAAGTACTTATTACAGGATTTATAGGACCTAATGCAAAGAGAGTAATAGATGGTGGGCAAATCAAGGTATATGGTGGAAAAGGTGGAGCCATTGAAGAAGAAATAAAATTATATGAAGAAGGAAAATTAGAGATCATTGAAAATGCTGCACCTGCCCACTCTGGAATGGGTAGATAACGAAAGGACTGGTAAAGATGAAAATCGCAGTCTTAAGTGGTAAAGGAGGTACAGGAAAAACAACTATATCTACAAATCTTGCCACCGTTATGAATTGGAGCTATGTAGATTGTGATGTGGAAGAACCCAATGGGTTTATATTTCTAAAACCTGAGATCAAAAAAACAGAAGAGGTAAAAATACCCGTTCCAAAGATTGATGAAAACAAGTGCATTCGCTGTAATGAGTGTGCGAGCGTTTGTCAGTTTAATGCTTTAGCTGGAACGAAGACAGGTGTTATTTTCTTTGAAAAGCTATGTCATGGATGTGGTGCCTGTTCTATTGTTTGCCCAGCAGGAGCCATAACAGAAGTAGGAAGAAGTATTGGGAAAATAGATATAGGAAATACAAATTCCATAAAATGTATGAGAGGTCTTTTAGATATAGGAGAGCCTATGGCACCGCCTATTATCAAGAAGCTAAAAGGCTTGGTAGATGAAACACCAACTATTATTGATTGTTCTCCTGGAAGCTCATGTTCTGTAGTAGCAGCCATCGAGGGAGTAGATGTAGCTATATTAGTAACAGAAGCAACTCCCTTTGGGCTACATGATTTAAAAATTGCAGTAGAGCTTGTAAGACAGATGGGGATTCCTTTGGGAATCATCATCAATCGAGCTGACGAAGAGAAGGATTTGATTACAAAATACTGTGAAGAGGAAAAGATCCAGTTGATCGGGAAAATTCCTTATGCAAAAAGAGCGGCTGTTCTTTATTCTGAAGGAAAGCTTCTTGTAGAAGATGAAGAATACAAGAAGCTATTTAAAGAAATTGGCGAACGTATTTTGGGGGTGAAGGCATGCAGTTAGTCATTATTAGTGGAAAAGGCGGAACGGGAAAGACAACTGTAGCTGCATCCTTTGCTTACCTTAGCCAAAAGAGTATAAAAGTAGATTGTGATGTGGATGCATCGAATCTTCATATTATCCTAGGTGGAGAAGACCTAGATAAAAAGCCTTATATAGGTGCAAAACTTGCGCACATAGATCCTGAAAAATGTATACAGTGTGGAGCTTGTGAGAAGGTATGTCGCTTTGATGCCATTAAAAACTTTATGATTGAGCCTTTAAAATGTGAAGGCTGTGGAGCTTGTAAGGTCGTATGCCCGAACGGAGCTATTATTCTAGAAGATGAAATAACAGGAGATACTCTTATTACGAAAACAGATAGAGGGCTTTTATCAAGGGCTGAGATGGTTATTGGAGCAGAAGGGTCTGGAAAGCTTGTAACACAAGTGAGAAAAAATGCTATGAAACATAAAAGAGAAGATGAATGGGTCATTATGGATGGTACTCCTGGAATCGGATGTGCTGTAATGGCTTCTATTACTGGGTGTGATGTAGCTCTTATTGTTGTAGAGCCTACCCAATCAGGAATCAATGATTTTGAGAGAGTCTATGCGTTAACAAAGCATTTTGGAATCAAAGCTTTTGTCTGTATCAATAAATATGATATCAATAAAAACATATCTACTGAAATAGAAAAGCTTTGTGAAAGGGAAGGAATAGAAGTTTTAGGAAAAATTCCTTTTGATCCTTGTGTAAAAAGTGCTGTTAATGCTTTAAAGCCTATTGTAAGCTATGAAGAAAGCAAGGCAGGAAAAGAAATTATCAATATATGGAATGTATTTAAAAACAAATATGAGGAGGAATAAAAAATGAAAGTAGCTATAGCAAAGGATGGAAATTTTGTATCACAACATTTTGGTCATTGTGAAGGATTTGAAGTTTTTGAAGTAAACAATGGAGCTGTTGAAGGAAGAAGCTTTCTTCCAAATCCAGGACATCGTCCAGGATTTTTACCTAAATTTATTGCAGAAAAAGGAATTAACTTAATTATTGCTGGTGGAATGGGAGGTACTGCTCAAGAGCTTTTTAAAGAAAATGGTGTAGAGGTAGTTGTAGGAGCACAAGGGAATTTAGAGGATGTAATCAGCACATATACAAGTGGTAAATTGCAATCTACAGGGAGTGTGTGTACAGCCCATGCACATGAAGGACATTGTAACGACTAGGCAGAAAGGCAGAATTTATTCTGCCTTTTTTCGTATAGAATATTAGGTGATATAACTGAAAAGTAAAATGCAGATGATGGGAAAAAATTTAAAAATACATGATATAATAGAAGAAATTGAAGATCTGAAAATAATAATGAAGGGAATTTGTGAAAAATGTAGGAGGTGAAGCTTTGCCGAGACCGACAAAACCGAGAAAAATCGCTTTTATGCCTGAAAATAGATATTTTATACCTGTTGGAAAAATGCGTTGTCATATAGAGGAGATTCAGTTAAAGCTTGAAGAAGTAGAAGCCATGAGGCTGAAGGATATTGAAAAGCTTTCCCAAGAAGAATGTGCAGAAAAAATGCATGTCTCAAGACAAACCTTTCAACTCATTATCGATAAAGCAAGAAAAAAAGTTGCACAGGCCCTTACAGAAGGAAGAGCCATTAGTATTGAAGGTGGAAATTATACCCTAAATATTTGTAAGTACCAATGTAAGGATTGTGGACACGAATTTAAAGAAGCTTATGAAAAGGAAATCCATGTGTGTCCTAAGTGTGATTCTAATGAAGTCATATGCATTGATCAAGGAAGATTTTGCATGAAAGGTTGCAGAAAACCTTGGTGCAAAGGAAAAGAGATGAAAGAATAAAGGTCGGGAATTTTTCTCGACCTTATTATTTTTTGAAGGCGTACTGGAATGAATAATCCTATAGGCTTTTGTGATATTGAATAAAGAAAGAGAGGAGAATAATATGCCTAAAATTACAAAAATAGAACAGCAAAAAAATGAACAGAGAGCAAGCTTATATTTAGATGATGAATTTTTCATGGGAATCAATAAGGAAATTGTCTATACATTAATGTTAAGGGTAGGGCAAGAGATTGAAAAGGAAAGGCTTGAAAAAATTATTGGAGAAGAGCAGTATTTAAAAGCAAAAAGTAAAGCTCTAAATTTACTGAATTTTTCTTCTCGAACAGAGAAGGAAATGAGGGAAAGACTCAAAAAAAATGAATATCCTGAGGAAGCTATTGAAAGGGTTATAGGATTTTTAAAAGAATATAACTTTATTAATGATTCTGAATTGACAAAATATATGGTAAAAAGTAAATCTATAGGCAAAAAATATGGAAAAAAAAGAATCAAACAGGATTTATATAGAAAAGGAATTGATATGAATTTAATAGAAAATACTATTGAAGAAGAGATAGATGAAGAAAAAGAATATGAAAATGCATTAAGCTTAGCACAAAAAAAGATGAAAACCATAAAAGATACAGATCAAAGGAAAGTATACGAAAAGTTGGGAAGGTATTTAGCCTATAGAGGGTATGAATATGACCTTATTCGAAAAGTGATCAATCAGGTTTTAAAATAAAAAGATTTGGAGGAGTGGTATGAATTATATACATAAGTATGCAAAGCCCTTCTTTTATGAAGGAAATGATGAGGGATGTCTATTAATTCATGGATTTACAGGAACACCTAGCCATATGCGTTTGTTAGGAGATGTATTAAAAAGAGAAGGCTATACGGTGAAAGGGATATTGTTAAAGGGTCATGGTACTTGTGTGGAAGATATGAAAAATTGCCATTGGCAGGACTGGATGAAAGACGCAGTAAAGGGGTATGAAGAACTTAGGAAAAAATGCAGTAAAGTATATATTATGGGATTATCTATGGGAGGCGTATTATCATTGCTCTTAGCAGAGGAGTATCCAGTAGAAGGGGTTGTATCTATTGCTGCCCCTATTCGAATATATGATCAACTGGCAAAATTCTCTTTTATTGCAAAATACTTCATGCCTTATAAAAGATGGAAATCATTACCTGTACAACCAGGAGAAGAATTGAACTATAAAATCTCTTATGATACACTTCCTGTAGGAACTGTACCTAGTCTTTTGAAGTTAATGAAAAAAGCAGAGAAAAACCTATCAAAAATTACCAGTTCTACATTAATCGTTCAATCCTACATGGATCAAACGGTAAAGCCAATTAGTGCTCAAATTATTTATGATAAAATTAATTCCAATAAAAAAGAAATTCTTTGGTTAGAAAATTCAAAGCATGTGTGTACTTTAGGACCTGAAAGAGAATATATGCATGAGAAGATTATTACATTTTTAAAAGAGTAAGAATATGTAGATGTATTATAAAAAAGAATAATATTTATTGAAAAGACTATTCATATCTATAGGAATGAATAATATATGTTAGATCATGAAAAATATAGAAAATTAAAGTGAGTATTTTGAATGTAATGATTAATAAGATAAAAGGAGTGTCAGAATAAAATAAGGACGGATGAAAAACCGTCTTCTATTTATGAGATGAAAAATAATACTAGAGGATGGATCAAAATGAAAAAGATATATGGTGTAATCTATTCAATGATTTCAGCAGTTCTATTTGGGATTCAAGCCATTTTAGCGAAAATAGCCTACAATAATGGAGTCAGTACAACTAATTTATTGATTTTTAAATTTTTTTTTGGAACAGCAATGCTTTTTTCATATATTCTTGTGAAGAATATTGATTTTAAAATCAATAGAAAACAAAGGAATCGTCTTATTTTTTTAGGAATTTCAGGATATGGATTGACTGCATTTTTACTTTTTTTATCGTATCAGTATATATCTGTAGGTCTTGCTACAGTATTACATTTTATTTATCCAATGATTGTAACACTTTTAGCATTTATGGTATACAAAGAAAAGTTAAAGATCCATAAAACAGTAGCATTAATATTATCTGTAGTAGGAATTTATTTTTTGGTGGGAGAGGGACATTTGCATATTAATATGAAGGGGGTAGGTCTTGCCCTCATCTCAGGTATCTCTTATGCAATTTATATGGTAGGTGTTGCGAATAAGTTATTTGATGATGTAAATAATTATGTGATGACTTTTTATTTGAGTGTGGTAGCTACTATATTTGTTATTTCACTAGGGCTTATAAATAATAGTATTGTGTTTTCTATAAACAAAAGTGGAATTATTATAGGATTAATCATTGCTTGTATTTCTACTGTTATAGCTCCTATGTTATTGTTAGAAGGAATTCGAATCATAGGACCTTCTAATGCAGCTATATTAAGTACCTTTGAACCTATTGTAGGCACTGTTTTAGGAATACTGATCCTTCAAGAAAGTTTTACAATAAAGATTGCCATGGGAAGTATTTTGATTTTAATATCTGTTGTATTGGTGACCATGGCTAATAAAAATGAAGAGAAAGAAATCATGTGTGAAAGAGAATAAAAGACTCCTCAAGAGGAGTCTTTGTATATACAGTATATAATTTTATTTTTCATCTAATTTAGCAAGCTCTACAGCTAATTTTGAACCTACCTTTGCATTGTTATAGACAAGCTGAATATTGGATGCTAAGCTTTTTCCACCAGTAATGGCTTTTACTTTTGAAAGAAGGAAAGGCGTTGCTTCTTTTCCTTTAATACCTTTTTCTTTTGCTTCTTGAAGAGCATCTTCTATAGCAGTAGTAATCGTATCATAATCCATTTCATATTCTTTAGGAATTGGATTTCCTATAACCATTCCACCTTTTAAATTTAAATCCCATTTTGCTTTTAATGCTTTTGCCAGTTCAGTTTCTGAATCAACTTGATAATCTACACCGAAGCCACTTTTTCTAGTAAAGAATGCAGGGAATTCTTCAGTACCAAAGCCGACAACAGGAACTCCATGGGTTTCTAAGTATTCTAAAGTAAGTCCGATATCTAAAATAGATTTAGCTCCTGCACATACAACAGCTACATTAGTCGTTGCAAGCTCCATAAGGTCTGCTGAAATATCAAAGGTTTCTTGTGCTTCTCTATGAACTCCACCGATTCCACCTGTAACAAATACTTTAATTCCAGCAAGAGCTGCAATAATCATAGTAGAAGCTACGGTTGTAGCACCGTTTAGCTCTTTTGCAATGACAAAAGGAAGATCTCGTCTACTTGTTTTTAGGATATCGTCTCCTTTTCCCATATATTCTAATTCTTCATCATTTAATCCTACTTTTAGTCTCCCGTTTAGAATTCCTATGGTTGCAGGAATAGCACCATTTTTTCTTACGATTTCTTCAACTTCTCTAGCAGTTTTTATATTTTCAGGATAAGGCATACCATGGGATATAATTGTTGATTCTAATGCAACTACAGGTTTACCCTCCTCTAATGCAGTTTTTACCTCTGGATGGATATCTAAATATTGTTTAAACATAAACTCATCTCCTTTGAAAGTTTTTGAATATTTTCTATGGACAGGGTTGGATTGATGGTTCTCTCATGGGAGAGGGCAATGATGGACGCAAGACTTGAGAATTTAGCCGACTTTTCTAAAGAAAAATTATTCAAATGACTAAAGACAAGTCCTGCCATAAATGCATCTCCAGCTCCCGTGGCATTGATAGCTTTGATTGGAGGAGTAGATAAAAGAAAAGAAGTATTTTCATCTCTACAATATACCCCTTCCTTTCCAAGACTGATAAATATATTCTTTACTCCTTCATTAAGAAAATAATTAGAAGCTTTTTCTAAATCTTCTTTTGTATCAATTTTTATACCTGAAAGGATTTCAGCTTCTAGTTTATTAGGCTTTATTGTATGAAAATGGCCGATGAAGCTTTTTACCTTTGCAGCTTTAGCAGTAGATACTGGATCAAGGAAAAAATTGACTTCTTTGAAATTAGTTACGAGATAATGAAGAACTTCTTCTTTTATATTTGTATCTACAACGACTAATTGGGCGTGCTTTAGGATATGACTTTTTTCTCGAATAAAATCAATTGTGATTTTATCAAAAATATCCATGGCTGCAATGGCTACCTTCATATCTCCATTTTCATCTAAAACAGAAAGATAGGTAGAAGAAGGTGTATTTTTTAAAGATAAAATATGTTCTGTGTGAATTCCAGAAAGCTTACACTCTTCTAAAATCTTCTTGCCATATAAATCATCTCCTACAGCAGATATGAGCTTAGTAGTTACATCTAAAAGAGTTAGATTCTCAGCTATATTTCTGCCAACACCTCCAAGAGACATTTTTACTTTTCCTGGATTAGAATCGTGAAGATTTAAAGAACCATTTGTAAAGCCTTGAAGATCTACGTTGGTTCCTCCTATTACAGCAACATAATTTTCTTCTTTTACGATATAGCCTTTTCCAAGAATATATCCTTTTTTCATCAAATTTGTAATATGCACTGCTACAGATGAACGAGTAATCCCCAAACTTTCTGCTAATTCTTGTTGAGAGATGAGAGGATGTTTTTTGATTAAATCTAAAATTTCTTGTTCTCTCAATGTCATTATTATCACCAACTTTTGCTTAGTAAGTAAACTTATGCTTATAGTATAACCTAAAAGTATGAAAAAAGTAAAGAAGATATTGAAATAAATACATTTAAAACTTTTCTAGAGGGATAAAAATTGAGAAAATCTTAAAAATTGAAGAAATTTTATAATTTTGATATTTATTATTTAATAATAAATATATATTGAAAAACGATAAAAACATATTGAAATAGGGTGATGAACCCTGTATAATAGAAATGTGAAATTATGGGAGGTGGAAAGATGAATATGTTTTTTTATCTATTGGCTATAGGAATAGCTACGGGTATAAAGATGACTTACCAATGTGGAGATTTTCAATATTTACTATATATTTTGAAGCCTGTAACAAAGTTAGTGGAATTGTTTTTAGGAGTTTCCTTTCAATATTATGAGGGAATTGGATTTATTAATGAATCTCTAAAAATCCATATTAGCAGAGGTTGCTCAGGGGTGAATTTTTTTATTATGGTATTTTTAATGATTAGTTTTTCATTTCTTCCTAAAATAAAAAATAAAAATAAATTATCAGCATTATTGATTTTTTTTATGTCTTCCTATTGTATTACAATCATTTCAAATGCTTCAAGGATTATAGGAGCATCTTTGATGATGAATATCTTAACTTTTCCTATGAGATATGAAAGATTAATCCATCAATCTATTGGTGTTGTTTTTTATTTTGTAAATCTAATGATTGCTTATTATTTGTTTTTAAAGATCTTAAAAAAAGGAGAGATCATCCATGAACAAAATCTATAAACCTTATTTTATATTGATTACATTGACTATTCCTCAAATATTTATTTTTATCTTATTCACCCAAATATTTGGATTGATTAGTTCAGAATTACCTGAAAATAGTATTGAATACTGGAAATATTTATCTGTTTATCTGGGGGTATCTTGTTTTCTATTTACATTATGGAATATGATCAATTGGATCAATAAGAAAGACATACAACCCTTAGGTGCTCTTTTCATGTTCATCACATATACTTTATTTTTAGGGATATATTCTTACAAAGGGGAAGACCTTATTCCTTCTAATATTCCAGATTATATGTTTTTAGGGATCAAGCCAGGTCTGACAATTTTAACACTGATGATGCCAATCCTCCTTCATACAATGTTAATAATGGTACATTTTAGTGTAGAAAAAATGAAAAGAGGTAGTAATTCAAAGGATTTTGGTTATATCATAGGGATTCCTGCATTTTGGTATATATTTATAAATATATGGAGCTTTAGTGGTCGTTTTTCTCCTTCACATATTTTAGAGAGAATGATGCCTATCATATTTGTTGTAAGTATAGTTATTTTTTTCTTTCTATTGATACGAATTCTTTATAGGATTTTAAAAAGAAAATCTGATTCTTGGCAGAAGAATTTAGCAGGGTTAAATCTTTTAGCGTCTATTGTAGGATTATTTTTGAATCAAGGACTGGGGAATATATTTGGAGATTTTTCACATATTTCCTTTTATATACTAGCCATTATTACAGGAAGCATAATGTTAATTCCTCATAAGGAGAACAAAAGAATTAGACTTCTTTTGTGGAGTTTTAAAAGCATTACCTTTGTTTTTACTTTTTACTTTTTTATTGTGTTTCTTCCTTTATTACCCTTTTCATTGATCGGTATGATTTTTTTCGGATTAGGAATGTTGATGGTTGCACCACTTATTTTAATGTTTCTTCATGTGCAATCTTTATGGTCTGATTATCATTATTTGAAAGGGTTTTATGAAAAGAAGGTGCTATTTAGTCTATTTCTTATAGGGGTTATAATGATCCCATCATTTATGTTGGTGACGATCAAAAATGATAAAGAAAATTTAGATAAAGCACTAACCTTTACTTATCAAAGAAGCTATGAAGATACGGATGAAGTCTATATAGACACAGCAGGTATAGAGAGATCTTTAAAAAATATAAGATATATGAAAGGAAATAAAAGAAATAAAATGGATATTTTTACTACAGATATTCCTTATTTAACCTCTCTTTATTATGAATATGTATTAGATGGATTATCTATATCGAACGGGAAAATAAAGAGGCTAGAGGAAATATTTTTAGGGAAATCAGATATTCATATAAGAGAAGAGAAACAAGTAGAAAATAGGAATGAGAATGTATTGATTAAAGATATCAAAACAAAAACTGTATATGATGAAAAAGAAAAAGTATTCAAAAGCTGGATTGATTTTGTAATAAAAAATAAAAGTTCCTATCAAGAAGAGTATCGCACCTTGTTTAAGCTTCCTAAGGGCAGTTATATTAGCAATTATTATCTATATGTAGGAGATGAAAAAAAATATGGATTAATTGCAGATAAAAGAGCTGCCAATTGGATTTATGAAAATGCAAAAAAAATAAAGAGAGATCCAGGGATTTTAACAGATATGGGAAACCATCAGATAGAATTCAAAATATTTCCCTTTAGTGGGAGAGAAGTCAGAAGAACAGGAATAGAGATTCTTCATCAAGGACCTATTGTTCTTAACATAGATGGATATAAGATTGATTTAAAGGATGATGATAGAAACATAGTAAACAAAAAAGAAATTTTTATAGGTCAAGGGGTTGCCTATATTCCAAAGGAAGTAAAGGAAAAGCTAGAAAAAACAACAAGAGAGGAAAAATATTATTTTGTATTAGATTATTCAGAAGGAAATGAGGAAAAAGTTCGTGAGTATATGAAAAGGGTTAAGGAGTATATTAAGAAGCATCATATTGAAGAGGATATAAAGGAAGTTGTCCCTATAAATTTTGAAGAAAAAAGGATTCCTTATGATAAGGATTGGGAAAAAGGCTTAAAATATGTAGATGTAAAAGGTGGATTCTTTTTAGAACACACGGTAAAGAGAATTCTTTATGAAAATTATATAAAAAATAGTCATGAGCGTCCTGTGATTATGGTTGTTACAGATGATATAGATAGAGCCATAGGGGTAGAGTATATAGATGACTTTTCCTTTGCTTGTCCAGAAGGTGTATATTATTATCAATTAAATAAAGATGGGAAAGTAACAGGATATACAGGATTCAATAGAGAAGACGCTATAAATGAAGTAGAGAAAATACCTGTTTTAGCTTGGAAAGATCAAAATGAAAAAATCTTTTATTTATCAGATGCAGAAGACAGTGTGGTTCTTTTAGATGAGGGATTGGAAATAGATGTGGAAAACGTGAAAAATTCTAAGTGGGAAAAGGGATTAATTCTTGAAGGAATGTATAGGGGATATATCCTTCATCCAGAACGATATTATGAAAAATCCTTAGGTCTTGTAAAGGGGAGCATCCTATCTCATGTGATGACGCCGATGACTTCTTTTATTGTTCTTGAAAATGAAGCCCAAGAAAAAGTCATGTTAGAGAAGCAAAAACAAATTTTAGCAAGGAAAAAACCAGTTCATATAGATGATCTAACGGAAATGGATGAACCTTCTTTATGGGTTATGTTATTGATAGGTATAGGGATTATTTTCTTTAGACGAAAAAAGAGGATAATGAAAAAAATCAGGTGATGAAAAATTTATCACCGGAGGGAGGTTAAAAATTGGTAAAGCCTAAAAGATTAGATATACTAAAACCTATGAGAAAAATTCCAATAATTAGGTATACAATAGTTGCACCACCATCTCCTATAAATCTTCTCAATCTTCTAGCTTTACGGCTTTCCCAATAAAAGGCTGGTTTTGTTAGTGTACAGATAATTGTAAATATACCTACTAATAAAATAATAATAGAAGTGTTCATGGTAATTGCTCCTTTCAAAAAATAGAAATACTTGAAAATATTATCATAAAAGAACGAGAAAAGCAATATTTTAGTGGATATGAAAAGTTGAAGAGGAAGATTAACCTAGCTATGGGGAGATAAAAGAATCATCTAAGGATGATTCTTTTGTTAATATATGAAATGGTTTTATGCTATAATCGAACTAGATTCAATAAAGGGGATTATATTAGATCTAGAAAGAGGTATATAGTATGCTTAAAAATAAAGAACTATGGAGTAAGATAAAATGTTTGATAGGAATAGCTGTAGCATTGATCTTTTATGGACTGAATATAGATAAGCCTTATCTTTATTCTATAATAATGGGACTTTTATTAGGTGTTGAAGGAAAAAGTGAAAGGATATTGTTGGCTACAACTTTGCTATTAAATAGTGTATTGGTTATAAAATATCGTATTTACATACCAGAGGTTGTTTTTTGTATTTATTTTGGCGTTATGTTTATCATAAAAACTATGAAGGATGTATCAAAATATAAAGGATTACAAATAGGGTCTGTGCTTCTCATACTTTCTTTATGTTTTTCTAATATTTGGTATATTCAGCAAGAAAAAATGATTAAAGACCCAGCATTAGAAAAAGCTATTAGAGCGAAAGTTAAAGTATATAATAGAGAGCTTACTCAAAATGATTTGGAAAAAATAAAAGCGTTAGAGGTGGAGAATTATAATATTAGAAATATAGAAGGACTACAAAATTTGAAAAATATAGAGTCATTGAAGTTATATGGTGGGAGAATAAGAGCTTTTGCACCCCTTAATAAATTGTCTAAATTAAAAAAGCTTGAAATAAGAGAAATAGATGATTTTGAAAATATAGCAAACTTGAAAAATTTAGAAGAACTAAAGGTATCTATTGATGGAGAGCATATAAAAGATATAATAAAGTTTACCCAGTTAAAAAAATTATCTATAGATATAGATGATTTAAAAGATGAGAAAGAACTGACTAGCATAGGAAAATTGGAGAAATTAGAAAAGCTTCATATTCGTTTGAAAGGAGAAATAGAAGACATATGCTTTATAAAAAATCTTTATAATCTTAAGGAACTTTATATAAGGGGCAATGGAATAAAGGATATAGCCTCTATAGGGACTTTGACTAATTTAGAAAAGTTAGAGGTGGTAGAAAGTAATATAAAAGATATTTCCTTTATAAAGAACCTAAAAAACCTAAAAACGTTAGATTTAAGTGGGAATGAAATAAGAGATGTAATACCGCTGAAAAATCTTAAAAATCTAGAAAAATTAGATATGGCTATAAACTATATAGAAGATTTAGCGCCTATAAAAGATTTAAAAGATCTTGAGGAATTAAACCTATCAGAAAATCCAATAAAGGATGTAAAATCTATTGCAAATCTTACAAAGATAAGAATATTACAAATAGGGGGTCTTGAAAGAGGGGAAGATGAGACTTTAGGGGGTGCTATTCAAAATATAGAAGCTATAGGAAAATTAGAAAATTTAGAAGCATTATATATAAGTCAATTTGGATTAGAGGATCTATTTTGGATGGAGAATTTAAAAGCATTGAAAATCCTTCATTTAGATAAAAATAATATAAAAGATGTAAAGCCTATAGGGAAATTAACAAAACTTAAACAAATTCATCTATCGGAAAACCATATAAAAGATATTAGTAGCTTTAGGAATTTAATAAATTTAGAAAAACTAATCATACAGCATAATAATATAGAAGATATTGATGCATTAAGAAATTTAAAAAAATTGAGGATTTTAGATTTAGGCTATAATGATATAAAGCGTGTAGAACCCTTGAAAAATCATAAAAATTTAGAGTATATACAATTGGGAAGAAATAGAATTGAGGATTTTACGCAAATAGAAGATTTTATAGATGTATCAACCTTTAAGTGGTTACAAAAATAATGAATGAAAAAGGATAGAATTTCATAAACTCTCTTTATTTGAGAGCATATTTAAAAATTAAATGTGTTGCTAATAATTGTTCCTTTTTTCAGGATGACTATTTGTATATAATGTTAATGTAGATAAAAGGTTGACATAATATATAAATATCCTTGGAAGGAGGGACTTTATGAAGATCAAAAAGAGAATGCTTACAACTATACTAGTGCTGTCTGTAGCTTCTAGCACCATAGCTTTTGCAGCAACTCCTAATTTATATCAAACCATAAGAAATAGATTAGTGTCCATTGGGGATACTTACTTAAATAGAGAATCAGCTTTGATACAAAGTGGACAAGAAAATCAAATGGAGCTAAAGGAGTATGTTGAAAATATAGAGACAGAAATGAAATTAGACTTAGATGAGTATGAACAACAACAAATTGAGGCGGCAAAAACAGAGATGCAAGAGCAAATCAAGGCAGTAAAAGATCAACTGGATCAAGAAAAGAACCAAATTGTTCTAGATATTAAAGAAAATATTAAGAAAAAAATTAGAAAAGACTTAGAGAAAGAACTAGAAAAAATAGAAAGAGAATTAAATCAATAAAAATGGGACTGTCTGTAAAATGTATATTTTCTGTTTTAAAATATGTTTTAAACAAAAGACATTTTATCAAAACATTGAAATTACTTAGTTTTGATAAAATGTCTTTAAGTATTTTTAAAACTTTTTGTATTTGACGATAGCCCCATTTCTATAATATTTATTTTTCCTCTTTGTTTTTGGGATAATTGATTAATCCTTCATAAAATCTAGAAGAATCAATCATATCCACATCTCTCTGACTATCAAGAGGCATGACATAAGCATTTTGTGTTTTTTCTATGACAGGATTCTTCTTTTTATTATAAGTAGTATCAATTTTATCTTGTGGTCTTTCTAAATTAGAATGAATTCCTTTGACATTTTTCATAAGATCACCTCTATAGTAGTATGCCACTAAGTCAAAAAGATATAATTATTATATTAAAAAGCAGGAACGATAGCACCTTTGTACTTTCCTTCGATAAATTTTTTCACGTCTTGTGATTGCAATGCTTTTATAAGCTTTTGAATGCTTTCATTATCTTGATCTTCAGAACGAACAGCAACGATATTTGCATAAGGAGACTCACTGCCTTCTATTAATAAAGCATCTTCTTTAGGACTTAATCCACCTTCTAATGCAAAGTTTGTATTAATAACACTTGCATCAGCATCATCTAATGTTCTAGGAAGGAGAGCTGCATCAACAGCCTTGAATACTAGATTTTTAGGATTTTTAGCAATATCTTTTTCAGTAGCTTCAAGTCCTGCATCTTCCTTTAACTCTATAATTCCCTTTGTAGATAGTAAAATAAGTGCACGACCTCCATTAGTTGGGTCATTTGGAATAGTAATAGTAGACCCCTCCTTTAATTCATCAAGAGATTTGATTTTTTTAGAATATAAACCAAGAGGCTCAACATGAACATTTACTGCACTTACAAGGTCTAATCCTCTTTCTTTATTGAAAGTATCTAAGTAAGGTAAGTGTTGGAAGAAGTTTGCATCGATTTCTTTTTCAGATAAAGCAAGGTTAGGAGTTACATAATCTGTAAATTCTTTTATTTCTAATGTTACCCCTTCTTTTTCAAGCTGTGGTTTGATGAATTCTAATATTTCAGTATGAGGAACAGGTGTTGCGCCAATGGTTAAAGTTATAGTTTGATTTTTACCTTGTTCTGTAGCAACAGGTTCCTCTTTTTTTGCACATCCTGTAAATAATAAGGATAAAGTTAATAAACACACCAATACTTTTAAAATATTTTTTTTCATTTTCATACCCTCCAAGTTTTATTTTTTATTGATATTTTGTGCTAATTGATTGCCTGCAGTTTGAATGATTTGCACAAGGACAATTAGTAATATAACTGTAGCAATCATTACATCTGTTTGGAAACGTTGATAACCATATCTTACAGCTAAATCTCCAAGTCCACCTCCTCCAACGACACCAGCCATAGCTGAATAGCCTAAAATATTGATAATGGTGATGGTAACACCAAGAATTAATGAAGGCATTGCCTCTGGAATTAAAACTTTAAAAATGATTTGGCTAGGGGTTGCTCCCATGGATATAGAGGCTTCTACTACACCCCAATCTACTTCTCTTATACTTGTTTCTACAACCCGTGAGAAGAAGGGGGTTGCAGCGATTACTAATGGAACAATTGCAGCAGTTGTACCAATAGTTGTTCCAACAACAAGTCTTGTAAAAGGAATAATAAAAATCATTAAAATGATAAAGGGAAGTGATCGTGTTATGTTGATAATATATGAAAGTACACGGTTAAGCCATGGACTTGGAAGAATATGATTGTTATCTGTCACAACAAGAATGACTCCTAAGGGTAATCCAAATATAATGGTGAAAAATACAGAGACAAATACCATATACAATGTTTCTAATAAAGATGGTGTAAGAAGCTCTATCCAATAACTCATTATTTTAACACCTCCGCTTTTACATGATTTTCTTCTAGAAAACTTACAATAGCTAATAATTGATCACAATCTACATTTAATTGAATCGTAAGCTTACCAATAGGCTTTTCCTGAATATATTCTATTTTTCCAGAAAGAATATTTACATCTATATCAAATTTCTTTGTGAGCCTTGAAATAAGTGGCTCTCCTGCACTATTTTCAGTAAAGGATAAATTAAGTACTTTTCCCTTTATATATTGATCAGGTAAAGATGGATCATGCTCTACAAAATGCTTTGTAACAGAATTACCAGGCTTTGAGAAAATATCAATAGTAGCTCCTTCTTCGATGATGTATCCGCCTTCAAGGATTGCTACTCTATTGCATATTTCTTTGATTACTTCCATCTCATGAGTAATGACTACAATGGTTAGACCAAATTCTTTATTGATATTTTTAAGTAGCTTTAAAATTTGCTTTGTGGTTTTAGGATCAAGTGCAGAGGTTGCCTCATCACAAAGGAGTACATCCGGTTCATTTGCTAAAGCTCTTGCAATACCTACTCTTTGCTTTTGACCGCCACTTAGTTGAGAGGGATAAACGTGAGCCTTATCTTGTAACTTTACAAGCTCTAGTAGACTATTTACTTTTTCTTTGATGATTTTTTCAGGTGTTTTTATAAGTCTTAATGGAAATGCAACATTTTCAAATACGGTTTTACTATGTAGAAGATTAAAGTTTTGAAAAATCATTCCCATTTTTTTTCTTGCATTTCTTAATTCTTTACTTTTTAAACCAACTAAGTTGATATTTTTTACAAAGATATCACCACTTGTAGGTTCTTCTAGTCTATTGATACAACGAATAAGAGAGGATTTTCCTGCTCCACTTAGACCGATAATGCCATAAATATCTCCTTTTTCAATATGTAAAGATATACTTTTAAGTGCTGTTACTTGATTGTTTCCTTTTGTATAAACCTTTGATAAATTCTTAATATTTATCATAACTTCACCCCTTTAGAACTGTATAGTACTAAAATGAATAGATAATAAAATAACCCCCGTAGACAAAAGAGGATTAAAAAAACCTCTTTCATTGAGAAAGAGGCACCATATATAATGTCATCTTTCTCTCATCTGTCGATACAAACGTATCGCAGGAATTGGCACCGATGCATATTTAAATATATGCCGGTTGCCGGGTTTCACAGGGCCAGTCCCTCCACCTCTCTGGATAAGAGATATCCGTTTATTCATTTTTCCTTTGATTAATATTGAGTATAACCATTTTTTAGAATTGTGTCAATACTTTTAAAAAAAAATTATATTTTAATAAAAAGGATATAATAAATAAATATAGAATATAAACTACAATAAAGGGAAAAGGTGGTGAAGTGATGACTTACGAGTCAAAGCTAAAAAACGAGTTTACGGATGAGTTGTTTGAAGCAATATTATTACTCCAAAATGCAGAGGAATGCTATAGATTTTTTGAAGACATATGTACTATAAAGGAAATTCAAGCACTATCACAGCGCCTTAAGGTAGCAAAGCTTTTAAGAGAAAAGAAAACCTACAACGAGATCGAAGAAATAACAGGAGCAAGCACAGCAACCATTAGTAGAATCAATCGTTGTCTAACCTATGGAGCGGATGGATATAACGTTATATTAGATCGATTAGAGGAAAATTCAAAGGAATAAAAAAAGGTGTAACCTTCTAAAATAGGAGGTTGGCACCTTTTTTACTTTTCTTGAAGCCTGATTCCACAATTTGGACAGCATTTAGGTGTACCTTTTCCAAGATATCTATGACAGGAAGGACATTTCCAAAAGCTTCTAGAAAAAATCACATAAGAGATCATAAAACCTGCAAACAATCGAGTGATAACACGACCAGATATGCCCATATAACCTTCCTTGAAGGGATTAAAGGATAATAATTCAGGGGAAAATATACGAACGACTATGAATGCAAGGATTAAGAGAATATAAGGAATGCTTATGAGTAGTTGTTTTCGTTTGATTTTTTTAAAAGCTATAATGGCCTCTTCTACTTCTTGTGTACTATAATTAGAATTCATTTTTTTCACCTCCAAGAAGATAGTATACATGAAAAAAATCATGGGAACAAGAAGGTGTTTTTTTTTGAAACAGTACCTTGCATTAAACAGTAGCTTGTTATATAATACTTATAAAGATAAAAAATTTACCGAAAGGAAAGAGATAAGAATGAATATTCAATTTAAAAAAGGGGTACTGGAATTATGTGTATTATCTATTTTAAGTACAAAGGATTGCTATGGCTATGAATTAGTACACAATATTTCCGAGAGTATTACTATATCAGAAGGAACCATTTATCCCTTGTTGAGAAGGTTGACAAAAGAAGGACTCTTTACCACCTATCTTAAAGAATCTCAAGAAGGACCACCAAGAAAATATTATCAATTAACAGATGAAGGGAAAAAAGCAAAAGAAGAATTAACCAAAGAATGGTTTGCTTTTGTAGAAGGGGTCAATCAAGTCATTGGAAAGGATGAGAAAAGTGAATAAAAGTGATTATTTAAAGAAGTTAGAAGAGTTGCTAAAAAAGCTTTCAAAAGAAGAACGGGAAGAAATTTTAATGGATTATGAGGAACATTTCACCTTCGCTTTAGAAGAAGGTAAAACTGAAGATGAAATTATTAAGGATTTAGGAAATCCAGATGAAATTGCAAAGCAATATATAGCAAATAGTGTGATCCATCAAGCAACAGAGAATCCATCATTTTCAAATATTGTAAGAGCTGTGTTTACAATTGTTGCACTTGGATTTTTCAATATAGTATTTGTATTAGGACCTTTTTTAGGAGTTAGTGGAGCTTTAGTAGGTCTTTTCGCAGGAGCTATTGGTGTATTTATTGCTGGAATTTCATTATTTGGTGGAATTGTTTTAAAACCATTACTTGGTTCATTAGTCTCTATGCCTATAGTCATGACTTCAAACCCATTGGCAACAATCTTTTTAGGAATTGGTGTGACTGCATTAGGAATACTTTTTTTTATAGGAAATTGCTATTTGACAAAATGGTTATATAAGCTTACATTAAAATATTTAAAGATGAATTTAAAAATTATTAAGAAATAATAAAGACTAACTTGGTAGGAGGTTTAATATGAATAAAAATATGAAAAAAATTGTTTTATGGACATTTGCTATTATGATTGTGTCCTTTGGGATTTCAGCAGGATTATTTATGCAAGCTGGAGAAAATATCTTACACATAACTGATTCTGATAAACAAAAGGATATTGAGAATAATGTGGATATTACTAAAAACATAGAAATAGAAAAGGTTGAGAACATTGATATAGATATGATCAGTACAAATGTGAAGGTCATATCAGAAGATAGAAAAGATATAAAGATTCATTTTTATGGAACAACGAATGAGAAGGTGACTCCATTAAATATAGAAAAAAAGGATAATTCCATATTTGTAAAAGAAAAAAAGAAGAATGAAATGGTTATCAATATAGGAAAAGGGAATGGATCAGATACTAATTTAGATGTATACATTCCAAAGGATTATTCAAAAAATATAGATATAGAAGCAGTATCAGGAGAGATTGATTTTGGAAAGCTTCAAATGGAAATGGTGAATATTTCAACTGTATCAGGAGATATTGAAGGGGAAGAAATAGATGCAAAAAAAGGTAGCTTTAAAACTGTTTCTGGAGATATAGAAATAGAAGCATCTAAAGGAAATTTATATGCAAAATCTGTTTCCGGAGATATGTCTACAAAAGTTGAAGATTTGAAGGATGATTTAGCTTTCAAATCTACATCTGGAAATATTGAAATAAAGTTTTTTAAAACAATTCCATTTCGTTTAGAAGCAAGCTCTACATCCGGAGAGATCAATTGCGAATTTCCTATAAAAATAGAGAAAAATGAAGGTAGAAACAAGCTTTATGGAAATGTTGGAAAAGGTGAAGATATAAAAAATACAATCCATATTGATACGGTTTCAGGTGATATTGATTTGGGGAAATAATTTAGAATGAGCAGTCCACTATGGACTGCTCTAAATCATTTTATGAAAAATATTTTTTGGATTTTTCTTTATTTTAACACAGCTCCCGTACTTGCAGAAGTAACGAGTTTTGCATATCTTGCTAAATAGCCCTTAGTAACCTTTGGCTCAGGTTGTACAAAGCTTTCTTTTCGTTTCGCTATCTCTTCATCACTTAATTTCACTTCTAATTTTTTATTAGGAATATCAATACTGATCATATCTCCATTTTCAATAAGACCAATAAGTCCTCCCTCCATAGCCTCAGGGGAAACATGACCAATGGCAGCGCCACGAGTAGCTCCTGAGAATCTACCATCCGTAAGGAGTGCTACGTCCTTATCAAGTCCCATACCAGCAATGGCAGAGGTTGGGGATAGCATCTCTCTCATGCCAGGGCCACCCTTAGGACCTTCATATCTGATTACAACTACATCACCTTTTACAATCTTTCCGTCAAAAATAGCTTCTACTGCTTCTTCTTCTGAGTTGTATACCTTTGCAGGACCAACGTGGACTAACATTTCATCAGCTACTGCTGATTCTTTTACAACAGCGCCATCTACTGCTAGATTCCCCCTAAGAATAGCAAGTCCACCTTTATTTCTATAAGGATTTTCAATTGGATGAATAATTTCGTAGTCAAGTACTTTTCGCGGTTTTAAGTTTTCTCCAACATTTTGTCCTGTAACGGTCATTACATCTAGGTTGATTAAATCTTTTTTAGTTAGTTCTGCCATAAGAGCAGGGATTCCTCCTGCACGATGAAGATCTTCCATATGATGCTTGCCACTAGGGCTAAGCTTTGTAAGATATGGAGTTACTTGACTAATTTCATCAAATAAATCAAGGGGGAGTGGTATACCTGCTTCATGGGCGATTGCTGGTAGATGTAGGACTGTGTTAGAAGAACCAGCCATTGCCATATCCACAGTGATTGCATTTTTAAAGGCATCAAGTGTAAGGATGTCTAATGGTTTTATGTCATTTCTCACACAATCCATTACTTTCATTCCTGCATATTTTGCAAGCTGAATTCTCTCACCTGAGTGAGCAGCAGCCGTACCATTAAAGGGAAGACCCATTCCTAGTACTTCTGTTAAGCAATTCATGCTATTAGCGGTGAAAAGTCCTGAGCAAGAACCACATCCAGGACAAGATTTTCTTGCTAATTCTTCTAATTCTTCCGCTGTCATTTTATTGTCTTTAAAGGATCCAACACCTTCTATAACACTACTAAAATCTAATGCTTTGCCATTATGCTCTCCTGCTCTCATCGGACCACCACTAACAACTACTGCTGGAATATTTAATCTTGCAGCAGCCATAAGCATTCCAGGAACGATTTTATCACAGTTTGGAATAAGAACTAATCCATCAAAGGCATGTCCCATTGCCATAGCTTCAATGGAATCAGCAATAAGCTCACGACTTGCCAAGGGGTATTTCATTCCATCATGTCCCATAGCAATTCCATCACAAATTCCTATTGCTGGGAATTCTACAGGAGTTCCCCCTGCCATAGCAACGCCCATTTTAGCAGCTTCTGCAATTCGATCTAAGTGCATATGCCCTGCTATGATTTCATTTTGGGCATTAACAATACCAATAAGGGGTCTGTCTATTTCTTCTTTTGTATATCCCATTCCATAAAATAAAGATCTTACAGGAGCTCCCTTTGCACCTTTTTTTATTTGATCGCTTTTCATAAAAAATCCTCCTTTAGTATAGAAATGATAAAAAATCTCTCGTCCCTAAGATATAACCTTATATCTTAGGGACGAGAGATTTTTCTCGTGGTACCACCCTAATTTATCATTCATTCACATGAATTATCTCTTCAGGTCAAATCATTAACCCTAGCCATATAACGGTGGCACTTCTAAATAATATAGAATCCCGGCCTTGCCTACTTGAATAGTTTCGACTTGGCAGCTTTGGAGTGATTATTGTATACTACTTTAACGCTGATTTTCAGCAAATATCAGCTCTCTGTAGTTAAAGAAACATGTATTTTTCTCTCCATCATTGCTTTTGAAATTTTATTTTTCTGAAAATTAATTAAACCTATTTTACTACTGATTGCTAGGTTCGTCAACATAAAATATGAAAATTTTTAAAATAAAGATAAGATTGAATACAGATAGTTTATTCATATTTATTTCAAAAAATACATATACAATAATAGACAAACGATCTAAATAAACATTGAAAACCTTGATAAGTGAGGACAGATAGCATATAATAATAGTGATAAGTTAAGATGAATGTTAGGTGAGGCTCCTATTGAGATATACGCTGATGCCCGGAAATGTCGAGAGACGCCAACGGGTTAACAGGTATAATCGCGAAGGTTATATTTAATGCAGCTGACCAGAGAGTCAAAGCTCAATAGTGCTAAAGCTCAACATAGGAAAAGATATTTTTCTCTACTGTTGAGTAGAGTTTTTTGTTTTTACAAAATAACGAAAGGTTGGTGATGGTTGTGGATGCTAGTCCCTTACCGAAACGGAAAACTAGTAAAATAAATATTGTAAGAAGAGCCATAACCATCAGTTGGTGTTTATGGCTCTTCTAAAGGAGGGCTTTTGATGAAGGATTATGTAATTGAACTAATGAACACCAAAAGATACGCGGATGCAAGACGGGAAATGCTAGAGATGAATCCAGTAGATATTGCAGAGCTTTTAGAAGAGATGGATACCAATAATACACTGATTCTTTTTAGAATGATGCCTAAAAATATTGCTGTAGATGTATTTGCCAATTTATCCAATGAAAATCAAATGCATGTTATTAATGCTATTACAGATAAAGAAATTAGTTATATTATGGACGAGTTATATTTTGATGATATGATTGATATTTTAGAAGAAATGCCAGCAACGATTGTGAAAAAGATATTAAAAAATACAAAAGAAGAAGAAAGAAAGCTGATCAATCAGTTTTTAAATTATCCTGCAAATTCAGCTGGAAGCTTAATGACCATAGAATATGTTGGTCTTAAAAAAGAAATGACCGTCAAGCGAGCAATGGAATATATCAAAAGAATAGGGATTGATAAAGAAACGATTTATACTTGCTATGTGATGAGTGAAAATCGAAAATTAGAAGGAATCGTATCCTTAAGAAAAATCGTTGTGAGTGATGATGAGAAAACCATTGAAGAAATTATGGATACGGGAGTTATTTATGTAAATACTTTTGATGATCAGGAAGAGATTGCTCATGTCTTTAAAAAATACGATTTTATTGCATTACCTGTTGTAGACAAGGAAGAAAGACTTCTTGGAATTATTACCATAGATGATATTGTAGATGTTATAGAAGAAGAAAATACAGAAGACTTTCATAAAATGGCAGCCATGGAGCCTTCAGAAGAAGAATATCTTGAAACAAGTGTTTTTACATTAGCGAGAAAAAGAATTGTTTGGTTGATGGCACTTATGATTTCAGCCATATTTACAGGGAGTATTATTAGTAAATTTGAAGATGTACTTCAATCGGTTGTAGCACTTGCTGCCTTTATGCCCATGCTTATGGGAACAGGCGGAAACGCTGGAGCTCAATCAGCTACCCTTGTGATTAGGGGGATGGCATTAGATGAAATTGATCTTAGCGATATTTTACAAGTTGTTTGGAAAGAATTAAGAGTAAGCTTTATTGTAGGGATTATTTTATCCTTTGTAAATTTTATCCGAATTTATTATTTCCAACATGTAGATATTAGAATTGCTGCTACTGTATGTCTTACCCTTATTGTAGTAGTCGTACTAGCAAAGCTTGTTGGAGGGACATTACCTATTATTGCAAAGACTTTAAAGCTTGACCCTGCTATTATGGCAAGCCCAATGATTACAACTATTGTAGATGCTGTATCATTATTTATCTATTTTTCAATGGCAACAAAATTTTTAGGAATAGCATAAAATATAGAGCTGTAGACCTATTATGACAAATGCTCTTTGTTTACGATACATTTATATAAGATAGGGGAATATATTTGGAGGTTAAGGGAATGGCAAAGGACGTTATTTTAGAGCAGCATATTATGAAAAAAAATAAAATACCTGTATTGACAAAAGATACAGATTGGAAAAATCTTTTTGAAGTGCATATGACAAAGGCTATGAAAAAGATAGCAAAAGAGCTCGATCAAAAAGTAGCTGAGGAGAAAGATACAAAAAAGCAAATTAAAGCCCATAAAAAGCTAAAACAAAATCTGATGGAGCGGGTTCTTAAATTATCAGATGAAGTAAACAATAATAAAAATAAAGAGGCTCTTATTAGACTAGAAGATGCCAAAGAAAAAATACTTGAAGTGAATGATCGTATAGATGAATTTCAGTTTAAGATTGAAATGCTTCCTAAGGAAATAGAGCTTTTAAATATGGAATTACTAAAAGAATCTATTGAAATAGCTTATAAAGATATAGAGGAAGGCAATAAAAAGCTTAAGACCCTTACAGCAGAGATCATCAAATTAAGAGATGAATTAAAAAGTAGTTGGGATGAAAAATTAAATTTAGAAAGTCGTGTAGAAACATTATATTCTTATTTACACAATACCCTAGGGCATGAACAAACGAATAAATTAGATAAAAAATTTCTTTAAAAGTACGTAAAATCACGTACTTTTTTTTTGCTAAAAAAGCAAATTTTATATAAAATAGAAGTATAAAAAATAGAATAGGAGATAAATGGATGAAAGGTATCGGCATAGACATAATAGAAATAGAAAGAATAGCTAATGCCATAGATCGCAATGATCAATTTTTAAAGAGAATATTTACAGACAAAGAGATTGCTTATTTTTCAACAATAAACTATCGAAAAAACACCATTGCAGGAAACTTTGCAGCAAAGGAAGCAGTTATGAAAGCCTTAGGAACAGGTCTTAGAAATTTTAAGTGGACAGATATAGAAATTGAGAGAGACACTTTGGGAAAACCACATGTGTTTCTTTACAATAATGCAAAAAAAATAGCAGAAGAAAAACAAATGAAGAAAATACTCATAAGCATATCTCATAGCAAAGATTATGCTATTGCACAAGCTTTTGCTGAGTAATAGACAGGATATAAAATTATAGGGGTGAAAATGTGATATGAAAATTGTAAATGGTGAACAGATAAAGGAATTAGATCGCTTAACAATGGATGAATTTTCAATACCTGGAATATTGTTGATGGAGCATGCAGGATTAGCCATTACCCAAGAAATTTTAAAAAGTGTTGAAAAAAGAAAAAATAAAGAAGTAGCTATTGTATGTGGATTAGGGAATAATGGTGGAGATGGCTTTGTGGTAGCGAGACATTTATTTCATAAAGGTATTCCAGTAAAGGTATTTATCACAGGGAATCCGTCAGATATAAAAGGTGATGCAAAAATAAATTATGATATTATTCATAAATTAAATATAGATATTCAGATTTTAATAGGTGTTAATCATTTGAAAAAGTTTTCAGATGCAGTAAAATCTTGTAGAGTCATTGTAGATGGCATTTTTGGTACAGGATTAAAAAGAGAAGTAGATGGATTGCTTAAAGAAATTATTCAAACCATTAATGAATCAGGAAAAAAAGTTATAGCTATCGATATACCATCAGGAATAGGTGCAAATGATGGAGCTGTTTATGGTACAGCTGTGAAGGCAGATCAAACGGTGGTCTTAGCATTGCCTAAAATAGGAAATCTTAGTTATCCTGGTGTAGATTATGTAGGCGAGATGATTTTAAAGGATATTGGTATTCCTAAAAAAGCCATAGAAAAAATGCAGCTCAATAGAAATTTAATTACAGAAGAGATGGTTAAAGAAATTATGCCTATTAGAAAAAGAGATACCCATAAGGGAAGCTATGGGAAAGCTTATATTGTAGCAGGCTCTACAGGCATGACAGGGGCTGCAATTCTTTCTTGTGAATCAGCCCTTAGAAGTGGTGCAGGACTTATTAAAATGCCTGTTCCACAAAGCTTAAATACCATTATGGAAACAAGGCTTACGGAAGTGATTACAGTACCTTTACCAGAATTTAAAAAAGGGGTTGTAGGAATTAGTGATATTGAAAAAATCCTTAAAACCATGGAAGAAAGTAATGTGATTGCTGTAGGTCCTGGTAGCGGAAGAAGTAGAGAGTTAGAAGAACTTTTAAGAAACATGTTAGAACATACATCTACACCTATGGTATTAGATGCAGATGCACTCAATGCTTTAGCTAATAGAAAAGAACTTTTAAGTTTAATTAAATCTCAAACAGTTATGACTCCTCATGTAGGAGAAATGGCAAGATTAACAGGACTTGAAATTGATTATATCAATAATAATAGAATAGAGGTAGCAACTGAGTTTGCTAAAAAGTGGAATGTGGTAGTCATATTGAAGGGTGCAAGAACGGTTGTGGCAGGACCAAAGGGAGAAATTTTTATCAATATAACGGGAAATCCAGGAATGGCTACAGCAGGTAGTGGAGATGTACTTACAGGCATTGTGACAGGACTTGTAGCACAAGGAATAGATCCACTAAAGGCAGCAGCAGCGGCTGTATATATTCATGGAACAGCAGGAGATTTAGCAGCAAAGAAAGTTGGAGAGTATGGATTAGTAGCATCAGATATTGTAAAAGAAGTACCTTTTGCTATAAAAGAGATTGTAGGAAGATAAATATAAATGCATAATAAGCCTGTTTACTACGTAAAGATGAATAGAGGAATCTTGATGTGGAGGGGTTTATATTGAGAAGTAGAAGATTATTATGGATTGTTTTTATATTGCTTATTGTAGGCTGTGCACCTAAAACAGAAGAGGATTTATTATATGAAGCTCAAAAGAAGTTAAATAAAATGGAAAGCTATAGTTGTCAAGTAGAAATAACTGTTAAGGGAAATAAAAAACCAGAAAAATATACCATGAAGCAATGGTTTAAAAAGCCTAATAAATACAGATTAGAAGTAATACAACCAAAAGATTTACAGGGAAAAATCACTATAGGCAATGGAAAAAATGCATGGATTTATCATCCGGGAATTAAGCAAGTTTGGATGACGGAGGAGTTTTTAAATTCTAAGGAGCAAAATATGTTTTTAGGATATTTCCTAAGAAATTCTTTAAATTCTGAAGAGGTGCAGGGAAATATAGAAACATTAGAACAAAAGGAATATATCACTATAGATACAGAAATTCCAGGAAATCATGTATATTATCATAAAGAAAGACTATGGATCAATCTAAAACATGCAGAGCCTTACTTATTAGAGGTGTTTGATATAAAGGGTGAAAAAAGAATAGAGGTAAAATACAGCAATTTTCAATATAATCCTAAAATTGAAGAAGAAATGTTTTTAATTACAAAATAGATTTTTTACTTAGGTTACAAAGGATAACATACATAAAAAATGGGGGGATAAAATGTTATCATTAGAAAAAACAAGACCTGTGTGGGCTGAAATTAATTTGGATCATCTTGCTCACAACATGAAAGAAATTAGAAGGGTTGTAAGAAAGACAACAAAAGTAACTGCTGTGATTAAAGCCAATGGATATGGTCATGGGGCTGTAGAAATTGGAGAAATACTTCTTCAAAATGGAGCAAATCGATTTGCTGTTGCTACCCTTTCAGAAGCATTAGAGTTAAGAAAAGTATACAAAGATATTCCTATATTAATATTAGGATATACACCAGAGAATAATGCTGAAGAAATTATAGAAAATAAGATTATCCAGACTGTTTACTCATTAGAACAAGCAAAAAAGTTTTCACAAAAAGCACAAGAGCTAAAAAAAGAAATCATTTTCCACATTAAAGTAGATACAGGAATGAGTAGGATAGGATTAAAGCCTGATGAGACTTCTGTAGCTATTGTAAAAGAAATAGATCGTCTTCCTAATGTAGTTGTAGAAGGGATATTTACGCACTTTGCAGTAGCAGATGCAATAAATAAAACCTTTACGCATCAGCAATATGAAAAATTTATAAACTTTTCAAAGAGGCTAAAGGAAGAAGGAATAGATATTCCTATAAAGCATGTATCCAATAGTGCAGCGATTATTGATTTGCCTGAGATGAATTTAGATATGGTTCGTGCTGGAGTCATTCTTTATGGCTTGTACCCATCTGATGAAGTGAAAAAAGACATAATGAAGCTAAAACCAGCTCTTACCCTTAAAGCAAAAATTAGTCATGTAAAAGAATTAGATGAAGAGATGGGTATTAGTTATGGGTTAAAGTATGTAACAGATAAAAAATCAAAGATTGCTACGATTCCTATCGGATATGCAGATGGCTTTACAAGGATGTTATCAGGAAAAGCAAAAGCTTTAGTAGGCGGGAAAAAAGTTCCTGTTGTAGGCAGAATCTGTATGGATCAATGTATGCTTGATGTAACAGAAGTAGAAAATGTTAAAGTTGGAGATGAAGTGATTTTAATAGGAACAGATGGTAATAATACTATATTAGCAGAGGATATTGGAAATTTACTAAATACGATTAACTATGAAATTGTCTGTATGGTTGGAAGACGTATTCCAAGAGTTTATATGAAAAACAATAAAATTATTAAAATAAAAGATTATTTACAAGAGTGAAGTAAATTTTGGAAATCCCGTATAAAAAAGTGGTTATATTGACACACTTATAATGAATAGTATATAATGTGGTATATATTTTAATATATACTAAGGTGGATACGAATGCCTTTATAATAGATATATTTATTCTTAAAATTTCAGGAGGTGCCCACATGGCTGAGTCTAAACGAATTATGATCAGTTTGCCCAATACCCTTTTACAAGAAGTAGATGATATTGTAGCAATGGATAAAAAAAACAGAAGTGAATTTATTAGAGAAGCAATGAAACTGTATATTCGAGAGAGGCGTAAAATTCAAATAAGAGAAAGCATGAAAAATGGTTACAGGGAAATGGGGGCTATGAATTTAGCTTTATCAGAAGTTGGATTAGATATGGATACGGATGCGTTATATAGCTATGAAGCAAAGCTTGCGGGATGTGAGTAGTGTGATTGTAAAAAGAGGAGATATTTTTTATGCAGATCTTAGTCCTGTTGTTGGATCAGAACAAGGAGGAATAAGACCTGTTTTAGTAGTTCAGAACAACATAGGAAATAAATATAGTCCCACGGTGATTGTAGCGGCAATCACTTCACAAATTAATAAAGCAAAGCTTCCTACGCATATTGAAATTAGTGCCTCAGAATATGGGTTAACAAAAGACTCAGTGGTGTTATTAGAACAAGTACGGACGATTGACAAGAAAAGATTGAGAGAAAAAATAGGGCACTCTGATGATGAAATGATGGATAAAGTGGACGAAGCTTTATTAATTAGCTTTGGATTAATAGATTTTTAAAATAAAAAAATGGATTATTACTAAATAGTAATAATCCATTTTTTATTCGTTAGAAAATTATAAAACTTAGAATCTGTGGATAACTTATGATTGAGAAATCAAATGATTGACTACTTTGAGTAAGTTTTATTACAAAAGAGTGGTTTTGTAATAAAACTTGCGAGATGAGCATATGCGAGAGCATAATGCGAATTTTTTTACATATTATTGTAATCTATTCGTAACCTTATTTACATATTATATTGATATAATAGAGATATAAATTTTTGGTTATATATTAAATTGAAGATGATCCTGTTGGGCTTTGTGAAGGCAGAACCTTCAAGACCATTGAAGAATGCATCATAAATAAATGATTTTGGTTGAGAAATTTATAGTATGGAACAATAGTTTTTAAGGTTTTGTCTAATTTTAGGGGAAAGGTTTTGTACTATTTAAGATAGGGAAGGGAGAAATAGATCATGAAAAAATGGAAAAAAATATTCTTCTCTTTTGGTTTGGCGTGTTCCATTACCTTTGTGAATATACCAAGCTTTGTTTATGCAGATTGGAATGATTCTGCTTATGAAGAGAAGAATGAAAACTACATAGGAAAAGGGATTAAGCATGAAAAAATACGTAAGTTTACAGATAGTGGATGGATCAATGTGAATGTTCTTCGAGTGAATTTAGAAGATACAGATACAAATTTAGATTTATTATTTCATCCAAATGGATTAAATCAAAAGGCTAGATTATCAGAATTAGCAGGACAAAGAGAAGAAATTATTGGAGCTATCAATGGGGACTTTTTTAGTATGAAGACTGCTGCAACCATTGGACCTATGGTAAAGAATGGGGAACTCCTTACAACAACCTCTTATAAGGAGCATACTGTACCTACTTTTAATTTATCAAAGGATAAAATTCCTTTTGTTCAAGGATGGACAAACTCTAAAATCACAATAACAAATGAAAATACTGGATTTGAACTAGCAGTCCTTGCGATGAATAAAGAATCTGATTATGAAAATACATGTATTCTTTATACGCAAAAATGGGGAGAAAAAATACCAGCCCTTAGTCCAAAGCTTACAAGTGGGATAGAGCTTATTATTAAAGACAATAAGATTCAGAATATAGTACAAGCAGGAACTGGGAGTTATATACCTAAAGATGGATATGTTTTATTTGCAGCAGGACAAAAGGCTGTAGAGATCAGTCAAAATTTTGTACTTGGAGATCCTATAAGCTTCTCAGCTGAGACGAATCCTATTTTTAAGGATTTAGCATTAACTGTTGGGGGTGGATCTATTATTGTTAAAGATGGCATAGTTATGAATGATCATTATATGAACATAAAAGGAAAGCATCCAAGAACGGCCCTAGGCATATCAAGAGATGAAGACCAGGTTTTCTTTGTAACGATTGATGGTAGAACTAAATCATATACTGGGGTAACGCAACAAGAACTAGGACAAATTATGATTTCTCTGGGAGCCTATAATGCTATTAATTTTGATGGTGGTGGTTCTACAGATATGGTAGTAAGGCCCCTTGGTGAAGAAAATAAAAAAGTAGTCAATCATCCTTCTGGAGGTAGTGAAAGAAGGATTATGAATGGTATTGGTGTTGTAAGCTCTGCCTCTAAGGTTGAAAAAATAGGAGGAATTATATTAGAAGCGAAAGATGAAAATATGCTTATGAATACTTCAAAACAACTGAATCTAAAGGCATATGATGAAAATTACAATCCAGCAAAAATAGATTTTAGTAAAGTAAAATGGATGGTTAGTGGTGTGAAGGGAGAATTTAATAATAATATCTTCAAAGGAACTAAAGAAGGAATGGGAGGCATTGCTGTAGAGTATGAAGGGAAGTACACAAGTTTACCTATTCGTGTGATTGATGACCCTGTTAGTTTAAAGGTATTTCCATCCAAGATCTATATAGATAAAAATAAAAAGAGATCACTAAAAGTAAAGGTAATGGATGAAGAGGGCTATGGTGCAATTGTAAATATAAATGAATTACGTGTAGACCTGCCATCCAATTTAGGAAGTATAGATAGTGAAGGTTATTTTCAAAGTACTAACGAATCAGGACAAGGACTTATGAAGGTATCCTTTGGGGATCTTAGTACCTTTGTTCCAGTAGTAGTAGGAGCAAAGGAAGAAATCGTAGACGATTTTGAAAAGAATAATGGAGCTTTTTTATCTTATCCAGCAGAAGTAACAGGAGGATATAACTTATCTGAAAATAGTAAGGCAGGAAAGTTTTCTGGAGAGATCTCTTATGATTTTACCACCACTGATGCTACAAGAGCTGCTTATTTAGTCTTTAATGATGGAGGAATTTCTTTTGAAAAGATGCCTGAAAAGATGGGGTTGTGGGTTTATGGGAATGAAAGTGGTCATATGCTAAAGGCAAAGGTAGCAAAGGCTGATGGAAATAGTACAAATATCACATTGGTACCTAGTATTGATTGGGAAGGATGGAAGCTTGTTGAAGCGACTATTCCTAAAAGTATCAATACTCCTTTTAAGCTTGAAAGAATATATGTTGTTGAGACAAATATCCTTTCAAAGGATACCGGAAAAATTTATGTGGATCAATTAACAGCCTTTTATCCAAATAAATTTACAGGAAGTATTCCTAAAACAGATAAGTTGATAGATAGTAGAAATAAAAAATCAGCTCTAAAGGGAAACGATTCCTTTAGATTGTTTGTAAATGGACACATCCCAATAGATCCATTAGGAGAAAATCATTTAGCACAAAAGATTGCTGATTTTTCTAATAGAATGGGAGAGATGAATTTATTTACAGAAGCAATGGACCCCATTATTAAAGAACAATTGGAGCATCCAAGCATTATATCAGGAGAGGGGTATGGTTCTAGTAAACATAAGAATACCTTATTTATCAATCTAGATAATAGAAAAGGTGGTTTAAGAGAAACTAATTTTGAACAATGGAGTTGGTTCTTAAATACAGTAAATAATGTAGATAGTAAAAATGTATTTGTGACGTTACCAAAACCTCTCAATTTTAAAGATAGCTTAGAAGAAAAATTATTTAAGGACACTCTTAAAAAATTAAAGATAGAAAAAAATATAGATGTTTGGGTAGTAACAGGGGAGAATGAGATCTTCACAGCATATCCAGAAGAAGGGATTCATTATGTGAATTTAAATGATTATACCATGGGTACAGACTTAGATAGATTGAATACTCCTAAAATGATAATATTTACTGTAAATGATGAGGAGGTAACTTATGAAATACTTCCTTTAGATAAAAAATAAATAGAAAAAGAGATAAAGATCTCCTTCTTGTAAAGAATTAAAAATCTAAGTCAAGGAGGAGTCTTTTTATGATATAATAGTGTGGAATTTAGTGTAGAATTTAGTGTAGGATTTAGGAAAAATAGGTTTATATGTATTAATAAGGGAGGATTCGGTTCGTTTATGAAAAAAGTAGGTTTATTATTATGTGGAATGATTATTTGTTTTTCAAGCATTTTTGTTTATGGGGATATGATAGAAGAAAATAATATAGAAAATGAGGAAAATATACAATATGTTGATTCCGTTTCTGAAAATTCAAGGGATATGAGAATGATAGATAGTTTAGATACTACATATACAAATTATGCAGATGGATATAAGATCAGTTATCCTAAAAATATGTGGGTAGATACGACTCTTTCTTTTGTGAAGACTGTTATAGGAGACGATGAAAAAGAGATTGAAATATATTATGACGATTTTAGAGGAACCCACCACTATGCTAATGGGTATATGAACTATAGCAATGCATTTATAAAAAATCAAAAAGACCATTATAAAGAATATGAAACAAATATGCTCATCAATGGAATGAAAACCCATTTATTAAAATGGAATAGAAAAAAGCTTTCTAAAGTAAAAAACGATAAAAATTATTATGTAAGTGCAGAGATTAAAAAGAATAATGGTGAAGTGTATACGATTATTATAAAATCAGTAAGACCCTTTAAATCTTATGAAGAATATATGGATATTATTAATAGCTTTCAATTAGTAGAAAAACAAGGCGAGCATCTTCTAAATGTAAAGTATCAAGCTACACAAAAAAATTTAAATGATGAAACAAAGGAATTCTATAACAAGTATTTCTTAGAAAGCAATCAATTAAAATGGGGTATTTTTGAACCCACTGCACCACAAGATTTTTGGTATTTAAAGGGACTAGAGGAAAAGGTTGATTATAAATTTGAATTCTTAGTAAAATATCAATCCTTAGATAGCACTTTCCCTATGGAGGAAATGATCAATGCTTATAATCATAACCGATACGTAGAATTAACCCTTCAAACTATGCATATGAATGAAGATAATAAAAGTATTACCTATGATATATTAGATGGAAAATATGATGAGTATTTTAAAGAATACGCAAGAAAAATGAAAGAATTTAATCATCCAATTCTTTTTAGATTAAATAATGAAATGAATGGAGATTGGTGTGTTTATTCAAGCTATTATAGCTCTAAGGATACAAACCTTTATAAGGAAGTATACAGATATGTTTATGATTTATTTGAAGAAAATGGAGTAGACAATGTACTTTGGGTATGGAATCCTCATGATCTCTCTTTTCCGAACTTTAAATGGAATCATTATTTAAATTATTATCCAGGAAATAAATATGTAGATATTGTAGGGCTTACAGGATACAATACAGGAACTTATTATAAAGGAGAGAAATGGAGAGAATTTAATGAAATCTATCTATCACTTTATAGAGAATATATATTTATTTTTGAACAACCCTTTATGATTACAGAGTTTGGATCTAATTCAGTAGGTGGAGATAAGGTGAAATGGATGCGTGATATGTTTGATGGATTTGCTTCTAATCATTATAAAAATATTAAGGTAGCTATTTGGTGGAATGGAATTGATTGGGATCAAGAGATGAACCCTGCTAGAATTTATAGGATGGATCGAAAGGAAGAATATATCAACACCTTTAGAGAAAGATTGAAGTTTTTTCAATAGTACAGTCAAAAGGTTCGAAGAATTTATCATAGATGAATATTTTCTTTAGGAAAGCTATAGAAATTTTATTGTAAATGATGAGTTATTATCATAAAAGAAATAGATTCTGCTATAATGAAAATAAAAAGATAATATTGAGAAAGGGGTAGGTAATGAAAGAAATAGTTTTAATTTTATTATTACAAATGGTGTATGTACCATTATTTACTCTAAGAACTATTTTTATGGTAAAAAACATGAGTGTCTATGCTTCAATCCTAGGATTTTTAGATTGCTTGATTTATGTATTTGGATTGTCACTAGTGTTTAGCGGTGAGAAAAGCACATTGGCAATGATTGTTTATGCAGGAGGATTTGGAATAGGTATTTCAGTAGGTGGATATATTGAGAAAAGATTAGCCATAGGCTATACAAGTTTATGTGTAAATTTGATGAATAAAAATGATGAAATGATTAGAATACTAAGAGAAAATGGGTTTGGCGTTACTGTATTTGAAGGGGAAGGAAGAGATAGTACACGCTACAAACTAGAAATTTTAACAAAACGCAATAGAGAAAATGAGCTAATGGATTTAATTGAATTTTATGATCCTAAAGCATTTATTATTTCTTATGAACCAAGAAAGTTCAAAGGTGGATTCTTAGTCAATAGAATGAAAAAACAAAGGAAAATAAAAAGTATGTAGAACAAAAAATGAATAAACAAATTTTATAGACCTTTAAGTCATAAATAATAAAAATACTCCTGAAAATTGAATAGGAGTATTTTTTTAGAAAAAGAAAAAGCATATATGTAATAAAAAATTAAGAAATATGTTCACAATAAAAAAACATTTTATGATAAAATAATAAAGTGTGCATATACTGTCAAACATTTGAGTTTAAGGGGGATTCTTGTATGAAAAAGAGAGGCAAGTCTATGTTACTCATCATAAGCACTTGTATGGGGTTATTATTCTGTTCTTATGTGGCAATGGCTATGGGGATGGAGCCAGGATCAGAGGAAGATCCAATTGTTACAAAAGGCTATATAGAGCTTAGGGTAAATCAGCTTAAATATTATATAGATGAAAGAATAAAGGAAGCAATAGGAAACAATAATACAAGTAGTACCCAAGTACCTACACAGGTACCTGTATTTGAAATAGTAGAGGTTCAAAAAGGACAAAAGGTTATTGGTGGAGCCAGCACAGAAATGATTATTCGTTCTGGAAAAGTATCGGCTATTGCTAGTGCATCAGGAGGAATTGCTGATCTAATTTCTGGACAAGATTTAAAGAGCGGTGAAATAGTACCCCTGAATCATTTACTTTTATTACCAAGAGGAGATGGCAGAGGCGTAGAAGTTCTTATGAATCAGACTTATATATTGATTAAAGGAAGTTATGAGATTCAATAAAAGCGCTTGTGCGCTTTTTTTCAATCATGGAGGTTCGGATGAATAATTATAAAAAAACAATAAAGACAATTTTTGCAGTGATTAGCTTGACTTTCCTTGCTAAATTCCTAGGGTTTTTTAGAGATGCTTTATTAGTAAGTAAGTTAGGGGCAAATATGGAGTCTGATGCATATATTATGGCCTTAAACAGTACTTCTATTGTATTTGTGAGTATTGGTGCTGCCATTGTTACAGGGACGATCCCTATTATTGTGAGGCTTTTTAGTAAAGCTAGTAAAAAAGAAGCTTTTTCTTTTGTAAATAATTTATTAAATATTTTAATTGGGATATCATTTTTGTTCACCCTTTTAGGGGAATTGTTTTCAAAACAAATGATGAAAATTCTTGCAGGGGGATTTGATCCTTATAAGTTTGATTTAACGGTGAAATTAACAAGGATTATGCTTCCTATTTTAATATTTATATGTATTACTTATATATTTGTGGCACTCCTACAATCTATGGAAAGATTTAAGGTTACATCTATTATCAGTATGCCAGCTAATATTTTGATGATTTTCTTTTTACTTTTCTTCTCGCAAAAATATGGTGTTGAGGGATTGGCCGTTGTAACAACTATTGGATGGATGCTACAATTTTTAGTGATGACGCCTGTCCTTTATAAGGAAGGCTATAGATATAAGTTCAGTATAAACTTTAAAGATCGTCACATAAAAGAATTTTTTTCTATGATCTTATTTATTATGATTGTATCGGCTGTTAGCCAAATCAATATTTTATTAGATGAAAAGCAAGCATCCTTTTTAGGACATGGGAAGATCTCTTATTTATATTATGCCAATATTTTGTATCAAGCTATTACAACGACTACTGTTTTAGGGATTAACACCGTCATGTTTCCTAAATTTGCTGAAAAGGCAGTTAGCTTGAGTGAAAAGCAATATGCTAAGTTTATTACGGGGATTATCAATTTAATGATTTTTGTGTTATTACCTATGACAGCAGGAATCGTGCTTTTAAGGGAGCCTATTATAGGATTTGTATTTGAGAGAGGTCAATTTACCCATGAATCCACTATTATTACAGGTGCTGTATTTGCATGTTATGCTTTAGGAATGATTAGCTTTGGGATTTTAGATGTAGTGAATAAAGCCTTTTATGCAAGAAATGATAAGAAAAACCCTATGCAATATGCTTTACTCATTATTGCTTTGAATATGGGATTCAATCTGATATTAGGACCTAAATTTGGCGTTATGGGATTAGCACTAGGAACAGTAGCTGCATCTACCATAGGAAGTTTTGGTTTGATCAGAGCATTTAAGATGAAGATGGGCTATTTAGAGAGTAAAAAGCTAGGAGTGACGTTTCTAAAGGTAATCCTTAGTTGCTGTGTAATGGCTCTAGTGGTTATGCCAACCTTAAAGCTTTTAAACATGCACTTTTATCATAAGGGCTTAATAGGAAAAGTGATCATTCTAGCTGTTCCAAGTATTTTAGGGGGAGCTATTTACGCTTTTGTAACCATGAAGCTAAAGATAGAGGAAGCCTTTAGTGTATATAATCATTTTATGGAGCCAATCATTAAAAAATTTAAAGGAAGTAAAGGACATAAGACCATAAAAAAAGGATGTGAAGGAATGAAGACAAATCGTATTTTACTAGGTGTTTTGATCTTTGCTGTATTGATTTCTTCCATGACTGCCATGACAAGAATGAATAAAGAAGCGAATAACAAAACAGTAGATGTAGTATTAGATTATACTGAATTTGAAAAAATGGCAAAGCAATCAGATAAAGATTTAGGGTGGTGGTTTAAAAAGCTAAAAACTTTAGGAGTAAGCAGTGTTGGGTTAAATGAAGAGAGCTTTGAAACAATGCTAGCAGAAAAGAAGCCTATCAAGGTTGAAATGATTGGAAATATCATTAAAGATATGAATTGGGAAAATAAATATCCAAAAGAATTGGTAGAACTTTTCAAGGAAGAAAAAATAGATGAATATGATCTTTTAACAAGTACCAATTCAAAGGAGTTATATGGATTTATTAAAAAGGGATTAGAAGATCGATATGATGAAGAGAAATTCAAAATCATAAAGGATGAAGAAATTTACTTTTTCCTATTAAATGGAACGGTAGATGATGCATTATATACATCTATTGAAAAAATTTATGATGGAAAGAAGAAAGGATTTAAAGAAGTTTCTAATCTTTATTCTTCTAAATTAATTAGATTAGGATTAGGGCTAGATGAAGAAAAGGTGAATTTAATTAAAAATAGTGGGCTTACAGTAGTTCCAAGACCTACTAATTATAAGAGCTATAGTTCGAAAAAATTAGTTGAGGGAACGATTGATCATTATGAAAAATTAAATCTTAAACCTCCTTACATGATTTTTGGAGGAGGAGAAGTTTTAGGGTATAAAGAGAATGTGAAGCTTTTAGAAGATTATATGAGAAAAAATGATATCAAGGTAGGCATGATTGAATCGAATGTACAAAGAGAACATATTAAGCAAGAAGGACTATATGATTTAACAAGAAATTTAGAGTATAATAGTGTGAGAATTTTCAGCGTATGGGATTATATCCAACAGAGATTTCAGTATTACAACTATAAGGGTGCAGAGGAAATAGAAAACACCTTAAATAGAGCAGTCACAGAAAGAAATATAAGGGTCATTTATTTTAAGCCTTTTAAATATGATGCTCGTAGCTATGTGACAGATTATAAAGAATATGAAAAGATGTTTGACCGATTTAAAAGTAGACTAGAAAGTCATGATATAAAGGTAGGTCCTGCTAGTATATTAAGAGCGAATCATGTAAGAAATCGTTATAAGATCATGATTTCTTGGGGAGTTGTAGCAGGAGGGCTAATACTCCTGAATCACATTATAAGATTAAAAGAGAAAATAAATTATCTATTATTAGGACTTGGAATATTTGGTGTGACAGGATTATTCTTGGTAAAACCAATGTTTGCAGAAATTTTATTAGCATTAGGGGCAGCCATTGTATTTCCATCTCTAAGTATGGCATATTTCTGCAATAGAGGTAGTCTTTATTATCAAGAAAAAATCCATAAAGATTCTATCATAAAGGTTATTGCTTTGAGTATCAAAACTTTAGTCATATGCTCCTTGATTTCTTTTATAGGATCTCTCATGGTAGGAAGTATTCTTTCAGATATTGAATATTTACTAGAAATGAGTATTTTTAGAGGAGTTAAATTTAGTCAATTAATTCCTATTGTGTTATTTATGATCCTTTATATAGGACATTTTGGTTATAAGAGAAATAAAGGAATAAAAGAAGAAAAAACACTAAAATGGGAAGATTTAAAAAACTTATTATTTGATGATGTAAAGATTATTTATGTACTCCTTGGGATGATTGTTTTAGTTGTTGGATATATATATATGGCTAGGACTGGTCATGAAACAAATGTACAGCCATCTAATTTAGAGATGATCTTTAGAAATATTTTAGAAGAAAAGTTTTATGCTAGACCAAGAACAAAAGAGTTTTTATTTGCATTTCCAGCACTTATGATAGGTGTTTTTGCAGCAAAATATAGATTTAAGTGGATTGCCTTTGGATTTGGATTAGCTGCAGTAATCGGACAAACCTCTATTGTAAATACTTTTTGTCATTTAAGAACGCCTATGCTCTTATCCATTGTAAGAACAGGATACTCCTTAAGTTTTGGAATAGTGCTTGGAACCATTTGCGTTGGTGTATTATATATGGTTGTGAAGCTCTTTAATAGGATGAGGGGAGAAAAGCTGGATGGGTAAGGTAGTTATTTCAGGTTATTATGGTTTTAACAATGTGGGGGATGAATCAATTTTAACCTCCATTGTTACGAATTTTAAGGAGCATGTAGAAGATGTTGAAATAACAGTATTATCAGCAAATCCTAAGAGTACAGAAGAAAAGCACAAAATACATGCTATCGATAGAAAAAGTATAAAGGAAATCTTTCAAGCCATAAAAAAATGTGATCTATTTATTAGTGGTGGAGGAAGCTTATTACAAGATGTTACAAGTCGTAGAAGTGTTACCTATTATTTAGTGATTATATTTATGGCAATCTTTTTAAGAAAAAAAGTATTGATCTATGGACAAGGGATCGGACCTATCAATAGAAAATCTAATCAATATATGGTAAGGTGGATTTTGAATAAAGTAGATGCTATTATTGTAAGGGATGAAGGGTCTTATGAATTATTAAAGCATATTGGTGTCACTAAACCGCCTACCTTTGTAACAACAGATCCAGTCATTGGACTAAAAAAAGCAAATCTTGAGTTAGGAAGTAAAATACTGAACAAAGAAGGCATGAACCAATTAAGGGAAAAACCCTTAATTGGATTTGCCATTAGAGGTTGGCGTGAGCGAGATGATTTTATAGATAAGATCTGTAATATAGCAGATAAGTTAGTTGAAAATTTTCATATGGATGTAGCATTTATTCCTTTTCATTTTAAAGAAGATATGAAAATAATGGATGAAATAGAAAAAAGAATGAAGCATCAGGCACTCTTCATTAGAAATAGATATGAGATAGATGAAATGTTAGCTCTTGTTGGAAACCTTGACCTTCTTGTAGGGGTAAGGCTACATTCTTTAATCTTTGCGGCTATTATGAATACGCCAATTATTGCTATTTCTTATGATCCTAAAATTGATAGCTTTATGAAATCTCTACAACTAGACCCTTTATGCAGTACAGAAGACTTAAATGAGGTTGATTTGATTTTAGAGATAGAAAAGGTGCAAAAAAATAAGGAAGCTTATCAAGTGGTACTAGAAGAAAAAGTAAAAACATTACAGGAAAAGTTAAGGATCAATGAACAGGTTGTAATAGAGATTTTAAAGGAAGGAGAAAGGTAATGATCAAAGGGAAAGTAGATATTATGGGTGTATTCATTGATCAAGGAAATTTAGAGGATGCAGCGAATCGCTCTATAGATTTTTTGAATACGGATGGTTGTAAAATGATTATTACACCCAATACAGAAATTATCATGAGTGCACAGGAAAATTTAAAATTACGCCAAATTATCAATACGGCTGATTTAGTCATCCCTGATGGAATAGGACTAATATATGCTTCTAAAATCCAGAAAAAAGGACTCACAGAAAGAGTGACCGGTGTAGATTTAATGCACAAAATTTTAAGTCATTGCAATGAAACGGAAAAGAGCATATATATTTTAGGAGGAAAGCCAGGGGTTGCCAAGAAGGCTTGCGAAAATATAAAAAGTAAATTACCAGGAATAACTATAAAAGGATTTCGCGATGGCTATTTCAAAGAAGAGGAAGAAAGTGAGATAATAGAAAAGATCAATGAACTGAATCCAGATATATTATTTGTAGCATTAGGAGCACCTAAGCAAGAAATATGGATGGGTCAATATAGAGAAAAGTTAAATTCAAAAATGATTATGGGTGTTGGTGGAAGTGTAGACGTTCTTGCAGGAACGGTAAAAAGAGCACCTGAAATCTATCAAAAGCTAGGGCTTGAATGGTTTTATAGATTACTAAAAGAGCCTTGGAGATATAAAAGAATGATGGTACTTCCGAAGTTTATGATTAAGGTTATATTTAGTAAATAATATAAAAGAAAATTGATTAAATATTTTACTATGATATAATAATTGAGATGATATAGTAATTGAGGTGAAAATGTGGCAGAAAAATTAAAAGCTTCAATTTTCTTTGATTATTTATTGATCACAATAGGGACTCTAATCATAGCCTTTGCAATTGTATTTTTCCTAAGTCCTAATATGATTGCACCTGGAGGGGTGACAGGACTAGCTATTGTTATAAAGAAAATAGCAGGGATTCCTATTGATCTTACCAACTTAGTGATCAATACTCCATTATTTATTCTAGGTCTTATGATTTTAGGGAAAAAGTTTGGTGCTAAAACTGCTTATGGAACGATTACTTTATCTCTTTTTATAAGGATAATCATGACGATCCTAGGAGAAAATATAGTAGGTACAAGTGATTTATTATTAGCTAGTCTTTATGGTGGTGTTATACTTGGGATTGGCATTGGTATTGTATTTAAAGCAGGAGGAACTACAGGAGGGACGGACCTTGCTGGAGCCATTTTAAATAAATATATACCTAGTCTTAGTATACCTAAGCTTATGATGTGCATTGACTTAACTATTGTAATTAGTGCAGGAATTGTAAATGGAAAGTTAGAAACAGCCCTGTATTCTGTGATTACATTATATATTATTGTGAAAATGGCAGATTTTGTTATTGAGGGATTAAACTATGCAAAAGCATTTTTTATTATTTCTAACGATGCACAAAAAATAGGACAAGTGATTATGAAGGACTTAGATAGAGGTGCCACTATTCTTCAAGGAAGAGGCATGTATACAGGAAAGGATAAAGATGTGATTCTTTGTATTGTGGACAGGTCACAAGTGACAAAGCTTAAAAATATTGTCAATGGTATTGATCGTCATGCTTTTATGATGGTGACGACGATTCATGAAGTATTAGGAGAAGGTTTCAAAAAATAACTATACATAAGGAGGGTTTCAGGTTGGCAAAAGTAGATTATGAAATGTTAAAGAAAAATGCCACAGAGATTCGAAAAGGAATTATTAAAGCAATACATGCAGCTGGATCAGGGCATCCAGGAGGATCTTTATCTGCTGCAGATATTTTGACTACTCTTTATTTTTATAAGATGAAAGTAGACCCTGAGAATCCTAAATGGGAAGAAAGAGATAGATTTGTACTATCAAAGGGACATGCAGCACCTGTTCTTTATGCAACTTTAGCAGAAAAAGGATTTTTCCCTAAAGAAGAGCTATTAAAACTAAGACATATGGGGGCTATGCTACAAGGACATCCTGATATGAAAGGTACTCCAGGAATTGAAATGTCTACAGGTTCTTTAGGACAAGGATTTTCCTGCAGTGTTGGTATGGCACTGGCTTCAAAAGTTGATCAAAAAGATAATAGGGTATATGCGCTACTTGGAGATGGAGAAGTACAAGAAGGTCTTGTTTGGGAAGCTGCAATGGCGGCAAGTCATTATAAATTAGATAATTTAACAGCAATCCTAGATTTTAATGGTCTTCAAATAGATGGAAAAAATGAAGATGTTATGAATATTCATCCTATCAAAGAGAAGTGGGAAAGTTTTGGATGGTATGTTATTGAAATAGATGGACATAATTTTGAAGAAATTATAAAAGCTTTTGATCAAGCTGATGGAATAAAGAATCAACCTACTATGATTATTGCAAAAACGATTAAAGGTAAAGGCGTTTCATTCATGGAAAATCAAGCAGGTTGGCATGGTAGTGCACCTAAAGATGAAGAAGCAGAACAAGCATTGAAGGAATTAGGAGGTGCCAACTAATGAGTCAAAAAATCGCTACAAGAGAAGCTTATGGAAAAGCGTTAGTAAAATTAGGGCAAATCAATGAAGATGTAGTTGTATTAGATGCAGATTTATCAAAATCAACAAAGACTGCTGTATTTCAAAAGGAATTCCCAAATAGATTTTTTAATATGGGAATAGCAGAACAAAACTTAATGGGAGTAGCAGCAGGTTTTGCAACAAGTGGAAAGATTCCATTTGCTAGTACCTTTGCTATGTTTGCTACAGGTAGAGCCTTTGAAATTATCAGGAACTCGATAGCCTATCCAAAAGTAAATGTGAAGGTATGTGCAACTCATGCAGGTATTACTGTAGGGGAAGATGGAGCTTCTCATCAAGCCTTAGAGGATTTAGCTGTTATGAGAGCTATTCCGAATATGGTGGTACTAAATCCTGCAGATGCTGTATCAGCAGAAAAGGCTGTATTTGCTATGGCAGAATATGCAGGTCCTGTCTATGCAAGATTTGGTAGAGCTGCAGTTCCTGTGATTTATGATGAAGATATGAAATTTGAAATAGGAAAAGGAATAGAAGTAAAGACAGGTAAAGATGCTACGATTATTGCAACAGGAATTTTAGTGGCAGAAGCCCTTGAGGCAAGAGAACTTCTATTAAAGGAAGGAATCGAAGTAAGGGTTATTGATATGCATACAATCAAGCCTATTGATACAGAGATGATCATAAAAGCCGCTAATGAAACAGGTGCTATTGTTACAGCAGAAGAGCACAATGTTATTGGTGGACTTGGATCAGCTGTAGCTGAGGTATTAGTAGAAAATAAACCAGTGCCAATGAAAAGAATCGGAACACAAGATACCTTTGGAGAGTCTGGAAAGCCAAGAGAATTAATGGAAAAATATGAGTTAACTGCAAAGGATATTGTAGAGTCTGTAAAGACAGTTATTAAAAATAAATAAGCATATAAAAAATACTGAGAGCTTTTAAGCTCTCAGTATTTTTTATATTTAAATTCCTTGAGAATATTTGTACCCTTTTTAGAATAAGATTTAGTATAGAGAGAGGGAAAAAGGGGGGGAAACTGGTGAAAAGAAAAATTAACCTAAGGGCAATGAATTGGAAGAAAATTTTAATTGTAGCTATTGTAATCATGGTCATTATAGCAGCAGTTTTTGCTGTTAAATATTTTGTAAAGGATGATGATAGCGTGCCATTTGAAGTATTAAGCGAAGAACAAATTCCACAAAAGATTCAAGAAATATTGCCAAGATACAAAAACCTAGAAAGAGCTCTAGCCTGTAAAGTAGACGATCAAATATATGTCATTGCAACAAGAGGAGAAAAACCTACTGGAGGCTATGCAGTTCAAATAGATAGTATAGAGAAGGTAAAGACAGAGGATCAAACAAAGCTGGTTGTTTATACAACCTTTAAAGATCCAAAACCAGGAGATATTGTTACCCAAGTAATTACATATCCTTTTATTGTAGTGAAGACAGAACTTCAGGAGTTACCAGATAAAATAGAACTAAAAGTAAAATATAACGATTAAACTATAAATTGGCAATAGGTTATATCTTAGGATACAGTCTATTGCCATTATTTACATAAATGGTTTTTAAGGCTCTTGTCGAATTATGTAAACTATGAGAGGTTAACATAACTTGATAGGAGGAGCTAGAGAATGAATGTAAAGAAGATCATTGTTTCTTGTACTTTAGGAACGACTCTTTTCTTAGGGAGTCTAGGAATTACTTATGGACAAACATATACAGTACAGAGTGGGGATGCGTTTTGGAAGATTGCATATGAGCATGGGATTAGTACAAAAGCTTTAATGGAAGCCAATGATATGGATGAAAATACCATCATTTATCCAGGACAAGCTTTGATTATTCCAGAAAAGGAAACTATTCATACTGTACAAGCAGGGGATACTTATTGGACTATTAGTCAAAAATATGGGGTGAATTTTAAAGAACTACTAGATTATAATGGAGCTGATGAAAATACTTGGCTAAATATTGGAGACAAGGTGAAAATTCCATCGGGTAATAGCATAGAAGATACTAATAAAATAGAAGAAAATACGACTACTGAAAATAGTGAACCAAGCAATACTGACAATGATCATAGCACCAATAATGATAACACGAATCAAAATAATCAAGAACCTTATGTAACCTATATGGATTATACAGTAAAGGCAGGCGATGATTTTTGGAAGTTATCTATTGAATATGGTGTACCTATGATAGAGATACTAAAAGTAAATAATATGAATGAAAGTGAATGGCTAAATATTGGGGATATCATCAAAATTCCTATATATCATGTGCCAGTAAAAGACACACCAGGAGAGAAGTATGGGGAAAAGCTAGACTGGTGGACAGCAGCTCAATATGTAGTTCCTATTGGTGCAAAATTTACTTTAGTTGATTTCGAAACAGGTAAAGAATGGAAAATGAAAAGAACTATAGGAGCGAATCATGCAGATTGTGAGCCATTAACAACAACAGATACAGCTATTATGAAAGAAGTTTGGGGAGGAATCTTTAGCTGGGATAGACGCCCTGTAATTGTTGAATACGATGGAAGAAAAATTGCAGCATCTGCATCAACTATGCCCCATAGCATTCAGTATATAAGGGACAATGATTTTGAGGGACATATGGATATTCATTTTCTAAATAGTACAAGACATAAGGACGGAGAAATAGACTTAGGACATCAAAAAAATATAAAAATAGCAGCTGGAATCAAATAAAAAAAGAGCTACAGGTCATTTGGACTTGTAGCTCTTTTTAAAATATAAAGAAAACATAATGAATTCAGAAAAATGGCGAAATTTATGGTATAATAGGGAAAAAAGTAAATAATAGGAAAGTATTAAAAAGAAACGGTTTTAGAAAAATACAATCTTAGGATGAAAGGAGATAAAAGATGCAAAAGCATAAAAAAACAAAAAAGTAAATTTTAGATGGATACATAAGAGGGTATATATATAAACTAAGACAGGGAGGGGTTATGAATGCTACGAAAATATGAAATATCAATTGAAAAATTAAAAAATAGATGTGATATTAGTTGCTTTGATTTTGAATCCACGAAGGATCTTTATCCATTAAAGGGGATTATTGGTCAAAGGCGAGCAGCAGAAGCCTTGGAATTTGGTTTAGATATAAAGAAAAAGGGATATAACATCTTTGTATCCGGTCAAAGTGGAACAGGAAAGAATAGTTATTCTTTGTCTATCACAGAAAAAAAGGCAGCATCAAAAGAAACACCAAATGATTGGTTATATGTAAATAATTTTACAAATAAAGATAGACCTATTGCTTTACATGTAGAAGCAGGGAAGGGAAAGCATCTAAAAAAAGATGTAGAAAATATGATTGAGTTATTAAAAAAAGAGATTCCAAGAATTTTTACAAGTAAAGATTATGAAAATCAGAAGAATATATTGATTCAGCAATATGAAAAGCATACCCAAGAAACAATAGATGTTTTAAATGAAATCGGAGAAAAATATGGATTTTTATTTGATCAAACAGATAAAGGCTTAATCAGTATGCCTTTAAAAGATGGACGTCCTATGAGTGAAGAAGAATATAAAAATTTAAATACGGAAGAGGTAGACTTATTAAGAAAAAATTCTAGTGAGCTTAGCTTAGAAACGATTGAACTTTTTAATCAGCTAAGAAGTTTAGAAGAAGAATATAGAAATAGTAAAAAAGCATTAGATGAGAAGATGGCTTTAGATGTAGTAAAATTTCATATCAATGAAATTAGGAAAAAATTTGAGGACAATGAATGTGTAATTCAATATCTAAAAAAAATAAAAGAAGATATTATTGAACATATAGAAAAATTTAAACCTAAAAAAAATGAACCAACAGAAAATCCTTTAGCCATGTTTCAAATGAAGTCAACAGAGACTTTTTTTGATCGATATTTAGTAAATCTTTTTATTGATCATAGTGAGAAATCAGGAGCTCCTATTGTAAATGAAACGAATCCAAACTATTACAATTTGATTGGTAGAATTGAATATAGAAATGAATTAGGAGTTATGAAAACAGATTTTACACAAATAAAACCAGGAGCGCTGCATCAAGCCAATGGAGGATATTTAATCCTACAAGCTAAGGATTTACTGGCGAGTCCCTTTGCATGGAATGGTCTAAAGCGTGCTTTAAAGACAAATCAGATCAATATAGAAGGATTAGATAAATTAGGCTATTTAGTTACATCTACATTAAAGCCTGAGCCTATTCCTCTTAATATAAAGGTTATTTTAATAGGAGATCCTTATACTTATGCCATGCTTCATGCTTATGATGATGATTTTAAAAAGCTATTTAAAATCATGGCTGATTTTGATATTGAAATGAATCGAAACAAGGAAAATATTTACAAGATGGCTAGATTCATTGCTACCCACTGTGAAAAGGAAGGGCTTTTACATTTTGATAAAGGTGCTGTAGGGAGAATCATTGAGTATAGTTCAAGACTTGCAGATCATCAGGATAAGCTTAGTTCTAGATTTAATCAAGTGGTAGAAATAGTATATGAAGCAGATCGCTTTGCAAAAATGATGGGAAGTCTTATTGTAAAGGTTGAACATATCGAACAAGCCATTAAAGATAAAAAATATAGAAACAATAAATATGAAGAGAAGATTCTTGAAATGTTTGAGGAAGGAAGCCTTTTATTAGATGTAGAGGGAGAAAAAATAGGAGAAATTAATGGATTAGCTGTTACTGGAAATGGTGAATACAGCTTTGGGAAGCCTAGTAAAATTACAGTTGCTACCTTTAGGGGAAAAAGCGGGATTGTGAATATAGAAAGGGAAGTTAGAAAAAGCGGAAGTATTCATGATAAAGGGGTACTCATTTTAAATGGATATATGGGAGAAAAATTTGCCCAAGAAAGACCTCTATCCTTATCAGCGAGTATTGTGTTTGAACAATTATATTCAGGAGTAGATGGAGATAGTGCTTCTAGTACAGAGCTTTATGCACTTCTTTCTAGTCTATCAAAGATTCCTATAAAACAGTATATTGCAGTAACAGGCTCTGTAAATCAAAGAGGGCAAATTCAACCTATAGGTGGAGTTAATGAAAAAATAGAAGGGTTCTTCAAAGTATGTACAATAAAAGGATTAACGGGAAAGCAAGGGGTAATGATTCCACATCAAAATGTGAAAAATTTAATGCTTTCAGATGAAGTGATTCAAGCTGTAAAAAATGAAATGTTTCATATCTATGCTGTAAAAACAGTAGAAGAAGGCATAGAAGTATTAACAGACAAAGCATCAAAAGATGTTTATGAATTGGTTAGTAAAAAGCTTGAAGAATTCTCAGAACCAAAAAAAGATCAAAAGAAAAAGGAAAGAAGAAAAGTAAATAAGGTAGAATAATTTATCCTATTTACAAAGGATGATTTCTTTTTCTGTAACGATGTAATCAACTGGATGATCAAAGAAATCCTTAGGTACTTTTTGAACGATTTGTAAATCAAAGGCTATTCCAATAGAGGGGGTAGCCTTTGACAATTTATCTAAAAAACGATCATAATACCCACCGCCATAACCAATCCGATAACCATATCTGTCAAAAGCCACTCCAGGAACGATGATTAAATCTAAAGCATCAGGATTTACTTTTCTGATATATTCTTTCTTTGGTTCTAAAATACCATAAGTTCCTTTGATCAGTTCTTTTTTTGGATCTAATAGCTTTGATAAAATCATTTCTTTTGTTTGAGGAACACTGATAGGGATACAGACTTCTTTATTTTGTCTTAGTAAATCATCAATGATTAAATTTGTCTTTACTTCATTTCTAAAATCTATGTAGACCATAATGTTTTTTGCATTTTGATACAATTCTAATGTTTTTAAACTTTGAAAAATCTTTTTACTCTTTGAGGATACTAAATCTTTAGAGAGTGATTTTCTTTTCTGTAATATTTCTTGGCGAAGCTTTTTTTTATCCATAGGATTCCCTCCTGAAAATTTTTATTTTTCGAGAAATTTTAATAGATAAATTGATAATTGTAAACATTTTACTATCCTTATTATATCGAAATAGAGAATATTTATAAAGTCCCAATATAGGTTTTATTTGGAAATTATAAAGAAAAATAATATAATAGATGCGGAAGCTTATATTTTTTGAAGAAATAAGCCAAAGGAACCAGAAATTTATAATAAAAGGATAGAGGAAAATTAAAAGGATATGTAGAATTATATACTTTAGGAGTTGATATAGGATGATAAAATTTTTAAATGTAACAAAAGAGTATGGAAAAGGTACCGTAGCTCTTTCTAATATAAGTATACACATAGAAAAGGGAGATTTTGCTTTTGTGGTAGGACCTAGTGGTGCAGGAAAATCAACCTTTATTAAATTATTATTGAAAGAAATAGAACCTACAAGAGGAAAAATTACTATTCATGGGATGGATATTACAAAACTTAGTACAAGAAAGGTCCCTGATCTTAGAAGAAAAATAGGTGTGGTTTTTCAAGATTTTAGGCTTCTTCCAAATAAGACAGTTTATGAAAATGTAGCCTTTGCCATGGAGATTATTGAAGCCAGTGCAAAGGAGATTAGAAGACAAGTTCCAACTATTCTTGCTATGGTAGGACTCAGTGGAAAGGCAAAAAAATACCCTCACGAGCTTTCAGGAGGGGAGCAGCAAAGAGTTTCTATTGCACGTGCTATTGTGAATAGCCCAGCTGTTTTAATTGCGGACGAGCCTACTGGAAATCTTGATCCAGAAACAGCTTGGGAAATTATGAAGCTTATGAAACAAATTAATCGAAGAGGAACAACTATTGTTATGGCTACGCATGCCAAAGAGATTGTAGATATGATGCAGCAACGGGTTATTGCCATAGAAAAGGGTAAAATTGTGCGAGACGATCGGAAGGGTGTGTATGGCTATGAAAACTAGAACCATCTCTTATATGATCAAACAAGGATTTAAAGGACTTTGGCGAAATCGTATTATGGGGACTGTGTCAATAGCTTCTATTGCTTGTGTATTAATGATTTTAGGAGTTGTATTTATGCTTGTATTAAACATAAATAGCTTGGCAGAAACAGCTAAGGGGCAATTTGATTCTATACAAGTATATTTAAATAAAGATTTAACAGAAAGTCAAATAAAAAATGTAGGAAGCCTGATAGAGGGAATAGATGGAATAGACTATGTGGAATTTTTATCAAAGGAAGAAGCTTTACAAAGTATGAAAAAAAAGTGGGGAGAAAATGCATATCTCCTAGAGGGGCTTGAGAAAAATCCCCTACCTAATTCCTATATCATCAAGCTTAAAGATATTTCTTATGCAGATTATGTAGTGAATAGAGTACAAGGGCTACAAGGATTAGACGAGATCAAATACTATAAAGATATTGTAGAAAAGCTTTTAAAGATTACAAATTTCATAAGAGTTGCAGGGATTGTTATTATTGGGATTTTAATATTTATTTCTATGTTTGTTGTAGGAAATACGATTAAGCTAACAGTTATTGCAAGAAGTAAAGAAATCAATATTATGAAATATGTGGGTGCAACTAATTGGTTCATTCGATGGCCTTTTTTAATAGAAGGGGTTTTATTAGGTCTTATCGGATCATTGATTGCTCTTTCTATTGTTGGATTTAGTTATAAACGTATATTTGATTTTATCACACAAAAGCTGTATGTGATGATATCAGCATACATGATTCCAGCGCCTGTATTTATTGAAAATACATCTATTATCTTTATTGTATTGGGAGTGGGAATTGGTGCGTTAGGAAGTATATTCTCTATGAGAAAATTCTTAAAAGTATAGGAAAATTAGGGGGATAAGGTAATGAAAGACAAGTACAAACGAATATGTATTGTTGGCGTAACGATTATGAGTTTATTGATTACAGGAAATACTTTTGCCCTTGATGTAAATAGTGATCAGAAAAAACTCAATCAAGTAAATAATCAAATCAATCAAGTACAAAAGGAATTGAATGCAAATAAAAAGAAACAAAAAAGCATTAATGATCAAATCAATGAATTAGATAGAAAAATTGATAAGGCAGAAAGAGAAATAGCTGATATCAATGTAGAAATAGGTAGAACCAAAAAGAAAATTGTTAAAGCAAAGGAAGAATTAGTACAAGCAGAAAATAATATCCATGATAAAAATGATACATTAAACGCTCGATTAAATGTCATGTATAAAAATGGAGATATTGGATATGCCCAAGTACTTCTTGATTCAGAAAGCATTATAGATCTTTTATCTAATTTAGATATGGTAAAAAAAATATTTGAGCAGGATATGGATTTATTGGCTTATATGAAGGAACAAAGAGATGAAATTGATACAAAGAAAAGGACTTTAGAAAGTCATAAAAGCACTATGGATAGAATGTTAAGAAATATGAATAGCAAGCAAAAAGAGCTAGAAGTAAGTAGAGGGCAAATGCGCAATGTTAAGGAAGAATTAAAGAAAAATAGCAAAGAGCTTGAGAAGCAAATTGATGCAATGAATGCATATGCACGAAAAATTGAAGAAGAAATTAGAAGAAAACAATCAACTGGAAAATATATAGGAGGGAAATTGGCTTGGCCAGCTCCTGGATATACACGAATTACATCTCCCTATGGATTTAGAATCCACCCTATTCTTAAGAGAAAGAAACTTCATACAGGAATTGATATAGGAATTTCTTATGGAAAGAGAATTGTAGCTGCAGGAGATGGAACAATCATCAAAGCAGGATGGTTAGGTGCTTATGGAAAAGCAGTAATGATTGATCATGGTGGTGGGGTCGTTACTTTATATGGACATAATTCAAGTATTGTTGTGAAGGAAGGACAAAAGGTAAAACGAGGTCAAACTATTTCGAAATGTGGTAGTACAGGATGGTCTACGGGAGCACATCTACATTTTGAGGTGAGAAAAAACGCAAAATGTGTAGATCCAATTCCTTGGGTAAAATAAATGAAATGGAGTCATATACTTTATGTATATGGCTCTTTTATATTGAAAGAAAAAATATTGTAGTTTTTTAACAAAAACATGAATATTCATCATACTCCTTGAATATAATAACTAACATGTCTAAGTAGTGATGGAATAAATAATTGTTGTTTTTTTGGGAAATTATAAATAATAGAACATTCCATAGGGGGGAAGAAATATTCTTAGACATTTTAGAAAAGGAGTGATTACTATTAAAGGAGTAATTATGGCAGGTGGAAAAGGAACAAGATTAAGACCGCTTACTTGTGGGATTCCAAAACCAATGGTTCCTATTTTTAATAAACCTGTAATGGAATATTCAATAGAACTATTGAAAAAATATAATATCGACGATATAGCTGTCACAATGGCATATCTTCCTTCTGTTATAACAGATTATTTTGGAGAAGGGGAAGAATGGAAGGTTCATTTAAATTATTTTACAGAGGATGTACCTCTTGGAACAGGTGGAAGTGTAAAAAATGCAGAAGCCTTTTTAGATGATACGTTTATTGTCATCAGTGGAGATGCCCTAACAGATATAGATATTAAAAAAGCCATAGAATATCATAAAGAAAAACAATCAAAAGCAACACTCGTGCTAAAAAAAGTTTCTGTACCTTTAGAATATGGTGTAGTCATTACAGATGAAATGGGCAAAATCATTAGATTTTTAGAAAAGCCAAGCTGGGGAGAAGTATTTAGTGATACAGTGAATACGGGGATTTACATATTAGAGCCTGAAGTGCTAAATTATTATAAAAAAGGGGACAAATTCGATTTTAGTAAGGACCTTTTTCCTCAATTATTAAGAGATGAAGTGCCTATGTATGGTTATGTAATGGAAGATTATTGGAATGATATTGGAGATTTGACCTCTTATATGAAAACACAATTTGACATATTAGAGGGAAAAGTAAAATTCGAATTAGCTTGTAAAGAATTAGAAAAGGGCATTTGGATAGAGGAAGGGGTCAAAATAGAAGAAAATGTGACATTATCTCCGCCCCTTTATGTTGGGAAAAATTCTAAAATACATGAACATGCACAAATTGATTCTTTCAGTATTATTGGAAACAACTGCGAAATAGGGAAAGAAAGTATTTTAAAAAGAAGTATCTTATGGAAAAACATTAAAATAGGAAGCAGTACCCATTTAAGTGGAACAACTGTTTGTAGCAATACCCAAATAAAAAATGGAGTTAATGTGTATGAACATTCTGCTATAGGAAGCGGAAGTATTTTATCTAATGGAGTGATTGTAAAACCAAATATAAAAATTTGGCCAGATAAAAAAATCGAAGAAGATACCATTGTCCATCAAAATCTTGTATGGGGAACAAAGCAAACGAAAACTATTTTTGGATACAAGGACATTTCAGGAGATATTAATATAGATGTTACTCCAGAATTTGCTTCAAGGCTTGGTTCAGCCTTTGCATCTAACTTAGATAGTGATGCTACAGTTGTTGTGAGCAGTGACCAGTCTAATGGGTGTGATATTATAAAAAACTCTATTATATCAGGAATCCTTTCAACAGGTGTAGGGGTGATTCATTTGAAAAATGCTTCTATGCCTATGAATCGATTTGGCGTAAGACATTATGATGCAGATGGTGGTATTCATATTCGTTTAGATCCATACAAGAAGGATTTAGCACATATTGAATTTGTAGATGAAAATGGAGCCAATATAGATAGAAATACAGAAAGAAAAATAGAAAATTTATTTAATAGAGATGATTTTAAAAGGTGTAATGTGGAAAATGTAAAAAGCGTCATGCATATTGATAATTTTGCATCTCTCTATATGCAAAATGGAATGAAGTATATGAGTGATTTATCTAAAATTAAAAGAAAAAATCCTAAATTATTGATTAGCTCAGAATGTAAAAATGTTTTAAATTTAGCAGAAAGTTTTTTCGGATCTATAGGGTGTCAAGTGCAATGTGAATATGGTCTACAAAAATATAAAAATTTAAATACCTATATAGACGACTTATCCCTTGAGATCAAAAAAAATAAGGAAAGTATGGGTATGATTCTTAGTAGCAGTGGAGAGAATATCATATTGATTGATGAAAAGGGAAGGATTGTGGATAGAGATAAATACACTCTTTTAGTTGCAAGGATTGTATTAAAGCTTGGCATAGGAAAAGAGATTATTGTTCCATATACAGCATCAAAAGTCCTTGATCAAATGGCGAACGCTTTTCAAGCTAAAATTATAAGAACAAAAACTGCTCCGAGCTATAGGATGAAGGAGCTGTTAAATGGAGATAATGATGAGAATATGCACCTACAATATATTTTGAATTATGATGGTATTCTAGCTACAGGGAAGATCATAGACTTTTTAATTAGTCAAGATTGTACATTAAGTGAATTGGTAGATGAACTTCCTAATTTTCATCTGATCAAAAAAGAAATTGCATGTGATTGGCAGGATAAGGGAAGAGTAATTAAAGAGATTATAGTCAATCATCGTCATCGAAATATGGAGCTTTTTGAAGGGGTAAAAATCCATGATGATAAGGGATGGGCATTGATTTTACCTGATAGTGAAAGAGCAGTATTTAATGTTTATACAGAAGGCTCCTCAGAAGAATATGCACAGGAGCTTTCAACTCAATTTAGTCAAAAAGTTGAGAGCATACTAAAAAATAAGTAGAAAAAATAGATGGAGGGATGCAGGGATATGTTCCTCAAAAAAAGTTATAGAATAGAAAATGATGAAAAGATAGAAATGAAGGATATTCTGCTAAATAATGATGAACTAAATGAACATGCTGTAGAGATTGCAAAATCTCATGTGATAGCAAAAAAAAGAGGAAGTATTAGATTACTTTTATCAAGATTAAGCCATAATTTTAAAACCATTTCCTCCATTTATGAAGAATTTAATAAAGAAGTAAAAAGAGGAAATGAACTATCGCCTGCTTCTGAATGGCTTCTTGATAATTATTATAAAATAGAGGAACAAGTTCAAGTTATTCGGCAGAATGTTACAAAAGATAAATTTTTAAAGCTACATATTTTAGATAATGGATATTTAAAGGGCTATCCAAGAGTTTATGCTATAGCCCTTGAGCTAGTTTCTCACACAGATGGAAGATTAGATGAAGCTCTATTATTAAATTTTGTAAAACATTACCAAACCCATAAGATACTTACTATTGGGGAAATATGGGCTCTTTCGTTGATGATTCGTCTTGCTCTTGTTGAAAAAATAAGGAATATTAGTGAAAAAATATATGAAAATCAAGAGCAATGGAAAAAAGTTGAAAGACTAGAAGTAAAGAACCAAGAAGTTCTTTTAGAAAATATAAAAAGAGATTTTAAAAATATGGATGGATTAAGTTCTTCTTATATTGAGCATCTTTTGAAAAAGCTTAGAAATGCATGTGTTGAATCAGGACATGTAATAGATATTATTGAAAAGAAATTAATGGAATTTGATACATCTATTGACGAAATTATAGATATGGAGCATAAAGATCAAGCTGCAAGAAAAATATCTATAGGAAATAGCATTATTAGCTTAAATATTGTTTCAAAATTAGACTGGAATGACCTATTTGAGTCTTTATCAAAGGTTGAAGAAATATTACAGATGGACCCATTAGATATTTATAGAGCTATGGATTTTTCATCAAGAAATTATTATAGGCAGGAAGTTGAAAAAATTGCTAAGCTCTGTGGGGCATCAGAAACCCAAGTGGCAAGAAAAGCCATAGAATATGCAAAAAATGCTACTATAGAAGAGAATAAAGAGAAAGTAAAGCATGTGGGCTATTATATAATAGACCAAGGAAGAAAAACTTTATTAAAAGATTTTGATTATAAAAAATCAAAAATATATTTTCATGATTACCCTATTGCTGTATATGCAACACCTAGTATGGTTATAACAGCATGTATTACTTTATTATTAGGGTATTATGCCTATAATGCTTCAAATAATATATTTTTAAGTATAGTAGCTGGCTGTTTTAGTTTGATTCCTGCTAGTGATATTGCTATAACTATAGTAAACTGGATCGTTACCTATAAATGTGAACCATCAATTTTACCAAAGCTTGAATATAAAGATGGGATCACAGAAGATGCCACGACTATGGTGGTTATTCCTACCTTGGTACCAAATGAAAAAGTTTTAGAAGAGCTTTTAGAAAAGCTACAAGTATATTATTTAGGAAATAAGGATAAAAACATCTATTTTGGAGTAGCTGGAGATTTTAAAGATTCAGATACTGAATTTCAGCCTAGTGATGAGAATATTATCAAGAAAGCATTAGACGGAATAAAAGCATTAAACCATAAATATGCTACTGATGAGGAGCGTTTCTTTTATTTTCATAGATACAGACAATTTTGTGAAAAACAGCAAAAATGGATGGGGTGGGAAAGAAAAAGAGGGGCTTTAGTAGAATTTAATGAACTTCTTACAGGTGCAAAGGATACCTCTTATCATGTTATTTCAGGAGATTTATCTCATATTGTAGGAAAGATTCAATATATTATTACCCTGGATGCAGATACAAATCTTCCTATAGATACAGCGAGAAAACTTATTGGTACCATCTCTCATCCTCTTAACAAAGGTGTTTTAAATAAAGAAAAGGGAATCATAGAGGAAGGATATGGATTAATTCAGCCTCGTATTGGTGTAGATGTAGAAAGTGCAAGTAAATCTACCTTTACAAGAATTTTTGCAGGACAAGGAGGAATTGACCCTTATACCACAGCTACTTCTGATGTTTATCAGGATTTATTTGGAGAAGGTATATTTACAGGAAAAGGGATCTATAATCTTTCTGTATTTAATGAAATACTAGGTGGTGTTATTCCAGATAATACAGTACTTAGTCATGACCTACTAGAGGGGAGTTATGTAAGAACTGGACTTACTACGGATATTGAATTGATTGATGGTTATCCAGCAAAATATAATTCATTTATTATGAGACTACATAGATGGATCAGAGGAGATTGGCAGCTTATTAGATGGCTAGGGGCTAAGCTGAAAAATAGAACAGGAAAGGTAGTCGACAATCCTTTATCGAACCTTTCTAAATGGAAGGTATTTGATAATTTAAGAAGAAGCCTTACTTCTTTAAGTCTTTTACTTTTATTGATTTTAGGGATTACAATTTTTCCTGGGAAATCTTTTGTTTGGGTAGCTTTTGCTAGTATTAGCTTATTCTTTCCTTGTTTGATAGAATGCTTTAATTATATGACGAAAAAGTATTATAAAACAGCAAGGGAAAGAACAAATGGAAATTTGATCTATGGATTTAGAGCTGTTTGTTATCAAACACTATTAAATTTTGTATTCTTACCTTATCATGCTTTTATGATGCTAGATGGTATTGTAAGAACCCTTTATCGTGTATATATTTCTAAGAAAAATTTATTAGAATGGGTTACTGCAGCAGATGTAGAGAAAAAACTCAAAAACGATACCGTAAGCTTTATAAAGAGAATGAAGGTTGCTATCTTTGTGGGAGTTTTTCTGATAGCTTTAGTATGGGGAGTATCACCGAATAACTTAGGATATGCCCTTATAATAGGTTCAGTATGGGTAATATCGCCTATTATTGCCTATAAGGTAAGTAAAGAAGATATGACTAAGATTCAATTAGATCATGAAGATACGGCAATATTAAGAAGGTTAGCTAGAAAGACATGGGATTATTATGAAGATTTTGCAGGAGCTATGGATCACTATCTTCCTCCTGATAATTATCAAGAAGATCCAGCAAATGGAGTAGCTCATAGAACCTCTCCAACAAATATTGGTTTTTTATTGTTAGCCACTTTATCCGCTAGAGATTTTGGATACATTTCTACTATAGAAATGATAGAACGCATAGAAAAAATCTTATCGACTATTGAAAAATTAGAAACATGGAAAGGGCATTTGTATAATTGGTATGACACAACAACTTTAGAAGTATTAAGACCCTTTTTTATTTCAACGGTAGATAGTGGAAACTTTATTGGCTATATGATTACCCTAAAGGAAGGGCTTTTAGAATACTTAAAAAAACCTATCTTAAATAAAGAAGTATTACTAGGAATAAAGGATACCCTTGAGCAAACAAGTGATGAAGAAAATAAGAAAAAGATAGCAGCTTCTATAGAAAAAGAAAAATTAAATTTAGAAGAATGGAAAAGTTTATTCGAAAGCTTTGAAAAGAGCAATAAAATTACTAATTGGAATGAGAAATTTCATGACATGGTAGAATCTTTTAAAAGAGAAATACATTTACTTTTTGTAGTCGAAAAAATGGAAGATGAAAACTATAAAAAATTGATACAACAAATAGAAGAGATTGATGGAAAGTTGTCTCTAATGGAGTTAAATAAACTATATAAGGATATTCTAAAAGATATCAATAAGATCTTAAAGAAAAATAATCAAGAAGAGTTGATTCAATTAAAAAACAAAATATTTATTGCTAATGAGCATGTTGAAGAAAAAATAGCACAAATCAATGATCTTATCAAAAGAATAGAAAAAATAGTAGAGGATGCAGATTTTAAAGAATTATATGATGAAAAGCAACATTTATTCTCTATAGGATATAATGTAAAAGATGAAAATTTAGTAAATTCTTATTATGATTTATTAGGTTCAGAAGCAAGACTTACTAGTTATGTGGCTATTGCAAGAAAAGAAGTACCTAAAAAGCATTGGGGAAAATTAGGAAGAGCTTTATCTATTATAGATGGTTATAGAGGATTGGTTTCATGGACAGGAACCATGTTTGAATATTTAATGCCCCCATTGGTAATGAAAAATTATCCAAATACCTTAATGGATGAAACTTATGGAACGGTTATAAAAGCTCAGAAAAAATATGGAGAAAAAAGAAACGTTCCTTGGGGAACCTCTGAATCAGGATATTATGCCTTTGATATTAATTTAAACTATCAATATAAGGCCTTTGGAGTACCAGATCTTGGACTAAAGAGGGGACTCATTAATGATATGGTGATCTCTCCTTATTCTACTCTTTTATCATTACCCTTTGATGGGAAAGGAGCAATGAAAAATATCAAAAGATTGATTGCGGATGGAGTAGAAGGAAATTATGGTTTTTATGAAGCCATTGATTATACACCAGAGCGACTGCCCTTTGGAAAGAAAAAGGGGGTAATAAAAAGCTTTATGGCCCATCATCAAGGAATGGGACTCATTGCCCTTAATAATTATTTGAACGAAAATATTATGCAGAAAAGATTTCATAGAGATCCTGTAATGAAATCAGCAGAAGTTTTACTTCAAGAAAAAACACCTATAAGAGTGCTCATTACAAAACAATATAAGGAAGCAGTAGAGCCTTTAGAAGGAACTAAAAAAGAAGATATTTATGTGGTGAGAAAATATAAAGATTTAGATAGTAGACTTCCTAGATGTCATATGTTATCTAATGGAAGATATTCTGTCATGGTTACAGATGGAGGTAGTGGATATAGCAAGAAGGAAAAACTACAGGTAACTAGATGGAGAGAAGATAGCCTTACAGGAAGATATGGAAACTATATTTTCGTAAAAAATTTAAATACAAACAAAGTATATGCATCTGTATTTGATCCTATAAATGTAGAGCCAGATGGCTATGAAGCAAGATTTTCACTAGATAAGGCAGAATTTATGAGAACAGATGATAATATTGATACTCATACAGAAATCGTTGTTTCCTCAGAGGACGATGCAGAAATAAGAAAAGTAACCCTTACAAACCATGGAAATGAACCGGTTGTAATAGAGCTTACGAGCTATTTTGAGACTGTTCTAGCATCTCAAGCAGCTGATCTAGCTCATCCAGCATTTAGCAATTTGTTTATTAGAACAGAAGCAATTCTTGACTATGATAGTCTCATTGCTTCAAGGAGACCAAGGCTTGAAGAAAAGAATACTATATGGATGTGCCATACTATGGCAGTAGAAGGAGAAACCTTTGGAAATTTAGAATATGAAACAAATCGAGGAAATTTTGTTGGTAGAGGAAGACATATTGGCAATTCTTTTGCCTTTACAAACTCCCTTACAAATACTACAGGACCTATCCTCGATCCTATTATGAGTTTGAGAAGAAAAGTAAAAATAGCTCCTGGAAAAATAGCCATTGTGTCTTTTATTACTTCTGTTATGAATAGTAAACAAGAGGCAATGGATATGGCAAGAAAATATTATGATCCTTCATCAACGAAAAGAGCCTTTAATCTTGCTTTTACAAGGAGTATTATAGAAACTTCTTATCTAGGGCTTAAGGCTGAGGAAATAGAGCTTTATCAAAATATGATTCCACATATTTTATACTTGAGTCCTCATAGAAGAAAATATGAGGAGATTCTTAAGGAAAATAAAAAAGGTCAATCAGGACTTTGGGCGTATGGTATATCTGGAGACCTGCCAATAGTTTTAATAAGTATTAGTCGTGCTGAGGATATACAGGTGGTTCATGAGGCGCTCAAAGCCCATGAATATTGGAAAATGAAAGGGCTTTTTGTAGATTTAATCATATTCAATGAAGATAAAAGTAGTTATCTACAGCCATTACAAGAGCTTTTAAATGAAACTGTACATTCGAAATATGGTCATGATGTTATGAATAAATCAGGAGGCATATATATAAGAAACGCAAATATTATGCCTGAAGAAGATCGGAATCTTCTTTATACGGTAGCGAGAATTGTTTTAAAAGGAGAAAAAGGATCTATCACCCATCAAATTAAAATGAATGATATGGAGATAGAATTCCCAGATGAAAAACGATTTAAAGAAGACAAAACAATATATAAAAGTCAAGATGAACCACTCAAGGTTGATTATTTTAATGGATATGGCGGTTTTAGCAAGGATGGAATGGAGTATATTATAAGACTTAAGGATGGTTGTAATACTCCTGCTCCATGGACGAATGTGATAGCCAATAAAAACTTTGGTTTTCATGTTACAGAGAATGGATCTGGATTTACATGGGCTGAAAATAGCCGTGAAAATAAATTAATCCCATGGTCAAACGATCCTATAACAGATCCTAGTAATGAGGTAATCTATTTAAGGGATGAAAATTGTGGTGATTATTGGTCCATTACCCCTCTTCCAATTCGAGAAAAGGAAAGCTACACAGTAAGACATGGTATGGGTTATTCAAGGTTTACCCATGATAGCCATGGGATTTTACAAAATATTACTATGTTTGTGCCAAAGGATGAGACTATTAAGATTAGCTTAATCAAACTAAAAAATCATTCAGATGTGAAAAGAAAGCTATCAGGAATTTACTTTATAAGACCTGTACTAGGGGTAAGTGATCAGATTACTCAGCAGTATATTGTAACAAAAATGGATGAAAAAAGAGAACTTCTTATGATCGATAATGGATATAGTGTTGATTTTCCAGGAAGAAATTTATTTGTAGCTTCATCAGAAAAGGTAGTATCTTATACAGGAAATCGAGAGGAATTTGTAGGAAAGAATAAAGATTTAAGTAATCCAGATGCATTAAAAAGAGAAAAGCTTTCTAATCAAGTGGGAGCTGCCTTTGATCCTTGTGCAGCAATAGAGATTTCTATTGAACTAAAACCTAATGAAGAAAAGGAATTTGTATTCTTAATGGGTTATGGTAAAAATATAGATGAAGTAGAAAAGCTTATTAAGGAATATAAAAATGTAAAGGCTTCTAAAGATGGTTTAGAGGAAGTAAAGAGCTATTGGAAAGAGCTTTTAGGAACCATTGAAGTAAAAACACCTGATCTATCAATGGATTTACTGATCAATTATTGGCTGATGTATCAGACTATAGCTTGTAGAATTTGGGCAAGATCAGCCTTTTATCAATCAGGTGGTGCTTATGGATTTCGTGATCAGCTTCAAGATAGTATGAATGCTATGCCCATTATGCCACAAGCTACAAAGAAACAAATCCTTCTTCATTGTGCACACCAATTTGTAGAAGGAGATGTACAGCATTGGTGGCATCCAGGAGCTGGAGAAAAGGGAATACGTACTAAGTTTTCTGATGATTTACTATGGTTGCCTCTTATAACAGCAGAATATGTAAGCTATACAGGAGATGAAACCCTATTAAATGAAGAAGTACATTTCTTAGAGGAAGCTCTTTTAGGAGAGCAGGAAGACGAAAGATATGGTGTTCCTAGGATTTCAGATGAGAAAGCTTCTGTTTATGAACATTGTATAAGAGCTATTGAAAGAGGGTTAAGACTTGGAGAAAATGGTATTCCTCTTATGGGTTCAGGAGATTGGAACGATGGGATGAATACTGTCGGGAATAAAGGCAAAGGAGAAAGTATTTGGCTAGGCTGGTTCTTACATGATATCCTCAATAAATTCTCAGGCATTTGTGAAAAAATGGATGACCTAGAGCGTGGAGAAAGATATAAAAAAGCTGCAAAAGATATAGCTAATAACATTGAAGAAAATGCTTGGGATGGTGAATGGTATAGACGTGCATATTTTGATGATGGAACCCCTTTAGGTTCTATTGAAAATACAGAATGTATGATTGATTCTCTTGCTCAATCATGGGCAGTTATTTCAGGTGCTGCAAAATCAGATAGAACAAAGACAGCTATGGACTCGGCAAAGCGTTATTTGATCAAAAAAGAAGAAGGAATGATTCTTCTATTTACACCACCATTTAATGAAAGTGATCTACATCCAGGATATATAAAAGGCTATGTACCAGGAGTAAGAGAAAATGGAGGACAATATACCCATGCAGCAACTTGGGTGATCAATGCCTTTGCCATGATGGGAGATGGAGATCAAGCATGGGAGCTATACAATATGATCAATCCAATCAATCATGCAAGAACACCTATAGAATGTGCAACCTATAAAGTAGAGCCGTATGTAATCGCAGCAGATGTCTATGCAGTAAATCCTCATACAGGAAGAGGTGGATGGACTTGGTATACAGGAGCTGCGGGATGGATGTATCGAGTAGGTCTTGAATATATTTTAGGACTAAAGAAAAAAGATGATACCCTGATCATTAATCCTTGTATTCCAAAAGAATGGAAGGAATATAAAATCAAGTATAAATATAAAGATACAACCTACCATATCACTGTAAAAAACTTTAAGAGAGTAAGTGGCAATGTAGAGACCATTGTGATAGATGGAAAGAAAAGAGAAGAAAAAAATATTCCATTGGTGAATGATCAAAAGGATCACCATGTGGAAGTTATTTTAGGAGCAACCTACTAAAAATCAGTAGGTTGCTTTTTCCCTTTAAAATGTATATTCCTTATGGTTCGTTTAGTCCTTTTCTTCCAATAGTAATAGGGAGTTCGTATCCAAAACTTGATTTGTGAATTCAAATTCATAATGGATGCGGTCAAGTTTTTTCTTATCTGTGATGGTTATGGATAAATATTTACAATAAAATAGGCTAATATCAATATATCTGTCTTTTTCTTCAAACCAAAAAGAGACGTATTCAGAAGGTAAGTCCTTTCCTTTATAAGTAATACTACACCCTAGATGATACATTATTTCTCGAATATATTTTCTCTTTAAAGGATATTTGTTGAGTTCATTGATGAATTTTAATATTTGATCTTTATCAGATAGTGTTATTTCATGTATTTTTTGATTTTCATGGGTATCTACTATTATACTGACTTGATTTATTTCATTTGTATTAAAAACTAAATAGTTTTGTAAAGTAGGAACATAAATTCTTCCATAGGAAAGGAGTCCCATCCAAAAAACTCCTAAAATAACCAATACTACGCCATAGGTTGGAAAATACTTATTATTTATACTATTCAATTTAGATTTTATTTGTAGTAACAGCTTTTTATGTACATGGATTTCTCTTAATTCACTTAAATCCATTCTAGTACAACCAGAATCATTATTTAAATCAATTCTTCTATTATTATATTGAGGAATAATAATTGTATTTTCTTTAAGGGTATAATCAATATGACATTCCTCTAAAGATTCAATGATCAATGGGATAATGTCTATACTATGGGTATTGTATAGGGCATAATTCCCTTTTAAAAATAGAAATAACATGATTGTAGAAATAAAAGATACAATGATTACACTATAGACATCATCATAATCTATAGAATGGTTTCCTTTGATCGTTGATAAAGAAATAAATATAAAGGCAATAAGAAATTGTTCAAATGTACGACTAACTATGATTTTTTTGCCTTTGATAATTATGATTCCTAAGAGGATAGGGATCAAACTAAAAATGAAAAAAATAATGTAAGGCATTGTGTTTTCCTCCAATCTATTTTGTATAAGATCTAGTTGCTTTTATATAAGTATTACTTTGAATAGGGATCTCCTTGACTTTGTGAATACATCATGTTTGAAGTGTTCGAAAAATTTATCACAAATAGATTTTTTAGGTGTGGATTATTTATATCTAGAGATATAATCAGTTTACATGAAAATGGAATATATTTCAATTTACTCAATGCAATAGGTAATTGATTTTGGTAAAAATTTAATAAGGTTATACCATCTGTTTTGAGATACAATGAAAGGGTATATGATTTATATGGATCAAAATCAAGATATACTCAATAGGTAGAAGATCAAAGAGATAAGGAGAGAAAAGGTGGACGCTTATAAAATTGGAGATTATGAAAAATTTGATCGTTTAAAAACTAGAAAAATACAAGAAAATTTAATAGATTGGTACAAAAAAAATCATCGCAAGCTCCCTTGGAGAGAAACAAAAAATCCTTATTATATATGGATTTCAGAAGTGATGCTTCAACAAACAAGGGTAGATACGGTGATTCCTTATTTTTTAAGATTTATAGATAAATTCTCGAATATTGAAAGCTTATCAAATGCAGATGAAGAAGTAGTATTAAAAATGTGGGAAGGACTAGGCTATTATTCAAGGGCGAGAAATCTTCATAGGGGTGCAAAAGTTATTATAAAAGAGTATGATGGAAAAATGCCAGATACCTTAAAGGAAATCAAAAAAATTCCAGGGATTGGTCCTTATACGGCAGGAGCCATTTTAAGTATTGCTTACAATGAGGCGGTACCAGCAGTAGATGGAAATGTCATGAGAGTTTTTTCAAGATTATTTTATATAAAAGAAGATATAGGAGAAAATAATACAAAAAAAGAAATGGAAAAAATAGGACAAATGGTGGTGAGTAAGGAAAACCCATCTTTTTTTAACCAAGGACTTATGGAGTTAGGTGCTCTTATTTGTACCCCTACTTCCCCAAAATGTGTGGCTTGTCCTCTTTTTATGGAGTGCACTGGACGAAAATTGATGATACAGGAAACACTACCTATTAAGAAAAAGAAAATAAAGGTAAAGCTTGTAGAAATGGAGCTTGCAGTTGTCTATAAAGATGAAAAAATATTGATTATGAAAAGACCTACAGAAGGGTTATTAGCTAACCTTTGGGCGCTTCCAAGTATAGAGAGGGAAAAGAATATGGAAGAAGGGGAAAGTATTCGATTAGAGCTAGAAGAAAATTATGGGATGACTATAAAAAATAAAAAATATTTATTTGAAAAGCAGCATATATTTACCCACCGAAAATGGAAGATGAAAGTTTATAGCTTTGAGCTTATTAGAGATGAAAAAATAGATTACCCAGAAATTCAGTGGATATCTTTACAAGAAATCAAAAAGTATGCTTTTCCAACAGCTTTTATGAAGGTATTGAAAAATGTAAAAAAACAGGAAAAATAATCCTGTTTTTTATATTTTAAATCCAGATATAGATTCTTCAAGAATCTTTGCTAATTCATTTAGATTTTTAGAGAAATTAGCAATTTCGTTGGTATGTTCTGTTTGTTGTTCTACACTAGCACTAATTTCTTCGGTAGCTGCAACGGATTCAGTAAGCAATTCTGATACTTGTCTTAAAGCTAGAATAAGATCTTCTTTTTGAACAATAAGCGTATCCATTTCTAGTCTTATTTCTTTGTTATCATGAACAATACTATCTAGTTGCTTTTCGATTGTATTAATTTCTTGATCCATTTGAGTAACAATATGTAAGTTTTTATGAGTCATGGTATTGGAATCTTTAATAGCATCTACACATTTTTGGACTTCTAATTGGATTTCTTTAATGAGTGTACTAATTTCTTCTGTGGATATTCGTGTATCTTCTGATAATTTTCTGACTTCATCGGCAACAATTGCAAAGCCTCTTCCTGCCTCACCTGCTCTTGCTGCTTCTATGGAAGCATTTAATGACAATAATCCTGTTTGATCAGAAATATTAGATATGGTATCAATAATACCATTAATATGATCTGATTTTTGATTGAGTATAGTGATAGCATTATATACTTTTTTAGAAGAATGACTCAGTTGATTAGTATATTCGTGTAATATTTGCATTGTTTCTTTTACCTGAGAATTATAATTATTTGCTTCTTTGGAAGAATTTTCTATATTCAAAACTTGCTTTGAGAATTTGTCTAACTTTTCTCCAAATATATCGATATTCTTAGAAGTAGTGACAACTTTTGCAACTTGATCAGAAGAATTTTCAGCAATGCTTTGAATAGATTGTGTAATGATGCTTGATGACTCAGATATTTGTAATGTTTGTGCAACTTGCTTTTCAGAGGATGATAGGACATGCTTTGAGGTACCCTGTATATTCCTAATTAAGTTTTTCATATTGGTAGCCATAACATTTAAGTCTTGTGCTAATTCACCGATTTCATCATTACTTTTCATTTGAGATATATTTGTAAAATCTCCTTGAGCAATTTTCTTTAAGCTTTCAATAGGACGAATGATTGTTCGAATAGAGAAGGTATAAACATATCCTATTACAGCAAAAATAACTACTAAACAAATGATGGCTATGACTAAAGCTAAAAGTCTTTTTTGCTTTTCGATGAAGCTTGTATCATAAACAATTTCAACTATTTTGCTTGGATCAGTCATATATACTTGATTAGAATTTTTTAGATCAAGATAGATATACTTTTTTATAATATTATTAGGCGCATGAATTGTGAAGGTACCTTCCGTAACTACTTTTTTTAAATTCACCATCATTTCTTCAGATACATGTTTTCCAGAGCCTTCTTGTACAAACTCTAACCCCATAGGATCAAAAACTCTAAGAGAATGAATAAAAGGATTATTCTTACTTATTTCATTTGAAATAATAGCAGGATTCATATGAGATAAAACAGATTTTGATGTAGAGGCATTTAAGCCCACTTCTAAAATATATTTGTGATCAGGAGAAGGTTTGTAGCCCCACATACTCAAGGAACCACTGATTACATCAATACGCAATCGTTCAAAATGTGTTTTTTCTCCTTCACGAATATTTTTCATAAGACTTGTAAAAGATGGACTTAAACTAGAAAAAGCAAAACCTACTGCACTAGGATCTGTTGATTGAACAACTGTTGTAGTATCATCAATAATATATAATTCTCCATTGATTTGTTCCTTTAGTTGAGATAAATTGATATCATCTATATTGTTGTTAGAGGCTTCATAGGCAGTGATGAATTGCTGTAATTGTAGTTCTAGCTTTTTTTGTAATTCTGACTCTAGCAATTTATAGCTTGTATCAATGACCTGTATGGTATTGTCAATCATTATTTCTGCATTTTGTTGTTGAGATTCGAATTGGTCATTTAAAATAGAAGTCAGCTGAATGTAACTAAAAATTGAAATAGCAATGATTCCGACCATGATAATTGGAATAAGACCAAATAGAATTTTACTTTTTATGCCGTTTCTCATAATCATTTCTCCTATTCTTAAGATTCTATTTAAAATTTAAGAAGATGAACTGTTTAATTTCTCAATGCTTATATATTCTCCATTGTAAAAATTTAATTCTTTTAAAATATCCATAAAGCCTTCTATAATATAATCATTTCTCATTTTCTCATCTGTTGGTAAACCAACGATTGTAATGGGGGTGCCAACTTTTTTGGTAACAATCTCAACATTGCTTAAAGGACCATCCTCTGTCATATAGCAAATCAAATCTGGTGCCATTGCCCATTTCTTTACTTCTTTATTGTTTGTATTATGTACCTCTGCAAATAGATTTTCATTTTCAATGCTTATGATTAATACATCTCCTGAAGCATCATTTTTTTCAATTTCAACAATACCCTTGTCAAAGCCTCCTTTAGATTGAGGAAAAGTGATTTTTTTGATAAACCCATTAAATGTATAATGGTTCCAATTGATTGAGTCTAAAAAACTTAGTACGGCTTGTACTTTTTCACCTTTTGCTGCATTATAAATAGCTTCTCCTAAATAATAGATTAAAGAAAATGTTTGATCTATTGAAGCAGCTTTTATATCTTTTCCTTCCATAGGATAGGTAGCAAGACCTCCTAATTGATCAAATTGATTTAAGCATAATATTTCTCTTGCTAAATCTTCTAGAGATTTAGGGATGCTTTCAACGGTTTTGGTATTTTTGCAAAGATCTAAGACCATTTCAATATTGTTTTGAGGATGATCCATAGACTGTTCATTAGCTATTGCTGAAGGGGAAATGGATACACCTGTTTTAGGATGACCATAAGTAGTGTTTTCTAACTGTGGAACAGCTCTTTTAGCTCCATCTGCATCTACTACAAGGATATCTTCATCTGCTTCAGATGCAACTAATAAAGGCACTAAGCTGTTTACAGCTCCAAGCTCTATGGGTAAACAAAAGGAAGCTTTTTGATTTTTATATTTTGCTAAGGCTTGTAAAGCCTTTAATGGAGAAGTTAAATCATCTGTATGGTCTAGCTTTTGAGGGGAACCCATTAAAGCTACTACAGCACCCTGTGTATCTAGTAATTTTTTATCATCAGATTGGACGATTGAAATGGGCATTCCTTTTTTTTCTATGTTATCAATAATTCTTTGCACAAGCTTTTCTCCAATTTTAAGAGAGCCACCACCGCCACAACCTAAAAGGGCTCCGCCTAAAACGAAATATTCTAGTTCTTTTTTTTGATTGACTTGCTTAATTGGTTTTAACAGATTTACCATTGTATTCATTTGTAAGATCGCCTCCTAAAATTCTGTGGAAATTTAATGAATTTGGTAAAAAAAAATCACCAAATTTCCACCCAATATAGTGGAAATTTACTCACTATACCATTATTTTACTCTATCTGAGAAAAATTTTCAAAAAAATCGTCCAACAGCATTCGACATTTATAGGAACAAACCAAGCATGAGAAGCTAGTGGAAGTATAGTGAAATTAGGAGAGCGTGTGGGCATTAAATGCAGAACTCTAGAATAGGTATGAGGACTTATTCTAGAGTTTTTATTATATATATGAAAATGTGAAGATGGGATAGGAAAATAAAGGAAATAAGTTGCGAGGAAAGTCATTTAGAAGGAGTTTTTGCAAAACACAAAAAATGGAAACATTAGATGTAGTCAACAGCCCACCAATTAGGCTAATTTGAAGGGATGGGCTTGTAACTCTACTACATGTGGTAAACGATATAATATATCTCCCACTTCAAACATAGGTTACATTAGGGTGGTTGATAGCACCCCTACAGCGAAGAGTATATCTATGCTGTAATGCCATTATGGTACTTAATTCCCTTTTGGCGTATATTAATAGCACCGATTCTATCATCATTACTTGTATATTTACATTTGCAACAAGTAAATGTATGAGTTTGATAGTTTCGGTTGTTTTTATGTGTGAAGCCACATTTTGGACATGCTTGACTAGTATATTTAGGATCTACTGTAATAACTTTTATGTTTTTCATAGAAGCTTTATATTCTATAAAAAATTTTAATTGAGAGAAAGCCCAAGACATACGAAGATATCTATATTTATTTTGTACAGAAGCATATAAATTAATATTAGTTAAATCTTCAAGCACAACAAGAGAATTTTCCCCAGCAAAATTTAAGAGTGCCTTACTGACACAATGATTCACATTGGTCATAAAACGGTTTTCTCTACCACTTAACGTTTTGAGTTTTCTTTTTGCAGATTTTGTACCTTGTGCTTGTAAAGATTTTCTTAACTTAATATACTTTGATCTAATTTGTTTGACTTGGTTACCACGAATAAAAAGATGATTACTTTTACTATCTATAGCAGTTGCTAAAAATCGCATACCTAGATCAATACCAATAACATTAGTAATGTTATTATTCACTTCAATTTCTTTTTTACATGCAATATGAAGATAAAATTTTCCTTTTTTATAAATTAAAGTTGCAGTACCAAAGTTCCAAGAACCATCAAAGTATTGTTCTTGTCCTTTTGTTATAAAAGCTAATTTTATTCTCTTATTGAGTGTTCCTATACTTACTAATCCATCTTTAGTAAATGAATAATCCCTATTATAGGAATACTGGAATTTAGACTTTTTATAAATAGCTAAAGTATTTTCTTGATTAGATTTCATACTTTTATAGGTACTTGCAACTACAGAACAAACATTGCAAGCCATTTGAGATTTTAAACTGAATTGTTTACGCAAATCATTATAAACAAGCTTTTGTAGCTTATTGAAAGAGGATACTAAATTATTATAATAAGCTATTTTAGAAGTATAATTTAATGCTAATTTAATAGCTTTTATTGTGTCAATAAGTTGCTTTTTTTGTTCTTCATTAGGTAATAATTTAATCTTGGCAGTTAAGATTAATTCCATAGATACATCACCTTTTTAATTATTCAGTAGCAATTGTATATTAACATAATTATCAAAGGAAAAGTAATGAAAAAATATGGTTTTTTTATAAAAATTATAGGAATTAATCATCAATTTGTACAAGATAGAAATATTTATATCATAAATTTAATGAAATTGAAATATAGAAATAGCTAATTTCAAATTTGAATAATTAAGAATAAAAGAGAGGATTAAAATCTTAGAAAGAAGGATTCTTATAGATTAAAAAAATTTTGACTAAATAGAGGTGAAAAGTTATAAGAATGAAGATATAATTTTGGAAAAGTTTGTGATAAAATTATATAAAATGGGAAAATGATGAATTTTATGTAATTGGTGGACAATTAATTATAGTGATGTATTATTTAAACCATAAATTAGCTTATATTGAGAGGAGAAAACAATGAGATTTAAAATAGAATTAGAATTAAATGATGATAGTAAAGAAATTCTCATTGGAGAGTGTAAGTACTTAAATACGAAAGTAGATACAGATATATTTTATAAGTTAGTTGAAAAAGCTAATTGTATAAATTGGAATAAAGGTAATAGAACAGAGCATTATGTATTATTTTCGAAATTGGGATTTACAGATCACTTGCTAGAAGTATCTAAAAAAAGAGATGATTTATTGCTTGTTTCATTATAAACTGTTAAAATATTTTTATGAAAATACAGAGGAAGAGCATACCTACTTATTTGATGGATTAAAAATAAAAAAATATGAAGAAATTATGAAAAAACAAGGGAAATACCCTGTGGTCTACCTTACCTTTAAAGACATTAAAAAAGATGATTTTAAAGGTTTTTTTGAAGTATTAAAGGCAATCATTTCAAAAGAATATGGAGAACATAAATATGTAATTGAAAAAGGTTTTTTAGAGGGAGAAGAAAAAGAATATTTTAATAAAATATTATATAAAAAAGGAAGCTTAGAAGATTATGAATTAAGCTTAGGGTATTTAACCAAGTTTTTATATGATTATCATAAAACAAAAGCAATCATTTTGATAGATGAATATGATGTACCTATACAAGAAGGGTATTTAAAGGATTATTATGAAAAATTAATCGGGTTTATGAGAAACTTATTATTAGGTGGATTTAAGGATAATATATATCTTGAAAAGGCAGTGCTTACAGGAATATTAAGAGTTGCAAAGGAAAGTATATTTTCAGGGCTAATTTGGTATAGGAAAAGAGAGTGAAAAGTTTTATCATTCCTTTGTATTGGGAATGCTTGTGATGCTTAATAATAAATATAAAATAAAGTCTAATAGAGAAAGTGGTTATGGAAGATATGATATTATGATGATTCCTAAAAATAAAGAGGACTTAGGGATTGTGATAGAATTTAAAAAGGCAGATGTAAAAGATGTACAGAACTTAGATTGTTTAGTAAATCGAGCATTAGAGCAGATTGAGTATAGAAATTATATACAAGAATTAATAGATGGAGATATTCAAAAGATTATGAAATTAGGAATAGCTTTTAAAGGAAAAGAAATAATGATGAAAAAGGAAATGATTAAAAAATATAGGAAAATGTGAGAGGAAATCTTGAAAAGGATGCACCGAAGAGATATTTTTTACGGCGTGTTAGAAGAAAATTCAATAAGTATTAAAGGATTAAAAACAGGATGTATAGTCTAATAGAGGCTATTGTTCTGTTTTTTTTGTGCACTTAAGTAGGTAGAAAATAAAAGGGATGAAGGAATAAATAACAAAATATACAATTGTTTGAAAATACAGCCAGTTTTCAACAGTAAAATATTTATTGTAAAGGTTGATATTTCCATTTACTATGATAAACTATAAGATGTGCAAAGGAATGTATCTTGTATACATTCTGTAAATACAACTTATAAGGAGGCGACTCAAATGTTTAAACGTATTACAAAACTATTTGTAAGTCTTGTACAAAAGTATTTACCAGATCCATTTTTATTTGCAGTTATTCTAACATTAGTAGTTTTAGGTCTGGGAATGGTAACTACTGGGCAAGGGGTAGTAGACATGGTAATGCATTGGAGTGGCGGATTTTGGAAACTGTTAGCATTCTCTATGCAAATGGCGTTAGTGCTTGTTACAGGCCATACTTTGGCAAACGCTCCCATTATTAAAAGAGGTCTTAATAGTTTGGCAAAAATTGCAAAGACTCCAACACAAGCAATCTTAGCAGTTACTTTTGTATCTACTATTGCATGCTGGATTAACTGGGGATTTGGTCTTGTTATTGGTGCCCTTTATGCAAGACAGCTAGCCAAAGAAGTTAAAGGGGTAGACTACAGACTACTAATCGCTTCAGCTTACTCAGGATTCGTAGTATGGCATTCAGGGATTTCTGGATCTATTCCACTCAAATTAGCTACAGCAGGAGAGGGATTAGCAGTGGCTACGAATGGAGCAGTAGTTGATCCAATTTCAACAAGTGCTACTATTTTTTCAACATTTAACTTAATTATATGTGGAATTATTTTAATTACAATGCCCTTATTAAATAAGGCTATGCATCCAAAGGCAGATGAGGTTATTGCAGTTGATGCAAGTCTATTAGCAGATGAAGAAGCAGCTGCAAAGGTTGAAAATCCAACACCTGCTGATAGAATGGAAAATAGTCCAATTCTTTCTATTCTTATTGGAGCAATGGGAATGCTATTTGTTTTCTATTATTTTAAAGAAAATGGATTCAAATTAAATTTAAATATTGTTAACTTTATGTTCTTATTTGCAGGAATTCTTTTACATGGTACGCCTAGAAGATTTCTTGATGCTATTAATGGTGCAGCAAAGGGAACAGCAGGAATTATCTTACAATTTCCATTCTATGCAGGTATTATGGGAATGATGACGGGTGGTAATGCAGCAGGCGTATCTTTTGCAGGTGTAATTTCTGAGTGGTTTGTACATATTTCAACAGCAACAACTTTCCCATTATTTACTTTCTTAAGTGCAGGGATTGTTAACTTCTTTGTACCATCAGGTGGTGGACAATGGGCTGTTCAAGCTCCTATTATGATGCCAGCAGGTAAAGCTTTAGGGGTTAGTGCAGCAAAAACAGGTATGGCCATTGCATGGGGAGATGCTTGGACAAACATGATTCAACCATTCTGGGCATTACCAGCATTAGGAATTGCAGGTCTTGGAGCAAGAGATATTATGGGATTTTGTATTATAGACTTAATCTATACAGGAGTTATTGTATCATTAGGTTTAATGTTCTTATAAAAAAGCAAAATTTATTTGTTTATAATTTTTCATATGTATTTTAGAAAAGTTTTTTTAGCAATACATAGAAAATAGTTATATTAGTTTTTAGATTATGGAGGTGTTTGTTGTGAGAAATAAGGTGGTAACAATTGAAGAAGCTATGAGTCACATCAAAGATGGCATGAGTATCATGATTGGTGGTTTTATGGCTGCTGGTACACCAGAAAAATTCATGGATGCACTAGTGGAAAAAGGAGTAAAGGATTTAACAATCATTGGTAATGATGCGGGATGGCCTGATAAAGGAATTGGAAAATTAGTCGTAAATAAGCAAGTGAAAAAACTAATTGCATCTCACGTAGGACTTAATCCTGAAGTAGGAAAACAAATGAATTCAGGAGAATTAGAAGCAGAATTAGTTCCACAAGGAACACTAGCTGAAAGAATTCGTGCAGGTGGAAATGGGCTTGGTGGAATTTTAACACCAACAGGAGTTGGAACAATTGTAGAAGAAGGAAAAGAAAAGATTACAGTAGATGGAAAAGAATATATTTTAGAAAAACCATTAAGAGCTGATGTTGCTCTAATCGGTGCATCTGTTGCAGATAAAAAGGGAAACCTTTATTACAATAAAGCAACTAGAAATTTCAATCCAATGATGGCAACTGCTGCTGATTTAGTACTTGTAGGAGCAGAAAAAATTGTTGAAGTTGGAGAAATCGATGGAAATAATGTTGTGACACCAGGACTTTTCGTAGACTATATGGTGGAGGTGTAGGATATGAACGTAAAAGAGATTATTGCTAGACGTGTAGCAAAGGAATTAAATGATGGAGATGTAGTAAACTTAGGAATAGGTCTACCAACAATGATAGCAAACTACATTCCAGAAGATATGGATGTTACTTTCCAATCTGAAAACGGATTCGTAGGATTAGGACCTGCTCCTGAAGAAGGTAAAGAAGATAAAGATTTAGTAAATGCAGGTGGTATGCCTGTAACAGCAGTACCAGGTGCAGCTTACTTTGATAGTGCAACTTCTTTTAGCATCATTAGAGGAGGACATGTAGACGTAACTGTTTTAGGAGCTCTTCAAGTAGATGAAAAAGCAAACCTTGCAAACTGGATGGTACCAGGAAAAATGGTACCAGGTATGGGGGGCGCTATGGACTTAGTTGTAGGAGCTAAGAAAGTGATTATTTCTATGACCCATACGCAAAAGGGAAAAGCAAAAATCTTAAAAGAGTGCAACCTACCGCTTACAGCTGCTGGTCAAGTAAATATGATCGTAACTGAAATGGGTGTTATGGAGTATACTGATCAAGGATTAGTATTAACAGAAATTAATCCTGAGTATAAAGTAGAAGATATTAAAGCAGTTACAGAAGCAGCATTTGTTGTTGCTGATGATTTAAAAGAAATGAAATTTTAAATAGAATTCAAAAATAGGAGCGAATGCTCCTATTTTTTTTAGATGAAGCTTTAAAATTTTTATAATTGATAACAAAAAAACACAAAAAGGATACATTTTCAATAAAAAAAAGATATATTTACTCCTTATAATAATAATCAAAGAAAGATAAAAAACGAAAAGGAGAGGTTATCAATGAAAAAATTAATGAGCAGTATTTTGTTAGGAGCAGTAGTACTTACAGCTACCGTTACGAGCTTTGCAGCAGGACATGAACCAATAAAGAAAAATGGAGTATTGAGGGCAACAGAAACACTCATAGCTGAAGCAAAAATAGGTACATTAGGAGAAGTGGGAATTACACAAATAAATGGAGTGGATATAGAAGCCATAGCAAATACTATAGCAATCACTGACGAGGATTTGAAAAAACTAGGAGAAGATCATATTGTAATAGGAAATAGTATGGAATTACCAAGCTTTGAAGAATTTATAAAATTTATGAAAGAAAATTTAAAAGATATTAATGAAGAAGATAAAAAAGCTCTAAAAAAATTGTACAATGAGGCTGCTGATTTAGAAAAAGCTAAGAAGTTTGATAAAGCTTTTAAGAAATGGGAAGCTTTTGATAAGATTTTAGAAAAATACTTTAAAGATGAAAAAATAATAGGTACAATAGCAATGGATGGACAGAATTTGGAAGAAGTAGTGAAAGATATTGCAATAATTGGTTCGGAGGAATTACCAAATTTTGACGAATTTATAAAGGAAATGAAAGAAGTATTAAATGATATTGATAAAACGGACTTGAAAACTTTGAGGAAATTATACAATGAAGCTACTACTTTAGAAAAAGATAAGAAGTTTGACGAAGCTAATAAGAAATGGGAAGCTTTTGATAAGATTTTAGAGAAATACTTTAAAAATGGAGAAATAATAAGTGAATATGCCATAGAGCTTAATGAAGATCTAGGAGAAGAAATAGTGACAGATGCAATAGGATTTGAAGTAAAAGAAACTAATTAAGTAGCATTACTCGGATGAAATACAGGGAAAAAAGGGGTAAAAGATCTCAATAAAACAGATTTCAAATAATAAAAATAGAGAAATTCTTTAAAAGCGTTTCTCTATTTTTTTTTGTAATAAGGGAAAGAAAAAATAGCTAATATAATGGTAGGAACCTTGTAGTTTATTGAATGATCATAGTTATGCAGATATAATAAAAATAACATATGTCAATAAGGAGATGAAGCTATGGGTTATTCTATACTCATCATAGAAGATGAAAAGAATATTCGAAAAATCATATCTGATTATTTTAGAGCAGAAAATTATGAAGTTATAGAAGCATGTGATGGAAAAGAGGGAGTCGAAAAATTTGAAAAAGAGGAAGTTGATTTGATTATTCTTGATATTATGATGCCCAAATTAGACGGCTGGACTGTATGTAGAAGGATAAGAAAAAAGTCCCAGGTACCTATTATTATGTTAACAGCAAGAACAGAAGAAGATGATGAGCTTATGGGTTTTGAACTAAAAGCAGATGATTATGTGAAAAAGCCTTTTAGTCCTGCTGTATTAGTGGCAAGAGCAAAGCTTTTATTGAATAGAAAAAGAGATATCTTAAAAGAAGATATAATAAAAAAACAAGGCTTAAAAGTAGACCCATCATCAAGAAAAGTATATATAGATCAAGAAACAATTGAATTAACACCGAAAGAATTTGATATATTACATTATTTGATGGAGCATGAAGGAATGGTTTTTTCAAGAGATCAAATACTAAATCATGTATGGGGATATGATTTTTTAGGAGATAGGAGAACAGTGGATAATCATATTAAAAAACTTCGAAAAGCATTAAAGGATAAATCTTATTTTATTCGAACTGTATTTGGAGTAGGGTATAAATTTGAGGTGAAGGAATGAAAAAAAATAAAATTTTCATAAAGCTTTTTGCTATGACAGCTGGAGTTGTAATGATTCTTTTAGTCATGCAATTTATTTTTCAATATTTTTGGCTAGAAAAATTTTATGTATATAATAAAAAAGAAACGGTAAGTAGTCAGCTAATTACATTGAGAGAAAAGCTTGAAATAGATTTGATGGATCAAGAAATAATAGAAAAGTTTTTGAATAAATATCTGATGAAAAATAATATATTTATCGGGATTGTGGATCGTCAAGGGATACCACAATATGGACTGAATGGAGAAGAAGGTCTTTCGTATATTCAAATAGAAGACGAAAAAATGGATAGGTATAAAATCTATATGGATGCTTTCTCTTATGATCATGTGCTTATAGAAGGCTTAAAAATAGGAAGAAAGATTGAAGTACAAGGATCAACCATGGATAGGAAAGAAAAAAAAGTATATCCAGAGAGGATTATTGTAGAGAATAGAGAGTTTTCAGCACAAGAGGATAACGACATAATAGATAGTATAGTAATAACGAAAGAAGGTAAGATAAGTGATGCATTAGCTATAGGAAGTACTGAAGGAGAGTCAATAGCGTTGGATCTAAACGTGGAAGAATTATATGCGTATCAAGCCATTTATTTAAAAGGTACTATTGTGGATATGAACTTAATGAGCAGTGAAAGTTATGGGATTGAATATGGAAGAAGTCAATTGTTGCAAGAAGTATTTTCATTTTTAGGACAAGAGAAGAGTTTAAATACGATCTTTGAAGAAAATAAAATGATGCAATATACAAAGGTAGACGTCTTTACGGGAATAAAAAATATTATTTTTGTACAGCCCCTATTTATTAAAAATAAAGAGCCTATGTTAATGTTTGCTGTAAGCTCTCTTCAACCTATAGAAGAAACAACGGATATTATGAAGACGTATTTTTTATTTGCATTGATCATAGCCATGATTATAGCTATTATTGTATCTTTCTTATATTCTAAAAAATTTACAAAGCCCTTGCTTCATTTAAATGGTGTAACGAAAAATATGGCAGCTTTAGATTTTTCTCAGAAGTGCAGAATTCATACAAATGATGAAATAGAAGATTTAGCTGAAAATATTAATCGTATGTCTGATAAATTAAAAAAGACTTTAGAGGAAGTCAAAGAATCAAATGAAAAATTAAAAGAAGAAATCCTCTTTAAAGAAAAAATGGAGCAGTTCAGAAAAAGATTCATAGCAGATGCATCTCATGAATTGAAAACGCCACTAACGGTAATGAAAGGAATTTGCGAAGGGGTAGTAGATGGTATTTATGATTATAAAGATCATAGTCATTTTAAAAACATGTTAAATGAAATCAATGATATGAGTCAGATGGTTTATGATTTATTAGAAATATCTAAATTAGAATCAGGAGAAGTTCCTTTTAAGAAAGAGATTTTTCAATTATGTGATGTAGTATTAAAAATCCATGGGAAATTAAAACCTCTCTTAGAGAGTAAAAAATTAAAAGTACAATTAAATCTAGCAGAGGATTTTATAATAGGACATGAAGAAAAGATCGAAAAAGTCATACGAAATCTTTATTCTAATGCCATCCAATATACACCTGAAGAGGGAGAAATAAATATTTATATGCACCATGATGAAAATAAATGTTATCTAAATATAGAAAATAGCCCTGCTAAAATTTCAAAAGATGATTTATCAAAGATTTGGGAACCCTTTTATAGAGTTGAAAAATCAAGGAATAAAGCATTAGGAGGAACAGGATTAGGTCTGCATATGGTAAAGAGAATTTTAGATAAGCACCATAGTGAATATGGTATAGAAAATGCAGGAAAAGGAGTAAAGGTTTATTTGTCATTGCAAAGAGTTGTAGAGGAAGTAGGATCAACAAAAAGAATCTTATAAGTGAAAGAGGAAGTGCTATAAATGAAACGTTTATTAATTCCTGTATATTTGCAGGATATCCCTTAAAAGGGATTATTTTTTTTGACTGAATATATAGGTTTATAAAATGAAGTGAAGTTTTACAAACCATAAAAATCCTTATATACTAGATAAGAGATGAAGGGTGGTAGACATATATGTATGAAACCAATTGGCAAATTATAAATAAAGATGATGCTATAGATGGATTTGATTCAGTAGATACGATTATAGAAAAAATACTTGTGAATAAAGGAATTATAACAAAAGAAGAAAGGGAGGAGTTTCTTTCAGCAAAGCCTCAAAAGACTTATGATCCTTTTTTGTTAAAAAATATGAAACCTATTGTAGAAAAGGTCATTGCATGTATAAAAGAAAAAAAGTGTATTTGGATTTATGGAGATTATGATGTAGATGGAATTTCTAGTATATCCCTTTTAATGGACTTTTTATCAAATTTCACTAATAATATACACTGTTATATTCCCTTAAGAGAAGAAGAAGGCTATGGGCTTAATTGTGATGCCATAAGAGATATTAAAGAAAAGGGAGCAGATCTTATTATTACAGTGGATTGTGGTTCAACCTCTGTAGAAGAAGTAGCTCTTTGTAAGGAATTAGGGATGGATATTATCGTAACAGATCATCATAATTTATCGGATATAGTACCAGATTGTTTGATTCTTAATCCAAAACAGGAGGATTGTACCTATCCTTTTAAATTATTATGTGGCTGTGGCATTGCTTTTAAACTATCTCAAGCCATTCGAAAAGAAATGGAAGCTCCGAAGAAATATTTGAATGATGTTCTTGATTTAGTAGCATTAGCAACGGTTGCAGATGTAGTTCCTTTGATTGATGAAAATAGAACCTTATTAAAATATGGTTTAAAAAAGATAAATAATCCTACAAGACCTGGGCTAAAGGCTTTAATCGAGGCAGTCAGGCTAGGAGATAAAAATATCACAGCAGGACATATTGGATTTGTATTAGGACCTCACTTTAATGCTAGTGGAAGAATTGATGATGCAAGAGCAGGTGTTGACCTTCTTTTGAGTAAGGATCCTAATAAAATAGCCAGACTTGTAAAGCATTTAGTGACTTGTAACGATGAAAGAAAAGAGATCCAAGAAAAAGGACTGGAAATTTGTAAAAATAAGGTTGAAAACCTTTATAAGGAGGATCTTTTTTTAGTAGTGGATTCTGAAGGAACTCATGAAGGGGTTATAGGTATCGTAGCAGGAAGAATTAGGGATACCTACTATAAACCTACTTTAGTAGTTACTGCATCCCATGAGGACGGCATATTAAAGGGTAGTGGAAGAAGTATTGATGATATGGATATCTATGAAGAAATGAAAAAATGTAAGGATTTATTCTTAAAATTTGGAGGACATAAAAACGCTTGTGGTTTTTCTATTGAAAAAAGTAAATTAGAGCTTCTTAGAAAAAGATTGAATGAAGAAGCTTTTAAAATAAAAGAAGAAAGACCGAATGTTTTTATCAAAAATATAAAGATAGAATGTGAATTAAAGCCTGCTCAACTAACAGAAGAGCTTGTAAAGACCCTAGAGAAAATAGAGCCTTATGGCATGGGGAATGAAAAACCCCATTTTTTAGTAAGAAAGATTAAAGTAGAAAATGATGAACAAAAGGTTGTTATGGGAAAAAATCAGGAGCATTTAAGATTGAGAGGATTATCATCTATATATCAAGATTTCACAAAGGTCTTAGCTGTTGGCTTTGGATTAGCAGAAAGTTATATAAAGGGGATGAATTGTCCTGAAATCATAGATATTGTAGGTTTTCCAAATGTGAATGAATGGAAGGGTTATAAGAATATTCAATTGATGATTAAGGATATAAAGGTATGTGAAGAATAATACCTGTCATTGACAGATAACTTAAAATAAACTACAATAAGTTAAAATAAGGAAGAGTTTGTATACAACAAGGATAACATTTTCATGGAGGGTGGTCATGGAAAGGTACGAGATAAAAAAAATATTAAGTAACAATGTAGTGCTTGTAGAGAAGGAAAATCAAAATTATATACTAGTAGGAAAAGGGATAGGCTTTGGGAAAAAGAAGGGCTTTGTTTTAGAAGATCCTCAAATTATTGATGAAAAGTTTATCTCCTTAAAAGGGTTATCAGAAAATGAATACGAAAGTTTTTTGAGTCAAGTAGATCCGAAAATTATTGAGCTAGTTGAAAAAATTATGGTCATGGTAAAGGATGAACTAGGAGAAGGACTTAATCCCAATGTGCATGTAGGACTCATTGACCATATTAATTTTACCATCAAAAGATTGAAAGAAGGGATAGAGATCGTAAATCCTTTTTTAATGGAGACGAAATTGTTGTATCCAGCAGAATATGATTTAGCTCAAAAGGCAGTTAATTTACTAAAAGAGAATTTAGAGATTGATATCCCAGTTGCAGAGGTTGGTTTTTTAGCTCTTCATATATATGGTGGTAGGGCGAATAAAAGTAAAAAAGAAGCTTTAGAAAGCTCAAAAATGATGAATAGGATTCTAAGCTATACAGAAACAAAGCTGAATATGTATATAGATAAAAACTCATTTGAATATAAAAGATTTATTATGCATCTAAGAGGTATAATAGATAGAGTCTTAAATCATAAAAAAATTGAAAATATTCTTTTGTCCAAAGTAAAGGAAGAGCTAGTTATTGAATTTAAAGTAGCTTATGATATATCTAAAATAATGGAAAATACATTAAAAGCAAAAATACCAGAAAGTGAAGTGGGATATATTGCCCTTCATTTATATAGATTAGGTAGTCAAAAATCTAAATAAGATAGAGCATATATAAGTTAGGAAAAAATGAGCTTTGATTGATATAAGAAATAAAGGGAGTGAAAAAGTTTTAAGAAAAAAATAATTCTTGATTAGGAAAACGTTTTATGGTATTATAAGTGCATAAAATCAATTAAATAAACTACATGATTTTGCGTGTTACTGATTCGATCAGGCATGAGTAAAAGAATGAAATGAAACGGATAGGATTTCTGTTTTTGTCTTTCTTTTGCTCATGTCTTTTTCTATTTGGGAACAATAGATTAGCTTTAAAGGTGGTCACTAAAAAGTTGGATGTATCTATAAAAAACAATGATAAAAAGGAGCGGGATGCATGAAAAAAGCATTAATGCTACCTGTAGAGTTATTGCCTGCTACGGAAATTATTTTAGCACTAGGTGGAAAAGAAAATATTAAAAATTTAGATGCATGTATTACTCGTCTTCGGATAAGTGTAGAAGATATTAAAAAAGTAGATAAAGAGCGTATTAAAGCTCTAGGAGCATCGCAAGTTTTAGAACTTGGAAATAATATTCAAGCTATATTTGGTCTAAAATCAGATCAGCTAAAATCACAAATTAAAGATGTGATGAATGGGAAAATACCAACAAAAGCTATTGAAGTTGAAAAGATCAATAAAGAAGTAAAGGAAAATGACTATTTTGTAGCTCCTTTAAATGGAAAGCTTTTACCACTAAAGGATGTGCCAGATCAAATATTTTCTCAAAGAATGATGGGAGATGGATTTGCTATAGCGCCTACGAATGGAGAAGTAGTATCTCCTGTAAATGGTAAGATTGTAACTTTATTCCCAACAAAGCATGCTGTAGGCATTGTTGCAGAAAATGGATGTGAAATATTAATTCATTTTGGAATTGATACAGTAAAGCTTAAAGGAGAAGGCTTTGAAGCCCTTGTTAGTCAAGATGATATTGTCAAGGCAGGTCAACCAATACTTCGTGTAAATATAGATCAAGTAAAGAAACAAGTACCGTCTATTATTACACCAGTTATTTTTACAAATCTTTCTGAGGAGGAAAAAATATTTTTTAAAGCTGGAAGTATTGTAAAGGTTGGTCAAAAGAATATTTTAAATATTCAATAACTTGACACGAAGGAGAGTCGAGAAAGCTTTCTGGGGAATAGGTAAAAAAAGAAATGTGTAAAATAAAAAAGGAAGAGAATGAAGGAGGAATAAAAAAATGGAAAAAACAGTAAAAATTTTAAATGAATCTGGAATGCATGCAAGACCAGCAGGAGCTTTTGTAAAAATGGCATCTTCATTTACATCAGATATTCAAATCGAAACAAATGGAAAGGTTTTAAATGCAAAATCCATCATGAATGTGTTAAGTCTTGGATTAAAAAAGGATGATGAAATAAAAATCATTGCAAATGGTAATGATGAAAAAGAGGCTATTGAAGGATTAGTGAATTTAGTAAATTCTAAATTTGGTGAATAAAAGGAGGATTTATGGTGCTATTAGGTAAAGGTGCGTCTTATGGAATAGCCTTAGGGAAGGCGCTTGTCATAGAAAATGAGTCTTTAAAAATAGAAAAGGAAAATATTGAAGATATACAATTAGAGAAAAATAAATTTTTAGAAGGGATAAAAGCTTCTAAAGAACAATTAGCAAAGGTTAGAGATAAAGCTTTAAAAGAACTAGGTGAAGAAAAGGCTGCTATTTTTGAAGCCCATTTAATGATCTTAGAAGATCCAGAAATAGTAGATCAAACGATTCAAAAGATTGAAAGTGAAAAAATCAATGCAGTTTATGCATTTAAGGAAATAGCTAATCAATTTATTATGATATTTGAATCTATGGACAATGAATATATGAAGGAAAGAGCAGCAGATATTAAAGATGTATCAGATCGAATCCTTAGAAATATTTTGGGAGAGACAGTGATTGATTTGTCTATGCTAGAGGCAGAAGTGATTCTTGTTGCAAATGATTTAACTCCTTCTGATACAGCTACAATGGATAAAGAAAAGGTATTGGGATTTTTAACGAATATCGGTGGAAAAACATCACATACAGCTATTATGGCCAGAAGCTTAGAAATTCCAGCTGTTGTAGGTCTTGGAAATGTAACGAATCAGGTAGAAAATGGAGACTTTATTGTCTTCAATGGAGAAACTGGAGAAGTGATTATTCATCCTACGGAAGAGGAAATAAAGAAATATCAAGATTTAAAGGAAAACTATGAAAAAGAAAGAAAAGACCTAGAAAAAGTAAAAGGACAAAAAAGTATTACATTAGATGGTAGAGAAGTAGAGCTTGTAGGAAATATAGGAACACCGAATGACCTTGAAGGCCTTCTCAAAAATGATGCAGAGGGAGTAGGTTTATATCGAACAGAATTTATCTATATGGATAGAGATAGTATGCCTACAGAGGAAGAACAATTTGAGTCTTATAAAAAAGTATTAGAAGGGTTAGCGGGTAAGCCAGTAGTGATCAGAACTTTAGATATTGGTGGAGATAAAAAGCTACCTTATTTGAAAATAGATGAGGAAATGAATCCTTTCTTAGGCTATAGAGCTATAAGACTTTGCCTTGATAAGCAGGATATATTTAAAACCCAATTAAGAGCACTTCTTAGAGCCAGTGTATATGGAAACCTTAAGATCATGTTTCCTATGATTTCAAGTCTTGAAGAATTATTAGCAGCGAAAGAAATTTTAAATGAAGTAAAGAAAGATTTAGAGAATGAAAGCATAAAATATGCAGAAAATATAGAAGTGGGGATGATGATTGAAGTACCATCTGCTGCAATCATGAGTGATTTATTAGCAAAGCATGTAGATTTCTTTAGTATAGGTACAAATGATTTAATTCAATATACTACAGCAGTAGATCGAATGAATGAAAAAATTCATCATTTATATAGCCCTCTAAATCCTGCTGTCCTAAGACTCATTAAGATGGTTATTGATAATGGACACAAGGAAAATATTTGGGTTGGTATGTGTGGAGAAGCTGCAGGCGATAAAAAAATGATTCCAATTTTATTAGGTATGGGACTAGATGAATTTAGTATGAGTGCATCTTCTATTTTCCCAGCAAGAAAAATCATAAGATCTATGAAGTATGAAGAGGCAGAAAAAATAACTCATCAAGTATTAAGTATGGGTTCAGCGAAAGAGATCGAAAATTATTTAGAAAATACGTTGTAGACATGTTATCCTTTGCCCTTTTCATATTCATCCTGTAAAATGGAATTTGAGAGAAAATTTTATCAGTAAGGGGAGAGGTATTGTGGAAAATATACGTTTTGATTATTCAAATGCATCTATTAAAGAACATGAAATAGCATACTTAAAAGAACAAGTAGACAAGGCGCATAAAATGCTTCATGAAAAAACAGGTGCAGGAAATGATTTTTTAGGATGGGTAGATTATCCTATTAACTATGATCAAGAAGAATTTGAAAAAATCAAAAAAGCGGCAGTAAAAGTAAGAGAAGATTCACAAGTCTTGATTGTTATAGGAATTGGGGGATCTTATTTAGGAGCAAGGGCTACTATTGAAGCCCTTAGCCACTCTTTTTACAATATGATGGATGGAGTGAAGATACTATTTGCAGGAAACAATATTAGCGGAGCGTATTTAAAACAATTATTAGAAGTGATAGATGGAAAAGATGTAAGTATTAATGTAATCTCTAAATCTGGAACAACAACAGAGCCTGCTATTGCCTTTAGAGTGTTAAAAAAATATATGGAAGAAAAGTATGGAAAAGACGCGGCAAAGGAAAGAATATTTGCAACTACTGACAAAGCAAAGGGTGCATTAAGAACGCTGGCAGAAAAAGAAGGATATGAAACCTTCGTAATTCCTGATGATGTGGGAGGAAGATTTTCTGTACTCACGCCTGTAGGACTATTACCTATTGCTGTAGCAGGAATAGATATAGATAAAATGATGGATGGTGCAAGGAATGCACGAGAGATCTATATGGAAAAAGATTTAGAGAAAAATATGTGCTATCAGTATGCAGCTGTTAGAAGTGCCCTTTATCAAAAAGGAAAAAGCATAGAGGTATTAGTAAATTATGAACCAAGTTTACATTACATAGCTGAATGGTGGAAGCAATTGTACGGAGAAAGTGAAGGAAAAGACGGAAAAGGTATATTCCCAGCAGCAGTGGATTTTTCAACAGATTTACATTCTATGGGACAATATTTACAAGATGGAAGACGTCATTTATTTGAAACCGTATTAAATGTAGAAAAGCCACAGATGGATATTACTATCGAAGAAGATGAAAATAATCTAGATGGATTAAATTATTTAAGCGGAAAAACGATGGATTTTGTCAATAAAAAGGCATTTGAAGGAACATTGCTTGCCCATATAGATGGATCTGTTCCAAATCTTATAGTGAATGTGCCCAAAATGGATGCATATTATTTTGGAAATCTTATTTATTTCTTTGAGAAAGCATGTGGGATCAGTGGGTATTTATTAGGGGTGAATCCATTTGATCAGCCAGGAGTAGAAAGCTATAAGAAAAATATGTTTGCCCTTCTTGGAAAACCTGGATATGAGGATTTAAGAGAAGCATTAGAAAAGAGAATATGATAGAAAGTTAAAGGTGTAGGATATTTACAAAGTAGTTAACTTTAAAAAAAGTAGAAAGATGAGATTGCTATAGTTTTTATACTATAGCAACAAAGTGAAAATTCGAAATTTTCAAAAATAAGGAGGAGTAAATATGTTAGTAACTGGTAAAGAAATTCTTCAGCATGCTCATGAAAATGGATATGCAGTAGGAGCGTTTAATGTAAATAATATGGAAGCTGTACAAGCGATTATTGAAGCAGCAGAGGAAACTAAGTCTCCTGTCATCATTCAAGCAAGTCAAGGTGGATTAAAATATGCAGGGGTAGAATATATAGCAGGAATGGGGAAAATTGCAGCACAGAATGCATCAGTACCTGTTGCTATTCACTTAGATCATGGAACAGATTTCAAACAAATTATGTTATGTATGCGTAATGGATTTACTTCTGTTATGATTGATGGGTCCCACTATCCTCTAGAAGAAAATATTAAAAAGACAAAGCAAATCGTAGAAATGGCTCATGCAGTAGGCGTATCCGTTGAAGCTGAGCTTGGAAAAATTGGTGGAGTAGAAGATGATATTGCTGTAGATGAAAGGGATGCAACTTATACAGATCCTGATGAAGCAGTTCGTTTTGTAGAAGAGACTAACGTTGATTCTTTAGCTATTGCAGTAGGGACAGCTCATGGACCTTATAAGGGAGAGCCAAAGCTTGATTTTGATCGAATCAAAGTAATAAAAGAAAGATTGAATATGCCTATCGTACTTCATGGTTCATCTGGTGTACCAGAAGAAAGTATTAAACGCGCTGTTAGCCTTGGAATTAATAAAATCAATATAGATACGGATATAAGAATGGCATTTCATAAGGCAGTAAAAGAATTTGTACATACAAACCCTGATGTTTATGATCCAAGAAAAATTGTAGGGCCAGCAAGAGTAGCTATGAAGGAAACCATTGCAGAAAAGATGAGAATGTTTGGTTCATCAGGAAAAGCTTGGAAATAGGAGGGTGTATCCATTGAAAACCATAGGTGTACTAACTAGTGGAGGAGATGCTCCAGGGATGAATGCTGCTATAAGAGCAGTAGTAAGAGCAGGAATTTATAATAATCTAAAAGTAATGGGCATTGAGCAAGGCTATAATGGACTGATTAATGGAAATATTAAAGAGATGAATCTATCTTCTGTTGCAGATATTATTCATAGGGGAGGAACTGTTTTAAAAACAGCTAGATGTGAAGAATTCAAAACAAAAGAAGGAAGAAAAAAAGCACTCAATGTCCTAAAAGTTTTTGGTATAGAAGGGCTTGTAGTTATTGGTGGAGATGGTTCCTTCAAGGGGGCACAAAAGCTTAGTGAAGCAGGAATCAAAACCATTGGAATTCCAGGAACCATAGACAATGATTTAGCATATACAGATTATACGATTGGTTTTGATACAGCGGTGAATACTGTAGTAGAGGCCATTACAAAAATAAGAGATACCTCTACCTCCCATGGAAGAGCCAATATTGTTGAAGTAATGGGAAGACATTGTGGAGATATTGCCCTTTATTCTGGTCTTGCAGGAGGGGCTGAAAGTATTATTGTGCCAGAAGAAGAATTTTCTATGGATGAGGTATGTAGAAAACTCATCCAAGGAAGAGGTAGAGGAAAGCTTCATAGCATTATTATGCTTGCAGAAGGAATTGCTACAAATGCCTTTGACCTAGGAAAGAAAATAGAAGAAGTAACAGGAATTGAAACAAAGGTGACAGTCCTTGGACATATTCAAAGGGGAGGAAGTCCTTCTTCTTTTGATAGAATCCTTGCAAGTAAAATGGGGGCAAAAGCAGTAAACTTACTAATGAATGATGAATCAGGAAGAGTTATAGGAATGAAGGAAAATAAAATCATTCATATGGATATTCATGAAGCACTCAGTGTTGAGAGAATATTTGATGAAGAAATGTATGAGTTAACAAAGATTCTTTCTATATAATCATTATTTCCCTTAAAACCCACCCCTTGAAGGTGGGTTTTAGTATATTACTAGAAAAAGTATTGTGAAAAGTTTATAATAGAAATAAGAATACAATGCTTTTTAGGGGGAGAATCCATGCTCAAAATATTTCACTACTTAGTATCTTTGGTGAGAAAGAAGAAGAAAAAAGAAAAATATAAAAAACAAGAAAAAACCATGTTACAATGTGCAGAAGGAATTGCCCATATAGGAAGCTGGGAATGGAATTATGACTCAAATAAATTGATTCTTTCTGATGAAGCTTATAAAATCCTTGGAACTAATAAAGAAAGTTTTGATGGAACCTACAAATGGCTTATTGAAAATTTAGTGCATGAAAGACATAAAAAAAAGATGGAAGAAGACAATATAAAGATTAGAGACTTTAACCAAGTTGAAAAGGTAGAGTGTAAAATTATTACATCAAGTGGCGAAGAGAGATGGATCAGAAAAAATGGAATGTTTTTATTTGATGAGGATGGAAATAAACGAAAGTTGATTGGTACGATACAAGATATTACAGTGTATAAGGAGACAGAGCTAGCACTACAGGAAAATGTAGAATTTCTTGAAACCCTTATGGATACTATTCCGAATCCTATATTTTATAAGGATGAACAAATGCTTTACAAGCATTGTAATAAAGCTATGCTAGAATATTTAGGAATGAAAGAAGAACAAGTTATTGGACGTGGAGTTTATGCAACTTATCCCAAAGAGCTTGCAGATATTTATTATAAAGCAGATCATGAGTTGATGGAAAAAAAGGGAACACAAATTTATGAAGCCAATATTACTTATAAAGATGGATCTTATCATGATGTAATATTTAATAAAGCTGTTTATATAAATCAAGAGGAAGAAGCAAAAGGGATTGTTGGGGTTATGGTAGATATTACAGAACGTAAGAAGGTGCAAAAGAGAATACAAAGGCTACTAAAGCTAAGAGATGCTATGGCAGAGGTAACCCATGCAGTGATAGGGATACAAGATATCTATGAGCTATTTGATTTAATTCTTCAAAAGGCAATTAGTACAATAGATGGAGGAGATAAAGGAGCTATATTACTGTTAGGAAAGGATGATCATGTAAGAATCGTTCGATCAAAGGGCTACAAACATGAAGAGGTAGGTAAGTTTTGTATATCTCTTAAACAATCCTTTGTGTGGAAAAAGACAGCTGGAAAGCTTGACCAAGTGGTGATTATCAATGATGTGGATAAGATGATCAATAAAACAGCACTCCTATCAGAAGATGGACAAGTTATCAAATCAGTTATTAGTGCCCCTATTATTATAGAAGAAAAATTTTATGGATTTCTAAATATAGATAGCACAAAAAGTAATGCGTTTGATGAAGAAGATTTAGAAACCATGGAATATATGAAGAATCAAATTGAGATTGCCATTAGCAAACATAGACTTTACGAGAAAACCATCTACTTATCAAGATATGATGAACTAACAAATGTGTACAATAGAAGATATTTTGAAGAATTATTTGAAAATGTTATCAAAAAAGCTAATCAATATAACGAAAGCTTCATTTTAGCTATATTTGATTTAAATGGATTAAAATATGTGAATGATACGTATGGACATTTAGCAGGAGATTTATTAATAAAAACTTTTGCTACTACTTTGAAGGAAAGAATAAGAGAATCAGATATTTTTGCAAGATATGGTGGAGATGAATTTATAGGGGTTTTTTTTAATACAAATGAAAAAAGTCTTACTGACAAATTTGAAGAGCTTATAAATGATTTTAAAAACGATCTAATCGTCTTAGAGGGGAAGGAAATCGCTTGCAGCTTTAGCTATGGATTTGCTAGTTTTCCTAAGGAGAGTAAGGATTATAAAGAACTAGTGAAAATAGCTGATGAACGGATGTATAGCTATAAACAAAAAAGTAAAAATAAAAAAATTAAGCTATTGACATAAAAAATAACGAGCGTTATTATATATAATAATAACGCTCATAATTTACTTTTTATGGATTAAATAGTATATATTTATAAGTACTAAAATAGGGGGATTAAAGCATGAAAAAAGTTCTCAAAGTAGGGCTTGATGTGGGTTCCACAACAGTAAAGATGGTTATATTAGATAAAGGTTTAGATGTACTTTATAAAAAATATGTAAGACATTTTTCAGATATAAAAAATACAGTTGCATCTATTTTAGAGGATGCAAAGGGCGTTTTAGAAGATAATTTTATTACAGCTATGATCACAGGATCAGGCGGATTAAATATTTCAGAAAAGCTTGAAATTCCTTTTATACAAGAGGTGATTGCTTGTACAAATACCATAAAAAATATGATTCCCAATACAGATGTAGCTATAGAGCTTGGTGGAGAGGATGCAAAGATTACATATCTTGGAGAATCTATAGAGCAGAGGATGAATGGCACTTGTGCTGGGGGAACAGGTGCTTTTATTGATCAAATGGCAGCACTTCTTCGAACAGATGCTTCTGGACTCAATGCGTTGGCAGAAAAGCATAAAAACATCTATCCAATAGCATCAAGATGTGGTGTATTTGCAAAAACAGATATTCAGCCCCTTTTAAATGAAGGTGCAGCAAAGGAAGATATTGCAGCGTCTGTATTACAGGCAGTTGTGAATCAAACCATTAGTGGGCTTGCCCAGGGAAGACCTATTAAAGGAAATATTGCTTTTTTAGGAGGACCATTACACTTTTTATCAGAGCTTAGAAATCGATTTATAGATACACTAAAGATTGAGGATAAAAAAGTGATTTTCCCTGAAGATTCCCAATATTTTGTAGCCATAGGGGCAGCACTTTCTTCAAAGGATGAAAGTCTTGTATCTTCTGAGGATTTATATGAAAAGGTGCCAAGAATTTATACAAAGGGGCAGGAAGAAAATAAAAAGATTGCTCCTTTATTCTCAAATGATATAGAATATGAATTATTTAAAAAAAGACATAGTGAAGCCAAGGTAAAAAGAGTAGATTTAAAAGATTATAAAGGAAATGCTTATTTAGGAATTGATGCAGGCTCTACCACAACAAAAATTGCTCTTATAGATGAAGCTGGAGGACTCCTTTATTCTCATTATGGAAGCAATCAAGGAAAACCATTGACTTCTACTATTGATGCGTTAAAAGAACTTTATAAAAAGATGAATGAAAATATAAAAATAGTAAATTCTACTGTAACGGGTTATGGAGAGCATCTAATTAAAGCCGCACTAAGAATTGATCTAGGAGAAATTGAGACAGTAGCACATTATAGGGCGGCTGATTTTTTCCTTCCGGGGGTAGATTTTGTATTAGATATTGGTGGGCAGGATATGAAGAGCTTAAAAATTCATAATGGAACGATTGATTCCATTATGTTAAATGAAGCCTGCTCTTCTGGCTGTGGTTCTTTCATTGAAACCTTTGCAAACTCACTAAAAATGGATGTAGGAACCTTTGCAAAAGAAGCCATTAAGTCAAAAAATCCAGTAGATTTAGGTACTAGGTGCACTGTATTTATGAATTCAAGGGTGAAACAGGCACAAAAGGAAAATGTAGATGTAACAGATATTTCTGCAGGGATTTCCATATCTGTTATTAAAAATGCCTTATACAAAGTAATAAGGATGAGAAGTCCAAAGGATTTAGGGAAAAAAATTGTAGTACAGGGAGGAACCTTCTACAATGAAGCTGTCCTTCGTGCACTTGAAAAAATCATTGGAAAAGAAGTGATAAGACCAGATATAGCAGGGATTATGGGTGCTTTTGGAGCAGCTTTAGTTGCAAGGGAGCAATTTACAAAAGGGTATAAAAGTACATTTTTAAAAGAAAAGGAACTAGAAACCTTTAAAGCTACAACATCTATGAAGCGATGTGGATTATGCGGAAATAATTGTCTTATTACGATCAATCATTTTTCTGGTGGAAGAGCGTTTATTTCAGGAAATAGATGTGAAAGAGGGGCCGGCGTAGAAAAAGAAGAAAATCTTATTCCAAATCTTTATGATTATAAATATAAAAGGGTATTTGATTATAAGCCCCTATCAAAGGATGAAGCAAAAAGGGGAATGATTGGTATTCCTAGAGTTTTAAATATGTATGAAGATTATCCCTTTTGGGTAACCTTCTTTAAAGAATTAGGGTATCGAACTATTTTATCAGGACGTTCTTCTAAGAACATATATGAATTAGGAATGGAAACTATTCCTTCAGAGAGCGTATGTTACCCTGCAAAGCTTGTTCATGGACATGTGATGGATCTTATTAATAAGGGGATAAAAAAAATTTTTTATCCATGTATTCCTTATAATAAAAAGGAATACAAAGAGGCGGGAGATCATTATAATTGTCCTGTTGTCACCTCTTATCCTGAAACGATTTATGCCAATATGGACATTTTAAAAAGTGGGGAAATTACATTTTATCATCCATTCTTACCCATAGACGATGAAAAGAGAATGGAAAAGAGGTTAGTAGAAGCTTTAAAAAATGAAAATATTCCAAAGTCTCAGATTATAAAGGCGGTAAGACTTGCTTATAAAGAACTTGAAAATTATCGAAGAGATATAAGAAAAAAGGGAGAAGAGACTTTAAAATATATAAAAGAAAAAAATATAAAAGGAATCGTCCTAGTAGGAAGACCTTATCATATGGACCCTGAGATTAACCATGGGATTCCACAGCTTATCAAATCTTTAGGATTTGCTGTATTATCAGAAGATAGTGTAAGCCATATAGAAAAGATTGAAAGGCCTCTTCGGGTGGTTGACCAGTGGGTATATCATTCAAGACTTTATGCTGCAGCAACCTTTGTTGCAAGAAGGAAAAATTTAGAGCTTGTTCAGCTCAATTCCTTTGGTTGTGGCCTTGATGCTATTACAACAGATCAAGTACAAGAGATATTGGAAAAATATGGTAAAATCTATACGTTATTAAAAATTGATGAAATCAATAACCTAGGAGCTGTAAGAATTCGTATAAGATCTTTACTAGCAGCTATCAAAGAAAGAGATAAGAGAAATTTTGTCCCTAAAAAGCTTTATGAAAATTATGAGAGAAAATCATTTACAAAAGAAATGAAAAAAAATCATACTATTTTAGTGCCGCAAATGTCTCCTATTCATTTTCAATTTTTAGATGTAGCTTTTAAAAAGGCAGGCTACAACATAGAAATCTTAGGTAAAGTAGGGAAAAATGCCATAGATGAGGGGCTTACCTATGTACATAATGATGCATGTTATCCAGCTATTATTACTATAGGGCAGATTATGGAAGCGTTAAAATCAGGAAAATATGATCTTAAAAATACTTCTGTCATGATTTCTCAAACAGGTGGAGGGTGTCGTGCAACAAATTATATTGCCTTTTTAAGAAAAGCATTAAAGGATGCAGGAATGGGAGAAATTCCTGTAATATCCCTTAATGCATCAGGACTTGAAAAAAATCCAGGCTTTCAGTTAAATGCACGTATAGTAGATAATCTAATGATGGGACTCATTTATGGAGATCTTTTAATGAGAGTACTTCTTCGCGTTCGTCCTTATGAAAAAATAAAAGGATCAGCCAACCATTTATATCATGCTTGGGTAAAAAAATGTAAAGAAAGCTTAAAGGTAGGTAGGAAGAAGGAATTTAAAGAAAATATTAGAAAAATCGTTGAAGATTTTGATGGGTTGGAGATTGATGAGGATATAGTAAAACCAAAGGTGGGGGTAATAGGAGAGATTCTCGTGAAATTCCATCCAGATGCCAATAATTATGTGGTAGATTTCTTAGAAAATGAAGGAACAGAAGCAGTTGTACCAGATCTTACAGACTTTCTACTATATTGTGCATATGATCGTAAAACACAATATGAAGAACTATCTGGAAGCTTTTTATCCATGATTTTTGGAAATATAGCTATAAAAGGAATCGAAAGCTATCGAAAGGATATGAGAAGAGCTTTAGAAAAAAGCAGAAGATTTGAAGCACCAAAAGAAATTACAGAATTGGCTAGTGCTGCAAAGAAACACTTATCTCTATGTAATCAGACAGGAGAAGGTTGGTTCTTAACAGCAGAAATGATTGAGCTGATTGAAAGTGGTGTAGAAAATATTCTTTGCCTTCAACCCTTTGCGTGTCTACCGAACCATATAACAGGTAAGGGAATGATCAAAGAGATAAGAAGAAGATATAAAGGAGCGAATATAGCCCCTATTGATTATGATCCAGGAGCCAGTGAAGTCAATCAGATCAATCGAATCAAGCTCATGTTATCAGTAGCATTTAAGCATATAGAAAAAGATGAAAGCTATGCATAAACAAGATCAATTAGTATAGTATGAACATATATTGTTTACCAAATAAAATAGAGGCTTAGAAGCCTCTATTTTGCCTTTTGGTGAATCTCTTTATCGTAAGTTATATATCCTCAATGAATAATTTTTTCTATTTATTCATGTATCTATATAAAAATTTTATATTTTCTAAGATGATTTCTCTGATTTTTACTTTCCCTTTTGTTTTTTGTAAAAAGGATTTTAATGCTGGGAGAGATTGTTAATTTCACCATTGATATGATCTAATGATTCTATTTCCTTATTTCTTACTTTGATCAAAAGTTCTTTTATTTCTATTTCATCATCTGAAAGGTTTTGAATGTTTTTTTCTAAATCCTGTATGATTTGTAGTTGATGAGATCTTTTATTTCTTAAGTCATATAAAAGCGCTTCATTATACAAAAGAATCCCTCCTTTAGAACCTATATAATTTTTTAGAACGACTTTATATAGTAGTAGGTAAGATGCTAAAATATGCATGGTTTATTAAAAATAAGAGAATAATTTTAAAAATACTCCTTATGTGATTTTTGGGTTAATCCTAAAACTAAAGGGGTATTATTATTTTGGAACAAATAATTATTGTTTTTCGATAAAAATATATTGAAAAACATTTTAAAACGTGATAATATAGAATCGTAGAAAAAGAAAAGGGAGGTCTAAGGAATGAAATATTATGGAAAAAGTTCTTTGACGAGTGCTTTGAAGATTTTATTAAATATTTTATTAGCTATTGGGGTGGGCATGTTTATCTATTTATCTATCAATGTATTATCCACGAATGATTTAAACATCAATTTGATGAGAAAGGGAATTATTTATGCTTTATTTGTAATAGGTAGTATTTCCTTGATGCTCATTATTTTTCATTTAAGAAAAATTTTAGATTCTTTAATCTATGTGAATCCATTCATAAGGGAAAATGTAGAAAGGCTAAGAAATATTGCTGTGGAATGTTTTATTATTACAGGATGTTATCTTATAAACTTCTTGATTAATCCTAAATATGTAGATTTCAATTTAATTACAATTGATATGAAGGGCGTTCATACAGATATGGAATTTTTTATATTTTTCTTTTCAGGGTGTTTCATTTTAGTATTATCTAAGGTTTTTCAGCAAGCTGTTGAAGTAAAAGAAGAAAATGACTTTACCATTTAGAGGAGGGAGAATATGGGGATTGTTGTAAATTTAGATGTAATGATGGCAAAGAGAAAAATCTCCCTGACAGAGCTTGCTGAAAGAGTAGGGATTACTAATGCTAATCTATCTATTCTTAAAAACAATAAAGCAAAGGCAGTAAGGTTTACAACGCTTGAGGCCATATGTAGAGAGCTTAATTGTCAGCCAGGAGATATACTGGAGTATGTATCAGATGAAGAAAGATCCAATAACATATAGGGAAAATTATATTATAAGGGGATCTATAGAATAAAAAGCTTTTGATAGGGAAAATACTTTTAAACAGGGGGTATTTGGATGAATGATAAAAAATTGATAGATGAATCAAGAACAGTTAATGAAAAGTTAAAAGTTATAGGGGTAGCTTTTTTTATAGGTATTTTGTTTAATTACTTTTTCATTTGGGAAGATGTTGGGGTATCTGCTATGATTTTTAATATACTCATTATAGGATTAACCCTTTGGATTTATCCAAATAGTCAAATAAAAAAGAAATTAAGCTATCTATTTTTAGTACCGATTATTTTACTATCTATATCCTATAGTATTTATAATAATGAAATTTTAAGGATGATCAATATTATCGTATTACTATTTTTGATGACATCTTATTTATTTACTATAAGATATGACAATATAAAAGAGATTCAATTATCCTTTATTCAAAATATATTTGATAAGATTATACCAGATGCTCTTGAAGGGATCTTTAAGCTATTTCCATTTATGAAGGAGATCCTACAAACAAAAAAAGAATCCAAATTAAATCGAACACATAAAAATATTTTAAGGGGAATTGTGATTTCTTTGCCACTACTTCTTGTGGTTATTGGACTTTTAGCGTCAGCGGATAAGGTGTTTGAATCTTATATGGAGGATTTTGGTAAAGTTTTTACAACTTTAGATATAGGAAATTTTTTAGGGCATAGTATGATTGTATTTTTTGTGACATTGTATATGTTTGGATTTTTATGGAGTTTTCAGTATGAAAATAGTGAGAGGAAGAATCATCAAAGAAAAATCAGTATAAAGTGGGAGCCTGTGACTATTATTACCATTATATTTATGATCAATATAGTATATCTATTATTTACCATGATTCAATTTTCCTATCTTTATGTGGGAATGGACCACTTACCTGAAGGGTTTAGCAATGCATCTTATTCTGCTTATGCAAGAAGAGGTTTTTTTGAACTGATCTTTGTTACACTCATTAACTTGGTCATTGTACTTACAAGTATGAAATTTTGTAAAAGGGATAATGTAAAAGTAAACAAAATAGCCAATATATCTTATACCTTACTGATTCTATTTACCTTAAATATGTTATTTTCAGCAAATTATAAAATGAATCTTTATGAAGAAGCTTTTGGCTATACAAGGCTTAGATTATTTGTTCAAGCATTTATGCTTCTTATGGGGGTACTTTTGATCATTGCAACTTTAGGAGTATGGTTAAGGCGTATTCCTGTTTTAAAATTAGCAATGATTGCAGCTATGGGCATATATATAGGGCTTAATTTTATCAATGTAGATAAAATTATTGCTAAAAATAATATTTTTAGGTATCAGGTTCATAAAGCTAAAAATATTGATTGTAAAATTGATATGAAATATTTGGAGGGATTATCTTGTGATGCTATAGAGGAAATAGCAAAATTAATAGAGGTAGAGAATCCAAAAGTTCAAATAAGTGCTATAAGGTATGTAAATAAACATGTGAAAAACCTTGATAAGCGTTATGATCATTGGTATGAATATAATTATTATAAGGAAAAGGTGTTGAAAAATTTTAAGATTCCTAATGACTTGCTTATGACTAAAAAATAATTTCTCTTATTACTAGGAATATTTAGTGAAAAGTTTTCATAAAATAATGCCACCCATTTATGTGAGGCGGCATTATTTTATTTACTAGAAAATTATAAAATTTAGAATTTGTGGATAACTTATAGTTGAGAAATCAAATGTTTGACTACTTTGAATAAGTTGTATTATAAAAGAATAGTTTCATAATAAAACTTGCGAAATGAGTATATGGGAGCGCATAAGAATTTTTATATGGATGATAGAGGAATTTGGAAAATACCATAGAAATTAGTATAATAATAGAATTTGCTGGAAAAGAATGATTAAAGGATGGTGTACTATGTGTAATTTACCATTTTCGAAGGAAATGAAAATACCTATGATCCGTGTAAATATATATGAACGTTCAAAGGACGGAGTTATTTTGCCTGTTGTAAGCTATAGTGCAGCAGGAAATCCCTTAAGTACACAGGAACGATTTGAGGAAAATATTGTTGTGCCTAAAAGATATGCAAAAGGGAAAAATGTCATTGCTGTAAAGATAAGAGGGGATAGTATGAAGGACGTAGGGATTGATGATGAGAGTATTGTCCTTGTGAAAACAGGTTCCCATTTTAAAAGTGGTGCCATAGGGATTGCTACCTTAGGCGTTCAATATGATTTTGGCACAACCTGCAAAAAAATAGTGTATGAAAAGGGAGAGTATCGGTTAATATCTTTAAATAGTGAAAAAAATTATGAGGATATTATCGTAAAGGAAGGAGGATTGAGATATGTGGGGGAAGTAGTTGGAATTTACCAATTAGAGATAGATTGATTTTTCAATATAAACAAATTCGTCATATCTTTACAAGGGGTTTTTACATATTTTTCAAAGGGTTTATGGTAATATGACAAAAAAGGGTAGGGACAACCTAGGGGGGAGAACCAATGGAAAATCTAAAAATAGCGCAGAAATGTATGACATGCGAAAAGGGTTGTAAGCAATACATTTTAAGTGGGGATGTAAAATATTGTCCTAAGTATATAAAATGCAAAAAAAATAAGCATGTAAAAACGAAATAAAGGGCTATTGAGTAGATACTACGATCGAATAGATCGTGGTATTATTTACTTTTTGAACATTTAAGAACTATATAGAACACAATCTTTAGTACTTTACATAATATAAAATTAGGAAAAACTGTAAGTTTTCTATCTAAAAATATCAAGGAGTGAAGTGAAAATGGCAGATATTGTACAATCTTGTAATTGTAGTACCTATGAGAATTTGAATTGCTGTGATAAGAATATAGGAATATCTATTGTTCAACCTAGATGTCAAGTTTTACCAGATGGTAGAGTTGTAACCAATCCAGGATATGTGACGAACCTCAACAAGTCTTTTTGGACCTACAAAGTTTTAACAGATTGTAAGCAAGCAACAAATCCTTTAGAAGTCATTGCTATTCCTGTTTGTGAAATTTTAAAACCAGAAATAGTTATTGTATCAGAAAAGATTGATGGCTGTGGAGAATTTGTCGCAGTTCCTTATACCCTTGTAAAGGATGATACAGACTTTGGTAAAGCTCCAGATGGTTTTCAATTTTTAAGAATTGAAAACGATGGAAGATATACAAAAGGAGTATCTGTAGAATATCGCTTAGAACTTAAAGGGAACTATCCTGTAGCAACCCAACCTATTTCTGCAAAAACTGCGGCTACTGTAATGGCGTATGATTGTGAAGGTGGCTTTTTTGTTCCAGCATGTAATCCAAGGGGAAAATTGTCTATTGATAAGAAGTCTCAAACAGTTATAGCAGAGAATCAAGCAAAGCTAGAGTATCGCCTAGAAGTAGATAATATAGGAAATGCCGTTCTTGAGAAAGTTGACCTATTAGATATATTATTCCTCCCAACTCAATTGACGCCAGGAAATATTATAAAGAATTCAGATAATTTGAATGTAGTGATTAATCCTAATGGTGAAATTAGGATTAGTGGAGATATAGGACCATTACAACCAGGAGAAGAAAAGATTATTACCTATGAAATTGCTATTGCTGGTATTTCCTCTCCTGGACAATATGTCATTAATAACCTTGCAACTGTTACAGGAGAAAATACAGAAGCATCTGATACAGCTACAACTACATTAGATGTAGTTCAATTAGAAGCAGACAAATGCTGTCAAATATTAGAGGATGGTACGGCTAACTTTAAAATCACTGTTACAAATATAGGAGATTCGCCTAATACCCAAGTAAGTATTTTAGATGATTTGGTTATTCCTACAGGTGTAACAGTTCGTTTCTTAGATTTCGCAGGATGTAAGGCTGTATTTGGAAGAACGGGTAAGCCTGTTCCAGTGAATACAAATATAGAAGGAAATGCAGATATTAGAATCACTTGTGAGAAGATAGATATTCCAAAAGGTGCTAGTGCCCAAAAGATTATGAAGTTCAAGCTTGTATCAAGTTCTGTTGCAGGAATCACCTCTATTAAGAACGAATTAGAAAGGGTAGATCCAACAAATCCAGATACTCAAATTTATTTAGGAACAGGAGTATTACCAGTTGAAGCGAACATTAGAGTGATCTTATCTATGGAATGTACGAGACCTTGTTCTTAAATTTTAATAAAACTTACTCAAAGTAGTCAAATATTTGATTTCTCCATCATAAGTTATCCATAGATTCTAAGTTTTATAATTTCCTAACGAATAGAAAAGTGAGCCTAAAATGAGGCTTGCTTTTTTTGAAAAAAATAAATGAAGGGAAGGGATTTGATTCTGCAAGAATCGTTACAACAGAGGTTAATGAGATCATTATATAAGAAAAGGCTTAGGGGAGACCCTAAGCCTTTTAGTGTATGTAAAGATTAAAAAATATTATGCTATAGCAGACCTATTGATAAAATTCATTAAAGATTCATAATCTACGTCAACTAGAAATTCAAAATCACTGTTAATTTCTAATTTATTCTTAGCATTTAATTCATGAAGTTCAAACTTTAATGAAGCTGTTTTACAGTTGTCGCAATAGATCAATTTACATAAAAAATGCTCCTCTTCCTCTAAAGAGGGACTTAAAGTAACACTATCTAATAAGTTATTGAAGGATTCTTGAGGATATTCGTTAGCCAAGCAATTTTCTAATTGGGTAAAAAATCCTTCTCCAGCCATCTTAGGAAAATTGAAAGCATCCTTTTGTTTTTTATACAATTTACAGGAATGACAATAGGGATGATCCTTTTGCATACTGCCTGAAAATAAACATCCAACCACAACACCTAAATAATCGATCATTGTAAATATCCAACCTACAATGGGATTAGAAACATCTCCCAGAGATTTATTTTTATAACTAAATGAAATAGGTGTAGTTTCAATCATATATTTTTTATAGGTTAGAAAGTCTAAATCTCCATATTCATCTGTATAATAGTTGCTTACATGATCTCCATCAAGAGAATAAACAATTTCATTTGTTTGAGGGTCTACACAAGTAATCATATAACTTGCATATTCTACTCCTACAATACAAATAAGTGAAAGAATGAATCCAATAAAATAGTGTTTACCTGTAATATAAGTGTTTGATTTAAATAAACCTTTAAAATAACCATATCCACATATATATCCCACAATTAATGCACCTACAGGAATAATAAAAAACATAGAAAAATGCAATCCTTCATACCCTGTAAAAAATAAAATTAGTACAGGTAAAGCCATACTAATAACTAATGATAAAAAGCCTAAAATAATACTCATTTCAGTTCCTCCTCATTCTTCTAAAAATGTAAAAAAAATAATAAGCTGTATTAAATTAACTAGCACATTATATAAAGAATTTCATGTAATGTAAAGTTCAGGGAATACAAATAGGAAAATATACCTAAATTACAAGGAAATTCAACAAATCTGTAAATTACAAAATAAAAGTTGAAAAGTTCATAATTTTTTAATTTACACAAGACGTTCTAGTGGTTATTTGGTATACTATAATTTAAATAGAAAAGCAAGAGGTGATAGAGGTATGGTTATAAAATACAAAAGCACGAGAGGAAATGAAGAAATCAAATCCTCAGCAGAAGCTATATTAAAAGGAATTGCAAAGGATAAAGGGTTATTTGTACCTATTGCATTTCCTACTATTGATAAAAAGCTAAATGATTTGACTCAGATGGATTATAAAGAAGTAGCTTTTTATGTCCTAGAAAAATTCTTAAGGGATTTTAGTGAAGCTGATTTAAGGGATGCTATAGAGAATGCTTATGATGAAAAGTTTGAAGCCAAGGAAATCGCACCTATTGTAAAAACAAAGGATGCTTATTTTCTAGAGCTTTATCATGGAAAGACATTAGCTTTTAAAGATATGGCACTTTCGATCCTTCCCCATTTACTCACAAAGGCTGCAAAAAAATTAGGAGAAGATAAAAAGATCGTGATCCTAGCAGCTACTTCAGGAGATACAGGTAAAGCCGCATTAGAAGGTTTTTCTGATGTAGATCAAACAGAAATTATTGTATTTTACCCAGATCATGGGGTAAGTGAAGTTCAGAAGAGGCAAATGATCACACAAGAAGGAAAGAATACCCATGTAGTAGCCATCAAAGGAAACTTTGATGATGCTCAAAGTGGTGTGAAAAAAATATTCAATGATGATGATTTCAATGAGCAAATGAACGAAAAGGGCTATGTTTTTTCTTCAGCTAATTCTATTAATATAGGAAGATTAGTTCCTCAAGTTGTGTATTATGTGTATACCTATATTGAATTATTAAAAAGAGGAGAAATCACTTCTGGAGAAAAGATTAACTTTGTTGTACCTACAGGGAATTTTGGAAATATATTAGCAGGTTATTATGCAAAGAAAATGGGACTACCTATTGGAAAATTAATTTGTGCATCTAATAAAAATAATGTACTTTATGATTTTCTAAATACAGGGGTTTATAATATTAATAGAGAATTTTTCATGACAAACTCTCCATCCATGGATATTTTGATTTCAAGTAACTTAGAAAGATTATTGTATGAACTAAGTGACCAGGATGAAAACTTAGTAAAGAATATGATGAATCAATTAGAGGGAGAAAGTAAACAATACACCATTACCCCTAAAATGAAAGAACGTTTAAAAGGTTTCTATGGAGGATTTACGACAGAGGAAGAAACAATAGAAACCATTAAAAAGGTATATACGGAATCAGAATATGTACTAGATACCCATACAGCCGTTGCATATAAAGTATATGAAGAATACAAAAAAGAGACAAAGGATGAGACGAAGACAGTTATTGTATCTACAGCAAGTCCTTACAAGTTTACAAAAAGTGTTATTAAAGGAATCAAAGAATCAATAGAGGAAAAAAATGAATTCAAACTGATTGAAATGTTATCTGAAAATACAGGAATTATCATTCCAGAGCCTATAAAGGATTTAGATCAAAAGCCTGTTTTACATGATATGAAATGTGAAAAAGATAGGATGAAAGATATAGTAAAAGGAATTCTTGATATTTAGAGAATAAGAAAATAATTAAAACAAAAGAAGAATGTGTTTGGAACATAGTCAAAGCTAGTGTTTTCGAGTTGCTACGGTAGGAAAAATTTTCAATTTGCTATTGAAATTTATTGCTTTAGAGTGTAAAAACTATTCATGAAAATAGCCTTCTATACTTGGATTGTTTTGTTTGGACAAGTTACAATACCAGATTTGAGGCTATTTTTTATATTTTTTTATCACTTGTTAGGTGAAAATGGTAAACTTCTGAAAGCATTAAAAATATATGTGTTTATAGATAAACAATATTGAGATTGAAAATTACTTATAATAACTTCTAGCATTAACAAGAGATTGAGTTTCTTTAGTGTGGGAATTTGCATAATTAAAATAATCTACGATGAAATCCTTTATTTCTTGAATAGATGTTCTA
>JAOARV010000007.1 GCA_025210395.1 Marinisporobacter sp.
CAGAGAAACTCTAACTCTAGAGTGTCCAATTTATCGAGAAAGGGTCAGTCCGATTGGTTTGGTGGATATGGACAAGCTGTACTTATTGACCATGGGAATGGTATCGTTTCAATTTATGCACATTGTAGTGAACTACTTGTAAAAGAAAATAGTCAAATAAAAGCAGGAGATAAAATTGCAATATCTGGAGCTACAGGTGCTGCTACAGGACCGTGCTTATATTTTGAAGTAAGAAAAAATGGTAGATGTGTAGATCCACATAAGTATCTAGAGCAGTAGGGAAAAACATTTTTCGATAAAGTAAGCATAATATATGTAACAAACTATGAAATCATTAATATGTAAAAGTGAATGAAGGGAAGTCAAAATGACTTCCCTTAAAAATTTATGTATTTTCAATATTGTTTCAAAACATAGACTAAATATTAAAAGGAGATTTTTATGTATATAAATGAAAAAATGAGTAAAAGAGATTGTATACTTGCTTTTCTAGTGGTAACGGTTTGGGGAGCAAATTTTACTGTGATTAAATTAGGTCTTAACGGTGTACCATCCATGCTGTTGGCTGTATTGAGATATGTATTTACTGCATTTCCAGCTGTTTTTTTTATAAAGCGTCCTGCTATGGAGTGGAAATATTGTATTGTTTATGGTTTGACAGTGGGGGTTGGTCAATTTGCTTGCTTGTTTTATGCTATGGAGATTGGTATACCAGCAGGAATTGCTTCTGTTGTCCTTCAGTCTCAAGCATTGTTTACAATTTTATTTGCATCAATATTTCTAAAAGAAGCTGTAAAGAGAAGACAAATGATAGGTCTTGTCGTTGCTTTACTAGGACTTTACCTTATAGGAGGAAATGGAGGAGAAAGTGAATTATTTACTATTCCAACTGAAGGATTCTTATTAACCCTTGTAGCTGCCGCCTTTTGGAGTTTGTCTAATATTGTAGTAAAATATGCTGCAAAGGATACAAATGATAAAGGAGAAAAGTTGGATATGCTTAGTGTTGTTGTTTGGTCAAGTCTTGTTCCTCCCATTCCTCTGATGGGTCTTGCATTGATGTTTGATCCCCCTCAAACATTATTGCATGCAATTAGTAATTTGAATGGTTTATCTGTTTTTGCTATATTATATCTTGTTTTTCTTGCTACATTGTTTGGATATGGTACATGGGGTGATTTGCTTGTAAAGTATCCAGCAGGTCGGGTAGCACCCCTTTCTTTACTTGTTCCTATTACTGGACTTATTACAGCCAGAATTGTTCTGGAAGAAAAACTTTTATCGCAGCAATGGTTAGGTTGTATTGTAGTAATTATTGGGATTTTAATAGCTAATTTTGCACGGGTACCCATGAAAGCTACACTTGATTCAAATAAAAACCCTTAGTATGTGCTATAATATGGATATAATGGTAAAAATATATTGTTACGGTATAAGACTATTTTATGTATTTTGGATTGTTGATATGTAGTAATATAAAATGATACAGAGTAGAAAGAATATGATTTTAAAATTGGTGTAGTAAGGCTAAATGAAAATCTCTATGCGTGTGGAATGTTCACATGGAATAGAGATTTTGTTTGTGTAGGATTTTCATAATGAGAAAAATTGTATAAGCTTAGGAATTTGCTGAAATTAGATTAGATGGATGAAAAAGTAAAAACTGCAATTGTTATAATAATAACAAAAAGTGAATGATTTAGGAATGAAAGAAATTTTTTCTGAAAAATTTGATTGTTGAGGGGACTTCTTTTCTTTTGAAATTTAGACAAACTATAGGAAAGTACAGGAATTCACAAGATTGTTATTAAATCGACAAATGTAGACAATTTCTTAAATATTTGTTATGATTATTAAATAATAATCATGATTATATTTTCTGAAAATTCACCAATTTGACAAAAGTGAAAGTGAAATGTTTCAAAAAATAGTAGATAACTTTGTAAAGGGAGGCTTTCGTATGGAATGTAATTATTCAGACATTGATCAAATTATAAAAAAATATAATAGTGATCCAAAAGCTTTGATACCCATTTTAATGAACATTCAAGAATTAATAGAGGAACAATATGTTTCAGAAGAAGTAGCTAGCTATGTGGCGAAAAACTTAAATATTTCAAGTAGCCATGTATATGAAGTAGTTACTTTTTTTTCAGCTTTACATGATCAACCAAAGGGAAAGTATTTAATTCAATTATGTAATAGTACAGTCTGTAGCTTGAAAAAAAGTCAAAAGATGAAGGAGATCCTTGAAAATATTTTGGGAATCAAAATAGGCGAAACCACAAGTGATAAAATGTTTACATTAGAGTATACTACTTGCTTCGGTGCTTGTGATATTTCTCCAGCGATACGGATAAATAAAAAGGTTTATGGGAAGTTGAATGAAGAAAAAGTGATCGAAATAATAGAGGGATTAAGGAGGATGGAAAATGAATAGAACCCAATCTATTATTACAAAATATTTTAAAAATAGTGATTTGAATGTGGGAGAATACATAGCATTAGGTGGTTTTGAAGCATTGAAGAGTGTTTTTAAGAATGGAAAAGATTATGTTATTTCAGAATTAAAAGAATCAGGATTAAGAGGTCGTGGCGGTGCTGGTTATCCAACATGGAAAAAATGGGATATTGGTAGAAATAGAGCGGCAGATGAAAAATATATCATATGTAATGCAGATGAAGGGGAACCAGGTACGTTTAAAGATCGGGAGCTTCTTGAGAAGGTGCCTTATCAAATTATAGAAGGAATGATTATTTCTGGGTATGTATTTGGTGCAAAACTAGGCTTTATTTATATTCGTGAAGAATATGCTCATCTTCAAATAAAATTTAATGAAGCAATAAAAATGGTAAAAGAGCATGGATTTTTAGGGCAAAATATTCTAGATACAGGTTTTGATTTTACAATCAAAGTTTTTTCTGGAGCGGGTGCATATGTTTGTGGAGAAAATTCATCTCTTGTTGAATCTATGGAAGGAAGAGCTGGAAGACCTAGATTAAAACCTCCACGTATTGGGGAAAAAGGATATCTTGGCAAGCCAACTCTTGTGAATAATGTTGAAACTTTAGCAGCGGTACCTGCCATATTGAGCTATGGTGGAAAAGAATATGGTAGATTTGGAACGGAAAAAAGCAAAGGAACAAAATTAATCAGCCTTTGTGGAAATGTTAAAAATCCTGGAACGTATGAAGTACCCTTTGGGATTACTTTAAGAGAAATTATCTATGATATTGGTGGAGGAATTGAAGAGGATAAAGAACTGAAATTCTTGCAGCTTGGAGGAGCATCTGGTGCATTAATGCCAAAGCAGCTTATAGATACTAAATATGATTATGAAGATTTGGCTGGAAAAGGTTTTCAAGTAGGATCAGGTGCTATTGTTGTTGCAGATGAAACGAATAGTATTATTGATTTTTTAAAAACTGTACAGGATTTCTTTTTTCATGAATCCTGTGGGAAATGTACTCCTTGTCGTGAAGGAAAAAGACAACTTTCCAAAATATTAACAAGGATATCAGAAGGAAATGCAACAGTTGATGATTTGAAAAATGTAGAAAAAATAGCGAAAACAATGAAATATGCTTCATTTTGCGGATTGGGACAAACGGCGCCATCGGCTATTTTATCTGCTATTAAATATTTTTCTTCGGAATTATGTAATACGGTAGAGGGTATTTGTCCTTATTATTAAAAATAGGAGGCTTATTTTATGAATAGAGTAACTTTAACGATAGATCATAAAGAAGTAACAGTAGATGAAGGCACAACTATTTTAGCAGCTGCAAAAAAAGTCCATGTAAACATTCCCACTTTGTGTTATCATCCAGATCAATCGATAAAAGCAAATTGTAGAATATGTTTAGTGCAAGTAGGGGAGGATAAGTTAGTAACTGCTTGTTCAACAAAAGTACAAGAGGGTATGGAGGTTATTACAAATTCAAAATTTGTAAGAGAAACGCAAAGAGGTGTACTTGAGTTAATTCTTGCTAATCATGATCAAGATTGCTTAAAATGTGTAAGAAATGGTCATTGTGAATTGCAAGATTTATGTGAAAGATTCAATATTTCTAACAATAGTTTGGATGAAAATGAAGTACAAGCCCATCCAATGGATCAGTGTAACCCATCTATTGTAAGAGATTATAGCAAATGCATTAAGTGTAATCGTTGTGTAGAAGTATGTAGCCAGATTCAAAATGTAAATATTTTAGCAAGAGCAAATAGGGGAACTGATTATGAAATTCTCCCTAGATTTAATAAAAATTTACACGAGACGGAATGTGTGTATTGTGGGCAATGTATCCATGTCTGTCCTGTGGGTGCAATCTATGAAAAGAGTGCAATAGATAATGTCCTAGATGCTATTGAGGATCAGGAGCGTCATGTAATTGTTCAAATTGCTCCTGCTGTAAGGGTTAGTATAGGAGAAGAATTTGGATTAGCACCTGGTGAAATTACTACAGGTAAGATTGTAGCAAGCTTAAAGCGATTAGGTTTTAATAAAGTATTTGACACAAATTTTACAGCAGATCTAACGATTCTTGAAGAAGGAAATGAATTAATTCATCGAATCAAGAATAATAAAACCCTTCCAATGATTACTTCTTGTAGTCCAGGCTGGATCAATTATATGGAAGGCTTTGAACCTGATTTACTAGAACATTTATCTACTTGTAAATCTCCGCAACAAATGTTTGGTGCATTATCAAAAACTTATTATGCAGAAAAAATTGATCTACATCCATCAAAAATTTATACAGTTTCTATTATGCCTTGTACTGCAAAAAAATATGAAGCAAGCAGAGCTGAAATGAATTCCTATGGATATGTAGATGTAGATAGTGTTCTTACAACAAGAGAATTAGGAAGGTTGATTAAATCAGCAGGAATTGATTTTAAAAATATAGAAGAAGAACAGTTTGATGATCCCTTTGGCATTACAACAGGTGCAGGTGCGATTTTTGGTGCTACAGGAGGGGTTATGGAAGCTGCTTTAAGAACGGTTTATGAAGTGTTGACAGAGGAAGAATTAAAAAATATTGAATTTGAAGATGTAAGAGGACTAGAAGGAATCAAAAAGGCTGAGGTAGATATAAAGGGTACAAAGGTTAAAGTAGCTGTAGCCCATGGACTCAAGAATGCAAGTATACTGATTGATGAAATCAAAAAAGGTAAGAGTGAATATGCGTTTATTGAAATCATGGCATGTCCAGGTGGATGTATTGGAGGCGGTGGACAACCAATCACATCCTCAGAAGATATAAGACAAAAAAGAATAGATGCAATTTATCGTGTAGATAAAAATATGCCTTATAGAAAATCTCATATAAATCCAGCCATTAAGAAATTATATGATGAATATTTAAAAGAGCCTTTAGGGGAAAAATCTCATCATTTACTACACACAACTTATAAGGCACGATTTTAATTGATTAGGAATGATAAATAGGATAAATTTAGAAGAGGATGAAGGATTCATTCTCTTCTTTAAATTTATGAAGAAATACTCAAATAGCAAATCGTTTAATTTAAAGAAGTACCTTTAAAAATCAAGTAAAATGCTGTACTCTTAAAGAAAAAGTAAAATATTTGTGGTTATTTAAAGGAAATATGAATAAATTTATTGAAAAAGTATATAAAAATAGTATATTTTAATATCAAATAGAATTTTAAAATCGTAAAGATGATAGAAAGGAGAATGAAAATGGAAGAAAAAAGAAAACACAAAAGAGCACCTATTCACATGGATCTAGAAATAGAATCTTTATATGTATCAGGAGATCATGAAGGGATTAAGTTAAATGAAAAGATTCTGGTAACAAATATTTCTAAGACGGGGATGGCTTTTATATCAAGTAAAGAGCTTCCTATGAATCATTTTTTTAATGCAAAAGTAGTCATTGATGAAGAAAAAATGTTTTATAGTGTTCTTAGAATTGTAAGAAGTAGAAAATTAGAAGAGGGATATGATATTGGATGTGAATTTGTAGGACTTGCCAATATATTAAGTAAATATATAGATGAATATGTTGTGGAAGTGGAGGAAAAAGATAAATAATGAAGATTTACTCTTGGAATGTAAATGGAATAAGGGCTATAAAAAAGAAGGGGTTTTTAGAATGGGTAAAGGAGGAAAATCCAGATATTTTATGCATTCAAGAAACAAAAGCCCATATAGAACAATTAGATGAATCCCTACTCAATATAGAAGGATATGAAGCTTTTTTTTGCAGTGGAGAAAGAAAAGGTTATAGTGGTGTTGCTGTTTATACAAAAGAAAAGCCTATTACAGTAAAGAGAGGAATAGGGATTTTAAAATTTGATTTGGAAGGAAGAATTTTAATCCTTGAATATAAAAGTTTTATACTTTTTAATATCTATTTTCCAAATGGACAAAAGGATGATGATCGATTAAATTATAAGCTTGAATTTTATGATGCTATTTTAGAATATTGTGATGCATTAAAAGATCAGGGAAAGAAGTTAGTGATATGTGGAGATTATAACACGGCTCATGAAGAAATAGATTTAAAAAATCCTAAATCTAATGAAAAACGTTCAGGCTTTTTACCTATTGAAAGAGCGTGGATGGATAAATTTATAGAGCATGGCTATGTGGATACATTTCGAACATTATATCCTGAAAAAGTAAAATATTCATGGTGGAGTTATCGATTTAATGCAAGAAAAAACAACGCAGGCTGGAGAATCGATTATCATTTTGTATCGGATAATTTATTGGAAAAAGTAAGAAATACTGAAATATTTAATGAGGTAATGGGCTCAGACCACTGTCCTGTTATGCTTGAGTTAAACTTATGATGATTCTTCTCAACTTTGTGAAGGTGCTATTTCCATTTGAACAATAGAAGGTGGAAATAGCACCTTCAAGGCGTTCGAAGAATTTATCATAAATTAATATTTTTTTTGATTGAGGAATCTATATAGGGTATACTATATGTAACTTAGGAAAAAAAGGAGAAACAGATGATGAATAAACAGTTTAAGGATTATAATTTTCAAAAATTTATTATAGAGAATCTTGAAAAGAATCATATAGAAGAGCCTACAAAGATTCAATATGAAACTTTTCCTATTACTTTAGCAGGAAAAGATGTTATCGGAAAAGCTAAGACGGGAACAGGAAAGACGCTAGCTTATTTATTACCTATGATAGAAAAAATTGATCCATCTAAAAGAGAATTACAGATGTTAGTATTAGCACCTAGTAGAGAATTGAGTCTTCAGATTAAAAGAGAAGCAGAACGGATCATAGAAGGAACGGATATTTTAGTAGAAGCAGTTGTAGAAGGAATGAAATTAGAAAAGCAATTAGAAAGATTAAAGAAAAAGCCTCAATTGATTATTGCTACACCAGGAAAATTAGTACATATTATAGGACTGAAGAAAATTAAATTGCATGGAATAAAAACGATTGCATTAGATGAGGTAGATCAAATTCTAGAACAAGGGCTACAGGATAAGATTTTTGCAATTGTGAATAAGACCCTCAAAGAGCGCCAACTTTTAAGCTTTTCTGCAAGTATGTCACAGGAAGCGAAAGAAATATTAAATAAACTAATGAAAGAACCTAAATTTTTAAATCTAGATCATGTAGCGCCTATTCCTTCAAAAATAGAGCATCAATATATTGTTACGAAAGCATTAAAGAAAACAGAAACATTATCAGAAATTTTAAAGACCATTAAGCCGAAAAAAAGCTTAGTGTTTATCAATAATAATCAAAATGTAGATCGATTCGTGAAGGAATTAAAAGGTGCAGGATTTATGGTAGGGGGAATACAAACAAGAACAAAAAACCAAGACAGACAACATTTACTAAGTTCCTTTAATAAAGGAAAACTAAGAGTTCTTGTTACAACAGATCTTTTTACAAGGGGAATGGATTTTAGAGAAGTTACTCATATTTTTAATATGGATTTACCCCTTAATAAAACAGATTATTTGCATCGAGCAGGACGAACGGGAAGAATGGGTAAAGATGGGATTGTTATGAATATTGTGAGAGATAGGGAAAAATTCATTTTATATAAGATGATGAAATCTCTTAATATAAAGGTTACTCCTATGAATATTAGTAATGGCAAAATGATTCCTGTAAAAGAAATTATTGATAGAAAAAATACGCGTAAATATAAGGCTTATAAAAAATAAAGATTATGATTATAAATAATGAAGATGGGTATAGTATACTTATAGTAAAATAGAGATGATTGAAAAAATAAGATACAAAAGAAAGGGATGATACGGATGATAGGTCAAGAATTGCTAACTTACAAAAATTGGGCTGTTGTAGGGGATGTACTCAATCCTTCTAAATTTGCTCATAAAATAAAAAACAGATTAACAGAGACAGGATATAATGTGTTTTTAGTAAATCCTAGAGATGAAGGTGGGGAAGTTTTCACAAGTCTTCAGGATATTCACGAAAAGGTAGACGTTATTGATCTGTGTATCAATCCAAAGATAGGGGTTAAGATCATAAAAGAAGCATATACACTTGGAATGAATAAAGTTTTAATCCAGCCAGGAGCTGCAAGTGAAGAGATTTTATCCTTTTGTAAAGAAAAAAATATAATATATGTTGAAGGTTGTGCTTTAGTAGAGCTTTCTAAAAAAGGAATATAAATAAAAGAGGAACAATTTGGTTCCTCTTTTCCTATAAAAAAGGAAATATTTTAATATATTTGTAAGTTTATGATGTATCTTGTATGATGATAAAATAAGGGATATTCAGTTTAGAAAGGAGGAAAAGAATGATTAGTAATACGGAAATTGTTTTTAGATTAATATTAGCTAGTGCTTTGGGAGGTTTAGTAGGTCTTGAAAGAGAATCTAACAACCGACCAGCAGGATTTAGAACGCATATTTTAGTTACTGCAGGAGCAGCACTTGTTATGCTTATTTCAATGTATGGTTTTGATGGTCTAGGAAACAATGGTTCTGGTGGAGAACCAGCAAGATTAGCAGCACAGGTAGTAAGTGGTATTGGTTTTTTAGGTGCAGGAACTATTTTAAGACAAGGAAATTCTATTCATGGATTAACTACTGCTGCAAGTTTATGGGTTTGTGGTTGCATTGGTCTAGCTGTAGGGAATGGATATTATGTAGGAGGATTGGTTACAGCAGGGATTGTATTGTTTTCTTTGATTAGTTTAGGATTATTTGAAAAAACAGTATTTAAAGATCAATATAAGACTTTACATGTAGTATGCTGTGAAAGACCTGGTCTTATTGGACAGATAGGGACTTTATTAGGAGCGCATGATATTACCATAAAATATATAAAAATGTCTCCTTTCGAAGAATATCAAGATAATGATCTTCATATTGATATTACAGTGAAGGTACCTAGCTGTTTTTCACCAGAGAAGCTATTTGCGGGGATTAGTAAAATAGAAGGAATAAAATGTGTAAACTGGGAAGGAAAATTAGAAAAGGAAGTAGTACAAAATCAAAATAACTAATATTTTTCACAGCCTTGTGATAATATAATTTCATGATTATAGCTTTAATACTTATTATTTTTCTTAGGATTTTATATACTTAGCTGGCTCCTTATAAGTAAAATTAATTAAAATCATTGCATTTAAAGGAAGATTCACATAGAATAATACTGTATGTAAAAAACGAAAAAACGAAGAGGGGTTGCCATGAAAAGTAATAAGATTTTACCCATTATATCAGGGATTGCTACGTCCTTTATATTTGGATTTTCATTTTTATTCACAAAAGAAGCATTAGACACCATTGAACCATTTGATTTGTTGAGTTTTAGATTTGGTGTTGCAGCTTTTGTCCTAATACTCTTAAGAGTATTGGGTGTTATAAAAGTTGATTATAAAGGGAAGAATGTAAAAGGATTATTAGTACTAGCTATATTTCAGCCTGTGTTGTACTTTATATTTGAAATAATGGGTGTAGCTAAAACTACAACATCAGAAGCAGGCGTAATGATGGCGCTTATTCCCATTGTTGTAACCTGTTTAGGTAGTATATTTTTAAAAGAAATTCCATCTAGATTACAAGGAATTTCTATTATTATTTCATTGCTTGGAGTACTTTGTGTTGTATTGATGAAAGATGTATATAGTAGTGGAAGTATATTAGGAATTACTTATTTGATAGGAGCTGTATTATGTGCAGCCATATTGAATATACTTTCAAGAAAATTATCTATAAGCTTTAAGCCTGTTGAAATAACTTTTTTTATGATGTGTACAGGCGCTGTATTTTTTAATAGTATTTCTTTTTTTAAGCATGGAATCAGTGGAGATTTTATGGGACTAATGATGCCTCTTAAAGAAGTAAAAGTTATTACATCTATTTTATATTTAGGGGTATTATCTTCTATCATTGCATTTTTTCTTACCAACTATAATTTAGCTAAATTAGAAGCTTCAAGAGCTGCTGTATTTGCCAATTTAACAACAGTTATTTCTGTTGTGGCAGGCGTTTTTATTAGAAAGGAATCTTTTACGACTTATCAGTTTTTAGGAGTATGTATGATCCTATTAGGTGTTTGGGGAACTAATTATTTTGGTGAAAAGAAGGAAATCGCATTAAAAGGCAGACATATAACAGAATAATTAGACTATCTGAAAGGATTATGTTATGATAATAAGGAAAAATAATGAAAAAAAGGAGAAATAACATGAGCAAAGAAATTTTAGCAACAGTTAATGGAACTGAAATTACAAAAGCAGATTTAGATTTAGTATTAAAGCATGCACCTCAACAACAACAGATGCAATTAAATACTTTGGCAGGAAAAAAATATTTGTTAAATGAAATGATTACTCAGCAAATGTTATATTTAGATGCACAAGAAAAAGGGTTAGACAAGGATGAAGAATACTTAAAAGAGCTTAAAGCCGTACAAGAAAATCTATTAAAGCAATATGCTGTTAAAAAAGTAATAGATGGAGTAAAGGTAGATGAAGCTGAAATTAAGGAATATTATGAAAAAAATCCAGAGCAATTTGTAACAGCTGAATCTGTTCAGGCAAAACATATATTAGTAAAATATGAAGAAAAAGGAAAAGATATTTTAAAAGAGATCAAAGAAGGTAAAAGCTTTGATGAGGCAGCAAAAGAATACTCAGAATGTCCATCTAAAGAAAAAGGTGGAGATTTAGGACAGTTCCAAAAAGGACAAATGGTACCAGAATTTGAAAAAGTTGCTTTTGAATTAGAAGTTGGCGCAATGAGTGAACTTGTAAAAACTCAATTTGGATATCATATTATTCAAGTAACAGATAAAAAAGCTGCAAGCACAATGGCTTTTGATCAAGTAAAAGGACAATTAGAAGAGCATCTATTAAGAAATAAGCAAAATGAAGTATTTAAGAATTATGCAGATGGATTAAGAGGTAACTACGAAATCACAACAAATGAAGACTTATTAAAATAGATCAGAATTTTTTTCTGATCTTTTTTCTATAGTATATGGGTATTTAAAAGTTTAGAAGAATATAGTTTTGTTAACAATAAATAATAAATATTATATGGACGATTAGATTAGTTCAAGATATAATGATTATACAAATAGATGAGAGGGGACTAAATATGTCAGAAAAAAAGATCGTAACATTTTTAGATGAAGAAGGAAAGAAAATAGACTTTGAAGTAGTAGATACTTTAAATATCGAAGAGGATAAATATGCACTTTTAGCACCTGTTGGAGAAGAAGAAGATGCTTATGTGTATAAAGTAGTAGAAACAGAAGGAAAAGAAGAGTACATAGCTATAGAGGATGATGAGGAGTTTGCTCGTGTAACAGAAGAATATGAATCATATTTTGATGAAGAATAAACCTTAGTGAAAACCTGACACTAAGGTTTTCATATATTTATCAAGAAATTATTTTTTAGAAGGAGAGCTTTTCTATGAAGGATAAAATAGATTTAAAAAGCTGTACAATAAAAGAACTAGAAAAATTGATAGAATCTATAGGAGAGAAGAAATTTAGAGCAAAGCAAATTTTTAGTTGGATTCATAAGGGTGTTAATGATATAGATGAAATGAGCAATCTTTCAAAAAATTTAAGGGCAAAGCTAAAGGAGCATGCTACTATAGGAATAATGAAAATAGAGGATGTATTGATCTCTAAAATTGATGGAACTAGAAAATATTTATTTTTATTAGAGGATGAAAATATTATAGAGAGCGTACTTATGAAATATAAGCATGGAAATTCTGTTTGTGTATCTTCCCAAGTAGGATGTAGAATGGGCTGCAATTTTTGTGCTTCAACCCTTGAAGGCGTTATAAGAAATTTAAGTGCAGGAGAGATATTAGATCAAGTATTATCTATACAAAAAGATATTGGAGAAAGAGTATCCAATGTTGTAATAATGGGTAGTGGAGAGCCCTTTGATAATTATGAAGAGATACTAAAGTTTTTTGAGCTGATTAATCATCCAGAAGGGCTTAATATAAGTCTTAGAAATATAACAGTATCTACTTGTGGTCTTGTGCCAGAAATATTAGATCTAGCAGATAAAAAACTACAAGTAACTCTTGCAATTTCTTTGCATGCTCCAAATGATGATATAAGAAGTAAAATGATGCCTATAAACCGCAAATACCCTCTAGATGAGCTTTTAAAAGCTTGTAAGACTTATACAGATCAAACCAATAAAAGAATTACCTTTGAATATGCGTTAATTAGAGATGTGAATGATACGCCTAAGCATGCTAAGGAATTAGTGAAAAAAATCAAAAATATATTATCTCATGTAAATCTTATTCCTCTTAATAAAGTAGATGAAAGAGAATATGATACAGCCAAAGCAGATAGAATTAAAACCTTCCAAAAGATCTTAAAGAACAATGGCATTGAAGCCACTATAAGAAGGGAATTAGGTAGCGATATTCATGCTGCTTGTGGGCAATTAAGAAGAAAATATGCTAGAAATAGAAATAATGGATAGAAATAATGCTATTTAAATAAAATTAAAAAAATGTAGAATTTACTGAAAAAATAGAAGGAGTTTGGAAAAAAGTGTAGAAATGTTAATGTAGTGTTAAATTATGTTATATTTATAAAAAATCACAACAAATTTCAAGGAGGAGATTAAAATGGTTAAATTGATTACTGGAGGAAAAGGAACAGGTAAGACAAAGAAGATGATTGAGATGGCCAATAATCTCATTGATACAGAAGATGGAAATGTTGTATTTATAGATTACAATAAAAAATCTATGTATGATTTAAAACATAAGATTCGATTTGTTTCTTTAGATGAATATCCTATTAAAAATATAGATAATTTCTTTGGATTCTTATGTGGGATTATTAGCAGAGATCATGATATAGAAACAATTTTTATTGATCGATTACTTAAAATAAAGAATATTGAGTTAAACCATTTGATACCTTTTATAAAAGAAATTGAACAATTATCTCAAAAATTTGAGATAACATTTGTAACGAGTGTTAGTTGTGATTTAAATGAAATTCCTGAGGAATTGAAAGCATATGAATGTTTATAATTAAAAAGATAAAAAAATCTCTACAGCGTAAAAACTGTAGAGATTTTCTATAGAAGAAATTTATTTCCTAGATATTTTTTTACATCTGCGGCATTGCTGGAAGGGGGAATATAAACTTCTCGGTCACTTTCTTCAAAATAAACTAAAACCTCAGTATCTCCTTCAAGAAAAGCTTTTGCCACCGTTTCTTCTTTTACTTCTCTTATTTTATTTTTGTGATGTTTCTTTTTTGTAAATTCTTTTGTGAAGTAATATCCTGTCATTCTAATTACTTTTGTGTATTTTCTCATTTTTTTCCCTCCTAAAATCACAAATCAGTATTTAGTATAACATAATTTTGTGAATGTATGAAAAGAGTAAGGAAATATTTATAGAAATAGGAATAATATAATAATAGTAGACAATAAGGGGGGATAGGATTGAGAATTTTAAAGAGAGGTGCCGAAGGGACGGACGTAATGGAGATACAATCACTTCTTAAAAAGATAGGATATGATCCAGGTCCTATTGATGGGATATTTGGAGAAAAGACACAAGATGCAGTAGAAAAATTTCAACAAGATAATAAGTTGATACCTACTGGGATCATTGGACCGAATACGATGAAAGTATTAGAGCCTCTTCTAATGGGGTATGATGTTTATACTATACAAAAGGGAGATACCATGTATGAAATTGCAAAAAAATATTATACGAACGTTACAAGTATTATAGCAGCTAATCCTAATGTGAATCCATATAATTTACAAATAGGGCAAAAAATTGTTGTACCCTATGGGATAGATATAGTAGATACGAATATTGATTATACTTATGATATGATGAAAAGAGATATAGAAGGGCTAAAAATAAGATATCCCTTCTTAGAGGCAGGTATTGCAGGAAAAAGCGTTTTAGGAAGAAATTTATATTATATAAAATTAGGAAATGGTCCTAATAAAGTGTTTTATAATGGCGCTCATCATGCATTAGAATGGATTACAGCTCCACTCCTTATGAAGTTCATTGAAAATTTTTCAAAAGCGTATATAAGGGAAGAGGATATGAGGGGATACAATACAAAGGATCTATGGGAAAAAAGCACTATATATATTATGCCCATGGTAAATCCAGATGGTATAGATTTAGTACTTAATGGTTTACAAGAAAATAACCCTTACTACGATCAATTGATTAAGTGGAATAAAGGAAGTACAGATTTTTCAAAGGATTGGCAGGCTAATAATAGAGGAGTAGACTTAAATCACAACTATGATGCATTGTGGGAAAAATCAAAGGAAGCAGAAGAAGAATATGGTGTATATGGACCTGGTCCTACAAGGTATTCAGGACCCTATCCAGAGTCAGAACCTGAATCAAAAACGGTGGCAGATTTTACTAGAAAACATAATTTTAGATTGGTGCTTGCTTATCATAGTCAAGGAGAGGTAATCTATTGGGATTTTGAAAACCTTGCATCCCCTGAAGCAAAAAAAATAGGAGAATTATTTGCTAAAGCAAGTGGATATAAACTAGATGAAACGTATGGTATTGCTTCTTATGCAGGATATAAGGATTGGTTTATAGATCAATATAGAAAACCTGGATATACGATAGAAGTAGGAAAAGGAAAAAATCCTCTTCCAATTGAGCAATTTGACAAAATATATAATGATAATGAGGAAATACTATTATTGGCATCTATTATATAAGCGGCTTTTGCCGCTTTTTATTTGCTAAATTATATATAAGTATGTATTATGTATTATACTCCTACATATACTAGCAGGGCATAATGGTTTGTAGTATAATGTTATTAGAAAAGAGTTTTTGTAAAATACAAAGATGCTTAATAGGATTTCCATTTTCGAAAGGGGTTTTAGAATGGAGAATATTCAAAATATCATGGTATGTGTAACACAACAAAAAACCTGTGAAAGACTTATTAGAAGAGGTGCTCAAATACGAGATGAGTATAAGGGAGAGTTGTTTGTTATACATGTAGCAAAAGAAGGATATCATTTTTTAGGAAAGTCAAAAGATGGAGATGCTTTAGAATATTTATTTGAAAAAGCAAAGGCTTATGGTGCAACATTGACTGTAGTAAGAGCGCATGATGTACTAGAAGCATTAAAAAAGTTGACTGAGAAAAATAATATAGATTTAATTGTAGTAGGGCAATCCTATGAGAATGAGGAGAAAAATGTAACAACAAAGTTAGAAAAGAAATTGCCTAAAGGGGTAGTGGTTGAAACTGTACCTGTAGAGCAAAAAGAAAAAGTGAGCTAAGGGATGAAATAAAAAATATAAAAGGAGCAAGAAACGGTGCAAAAGAATAGATACAGGATATATTCACAGTATTTAAAAGAAAAATATGGGGAAAAAGTGTATAAAATCCCTATAAATCTTCCTGTAACATGCCCAAATAGGGATGGAACGGTTGCTAGTGGTGGATGTATATTTTGTGGAGAAGAGGGCGCGGGTTTTGAAAATTTAGAAAATAGTATATCTGTTACAGAGCAGCTTAATAGAAATATAAGTTATATACAAAAGAAATATAAGGCAAAAAAGTTCATTGCATATTTTCAAAATTTCACAAATACCTATTTGCCATTAGAAAAATTTAAAGAATATATCTATGAAGCTTGTCAAGACAATATCGTAGAAATTTCAGTATCTACAAGACCTGATTGTGTAAAGGATGAATATTTAGCTTTTTTAAAAGAAATAAAAGAAAAAGAGCAGATCAACATATCTATAGAATTAGGTCTTCAAAGTGTAAATTATCATACATTAAAAAAAATAAATAGAGGACATTCTCTTGCTGAATTGATTGATGCAATCATTCGGATCAAAAAGCATGGCTTTGAGAGTTGTGTGCATATGATTTTAAATCTTCCATGGGATGATGAGGAAGATGTTATAGAGGGGGCAAAAATCATATCAGCCCTTGGAGTAGAGCAAGTTAAACTACATTCTTTGTATATTTTAAAGAATACAATGATAGGGAAAATGTATGAAAATGAAGAATTTAAGATTATTCCATTAGAAGAATATATAAAACGGGTGACACTCTTTTTAGAGTATCTAAATCCAGATATTGTTCTGCAAAGATTAGTTGGAAGAGCGCCAAAGGAAAATACCCTTTTTTGTAATTGGAATACCAGCTGGTGGAAAATAAAAGATGCAATTGATGAAAGAATGGAAAGACTAGAGAGTTATCAAGGAAAAAAATTTAATTATTTAAATGGAAAGGCACTAAGACCTTTTTTTAATGCATAGACAAGATGATTATTTTGTCTATGTATTTTTTTGTTTTTAATAAGATCATTATTCTGATTTGATGGATATACTTATTGATTTGGGCAAAGTAAAATTTATGATTCTTAGCTTTTATCAAAGAACTCGCAGAATAAAAAAGTGAATAATTTGAAATATGATATATTAAAAGTCTTTTAAAGGAAGATATTTTTAATAAAAACGTATAATAATGTATACAATTGATAACATTTATGTTAATATGTTAATGTAATATAACACAAATGAAAAAATAAAACATACAATTAAACGTATATCTACAAATATATGTTTACATATCTAATAATGGGGGGACATAATATGTCAATAAAAGTAGGGATTAATGGCTTTGGAAGAATTGGTAAAAATGTATTAAGAGCATGGATGGAAAGACAAATGGATATTGAAATTGTGGCAATTAATAGTACTAGTGGTCCAGAAAAGCATGCACATATATTTAAGTATGATTCACTTTATGGAATAATGCCTTATGAAGTAAAAGCTACTGAAAATTCAATCATTGTAGGAGATAAAGAAATTGTATTTACAGCTCATAGAGATCCAGCACAGATTCCTTGGAAGGAGTTAGGGGTAGATATTGTTATAGAATCTACTGGAAAATTTAGAACAAAGGAAGAATGTCAAAAGCATATTGAGGCAGGAGCGAAAAAAGTTATTATTACTGCTCCAGGGAAAGACGAAGATAAAACTATTGTTATGGGTGTAAATCATATTGAATATGATCCATCAGAGCATCATATTGTATCGAATGCATCTTGTACAACAAATTGCTTAGCTCCAGTAGCAAAGATCCTTCATGATGAATTTAAAATCGTAAAAGGACTGATGACAACAGTACATGCATATACAAATGATCAAAAAATATTAGATTTACCACATAAAGATTTAAGAAGAGCAAGAGCTGCGGCTGAATCTATTATTCCTACTACAACAGGTGCAGCCAAGGCTGTTTCAAAGGTAATACCTGAGTTAGAAGGGAAACTCCACGGAATGGCAATGCGTGTGCCTGTTCCAGTAGTTTCAGTAGTAGATTTAGTTGTTGAATTAGAAAAATCTACTACAGTAGAACAAGTAAATAATAAGTTAAGAGAAGCAGCAGAAGGAGCATTATATGGTATTTTAGGATATTCTGAGGAACCTCTTGTTTCAGTAGATTATAAAAAAGATTATCGTTCATCTATCGTAGATGGATTATCTACTTCGATGGTGGATGATCATATGATCAAGGTAGTTGCATGGTATGATAATGAGTGGGGATACTCTAATAGGGTAATTGATCTAGCTGAATATATGGGAGAGAAGGGATTTGAGCATAAACAAGAGGGTTGTGAACAAGTGATAGGAAGTTATTGTATGGCATAAAAAAATAATCCTGCTGATTCGTAGCAGGATTATTTTTTATATATACATAAAGTGATATAATATGGATAGTTACCTTGGAAGTTTAATAAAATATTGATAAAGAGAATATGGACTAAATTTAAGGGGGCTATTCATGAAAGAAATATTAATGGTATGGGATATTGATGGAACTTTAATCAATAGTGGAGGTTGTGGTCGAGATGCTATGGAAAAAACATTTTATAAGCTATTTGGATTAGAGAAAGCCTTTGAAAATGTAAATATGGCAGGGCGACTAGATGCTATGATTGTAGAGGATGCTCTTTTAAAGCATACAATCAAAGCTATAGATAAGAAATTATTTTTTGATACCTATTGTGAAATACTCAAAGAAATTCTTCAAGGGAAAGATTATATAGAAATCCTGCCAGGAGTAAAAAATATCCTTGAGCATAGTAGTAAGGAACATAATTTTTTTCATGCTTTAGGAACAGGAAATATTGAAAGAGGAGCAAGAATTAAGTTAAAAGTACATGAGCTAAATGGATATTTTCAGGTAGGTGGGTTTGGAGACCATAGGGTAGAGCGTTGGGAAATTATTCAAAAAGCTATTGATCTTGCTCAAAAGGTTCAGGGAATAAAATATGCTAAAAAAAATATTTATGTAATAGGAGATACAAAATTAGATATTGAATGTGCAAAAATACTAGGAATAAAAAGTATTGCTGTAGCTACAGGTTCTTATAGTGCAGAAAAATTAGCACAATACGCTCCAGACTATTTATTAGAAAGTTTAGAAAATAAAACTGAATTTCTAAAGATCATTGATTAAAAAGTAAGCAATATTTAGGAATAGCTTGAATAATTGTAAAGCTTATCTTACAATTATTGTGGGAGTATGCTATGCTTAAAAGCTAAATATAGAATAAATAGAGGAGGACATCCAATGGAGCTAAAAAAAGTCAGATATTTTACTTGTAAAGGAAGAACTAATTTGGATGAAATGATTAAAAAATAGCACCATAGATAGGGGGTGAGATGAGCTTGAGACACTGGAAAAAGATTCTAATACCTTATGAACAAGCGGTAGAAGAACTAAAGGTGAAATTTAAGGCAATCCGAAATGAACTTAGGGAGATGAGTGAGTATTCTCCAATAGAGTTTGTAACAGGAAGAGTCAAAAAAGTATCTAGTATTATAGAAAAGGCTCAAAAATATGGAATTGCTGAAAATGAAATTGAAGAAAAGATAGAAGATATAGCGGGCATCAGAATCATGTGCCAATTTGTAGATGATATATACAAAGTTGTAGAATTAATTGAGCAAAGAGATGGAAAAGATTTAAAAATTGAGTATGTAAAAGATTACATAAAGAATAGGAAAGAAAGTGGTTATAGAAGTTACCATATGATTATAAGATATCCTATACAAACGGCATTTGGACATAAAGAGATTCTTGCTGAAATTCAAATACGTACTTTAGCCATGAATTTTTGGGCTACTATTGAACATTCAATCAATTATAAATACAAGAAAAATGTTCCAGAACCTATAAAAGAAAGATTGAAAAAATCAGCAGAAGCTGCTCATCTTTTAGATAAGGAAATGTGGACTATTCGAGATGAAGTCATCAATGCACAAAAGTTTTTTGAAGCAAAATCCAATACAGTTTCTAGTATTGTTAATAATATGCAGCTTTTGAAAAGCATTGGACAAGAAGAGAAAGCTAATAAATTTAGAGAAAAATTTAATAAGGCTTTAGGAAAAGGAAATATTGTTGAATTAATAGAATTGTCTGATTCTATAAAGTTAGCAGTAGATAGATATAAAGCATTTGAATAAAGAGATGAGACCATCTCTTTATTTTTTTCTTTTTTTCTTCTTTTTTGCTACAGAAAAGCCAAAATGACCTAAAGATTTTTTGAGCCCATAATAGTGTCCATGACAGTAGGTAATAGGCTTTGCTTGATTTAAATGAAATTTATTTTTTTCGTCTAAATACTTTTCATCTACATTTACAGCTAATACTTTTGCTGTAAACATATGATGAGAGCCTAGAGGGACAATATTTTCTACTCTACATTCAATGTTTACTGGACTTTCTTTAATCATAGGAGCTTTTACCTTTGTTGCTTTTTCTTTAGTTAATTTCATTTCTTTAAATTTATCTAGATCACGTCCTGATTTTACACCACAATAATCTGTAGCATAAGCTAAATCTTCTGTTGTTAAATTGATTACAAATTCTTTTGTTCTTTTGATGATTTCATAAGAATGTCTATCAGGTCTTATGGATATGTATGTCATGGCAGGATCTGTGCAAATAGTACCCGTCCATGCAATAGTAATAAGGTTATGGTTATCCTCATGGTCACCACAGCTTACTAAAATGGCGGGTATAGGATAAACAAAGGTCCCTGGTTTCCAAGTTGTTTTTCCCAATGCTATCACTCCTTGTATATTTTATTTATGTATCTATAAAATTTTTCAGGAAAGAATTAAAAAAATGAGGAGACATGAGTATGTCTCCTATTTTTATTCAATAATTGTTAATACTTCGTCTATAGGTTTTCTAGGTGGACTTTTTGGTTCTCCACTAGGAATACCAAGAGGAGTCATAGCTGCAAGGAAATATCCTTCTTTATCTAAACCGATAAATTCTTCAATTTCTTTTGCGGCATAATTTGCACTAGTCATCCAGCAGGTTCCATACCCCATGTCTGTGGCAGCAAGCATAAGATTTTCCGTAGCTGCCCCTATGTTTTGAATAGCAGGATTTGTTTTTAAAAGATCATGGACTTCTTCTGTTGAAACACCGATTTCCTTTAATACATCAAGACCAGTAGGTTTATAGGACGTTTCAGTATATACAAGAATCAGTACTGGCGCTTTTGTGAAGACAGTAGAAAATCTTAAGAATTTTGTAAATCTATTTTTCATATCCTCATTTTGAAGTAAGTTTGCAAGGTCTGCATTTTTCTTTTCAATGATTTCTCCTACTTTTTCTATTTTTTCTTTATTGGTGAGAGCAACGAAATGCCAATTTTGAACATTTTTTCCTGAAGGGGCATATGTAGCAGCCTCGATGATTTTCTTTATATCTTCTACAGGAACATTTTTTTCTTCAAATTTTCGTACGCTATGTCTTTTGTAAATAAAATCTAAATTCCTCAAAAGATCAGCCTCCTTAATTTCATTCTATCTGCTATTATACATGATTTGTAAGAGGTGTTCAATTGTTATATTTACTGTTTGGTAATGTACTTGATTTTTAATATAGAGAAAGAACTTTGAGTTTTTGAATTGATGATGAGTTATTTAAAGGATGTGTTATTACAACTAGGGCACAGTTCATGTGATTCTAATGGTTCTAGTGTTATGTATATGTTGTTTTGGATAAATCCTAAAACTTTTACTGCTATCTGTAAAAAAATATGATTTGGATGGAAATTTCGAAATATGGACAAAATAGTGAAATCAATACTGGAAGTCTGTTAAATTTAAGGTATACTATTTAAGTAACCTTATAAGGAATGTTCGTTTGATCAATAACATATTAAAAATACTATACAAATAGTTTTTGTTAGTGATAGAGAGAAACATCAAAAAATAATAGGGATATGTAAACTTTTAGCAAGTTAACTTTGAAATAAAAGTAGGTGTGAAAAAATGGGAATATATGCAATCGGTGATTTGCATCTTAGTCTTGGTGTAGATAAGCCAATGGATATTTTTGGAGAACAGTGGATCAATCATCATGAAAAAATTAGGCAAAACTGGTTAGAAATCATTAAGGATCATGACTTAGTATTAATTCCAGGAGATACTTCTTGGGCTATGAATATGAAGGATGCAATGATAGATCTAGAATGGATTCAGACTCTACCAGGACAGAAAATATTCATCCGAGGAAATCATGATTATTGGTGGAGTGCTGTAACGAAAATGAATAAACTATTTGAAAATATGAATTTTTTGCAAAATAATTATTATACTTATGAAAAATATGCTATATGTGGTACGAGAGGATGGATTTGTCCAAATGACTATAAATTTACTGATCATGACGAGAAAATTTATGAAAGAGAAGTGCATCGATTAAGATTATCAATAGATGGGGCTATAAAGGATGGATATAGTGATTTATTAGTAATGACTCACTATCCACCTACAAATGATAGGTTAGAGCCTTCTGAATTCACTAAAATCTATGAAGAATATGGTGTGAAAAAAGTAATTTATGGACACCTTCATGGAAAAGATTCTTTTGAAGGTGGGCTTCAAGGAGAAAGAAATGATGTTCTTTACTATCTGACATCTTGTGATGCCTTAGACTTTAAGCCTTCAAAGATTTTAGAATAGAAAATAGTCAATAAGGAGGATAAGGATTAAGGGTTATATATGTTATAATAAAAAGAAAAGCTCCTTTAGGACAGAGGTGGAATATAGTGAAAAATAGAAAGTATCAAAAAGGCGTATTAGTAAGAACTTGTAGAAAATGCAAAAAAATCATTAATGAAAATTCATTATATGACTATTGTTCTGAATGTTTTAGAAAAATCCAGGATGTATTTGATAAAATTGAGGGATATTTAAAAGAGTATCCTGGAGCTACTGCTTTTGAAATTGAACAAGAAACTGGTGTTCCTTATCATGTTGTTAATAATTTTGTTAGAGAAGGAAGGCTTATTGAAATTCCAAATGAATATTTAAATTTTGAATGTAGAAGATGTGGAAGACTCCTTCTTTCAGCCCATCATAAATATTGCCCTCCTTGTAGACGAGAGATTGAAGAAGAGTTATCGTCAGCCAAAGAACAATTAAGAGGGTCTTTGAATGCTGGAGGTGCAAAAATGCACATAAGACACAAACAGGGAAGAAGAAAGTAGGATAAAAATGATATCATTTTTTTACTTTTTGCATATCTATTAAGCAGGAGGTGAAAAAAATGAGAAGATTTCATAGCTATAGAGTAGAAAGTTATTTAGATTATTTAAAAAAATTGAAGTTGACTAGAAAGATTACAGATATTCATTTACATCATACGTGGAAGCCTACAAAAAAAACTTATTTTTTAGCAAGTAATAAAGAAAAAGTTATTTATGGTATGTGGAGATATCATACTAAAACATTGAAATGGCGTGATATAGGACAGCATGTAAGTGTTTCTCCTGATGGGCTTGTATGGGATGGAAGAGATGTAAATTTAATGCCAGCTAGTATCTCGAGACATAATAAGAATGCTTTTGCTATTGAAATGATTGGAAATTTTGATAAAGGACAAGAAAAACTTGAAGGAGTGCAATTAGAAGCAGTAAAAAAGCTTATTAAGGGATTATTTGAGATTTTTCAAACAGATCATTTAATATTTCATAGAGAATATTCTAATAAAAGTTGTCCTGGAACATCTTTAGATAAATTTAAATTAATGGAGCAAATACGAGATAAAGTAGAAATAGTAGGAGCTTCCATGGCTACAAAGGAACAAATGAAACAATATTTATTAATGGTGAATCCAGTTCCTAAAATTAATTGTACTCCAGATGAAATGGTAATTTATTATTTGGATGAAGGAAAAAAAGAAGGAATCAGAGGGGATATAGCTTTTGCACAGGCACTTCTTGAGACCGGTTTTTTTAAGTTTGGAGGACTGGTACTTCCTGGACAGAACAATTATGCAGGTCTTGGAGCTACGAATACTACTCAAAAAGGAAGAGCAGCAAGTTTTGATACTCCTCAAATAGGGGTTAAGGCACATATTCAGCATTTAAAAGGATATGTAAGTAAAAAGCCTTTAATCAGTCCTATTGTGGACCCGAGATATACAATACTAGAAGAGAGTGGACTTTTAGGTTCTTGTAAGTATGTAACAGATTTGAATGGAAAATGGGCTATTCCAGGGAATGGTTATGGAGAGAAAATATTAAAAATTGTTAAAAAGCTTATAGCTATTACTGTAAAGGAAGAGCCTCAAAATATACAAAATGAAAAAATATTAGAAGAAAATGAAAGACTAAAAGAAGAGAATTTAAGAATACAGCAACAAATAAAAAAATATGAAGACTTGATAAATGCGTTAAAGCATCAAATAAATAATTTTTCATAGACTGCTTCTTTGAAGTGGTCTATGTTTTTAATTTTTTGTTTGTAGAAAAAGATGAAAACCCATACTGCATTTTTAATGTAGCATGGGTTTTTCTATAGACAACCTGTAACAGATAAAAAGGAAATACATAATATGGTAGTGTAGAGAGGAATGGAAATAATTTATGAAGGAGGGATATGATGAGAAAACCAAATGATATGAGTAAAAAATTAAAAAAAGTCGCTAAAAGCATGAATGCATCTAATGGACAATTAGAGCAACTTTCAAATTTGGCTGATCAATATAAGAACAAGTCACAACAAGATATTGAAAATGAAATGATTCGTATGATTAATGGATTTTCAAAAAAAGAGAAAAAAGCTTTAATAAAAAGATTACAGATGCTTAAACAAATGACAGATTTAGTAGATGCAGGGCAAACGAATAAGATAGACATGTTTATTAGACTACTATCAAGATAAAATTTTAAGGAGTAAGTACGAGAAATACTTACCCCTTATGATACAGAAATTTTCTTTTTTTCATATATTCACCTCTTGAAAAATTATCTGTATAGGGAAATACTAGACTTAAGTAGAATATATTGTTAACCATGTAGGAGCAATTTTTTTAGATAAAAAATAGAGAGTAGTTAAATACTCTCTACTTTTTTTATCTAACTTTTTCTCGATCTTTGAACAAGAAAGTAATAGCGTAGGCGCCTCCTAGACCAACTAGTGAATAGACAATTCTACTAAGTATAGAAGATTGTCCGCCAAATAAAGTTGCAACTAAATCAAATTGAAAAAGACCAATTAGTCCCCAATTTAATGCACCTACAATGACTAATAAAAGAGCGAATGTATCCATAAAGTCAACTCCTTTTTATATAGTTTCATTTATTAGTATTCCAAGGATATAAAGAAAAATACAAAGAATATATGTGAATTTAAATACATAATTATATTTGTTATTTATATGAAAATACTTTAAATATTGCAAGATATAATCTTTAGATAAAAGGATATACTATTTATTGTAAGCTTAAAGCTTACCAAAATTACAAGTGGAGGAATGCCAAAATGTATAATACTATGGGAAACGTTCCGAACTTAAAGAATTCTAATGCTGTTAACCAAAATGAAATTGAAAAAGCAAAGCAGAAAATGGGGAACTATGGAGTAGTAGGACAAGGAATGACATCAGGAATGCCTTCAACTGATGCTAATCTTACTAGCTCATCTGCAGTGGGGCAGCCAGAAATTCAAAAAGCAAAGGAAAAGGTTCAAAATAGTGGCGTTCAAAATACAATGTATTAATAGAAACATGTAATTTTGAAAAAACCCTAAGGGATGATTCCTTAGGGTTTAACTTCATTTGTAGCTATTAGAACAGAAAGGATCATAGGAATAAGAGAGTAATAAACTTTATAAGTGATGAGAAAATAGGGCTATATGGAACTTGTAAATATTGACAATTGTAGGAAGGAAGACTATAATAAAGATGTGAATAGATGCGGGCATAGCTTAATGGAAGAGTCCTGGCTTCCCAAGCCAGATGTGCGGGTTCGATTCCCGTTGCTCGCTCCAAGAAAATCAAAACAAGCCCTACAGTATAACTGTAGGGTTTATTTTGATAATAATATAGTGAAAAGGAGTTCGTGTATGGAATTAGAAAGACTTGTTGTTGGAATGTTAGAAACAAATGGGTATATTCTTTATGATGAATATTCATTAGAAGCTTTCATCATTGACCCAGGAGATGAAGTAAAAACTTTTATAGAACGCATTCAAAAAAAACGATTAAAACCTATAGGGATTATTCTTACACATTATCATTATGATCATATAGGGGCTGTAATAGAATTAAAGGAAAAATATCCTATGCCTGTATATATTCATAAAAAAGATGCAAAAGGGTTAAATGACCCTTATATCAATCATTCAATCAGTAGCTTTAGAAAAGCCATCGCTATTATTCCTGACAAATTAGTAAAAGATGGAGATCACATAGAAACTTCTTGGGTAAATTTAGAAATTATTCACACACCAGGGCATACACCAGGAGGCATGTGTATAAAGGTGAAAAATGAAAATATCATATTTACGGGAGATACTATCTTTAATGTTGATATAGGGAGAATGGATTTAGATGGTGGAGACGAGCAAGCTATGAAAAATTCTATCCGGAATAAGATTTCCAAATGGAAGGATGAAGTAATGATTTATCCTGGGCATGGAGACCCTGCTTCTATGGAATATGTAAGAAAAAAGAATGTAGAATTTTTATATATGATGAAAAAAAGATAAAAAATAAGACCAATTACAAAAATGACAGATCTATAGTTGCTGTCATTTTTGTTTTAGGGATAAGATTATTTTTCCATTACCATAAAGTATACTTGTTTACCAATATGGTTATTAAATTTATGTTCTAGTTCTCTTAATTGATCTTGTTCTTCCTTTGTAAGATGGGCATAGTCTAATTCTTTTAAAGCATTAAGATGTTGATTTTGCATGATAACCCTCCTTTTTATCTTAATAAAAGTATGTGTAAAAAATAGACACGTAATACAAGGTAAAAAAAGCATGATGACATAAAATTTATATAAAGAGGAAGTCGTGTTTTGATTAAAACAGTAAAAATGAAAACGTATATCTATATAAGAAAAAGAGGCATACTAATACAAGAAACGATCAAAATACTAGAAGGAGGATAATGATGGAAAAAAGATATGTAGTAAGAGCTAATGAAAAGATTTCTAATCCTATGAGTAGAGAAGAAGCTATAAAAAAAGTAAAGGAATATCACCACCAAGGAATAGGAGCTTATATTGTTTCTGAGGATGAAGGAGAACGATTAAAAAACAGTCATTGGAATACACCAAGGTGGAATTAAAAATAAATTGCCCACAAATAGTGGGCAATTATTATTTAGATAGTATGGATTTTGGGGTGGAATTTATATTTATTTTTGAGTAGTGCCAGAAATAGAATGAGGAATGTCAACGATAAAAAGCATATATTTTATAAATACAAAGATCACCATGACAATTGACCATAATTCTAAGAATTTAACAAAATTTCCTAAGTGAGGAATGATTCCTTTTGTATTCAATAAGAAAGCATAGGTACCTTTCATAGCAATAGCAGTAATAACAAAAGGAAATGTAAATGCTGAATAACTTGGATAAAATTTTAATTTTAGCATTTTAGGCATATATAACATGACAGAAATGAACATAATCAATGATAAAATACTTAAAAAACTAATCATGAAAATATTTTTATCAGGAAAGGATTTTAAATATCCAGCTAAGCATAGACTCGCCGGAGCAGCGAAAATTGTAATCGTTGGGATAGCAGCCTCAGGGATTTGTTTCACTGCAAAAACTCTATACAATACAAAGGGAAGTAAGATTAAATAAGCAACAAAACCAAACCAGAAAATATACTGCCCCAAAGAGGTTAAATTAAATGCAGGAGCTGTTACACTAGCACTAACAATGCCTACATAAACGATAAAATAGCTTGGAAAAACTTTTTTTATTTGAAAGGTAAAGATATATTTTTTAGTAAAATAAAGAATTAAAAAAACATGTAATATTAAACCGATCAGCCATAAATAATAAGCTAAAGAAGGAAAGTAAGGTTTTACATAAGTAGATAGAATCATAAGCCCCATAGAAAAAGTAGGTATTACACTAGCTATAACAGGATGATTAAAACCTTCATTCAAGGATTTTGGCATGGAAATCACCTTGATAAGCAGTAAAAGCATAATAACAGATGATAAAATGCCAAATAGACTTTTGTAAAAATTGCTATATGATGACAATAAGTTGCCTATAGCTGCTAAAGCTAGCATCAAACCAGCTATAGGAATTGGTAATTTTTTTATAATTAAATTCATTGTTTGCTCCTTTAATTATTTTTTTGCCATTTCAATTTTTTGTGCAATTTCAGGATCTTCTAGTAATTTTTCAGCAACCCATGCAGCAACTTCACCTGTTATTTCAACGCAATGGGCTTTTCTTTCAGGACTACCAAAAGTATAGTTTTTTACAAGAATACGACAGCATGTACTTTTATAAATCTTTTTAATATGATCATGTAATGCTGCAGAAATAGGAAACATTTTTTCGTTCATAGGTTCACCGTGCTTTCGACCATAAGCCATACCAAGTGACATGGAACCACCACTTACAGCACCACAAAGACATCCGGATTTACCTAGCCCAACAGGAAAAGCAGAAGCTAATTTGCATACATCTTCTGGAAATGGAGAGCCTAACAATTGGTTAATGGCATGCACAACAGCTTCAGAACAGAAAAATTCTCCACGCTGAAAATAACCCTCTGCTTCTTTACGAACAGACTCGACAATCAAATTTTTTTCCATAAAAAAAACCTCCTAAACAATATGGTGTGATAATTTTCTTACTAATAATTATAGGGAATGATAGGGGAAAAGTCCAATAGAAAAAAATAATAAAAAAGCGAAAAAGATAGAAAAAATAAATAATTTGTCGAACACTGTCGACTTGATGTTCAAAAACAGATAAAACCCACCTGTTGGGTAGGTGGGTTTTATTGATCAGCTTTCATTGCTTTTTCAGCAAATTTTGTAGCTACAATTTTTTCATAAGGAGCTCTTTTGTCTAATTCACCAGCAAGCTCTACAATATCCATCATATGATCTAATCCCTCTTCTGTCAAGATTAAATCAGGTTTCCAGGTATCTTGATCCTTGTATCTTTTTGCAACAGATGTAAGAATATCAAGATCTGCATCAGGAAATTGAGGAGAAATAGATTGGGCAATTTCTTCAGGCGTATGACTTTCTACCCATTTCATTCCTTGATAGATAGCATTAGTGAATTTTTGTATTACCTCAGGATCACTTTCTATAAAGCTCTTCTTTGCACAATAGCAGGTGTAAGGAATATATCCTCCAGCTTCACCAATTGATGCTACAATATGACCAGCTCCTGATTTTTCAAGCATTGAAGCTACTGGTTCAAAAAGGGTAACAAAATCTCCTTCTCCTCCAGTGAAGGCTCCAGCCATAACAGCAAATTGAATATCTGTACGTACATTTACATCTTTTCCAGGATATACATTATTTTCTTTGAGAACGTATTCTAATGTCATTTCAGGCATACCGCCTTTTCTTCCTCCTATAATGGTTTTATCTTTAACAGCTTCAAAGGTAAAGTTAGGCATAGGTTCTCTTGCAAGTAAGAAAGAACCATCTCTTTGAGTAAGTTGAGCAAAATTTACTGCATAGTCATCTTTGCCTTGATTGAAAACATACACAGATGCTTCTGGTCCCATAAAACCAATATCTACTTGATTAGATAATCATGATAGCAAAAGATAGGAATAGGAAGACATATGGACAAAGGGAATATGCATAGAGAATAGTAGTAAAGGTTGAAGGGGTGCATAGATATGAATGATCGGGTAGAAACACCTTATGGAAAGAGATATAAAGAAAGCCATGATACAACGGTAGCTTTTTTTATGACAGCTCTAGATGAATATGGCAATAGAATTTTGCCTGAGGACGTGTTAAATATTATTTTAGAAGGATATATGGATATAAATAAATGGAGAGAGGATGAATAAGATCAAACTATTCATCCTTTTGTCGAAAAAAACATATGTTTTTTTAGGACCAACTATTTATTTGTTTCATGATTAAAAATGACTGCTAGTAGGTATTAGATCAAAGCAAAGTCTGCCATTAAAATCCCTATAATTTTACCAGATTGATTTTTGAGGGGGGTAGCCATACCTAAACAGTAGTTACTTGAATCCATAGATATATAAGCTTCCGAAATATAATCTTTTCCTTTTATGGCTTGTTTGAAATATTTTCTATGACTATAATTTCCATATATATCATCTTTAAAGTCTATTTCATTATTAGTACCTACAGCAACAACATCTCCTTTTGAGGTAAATAGATTAATGGTTTCAAAATAAGTATGTTTTTCAATGATTTCATTAAGAAATTTTTCGCTAGATGTTTTATGGAAGTCCCATAATATGGAATTTTGAGCTGTATCTCTTAAAAAAGCCATTCCTTCGTCTATTAATTTTTGTGTAGCATGATCTATTATATAGTCCTTCACAAAACTATATATTACATTTTTTATCTCTCCTGTCATCGTGTTTAATTCTTGAAGAGAAGTGAACATATTTTCAATAATACTAGATTGCTCATCTGTAGTAGCAGAAACCTCTTGTGCAAAGCTGGTATTTTGTTGTGAAGTAGTAGAAACATTTTTCATAAAGTCTTGTATATGATAAATTACATGAACTTCTTCTGTTGCTAAATGATGTATATCTTCTATGGCTGAAAGAGTAGTTTTTGTAGATTCAATAATCATATTGAAATGTTTTTTAGCATCATTTGCAATAGCAATATCTTCTATAACCTTCTCAGAATCATTTTTGATTTCTTGTGCAATATCTTTAATATCATCTTGTAAGGTATAAATCAACTCTTTTATTTCATTAGAAGATTCTGCAGATTGATATGCTAGATTTTTTACTTCATTAGCTACAACAGCAAAACCTTTACCTACTTCTCCAGCTCTTGCAGCTTCAATAGAAGCATTTAATGCTAATAGATTTGTATGGTCACTAATGGCATTGACAGCATCTGTAATACTATTGATTTGCTGTGTTTTTGCTTCAAGATAATTAATTTTTTTTGCTAATTCTAAGCTATGATGTGAATTGTTCTCCATAATATTGAGTAATTTTTCAAATACAAAAATACTCTTATGAAGTGTATCTCTTGTGGTGATAGCTTGTTCTTTAGCGGCTGTTGTCTTTGATGTAATGGCATGAAAGTCTTCATTGATTTTTTCTGTATAGTGATGTGCCTTCATGACAGATTCTGCTTGAGCTTCAAAATTCTTTGCAATTTCAGAGATTACTTCTGCATTTTGTTTTGCTCCATGATTAATATGCTCTGCATTTTTAGTGATAGTAAGAGCATACTTTTGCACATGGTCAACAGATGAATTTACGTTAGCAATAAAGAATCGCATATTTTTTAAAAAAATATTTAAAAGAGCGCCCATCTTACCTAAAAAGCCCATTTCTTTGGTGTGGAATTTTTTAGTGAAATCTCCATTTGCTAGAGGAGTCATTTTGATAGTAGTAAATTTTATATTTCTTAAGATGAAAAGATTAAAGGTAAGTGATAGGATGAATAAAATAGCTAATAATACGATCAATACAGACATAAAAAATACCTCCTTAAAATATATTGATAATCAATAATATATTCTACAAAGTTCACTAGATTCCTTTTGCTTTTTTTAGACATATGAAATATAAATTGCATATAATGAGTAAAAAGACATTTTTAAAGCAATAATAAAGAGCAGAAATAGCTTTTGTTCTTTGTTTTAAATTTTATAATAGATATGGATTTTTTTTCTAGCATAAGGGCACGTATTATGAAAAACTTCTATGCGTTCAATGAGCTCTCTTAAAAGTTTTTTCTTGCATGGAAAAGAGAGGTGGCTAAAGATATGATTGAATGATTGCATAGGTAATAAGAAATTTTTGTTGTTTTGATGATGATTTATGTTATTTAGGTTAGTTTGTAATTTGTTTAGCAATTTATTTTTTTCTTTTTTTTCTTCTGCTATTTTTTTATTTCTAGCTATAAAGTCCTCTATGGTGATGATTTCTTTTTCAACCAGTGCTAATAGTTTATCCTTCCTAATTGGGATATTATTAATATTCGTTTGTAAAGTGGCAATCTCCATTTTGAGGGTATTTATTTGATTTGTTTTTTCTTGTATTAATCTTTGGTTGAATACATGAAACATGCTTTGAGAGGTTGCTACTCCTTCAAGAGTCTTTCTAATTTCTTTGAGTATTATATTTTCAGAAATATAGTGATGGGTACATTTGCCATAGTGTTTATAATTCTTACAAGTATAAAAGATTTCTCCATTTTTTTTACTATTTTTAAGCATATAGGCTTTACAATCTCCACAAAATAGAAGACCTGATAATAGGGTTGTGATTTTAGAAGAAGTTCCTCGATTTAATTTTCTCATATTCATATTTTTTTGAGATTTTAAAAAGAGTTCTTCAGAAATTATGGGAGTATATAGACCTTTATAGGTAGTGTATTGATCTGAATAGAGTACCTTCTTTTTTCCATCTTTTTTAACATATCGTTGCCTTTTATGGATCATTTGTCCATAATAAGTAGGGTTTTTCAATATACGGACAATAGAAGAGCTACTAAAAGGTTTATGCTTTCTAGTGAGATAGCCTAAAGTATTAAGATGAATAGCAATACTCCTAGTACCCATATTTTTGTTTGCACTAAGGTCAAATATTTTTTTTATAATATAGGATTCTTTTTCATCAATAATGAGTGTTTTATTTTCACCTATTTGATAACCTAAAGGAGGAGTCCCCCCTCGCCATTTGCCTTCGTTTAGTATTTTTCTATGGGCTAATTGTATTCTTTCGCTTATGGAATATCTTTCAAATTCTGCAAAGGAGCCAAGCATGTTAAGCATCAATTTACCAGAGGCTGTAGATGTATCAAAGCTTTCTGTTTTAGATTTAAAAGTTACTCCATGACTTTCAAAAACTTCTAATATTTTCATCAAATCAGCCATATCTCTAGAAAGTCTATCTAATCTCCATACTAATGATACATCATATTTTTTGCAATTTGCTAGTAGTTTCTTTAATGCAGGTCGATCCATGGTACTTGCAGAATAGCCAGCATCTGTATAAAAATCATGAATTTCATAATCAAATAAATTACAGTATTTTATTAATTCCTGACGTTGCGCCTCAATAGAGTGCCCACCAGAAGCTTGTTCTTCTGTGCTAACACGTAAGTATAGGGCAGCTTTCAAATAAATCACCTCGTAAGTTAGATATATTAAGACATATGCAAGGAATGAGGAATATAGTATACCCTTTGATCTAAAATTGAAAAAGGATTACAACCAACCTTGAAACTAGGGCTAAATCAACGATCCTAGTATTTTTGTGTGCAAATCCTATCCTTAGGTAGCATGATTAGATAAAAGTGCAGTCATAGTTTTATCAGCCCCTTGACCGTTAATGAGTTCAACTTCAAGGCCTTCCTCTTGAAAGAAGCCTTCTGTAATGGCTACATATTGAGGGGCATAAAATACAGAGTGAGTTACCTCAGCCACTTTTACTTTTGTAAGTGCTGTTTCTCCACAACCAGTAAAGGCCATGGATAAAAGCATAAGTAGTGAAAGAACCATAGCTATCCTTTTTGCTGTTTTCATAAAAAATCCCTCCAAAATAATAAAAGTTTTTACATAATTTTATTATATTCAAGAAAAAATCAATGGTTACAAAATTAAGCAAGGCTATTCAACAGGGGGAATAGAAAACTTTCAAAAATGAAAACATCCTGAAAAGTGGCAAAAATTTTAATTTTGCCAAAACAAACATTGAGGAAGGAATATTAAAAAATAGGAAGAATTACAATATTATACAAAATAATATATATTTTTACTGTGATTATTTGGTAGAATATTTCATGTGTTTCGGAAAGGAGGTCTAGAGTAAGTATAGTAAAAATTATTTATATACAAGGAGGGAGCTTTATGGAATATGGATGGATTTCTTTGATTCCACCACTATTAGCAATCATTTTAGCATGGATAACTAAGGATGCATTATTATCATTATTTATTGGAGTATTTGTTGGAGCTACTATTTTAGCGGGGTATAATCCCTTATTAGGTTTTATGGATACTTGTTCAAATTACATTGCTGGACAAGTTGCTGATACATGGAATGCACAAGTGTTTATTTTCTTACTTGTTCTAGGTGGATTTATAGGTGTTCTTGGTAGAGCTGGCGGGATGAAAGATGTTGGAGATTACTTTGCGAAAAAGGCTAAAACAGTTAAAAAGACCTTGTTTATTACTTGGATCTTGGGACTTGTTGTATTTATTGATGACTATGTAAATATGTTAGTTGTAGGGAATACTATGAGACCTGTTACAGATAAGCTAAAAATATCTAGAGAAAAGCTTTCTTATGTAATGGATTCTACAGGTTCACCTGTTAGTAGTGTGGCTTTAATTTCTAGTTGGATTGCTTTTGCGTTGGCACTTATTAAAAGTAATTTTGAAAAGTTAAATATTGATTTATCTGTTTATGGTACTTTTATACATTCTATACCTTATAATTATTATAGTATTTTTGCAGTACTTTTAGTGGCAATTGTCATTCTCCTTGAAAAAGATTTTGGCCCTATGTATAGAGCAGAAGTAAGGGCTAGAACTACTGGTAAGGTTATACGTGATGGGGCTATGCCAATGATGTCAAAGGAGCTTACAGAAATAAAGGGCTCTGATAAGGACAAGAGTTTAAATGTATTTGAAACCTTAGGATTGTTAGTATTTGTTATTGTAATCTGTATGTTAGGAATGTGGTATGATGGTGGAGGTCTTAAAGGAGCTTCCCTGATAGATGCATTATCTAATGGAGGTACAGCAGTAGGGCTATTATGGTCTTCCTTTGCAAGTTCTATTGTAGCTATGGCAATTGTCGTTTCTCGTAGGAAAATTAGTTTTAAAGATACATTAGAATCATTTATAGATGGTTGTAAATCAATGTTATTTGCTTGTATTATTCTTCTTATGGTTTGGGCTATTGCAGGAGTTACTGCTGATATAGGAACAGCAGAATATGTTATTCATCATGCGGAGAAATTTATAAGTCCAGGAGCTGTACCTGCATTTGTATTTGTAATCGCATTCTTTATTGCATTTACTACAGGTTCATCATGGACAGCACAAGGAATCGTTATGCCAATTGCCATTCCACTGGCATATAAGCTTGGAGGAGCAGAATTTGCTAGTAGTGGATTATTATATGCAGCAGTTGGTGCTGTATTAACAGGTGGTGCTGGTGGAGGCCATTGTTCTCCATTATCTGATTGTACTATTTTAGCTTCAACAGGTTCAGGTTCAGATCATATGGATCATGTAAATACCCAGCTACCTTATGCAATACTTGCATTGGTCGTGTCCTTATTTGTGGGATATATACCTATAGGATTTGGCGTATCCCCTTGGATTTTAATACCTGTAGGTCTTATTGTAGAGGCTTTATTTATTAAGTATGTAGGAAAGAGCATTAGATATGAGGATATTAAAGACCTTGACTATAAGACTTTGGGTTCTCAAAAAACATCTAAGGTGAGTTAAATATAAAATTAGAGAAACGTTTGAAAATAAAAAAATAGCCCTTCAAAAAAAGGACAAGGGTTAGAGCTTGTTCAATAAGATACGTGTAAGAAGATAGCTCATTCAAGAAATCTTAAGAGAGAGCATAGATTTAACAATATACAAATATAACCATAATAATCAAAAACTAACCATTAGATTATTGTGGTTATATTTTTTATGCTTTAGGAAATTATAAAATTTAAAAACTGTGGATAACTTATGATTGAGAAATCAAATGTTTGATCACTTTGAGTAAATTTTTTTACAAAAGAAGGGATCTTATTAATTGATTTGGTAATTTACGAAAATTATCTAGATGATTTCTTCGATAACAAGTTCTGGTTCTGATTTTAAGTCAACAATAGCACCGTCTATCTGAACAACAGGTCTAGAAACCATATCTTTATTGATAAAAACAATTTTAGCTTCTTCTCCTGTTGAAAGGCTACACCAATTACCGATGTAACAAGAAGCGATATAATTAAGGAAGGTTAATAAAAATTTAGTATCAAGTTTGCCATAACCAGTTTTTTCAAGATGACGAATTACATGAAATGGGCAAAACTTTTTACGATAAGAACGTGCTGATGTCATTGCGTCATAAATATCAGCAATGGCTACTATTTTCGCATAATCATGGATCTGTTCATTTTTAGCATTCAGCGGATAGCCACTACCATCATATCTTTCATGATGCATTAAAATGGCCATTTTAATAGAATGGGGAATATCTTGATGTTCTACTAAACGGAAACCATAAATGGGATGTTTTTTAATTTCTTCAAATTCCTGTGAAGTTAATTTACCTGTTTTGCTTAGAATATGATGATCAATTTGTGTTTTTCCAATATCATGTAAAAGTCCAGCAATGGATAAATCTTTCAATGCAGCTTGATCAAACCCTAGCCACTCACCTAATGCGTGAGCTAGAAGAGAGACGTTTACAGAATGAGTATAAGTATGATTGTCTGTTGCTTGAAGGTTATGAAGGAATCCAAATAAATCATTTTTTGAGTCTAATGTGCTTTGTAAATCTTGGTTAATGGAGTATAGTTCTGTAAGATTTACACTTTTTCCATCACTAATAGACATCATATGATTTTCTAATGATTCAATCTTTTCATTATAAGAGGATTGGAAAGATTGAAAAGATGCTTTTTTAGTAATCTTGTTCCTTCGTATGGGAGCAGACTGCATAGATGAGTCTGTTACTCCTTCTTCTTCAGGTATAATCTGTTTAATGGATACCATCTTGATTTGATAAAGATTTAATCGAAGAAGATTTTTTTCATTGAGAACTGAGTCTTTTGTAGCTAAAGTGAAACCAGCATCCGTAATAATATCTTTAGCTAGAATCATACCAGCTTCAACTTGAGCTGTAGGAATTAATTTTACTGTTGTTTTAGTCATAGCATTCACCTAATTTATAATATTTGTTCACAAAAAAAATAATGTAAATTTCATGTAATATGGTAAAATTTACACACAGTCATTATAGCATACTTTCTTCGAAATAAACAATAGATTTTTTGAAAATTAAGGTTTATATTTGAAATAATTTAGTATTAAAAAGAAAGAGAATATGATGATAGAGAAAATAAATATATAGCCTAAAATATGATATAAAGTAATGGAATGATAGAGTGTTGCAATAAATAAGAGGAAAATCCATAATGTGGTAAAAACTCGCAATGCCCATTTTAAATTAGACCAGTGAGTGAGTAAGATGTTTGCAGTGATAAAAATAAGATAATATAATAATATGAACCCTATGAAGGCTAAAAAAATTCCTGCTATTCTATGATTTGCAAGGGTTTGAATAGACTTAAACGATGGATTGATGATCAGCCAAGTATTTTGAGGTATACGAAGAAGCATGTAACCAAAGAAACTACATAAAATCCCTAGTATAAGCTGAAATATATAATGAAGAAGATTAAAATTTTTCCCCATAAATAATCCCCCCTAAAAACTAAATATGCAAATTTTATAAAAAAATGCAAAAAAAATTATTAAATGGAAACAATATGGAATATATATAATAAGAGAATTTTATGGATTAGGAAAAGGTGGGGGTTTTATGAATTGTAATATAAAAATAGATGAGGGAAGGCATCGATATGGATATATAAGAGGAAAAATCGATGGATTTGAGTGGTATGCATTAGTACATAAGGAACAAAGTGAAAATGGAATTAATCCTTGTAGTCTTGAAAATGGTGAGGGAAGAGTTACAAGGCTATGTGTATATAAAGATGTAGTAGAGCATGGAGGAAATCCTTATGCACCTACTTGTAGTGTGAGAAGGTTCATTTATGCAAATTATAAAAGAGAGTGGGATGTACTTAATAGTAATCATAGAAACATGATAAAAGAGCTCATTACCTATTTAGAGAGAAGATATTCTTTAAGAATTATAAAATAATTCGTTTTATATATTGACTTTTATTATGGAAAAAATATATAATAGTGAAAAAATGACTATAAAAAATAACATTGAAGAAGAGGAGTAAATAAAGAGCCCCCTTTAGAGAATGAAATCCATAGGCTGCAAGGTTTCTTAGGGGAGTGTTATTGAAGGTAGCTTCTGAGTTGCTGAGTTGAAAAAATAGATTCAGCCGGGAAATCCCGTTATAGATTGTTAAGAGCCAGCTTTGCTGGAATTAAGGTGGTACCGCGAGATGTTCCTTTCGTCCTTATTTAAGGATGAAAGTTTTTTTTATTTAGGAGTGAGAAAATGTTTTTTGTAGGCATAGTTATGTTAATCATTGGAGCAACACTTGTTTATCGAACAAATGATTGTATGAAGCTTTTTAGGGTGAAAAATTGTATTCATCTAAAAGGAATAGGATTGATCGTTTCAATTATAGGCGTTTTGATGATTTTTTTTGGAGATTTTCCAAAAAGTTTAGAGTCTGTTAGAATATTAAAAAAACTTTTAGAATATCTAGAACATTTTTAGAAGAGGAGTGTTAGCATGACAATCAAAAATTTGGATAAAACTTATAATCCACAAGAATTTGAAAACAGAATTTATGAAAATTGGTTAGAAAAAGATTATTTCAAAGCAGAACCAAATTCTGAAAAGGACCCATATACTATTGTATTGCCACCACCTAATATTACAGGGAAGCTTCATATGGGACATGCACTGGATCATACATTGCAAGATATCTTGATTAGATGGAAAAGAATGCAAGGTTATGAAGCATTATGGCTTCCAGGAACAGACCATGCTAGTATTGCAACAGAAGTAAAAGTAGTAGAAAAAGTATTAAAGGAAGAAGGAAAAACAAAAGAAGAGCTTGGTAGAGATGAATTTTTAAAAAGAGCATGGGCATGGAAAGAAGAATATGGTGGAAGAATTGTAGAGCAAATGCAAAAGCTAGGAAACTCTTGTGATTGGTCCAAAGAAAGATTTACAATGGATGAAGGCTGCAACAAGGCAGTAAGAGAAGTTTTTGTAAGATTATATGAAAAGGGATATATCTACAGAGGAAACCGTCTGATTAACTGGTGCCCAGATTGTAAAACTTCCCTTTCAGATGCAGAGGTTGAGCATGAAGAGAAAGCAGGACATTTTTGGCATGTGAAGTATCCTGTAAAGGATTCAGATGAATTTTTAGAAATTGCTACAACTAGACCTGAAACAATTCTTGGAGATACAGCTGTAGCAGTACATCCAGAGGATGAAAGATATGCTCATTTGGTAGGAAAAACTTTAATACTACCTATCGTAGGAAGAGAAATTCCAGTTATTGCTGATGCATATGTAGATAAAGAATTTGGTACAGGAGCAGTAAAAATTACACCAGCACATGACCCGAATGACTTTGAAGTAGGTCTTAGACATAATTTAGAGCAAATTACGGTTATGACAGATGAAGCAAAGATGAATAAGCATGCTGGAAAATATGCTGGAATGGATCGTTATGAATGTAGAAAAGCTTTAGTAAAAGATTTAGATGAAGCAAGCTTTTTAGTACATGTAAAAGATCATAGCCACAATGTAGGAACTTGCTATAGATGCCATACGGTTGTTGAACCAAGACTAAGTGATCAGTGGTTTGTAAAGATGGAAGAGCTTGCAAAGCCGGCTATTGAAGCTGTTCGATCAGGACAAACAAAATTTGTTCCAGAGAGATTTGATAAAATCTATTATCACTGGCTAGAAAATATTAGAGATTGGTGTATTTCAAGACAATTATGGTGGGGCCATAGAATACCTGCTTACTATTGTGAAGATTGTGGAGAATTGATGGTAGCAAGAGAAATGCCAAACTGTTGTAGTAAATGTAATAGTACGAACTTAAAACAAGATGAAGATGTACTAGATACTTGGTTTAGTTCAGCGTTATGGCCATTTTCAACCCTTGGTTGGCCAGACAATACAGAAGAATTAAAGTATTTTTATCCTACAGATGTATTGGTAACAGGATATGACATTATTTTCTTCTGGGTAGTAAGAATGATGTTTTCAGGACTTGAGCAAATGGGAGAGATTCCTTTTAAATATGTATTTGTGCATGGATTAGTACGTGACTCTCAAGGAAGAAAGATGAGTAAATCTTTAGGAAATGGTATTGATCCATTAGAAATTATCAATCAATATGGAGCAGATGCTTTAAGATTAACTTTAGCTACAGGAAATAGCCCTGGAAATGATATGCGTTTCTATATGGAAAGAGTAGAGGCAAATAGAAACTTTGCAAATAAATTATGGAATGCTACACGTTTTGTTCTTATGAATTTAGATCAAGAAACTTTTGATGAAGAAAAATGCGTGGAAAATTTTACCCTTGCAGACAAGTGGATTGTATCTAGAATGAATCAAGTGTCGAAAGAGGTTACAGATAACTTAGAAAAATTTGAGTTAGGAATGGCAGTACAAAAGATCTATGATTTTATTTGGAATGAATATTGTGATTGGTATATTGAATTGGTTAAACCAAGACTTTATGGAGAAGATCAAGAGAGCAAAAACACAGCTCTTTATGTACTTACCATGGTACTTGAAAATAGTTTGAAATTATTACATCCATTTATGCCATTTATTACAGAAGAAATATGGCAGCATCTTCCTACTACGAAAGATGAAAGTGTCATGATTAGTAAGTGGCCAAAATATAATGACTGCTTCGCTTTTGAAAAAGAAGAAAAAGATATGGAATTAATCATGGAAGCTATTAGAAGTATTAGAAATATTCGTGCTGAAATGAATGTAGTACCATCTAAAAAAGCAAAGGTAATGGTTGTTGCATCAAAGGATGCTTATGAAGCAATTAACTCAGGAAAAAATTATTTTATGACTTTAGCCAGTGCTTCAGAAGTAGTCCTTCAAAAGGAGAAAAAGGATATACCAGAGGATGCTATGTCAGCAGTAATAGCAGGGGCTGAGATTTTCCTTCCATTAGATGAATTAGTTGATTTTGAAAAGGAAATGGAAAGACTTCAAAAAGAAAAAGAAAAACTTGAAAAAGAGCTAAAAAGAGTAAATGGAAAGCTTTCTAACCAAGGTTTCTTAGGAAAAGCACCAGCTAAGGTAATAGAAGAAGAAAAAGAGAAGCAAGCTAAATATCAAGATATGATGGAGAAAGTGTTAGAAAGAATAGATACCATGAAAAATAAGATGAAATAAAAAATAGTCGGGTTTTAAACCCGACTATTTTTTATAAATAGCTTAGGGATAATTTATATAAATAATTTGTAGAAAGATATGATATAATGAAGAAAAAATACAGGATTCTACAAAAAAAGAGGTGAAAAATATATGAGCACAATTGTAAACAATTTAATTTTTAAAGTTGCATCAAAAAAATCTGCAAGGAAAAGCATAGGATTTACAATGATTATGGGGCTTTTTCTTAGCCAAGCTATTATTTGTTTATTTAAAATAACAGATATTTTTGCAACAATGTTGATCAATACGGTACTAATTATTATTCCTACATATTTAATGGTAGATGTTTTGCTTATAAAATCTTATGATGATATTAAAAATATTATTATTGAAATGGCGGAAGGAAATTATAAGCTGAAAATTCCAGTGTTTGGTGATGATGAAGTAGGAAAAACCATAAAAGCAATCAATTTATTAGCGTCCAATTATCAAAAGCTTATTGAGAAGATTATTGCTAGTTCTATTAAAACTTCCAATACAATAGAATCATTAAATATATATGTTAAAGAAAATAATCATAGAGCTGAAGAAATTTCAAATTCACTAGAAATGATCGCAACAACGAATAAAGAACATTTTAACACCATAAGGGAATCTACAAATAGATTAAAGGATACGGAAGAAGAGCTAATGATTATAGAGAAAACCATGAAAACGGCAAAGGAAGGATCTATTAAATCTAAAAATCTTTCTAATGATGCAACGACTGTAATCAATGATAATTTAATCAAATTTAAAGAAGTTCAAAAAAATGTAGCAGATTTAAATGGTATTATAAATATGTTAGAAACAAGAACAAAAGAAATTGTAAAGATATCAGATACCATAGAAGATATAGCCAATCGAACAAATATGTTAGCATTAAATGCTGCTATAGAAAGTGCTCGCGCTGGAGAAGCTGGAAAAGGATTTGCAGTTGTTTCAGAAGAAATTAGAAAATTATCTTTAGATACTTCAGAATCATTAAAGGAAATAAAATCACTCATATCAAAAATATTTGAAGATGTAGAAATAGCAGTTATCAAGACAAATGATAATTTAAAAATTAGCCAAGTTGCTTTAGAGAAGACGAACCAATCGAAAGAAGTATTTGATCATATTGTAGAGATTTTAAATAATACAGAAGCAAGTGTAAATGAATCTTTTACAGTATTAGTAAAGCTTAGAGAAAATATTACATGTGTAATCAATGGTGTGAATGATATATATGGAAGCAGTAAAGGTACAGTTGAGCAAAGTGATCATGCTGATATAGTTATGAATAATTTAGTCAAAAATATGAGTGAAGTAGTTGCGTCAGCAGATTTATTGGGTGAAGATGCAAATATGCTGTATAATTTTACTGCTGGAGATATAATGGATAAAATATTAATTAATCAAGCTAGAAAATTAAATAAATGGGGCAATGATTTTGATGGGTTAAAAAAAGAAGCAGAAATCCTTCATATAGAAGATTTTCAAATTACAGATAAAGAAGGAATCATCATAATGGCTACGGATCCAGATAGTATAGGATTAAATATGTTTGATATATATCAATCATATAAAGAATTTTATGAAGCTGAAAATAATCAAGAATACTTGTTAACACCAGTTGTAAAGCGAGTAGATGGCGTATATGCTAGATTTTGTGCAATAAGAAGAAAAGGTTATGAAGGAATGCTGATCATAGAATATAGAATAGACTTAAATGAAATGGTTGCATAAAAGCATATTTTTTATCCAAAAAAGAATTCTACATTTGTGTAGAATTTTTTTAAAATTAAAAGGATGATGATAGATTATTTTTTAAACTATGAAAATATACTTAAAAATAGATGGGAAGATAGAAAAAAAGCTTTAAATTTGTTAAAATTATGTATAAAAAAGATAATCAATAAGAAACAATCTACTATAAATTGAAAACACATTTTACAGGGGTTGTTTGAATAAAAGAAAAGAGGAAAAGCTATGAATTATCAAGAGGCTTTAGATTATATTCAGGATACTTATAAGTTTGGAAGTAAACTAGGACTTGAAAATATTGCGTATTTATTAGATTTAATGGGAAACCCTCATGAAAGCTTAAAGGTCATTCATGTAGCAGGAACAAATGGAAAGGGATCTACATCTAATTTTATAGCCCATGTCCTTATGGAGGAAGGATATAGAGTGGGGCTTTATACATCTCCATATTTAGAAGAATTTACAGAAAGAATTCGTGTAGATGGGAAAAATATACCTAAAGCTGACTTAGCAGAGGTTACAGCTTATGTAAGGGAGAAAGTTCTTCAAATGGTTGAGAGGGGAATGAATCATCCTACAGAATTTGAAATCGTTACAGCCATTGGCTTTGAATATTTTAAAAGAAAAAATGTAGATTTTTTAGTATTAGAAGTAGGCATGGGAGGAAGATTTGACGCTACTAATGTCATCAAAAATCCATTAGTATCTGTGATTACCCCAATAGATTTGGATCATATAAATTATTTAGGTGATACTTTAGATAAGATTGCTTTTGAAAAAGCAGGAATTATCAAAGAAAATAATTATGTAGTAAGTTACCCTCAAAAAATGGAAGGCATGAGCGTGATTGAAGAGGTTTGTAAAAAAAGGAATACATGTCTTTTCAAAGCTCCCATTGAGATGATTGAAATAATAGAACAATCAGATAGAGGACAAAGCTTTTATGTTTCTTATGGAGATGAAAAATTAAAGATAGACATAGCTATGCTTGGAGATCATCAAATAGAGAATGCAACAGTAGCGTTAACAGCTTTATCTATTTTAGAAAAGCATCATCATGTAAAAATATCAAAAAAGGCATTAGAAGAGGGCTTTAAGAAAGCTATTTGGCCAGGTAGGCTTGAAGTTATGAGAAGAGATCCTATTGTGCTCATTGATGGAGCGCACAATGTTCAAGGGATGAAGGCTTTATCAAAAGTATTAAAGAAACGATTTAAAGGGAAAAATATTATATTAGCTTTAGGAATTTTAGGTGATAAAGATCCTAAGATGATTGAAGAAATTGTTCCTCTTGCAAAGTCATTAGTTCTTACAAAACCTAATAATCCTAGAGCTATGTCTGTAGAAAAGCTAAAAGAAAGAACAGAGCATTTTCATAAGCCAACGATTATGAAAGAAAAAATTTCAGATGCAGTAAAGGAAGCTATTGCTATGGCAACTCCTGAAGAGGTGGTAGTATTTGCAGGTTCTTTGTATATGATTGGAGAAGTAAGAACGATACTGAAAAACATGAATCGTTAAAGGGATGATCAAAATGTTTGAAAATGAAAATTATATCAAGCAGTTTACAGATATGATGACAGAAGGATTTATTTTTATAGATCATCAAGGGAAAATTCAAATATATAATGAAAAAGCCAAGCAAATATTTGGAATAAAGGAACATGAAGGAATGGGACATAAGGAAGGCAAGGTCCGTCCAGGAGATATTATTATTATTGGAGATAATTGTTTAGGAAAAGATGATGGAGGGCTTACTCCTAAGGATTTAAGTTATATGGGGATTGATGATGAGAAGATTCATGTAAAAGATAGGTTTATAGGAATTGGTGTATATAAAAATAAAGAGGTGTTGCCTATATATATACATGAAAAACGAGATGAAAAAAAAGAGGACCTTATTTTAGGCACAGTTTTTCAAAATATAAAAATCAATGTAAATATAGATCTTATTAAAAAATATATTGCAATAACTGTAGAAGGTAAAAGATTTAAACTACCTTATATGGATGCTATCGGACATATGGTAGTTCTGGATAAAGATACTAAGGACGTGAAGTTTTATCAATCTATAGGATATACTGCTCGTGGAGAGAGTATTGCCAACTTGTTATTAGGAAAAAATTTTAGAGCAAAAGGAGAAAATATAAAGGGGTTAGATGTAATAGGAAAAAATATATTTGATATTCATGAGAGTGGAGCTACCATAAAAGAATTTTATCAAGTAGCAAGGGGTAAGGATATAAGCTATAAGGATAAATTTACAGAAATTAATGGATTTTTAACCCTTTGTACATTGGTGCCTGTGAGCATAAAGGGAAAAAGAGTAGGAGCAGTTTTGAAGGTTGAAGATATATCTATGCTCAAAAAGGTAATAACAGAAAGAGATGAAGCATTACTTCATATTGAAGAAATGGAAAGAAAGCTAAGGCAAGAACAAGATACAAAGGATGCATTTTCAGAAATACTAGGAGAAAGTGAAGAAATTAAGCTTGTAAAAAAATTAGCCTATAAAGCATCTAAAACAAATTCAACAGTTTTATTGTTAGGAGAAAGTGGGACAGGGAAAAGCTTACTCGCAGAGGCAATTCATAAAGCAAGTAAATATAAAAATAAACCTTTTATACATGTGAATTGTGGTGCTATTCCAGAAGAATTATTAGAAAGTGAATTGTTTGGATACGAAAAAGGAGCTTTTACAGGAGCGCGGAGTGAAGGGAAGAGAGGTCTTTTTGAAGCAGCTCATGAAGGGACTATTTTTTTAGATGAAATAGGGGAAATGAATTTATCTGTACAAGTAAAATTACTGAAGGTTCTTCAAAGCAAAACTTTTTTCCGTGTGGGGGGAACAAAGGAAATAGGAGTAGATGTAAGAATTATTGCTGCTACAAATAAAAATTTAGAAGAAGAGATGAGTAAGGGAAGATTTCGTGAAGATTTATATTATAGAATTAATGTTTTTCCTATTTGGATACCACCCTTAAGGGAGAGAAAGCAAGATATTTATCTCCTAGTGCACCAAATACTTCCTAAAATATGTGAACGACTAGACTGTAAAAATAAAAATATTTCAGATGAAGCATTATATACACTTTTAGAATATGGTTGGCAAGGAAATATTAGAGAGCTTGAAAATGTTTTAGAAAGAGCGGTAAATATATCAGAAGGAAATATAATAAAGCCTACACACTTAGCTATTAGGGAAAGGAAAAAAGAAAAGAAGGAAGATATAAAATCCTTAAAACAATTTGTACAGGATGCTGAAAAAAGGATTATAGAAAAAACATTAAATCTTTATGATGGCAATAAGCTAAAAACCATGAAGGCTTTAAAGATCGGGAAAACCTCCTTTTATGAAAAGCTAAAGAAATATCATATTCGTCATTAAAAAAGTCATAAATTGTCCTTTAATGAATATACTAAAGTATATGAAATTGGAGGTATTTTTATGAAGGTACTTAATTTTAGGCTTTTTAAAAGACTTACAGATGAAGAGTTGATTCAAAAAATTCATGAATCCTTTAGAGAATTGAGTGTGGAAGATAAATATTATAAAGAAAAACTAATTTATTGTGATACCTTAATAAAAGAAGCAAAAATAAGAAATTTATGCTGCTCTAAAGAGAGCTTATATGATCAGATCATATATAAAAAAAATCGCCTATCATAGGCGTTTTTTTTATGCAATCTCTTTTTGTAGTGCCATCAAAGCTTTTGAAAGTTGATCTGGGCAAGAAGTTGATTTATTTCCACAGGTAACTCCTCTTAATTTTGAAATTGCTTCATCTACAGGCATGCCTTTAAGAAGAATGCTTAGTCCTAGTGTATTCCCAGGGCAACCACCATGGAATTTCACCTCTTTGATCTTATTGTCTTCTACAGAAAAAGAAATTTCTCTTGCGCAAACACCAGTTGTTTGATAAACATACATAGTTAAATCCTCCTACTAAAAATATAGTCTCTAAACGATATTAATATATAAAATAGAAAAGGTCAATAAAAAGATTCACAACAAATGAATCCATGCATAAAATGATATAAAGGGAACGGAAAATATTTGACTGATTTTAGGGGTGAAGGGATGGGCAATAACTTTAAAAATATGCTATTTATAGCCAATATGGGAGAAGATACGATTTCTGTTTTGGATTTAATTAATATGAAAGAATATTATAGAATAGGACTAAATGAGGATTATTTTCATAAAATGATGAAACCAGCCCTTGGACCACATCATATGATTATTGATTACAATAAAAAATATCTATATATGACCAATTCACACAGTGGAAGTATTAGTATTGTTGATTTAATTGAAAATAAGATTGTTGATAATATTTATGTAGGTAGTTGTCCAAGTCATATGGTTTTGAGTAAAAAAAATAAAACCATCTATGTTTCTAATACGGATTCAAATTCTATTTCTGTGATCAGTATGGAAAAAAGGGGTCTGCTAGCACAAATACCTGTTGGAAGGATGCCTCATGATATTCAGTTAAGTAAGGATCATAAAAAACTTTACGTGGTGAATGTAGATTCAGCTACTTTAACTATTATTGATACGGTTACAAATGATATAGAAGGAAGCATATATGTTCATGAAAACCCTTATCATATGGCACTCAATAAGGATGGTAGCTTGATCTTTATTGTGAACACAAGCTTTTCAAGTAAAGAGGAAGGAAGTGTAACGATCTTAAACAGTAAAGAACTAAAAGTAATTGATAGAATAAGAGTAGGAAAAATGCCTATAGAGGTAGTTACAGGGAAGGATGAAAACATTTTATATATTACAGATGCAGAATTAAATGCTATCAACATAGTAAATGTAAAAGAAAAGAGATTGATGGATCGTGTTTTTGTAGGGCGTATGCCAGGAAGCATTAGAAAAGATCATAAAGGAAAATACTTATTTATAGGGAATATGCAAGATAATAGTGTAACCATTATGGATATAAAAGCATTAAAAACTTTAAAAACGATTCCTGTAGGGATAGAACCTAATGGGATTGTATGTATATAACCCCCTTTTGACTAAGAGTATGTAAAGGGGGTTATGGTTCTATTAATAGATTAATAATTTGTCCATAAAGATTTTGAGCTTCTTTTTTCCATTTATCACAGATTTGCTTTGCGTGCTTGTTAGAAACTACATTCAACTTTAGGTCGATTAAGGTAATGTTATTTTCAGTTACTTTTAAATCAACTATATAGTCATTTTCGTTTTCTTTTGCATAGCTTGCTGTGACTTGTCTTTCCTTGAGTAACTTTTTTTTCTTTTTCTCAATAGATTTTTCTAATGTATTAATTAAATCATTAGATAATCTATTTTCAAAATATTGTAGCGTGCGTTTTCCTTTTTCTGTTATTACGTAGAAGAATCCGTTATTGCTTTCGCTGTACTCAAGCATGCCAGTATTTGTTAGTTCTCCAAGAAATTGTTGCAATGAAAAATAATTCATATAGTCCTTTTCCATGACAAATTGTGTGATCTGTGCATTTGTAAGAGCCATAGAAAATTTATCAAATATGTACAACAATATTAACTTATGTTCAGCTAATCGTTGTGTGTTGTTATCAAACATTATCTCACCTGCTTGCAGAGTTTTCTATATAGATTATAGCATATTCTCAGTAAAAAAGAAAAAAATAAAAGGAGAAATGATAAAATCATTTCTCCTTTTATTTATACTTTATTTACCAGCCATATTTCTTTCGGCAGCTTCAACTAATCGTTTAGTCATATATCCACCAACATAACCATTTTGTCTAGAAGTTAGATTTCCTTTATCCATACTTTCATAGTTTGCAAGTCCAAGTTCACCAGCGATTTCAGCTTTCATTTGATTTAAAGCCATTCTAGCTTCAGGAACAACTGCTTTATTATTATTTGCCATTATTTTTCCCTCCTAGTAAAGTTTTAAATCAACATCTTTTGATGTTGTACTATTAATTTAACCAAATAAAAAAAGAAATATGTTAGTATATTTTGTAATGTAGTATAATTATTGGGGAAAATGAAAAAAATAATTAAATTTGCTTTTTTATTTTTTCTATAGACTGGTGAATATTGAGTTTATGATGATTCTTTTCATAGCTTCAAAGAGGTTGAAGAATTTATTATAAAGAAATGTTTTGATTGAAAAATCTATAACATAATAAAATAAACGTGTAAAGGAATGAATATATTTATGAATCAAGAAAATAATTTGAAACAAAAAATAAAAGAATGGGGTGCATCAAAAGTAGGATTTGGTTATGTAGAAGATGTATTACCAGAAAATCTTAAACATCTAAAAACAGGAATTTCTATTGCTGTAAGGTTATCTGATGAAATTATTAGTCAAATTGAAGACATGCCTACCCATACTTATTTTCACCATTATCGAACGGTAAATGCCTTTATCGATCAGGTCACATTAAAAATTTCTTTAGAGCTTCAAAATATGGGATATTTGGCCATGCCTATTCCAGCCTCTCAAAGCGTAAATATAGATGGTAAAAAATATAAAGGAATTTTTCAGCATAGAACAGCAGCCACAAGAGCAGGGATTGGATGGATTGGAAAAAATGCTTGTTTAGTGACAGATGAATTTGGACCAAGGGTAAGACTTGGAACGGTTTTGACAAATATGAAGGTTGATTATGATGATCCCATTACCCAGTCTAAATGTGGAAATTGTAAAAAATGTGTAGAGATTTGTCCTGCATTAGCCCTCAGAGGAGGTTTATGGGTTCCAGAAATGAAGAGAGAAGAATTAGTAGATGCAAGGGCTTGTAGTATGCATATGCACAATCATTATCAACATATTGGAAGAGGAGTAGTATGTGGTCTTTGTGTGAGTGTATGTCCAAGAGGGACACAGGTGCTAAAAAGATAGGGTAGAAAATGCTACCCTATGTTAATTTTCTATCCATCTTTACTTTTACATCTTTTCTGGTACCATGTGAATGATGGCTTTCTAATTGAGATTTTTGAGATTTAGGCTCGTGAAGAAAATGTCGTTCCTCAGTTTTGAAGGTTCTTCGACCTGATTCTACTCGGCGACCCTTTATATTTGTATAACCGCTTCTTATAATAGACAAGAGAAAACCTCCTTAAAAAGTATTGAATGCTTTTGCATTCATTTTTAGTTTTTGCCTTATTGTAAAAATTATGTCTTGTAAAAATTTGATGCTGTAAAAAATTAAAAAATGATAAAATTTTACAAAAACCAATTAATTTCTATTTTTTCTAATGTTTGCAAACTAGATTATATAGAAGGACTATTATATAATAATACTAGGAAGCTAAAAATGAGGGAGGATCACAAAAAATATGAACAAAAAAATCATTGCATTAACCATTTCAGCAAGCTTATTGATTACTGGATGTGCTACAACAACTTCCCAAAAGATTGAAAAAGAAGAAAAAGAGGTTGTTCAAGTAGAAAAAACCCAAGAAAATGAGGAAAGCCAAAAGGAAGAAAAGAAAGAAATCGACCTACAAAAGGTAAAGCCTAATGAAGCAGGTCAAGTGATGGTACTCATGTATCATAGTATAGGAGAGCCTGAAGCCGAATTTACAAGAACACCAGAAAACTTTAGAAAAGATTTAAATTATTTATACGAAAAAGGATATAGACCTATTAGTCTAAAGGATTATGTAGCAGGAAATATTACAACAGAGGCAGGATTTACCCCTATTGTATTAACTTTTGACGATGGATGGCAAAATAATTTTAATTTGATACAAGATGAAAAAGGCGAGTGGGTAATAGATCCAGATTGTGCTGTTGCAATTCTTGAACAGTTTAATGAGGAACATCCAGATTTTCCTCTAGAAGTTACTTTTTTTGTGAATAATAATATTCCCTTTGGACAAAAAGAGCATTTAGCATATAAGCTAAAATATATTGTTGAAAAGGGTATGGATATAGGAAATCATACAGCTACCCATGTAAACTATAAAAATACGGATGCACAAAGGATTCAGAAGGAATTAGGGGTTATCGTAAAATTAGTAAAAGAGTATTTGCCTGATTATGAAGTGAATACCCACGCCCTTCCATTTGGGTCAAGACCGAAGGATAAGGGGCTATACAAATATTTAGCTTCAGGAAGCTATGAGGATATCACTTATAATAATGTAGCAATATTAAATGTAGGATGGGATCCTTATAAATCGCCTTATCATACAAAATTTGATCCATTATCTATTCATAGAGTAAGAGGAAGTGATCTTCAAAAGTATGTTCAAGGGGTAGGCATGTATGATTGGATCAATCACTTTGAAAAAGGAAATCGAGTAAGATTTGTATCTGATGGAGATGCAGCTGTAGTGACAATTCCTGAAAATTATAAGAAGGTAATTGACCCTCAAAAAACAGGAAATAAAGAAATAAAAACATATGTATTGGAAAAATAATAAGATAGCTACAGCTATCTTATTATTTTTTTAGATACAATTACAAATAATTTTACAAAAGGAAGTAATAATAGGACATTGAATAGATTAAATAAAGTATGACCATTAGCAATTTGTCTTATGGAATTGAGTGGTGTTAGAGAAAATATAAAATAAGAAAAAAGGTTGATAAAAGGATATAAAAGAAGGGTTCCTGTTACATTAAACAAAAGATGAATAAAAGCAGCTCTTTTCCCATTGGTATTAGTAGCTATACTTGAAAAAAGGGTTGTGATACAGGTGCCAATATTTTGTCCCATAATAATAGGCATAGCTTGATAAATATTGATAAGACCAATACGTGCAAGCCCTTGTAAGGTAGCAATAGAAGTACTACTGCTTTGAATGATGGCAGTAGTGATAGCACCTACAAAAATACCTTTTAGATGTTCATGTTCTATAGAGAGGATCAATGATTTGAAGTGCATTAAATCTTTTAGAGGATTTAATGAAACTACCATTAATTTGATTCCTAAAAAAAGAAATGAAAAAGCAATCAAAAGCTTACCTATATTTTTAGATAAAGGACTCCACCTTAAAAAAAACAAAAAAACGCCTAAAAAGAGTATGTGGGGAATCATCGTGAAAAAATCAAAGCTTATAAGCTGAGCTGTAAAAGTAGTTCCTATATTTGCACCCATCAAAACAAAGGTTGCTTGATAAAGATTCATTGCTCTAGAATTTACTAAAGATACAACAAGAATGGAAGTAGCACTACTACTTTGCATAAGAGCTGTTACGATGATTCCTGAAAATATACCTAATAAAGGATGTATGGTAAGGGTAGCAATGAATTTTTTTAGTTTTTTACTATACAAATTCTGTATAGAATGAGTAAGCAAAAGCATACCTATGAAAAAAAGCATTATTCCACAAAGAGTACCTATTAAAATAGAAAATAGCATAAGATTTTTCTCCTTCTTAAATATTTCAATATTATGTTTATAGCATTATAAATTTTTATATACCTAAAAATAGTAACTGAGTAGAATAAATTTATGATCATAATAAGGATAGATTATTGAAGGGGAGAGTGAAGATGAGAAGGCTTATAAGAAATTTAGTAGATAACTAAGAATGTTATAGCTGGTTTGCACTAATAATATTTACAATATAGTAAATTTTATATAAGATACAAAGTAAATTGGAATGAGATCTATGAGAAAGGCATTGAATGTAGTAATAAAAGGAATAATATAGAAAAATAGATAGCGAAAAAATATTAATAAGAAAGAGCGTGTTTTATGGAAACAGAAAAGAATGAACTAATTGTAGTGATGAAAGAAGCTGGAAAATTTGATTTTGACTTTAGGAGAGTATCAAAAAAATTAAAGAAAGAGCAAATAACTGTACAAAAGGATATAATCAATGCTTTTGAAGAAGATGAAAATAAGGGGTTGTTTTTTCTTAGTTCTTTAAATAAAACAATAATATTGTCAGAATCTGTGGGATACTTAAAAAGTATGATAGATATATTTATAAAACAACTATCTAAAAATCCTGAAATTGAGCATTTAAGAGAAAGAACAATGGTTACTATAAATGAGCGAGAAAGGAAACATTTGCTAAAAGATGTACCCTATCTGATAGGTGGTGAATATTTAAATGAGGAATGGATTGAGAGGTTTTGGGAAAGGCTAAATAATTCCTTTAGTGAAATGATCATAAAGTATAAGGGCAGTGTCTCAGAGTTTTTTTCAACTTTCAATGTTAATATTCATTTAGTAGGACGTGTATTTTTTCATTTAGTAGAAAGCAAAAAGGAGGAGTATCCTTTTGCCTTTTTAGCTACTTATTCCATCTATAATAATGATCAAGGGACATCAAAGCATCTTCCCCTGAAAAACGCACTAGTTGAATATGGTGACAATAATGAGAAGTTGCTTTATTTACTTTCAACAGTAAATAAAGCAGCAACAAGAAGCAAGTTGATTGCGGACCTTATTCGTACAGGAGAAATATTTCATCCTATAGGGATCAGCGTTGAAGAAGCGTATACTTTTTTAAAGGAAATACCTATTTATGAAGAATCGGGTATATTATGTCGTATTCCAAAATGGTGGAAAAATAAAAATAAGTCCTTAAAAATATCAGTAAGTATGGGGAATTCTATACAATCAAGACTAAATAGCCATGCATTAGTTGATTTTGATGCAAAGATATTTTTAGGAGAAGAAGAGATTACAGAAGACGAAATAAAAAAAATGCTTTCAGAAACAGAAGGATTAGCCTTTATAAAAGGAAAATGGGTAGAGGTTGACCACAAAAAGCTACAGGAAATGTTAAAGGCCTATGAAAAAGCACAAGAATTAATAGAAAATGAGGATATAAACATTATAGAAGCATTAAGGTTTAAATTGAATGCAGAAAAGGTATTGAATATCAAAGAAGATGAAGGAGAATTAGAAGTTACTAATGGTCAGTGGCTTCATTCAGTTTTTGATAGACTAGCTAATCCAGATCAGCTAGAAACGATTACTTGTGGAGAAAAGTTTAATGCCACTTTACGCTCTTATCAAGAGAAAGGGTTAAGCTGGCTTCATTATATGAAAGATTTAGGCCTTGGAGCATGTCTTGCAGATGATATGGGACTTGGAAAAACAATTCAAGTTATTGCACTTTTAAACTATATAAAAACAAGCGAAAAAGAAAAAGCAATCCTAGTAGTTCCTGCATCCCTGATTAGCAACTGGATGAATGAAATAAAAAAGTTTGCACCCATGCTAAAATATTATGTGATTCATCCATCTGAAAATAAAGATTTAGACAATATAGATAGTAGCCATATAGAAATATATGATATTTTCATAACGACCTATGCTATGGTTTCAAAATATGAGTGGGTTAAAGAGGTTCTTTGGGATACTGTAATTTTAGATGAGGCACAGGCTATAAAAAATCCACGAACAAAACAAACAAGAACAGTGAAAGAATTAAAAGCTAAGTATAGAATAGCAATGACGGGTACCCCTATAGAAAATCGCCTTTCAGATTTATGGTCCTTGTTTGATTTCTTAAATAAGGGTCTACTTGGAAGTTCTAAAGAATTTACTGATTTTACAAAGAAGCTTAAGGAGAGTCAAATAGGTTACTCGAGGCTTAAAAAAATTGTTAATCCATTTATTCTTAGAAGAGTAAAAACGGATAAAGCTGTTATTTCTGATCTGCCAGAAAAAATAGAAATGAAAACTTATGCTTCTCTCACTAAAAAACAAGTTCTCTTATATAGTAAGCTAGTAAAAGATTTGAAAGAAAGATTAGAATCTACAGAGGAAGGTATACAGCGCAAAGGAATAGTAATTTCATCTCTTATGAAATTTAAGCAAATATGTAATCATCCATCACAGTACTTAGGACAAGAAGCTTATGGAGAAAATGAAAGTGGTAAGTATGCTAGGCTGAAAGAAATATGTGAGACGATTTATGAAAAAAGAGAAAGAGTACTTATATTTACTCAATTTAAAGAAATGACAAAGCCTCTTAGTGATTTTTTAGAAACTATTTTTCAGCACAAAGGTCTTATATTACACGGAGGAACAGCAGTAAAGAAGAGGCAGGAGCTTGTAGATGCATTTCAAGGAGAGGAATATGTGCCTTTTATGGTGCTTTCTATAAAAGCAGGAGGGGTTGGATTAAATCTTACAGCGGCAAACCATGTTATACATTTTGATAGATGGTGGAATCCAGCAGTGGAAAACCAAGCAACAGATAGAGCCTTTAGAATAGGACAAAAGAAAAGTGTTGTAGTTCATAAATTTATCACAAAAGGAACTATTGAAGAAAAAATCGATCAAATGATTGAAGATAAAATAAAACTTTCAAAGGAAATTGTTTCTGATAGTCAAGAAAGCTTTATAACAGAGATGAGTAACAATGAAATTATGGACTTATTTGAATTAAAAATATAATTTTGAGGTGAAAGTTATGAGCTATTATGGAGGATTTGCTCCCTATGTATCCGTAGCAGAAAGAAAAAAAAGAGCAGAAAAAGCTGTTGAAAAGTTAAGGAAAAAGGATTCTACTATTTCTCCAGTAGTTGTGGAAGGTAGAAAGATCGCTAAAACTTGGTGGGGAAAATCATGGATTAATAATTTAGAGAGCTATGCAGACTATGGGAATCGTCTTTCAAGAGGTAGAAGCTATGTCAGACATGGGTCAGTACTAGATTTAAAAATGATAAAAGGAAATATAAAAGCTTTAGTGCAAGGAAGTGATACACAGCCCTATAAAATTAATATTGAAATAAAAGCTTTAGATCAAACCTCATGGAAACATATTGTAGATGAATGTTTAGGACAAATAGAATCTATGGAGGAGCTAATTGAAGGAAAATTTCCTAAAGCTTTAGAAAAATTATTTACATCTAAAGGAAAAGGCTTATTTCCATCTCCTAAAGAAATAGAGTTACAATGTGATTGTCCAGATTATGCAACTATGTGCAAGCATATAGCTGCTGTACTATATGGAGTGGCGGTAAAATTAGATCATGAGCCAGAAATATTTTTTACTTTAAGAGGTGTGAATATAAATGATCTTATTTCAGAGGCTATAAGTAAGAAGACGAAGACCATGCTAGAAAAATCAAAAGTTAAAGGTCGTAGAGTGATTGAAGATACTGAAATTTTTGATATGTTTGGAATTGATATGGATGAGGAATAAGAAGATTTAACTGTTGATAAAAAAATTAAATAACTGTTTCGAAAACAGGGTTATACCTCCTTCTCCTTAAATATTTTAATATTATGTTTACAGTATCACAAATTTTTATATACCTAAAAATATTCAAAAATAGTAGCATATTAGGATAAATTTAGAATACATTTATTATTATAATAACTATGGATAATTGAGGGGGAGAATCAAGATGAGAATATGGATTATTAATCGAAAGCTTGTTTTAAGTATAGTGTTTTTATTTATATTTGTAGGGGTGTCCTTTTTTTATCTTGGAGATTTTGGAGAAATGATTGTTGGTGTAATGAATAGGGACAAAACTTTGCCTATATATTGTGTAGAGCAGGATCAAAAAAAGATTGCCATAAGCTTTGATGCAGCTTGGGGAGATCAATATACACAGGGGATATTAGACACTTTAGATAAATATAATGTGAAAACCACATTTTTCTTAGTAGGATTTTGGGTAGATAAATATCCAGATATGGTAAAAAAAATTCATGATAAAGGTCATGAGGTAGGAAATCATTCTAGCACCCATCCTCATATGTCAAAATTGTCAGTAGAACAAATTAGCAAGGAGTTAAATGAAACAGGAGGAAAAATTGAAAAAATCACAGGACGAAAGCCTATTTTGTTTAGACCGCCCTTTGGAGATTATAATAATCGATTAATTGATACAGCAAAGGAAAACGGATATTATACGATTCAATGGGATGTAGATTCGTTAGATTGGAAAGAATTAGGTACGCAACCAGTAGTAGATCGGGTTACAAGAAATGTGAAAAATGGTTCTATTGTGTTGTTTCATAATAATGCAAAGTATGTATTAGAATATTTACCCCTTGTTATTGAGAGACTTCAAAAGGAAGGATATGAAATTGTTCCTATATCAGAATTGATTATGAAGAAAGATTTTTACGTAGATCATACAGGGATGCAAAAGAGCAAAGAAGAGACAGAATAATAGAAGATTTTGATATATATAAGATGCATCATAAAAGAATGCTTTGATTGAAAAACCTATAAATAGAATATTGACTTTACTTGAAAAGTTTTGTATAATAATACACAATTGTAAAAAAGTCAAAATGCTATGAAAGAGAATAGTAAAAAAATGATGTTTTACAGAGAGTAAGTCAATGGTGAGAGATTTACAAACTAGTTTTTTGAACCCGCTCTTGAGCAGATGGTGATGAAGCCATTACGTTTCTAATCACGTTACGATTAGCTTAAGTGAGCCAATTGGCTAATAAGGGTGGTACCGCGAGTAAGCTCTCGTCCCTTCGTGGGATGAGGGCTTTTTTGATTTTTGTTTTGAATATTATGTAAACATTGTTCTCAAGAGGAGTAAAAACAAAGGAGGAGTTAGATGAATAAACAAGAACAATGGGGTAGTAGATGGGGATTTATTGCAGCATCTATGGGGATGGCTATAGGAACAGGTAATATATGGAGATTTCCAAGGGTAGTAGCATCTAATGGAGGAGGTCCATTTTTAATTGCTTGGACGGTTGCTTTATTTGTTTGGGCTATTCCACTCCTTATGGGTGAGATGGTAATGGGTAGAAAAACAGGACTAGGTACAATAGGAGCCTTCCGTGATTTTGTAGGACGTAAATTTGCGTGGATGGGTACATGGATTGCAGCCATATGTTTAGCAATTATGTTTTATTATTCAGTGGTTATGGGATGGTGCATGAAGTACTTTACATTAGCTGTTTCAGGTGTCTTTAAACCTGGGATGGGGACAGAGGCTACAGAAGCTATATGGAATACATTTACTACCACACCATCACAGACAATATTTTTTCATCTTATTGCAATGATTATAGCAGGAACGATTATTTATAAGGGAATCAATGAAGGAATTGAAAAAGCTAGTAAAATTATGATTCCAACCTTATTTTTATTATTAGTTTGTGCGGTAATAAGATCTGTAACCCTTCCTGGTGCTACAAAGGGACTTGAATATTTATTTAGCCCAAAGCTATATATGCTAAAAAGCCCTAAGATTTGGCTTGAAGCATTTACTCAAGCTGCATGGTCAACTGGAGCTGGATGGGGTTTTATTATTACTTACGCTGTATATACTAAAAAGAAAGAAGATATTGCAGCAAATTGTATGATTATGGGCTTTGGAAATAATGTAGGTTCGTTGATTGCAGGACTTACAATACTTCCGTCTATATTTGCTTTATCTCCAAGTCAAGAATTTGTTAATCAAGCCATTACATCAGGAAACACAGGACTTGCATTTATTTATTTAGCACAGTTATTTCCAACTATGCCAGCAGGAAGAATTCTTGCAGCAATCTTTTTCTTAGCTATGTCTATTGCTGCTTTATCATCACTTCTTCCAATGATTGAGGTAGGAGTAAGAAACTTAATGGATATGGGAATAACTCGTAAGAGGGCAACTTTAGTTATTACTATTGGAGGATTTATATTTGGAATACCTTCTGCTTATAGCTTAGACTTTCTAAATAATCAAGATTTTGTATTAGGGATTGGATTATTAATAAGTGGATTATTTGTAGCATTTGCTCTTATGAAATATGGTTTAGAAGAGATTAGAAATAAAGTAATTAACACAGAATGGTCAGATATGAAGGTAGGCAAATGGTGGAGTAGATGTGTAAAATTATTTCCCTTGTTTTTTGTAAGTCTTACAGGATGGTGGATGTGGCAAGCGGTAGGATGGTATCCTGACAGTTGGTGGAATCCATTAGAAGTATATAGTCCTGGAACAATATTAGCTCAAGTGGTATTTTGGGTTTTAATAGGAATTTTAACGAATAATCTACTAGCAAATAAGATTGGAAAAGGTCGAGATATTACTGAAACTTCTTTAGGAAAGGAGCAATAATATGTCAGGAACATCTATTTTTATGATGAGTATTACCTTAGGTTTTTACTTTATAGGATTTGTTTTATTGCTCAATACAGCTTTTAAATCAGGAAAGCATTAATCTTAAAAATTGACAAAAAGGAGTATGCCATGCATGCTTCTTTTTTTTAAAAAGGATACATAATTCATGAAAGAAAGAGAAAAATAAAAGAAACTAGTTATTTAGGTGGTGAATATATGCTGTTCGAAGAAATGAAAAAAATAGGAATTGCAGGAACAAATGGAAAAACTACAACAGCTAAAATGATCTGCCAGGTATTAAGAGAACAGGGATTATCTGTGGGATTTATTAGTAAAGAAGAAATAAGTATGGATGGAGAAAAGTTAGAAACGGATTTTAATTATTTAAATATAGAAAATATATTTTATTTTTCAGAGGAAATGATCAAAAAAAATATAGAAATTGTCATTGTAGAAATAGATGATAGCTTTTTTGATAAAAAAGTTTTACAGAGCATTGATTTTGATATGATTGTATATACAAGTATAGAAATGGATGGTATAAAAAATGCTACAGAAATAAAAAAATATATGGATTCACAAAAAAATCTTTTAAATAATTTATCCAATCATAGTATAATTGTTGTCAATGCAGATGATAAAAATAGTTTTGAATTATTAGAGAATATAAAAAAACGATTGATTATTACCTATGGATTTTCTTCTAAAGCTACGATTACGGCATCTAGTATAGAGATTGCACCTATTGGGTTTAATTGCTGCATACAAAGGGGGATCACTTCTTTGTATGATATCGATTTAGAGCCTATGGAAGTTCCTATTGAACTAAATCTTATTGGAAGACATAATGTGTATAATGCTTTAGCTGCTATTGCAACTGTACTGATTTTAGGAATTTCACCAGAAAATGTTAGAAAAGAATTGAAAGGATTAAAAAAAATAAAAAGAAGAATGAATAAAATTGATGATACGTATCAAATTATAGATGATAGATGTGAAAATCCAGCTAGCTTTGAAGCAGCCTTTGAAGCCATTCAAAGTGTTGATTATGAAAAGTTAACAATTGTTAATAGTATTATAGGAAATAAAGGGATAGAATTAAATAAAAGGAATGCTAAAATTATTGCCAATTGGATGCGTGGATTAAAAGCTGCCAAATTGATTACAACTTGTAGTATAGATGTAGTAGACGATCAAGACCGCGTGTTAGAAGGTGAAAAAAAGGGATTTTATGAAGTAATGAAAGAAAATGAAATCGTCTATGAACATAAAGAACGATTAGAAGATGCACTCCATATTGCTTTATCTCATACGGGAAGAAAGGACTTGATTTTACTCCTAGGTGGGAGTGGAATGGATGAAGGAGAAAATTTAATTAGAAAGTTTTTAAAAGAGAAAAAATAAATTTCTCTTTTTTTATTTGCATAATCTCGTCCGAAGGTGAATAAATATAGTTGTAGATTGACCCTGAAAAAGTACATAAGAATTAGGAAGGAGCGTGGGGGTTAAATGACAGATCGAGTAATTGATACAAATATAGTAACTGTTGTAGGTAAAATGCATTCATCTTCAGTATTTAGTCATGAAATGTACGGAGAAGGGTTCTATACTTTTGACATAAAAGTCCCTAGATTAAGCGAATATAATGATATATTGCCTGTAACCATTTCAGAACGATTGATGGTGGATTTAGATATTGAACAAGGAACAACTGTTAAAATTGAAGGGCAATTGCGGTCATACAACAAATATGTAAATGGGAAAAATAGGCTTATTTTAACTATATTTGCGAGGGATTTATCCATGTGCGAGGAGGAGGAAGTAAAGAATCCAAATCAAATTTTTCTAGATGGGTATGTATGCAAAGCACCTGTATACAGGTCTACTCCATTTGGAAGAGAAATTACAGATATGTTGATTGCTGTGAATAGACCTTATAACAAGTCTGATTATATTCCCTGTATTGCTTGGGGCAGAAATGCAAGATTTTCAGAAAAACTAAAGGTAGGAGACCATATGAAAATATGGGGAAGAGTACAAAGTCGTGAGTACCAAAAAAAATTAAGGGATGATTACGTAGAAACAAAAGTAGCTTATGAAGTGTCTATATCTAAAATGGAGATGAGTGAAGAAAATAATAAAGAAGAGCAATAAAAATAGAAATAGAGAAAGAAGGAACTTCGGATCCTTCTTTTTTTAGTTTTTGTAATTTGTCATTTAAATTTGTCACATATTTTACGTTTGTCCATATATATATAGTGTAAAAAGCACAAAAGAGGATCTAAAAGAAAGGGGGATGGGGTTGACCTTTGAAATCTCATCTACAGAAGATAATAAATTTTAAAAAATATAAAAATAAAATGGAGGAATAAAAAATGATTGATTTATCTTTGGTTGAATTAAAAAAAATAATAAAAGAAGAGATTGAAGCGGAAGCAAAAGCTAAAGCAAAAGCTGATGCAGATGCAAAAAACAGGGCTAAATTAGAATCTGAAAATAAGAATATAGACTTAGAAAAAGAGTTTGAAGTAGATAAAGAAATAGATTTAGAAAAGGATATGCACAAACAATATCAAAATAATAAGCAAATTAATTATAATCATATTTCTCAAAGACAATACCAAGGTCAAAAAGCTGAAAATGATGCTGATAGTGACGCAGATGCTAAGGCTGGTACAATAGTTATTGATAAGTAGAATAGATCATTAAATCTTAGTGGGGGAGAGCTTTCCCCACTAAGAATTTTCATAAATGGTAGGTGCAATTTTATGAAATTAAAGAATTTGAATGAACGAGAGGAAGGTTTCAAAACTAAGGATCAAAAAGTTCAAGATCAATCAAGTATGCAACAAAATACACAAGATCTTGATCAACAACAACATGTGCAAGCAAATCCTTCACAAGTGAATTATCAAAGTGTGCAAGTTAATCCTCAGCTTACAACAGATCGGTTTGCTGGAAAAATTACTGGTATTACCTACTCAGGTCATAAAAAAGAAATTATTGCAAATGTAAACATTTTATTATATTTTGGAGCGCATGTAAAAATTTCAGACTATCCAGTATATAAAACCCAATCAGATGCATGTGGTAATTTTAGTATTCAAGATTTACCTCCTGGATATTATACTTTACATGCTTATCTGGATGAAAACTTAAAAGAGACTTTGTACGCGATTAAAGTAATGATTGGTCAAGCTTACTTTCAATCTATATTTTTAAGAAAAGCCGTCCATAATGAAATTGAAAAAGAGAGGGTTAGAAGTAATCCTTCTAATACTGACTATTTTCTTTCTAAATTATAGTGGTTTGTCCACGATTATTTTGAAACTTTTTGTGGTAATATAGGGGCTTAAATGCTCCTTTTTTAGTTTTTGAGGTTAAATACACTTTTAGATACTTCTATATTTTATAAAAAATAAATGATATAGAATCTAATTGATATTGGAATGTAAATGCTGAAATGCAATTTATATGTTATTTGAATTTATGTAATAAAGTGGTATAATGAGATAGTCACATTTTGACGGCGAAAGACAAAATAATACAACAAGGAAGGGGGAACCAGTCAGTTCTTGTGGTTTTATGACTGGGAAAGAATTATGAAGAGAAAAAGTAGTATTTTATTATGTTTAGTTTTTATGTTGACACTAGCGTTAGTAACAGGATGTGGTTCAAAGTCTCCTAAGGAGAGACTTGAGGAATCATTTACCAAATCTGCTGAGATCAAAACAGCACAACAGAATCTTGAAATGGGTATAAATCTAAATATTCCAACGGAAGATCCAATGCAAAATAGCATCATGCAAATGATTAATGGAGCAAAATTGAAGATGGAATTAGCTTCAGATACTAAAGCAATGAAAGCTGCTGGAAATATTTCAGTAGATTTGAGTGGTGCAATATATAATATTGAAACCTATACAACTCCTGAAAAAATGATACTAAAGATGCCAATGTCTCCAAAATATCTTGTAATAGATCAGGAGGAATCGTTAAAGCCTGAAAATAAAGAAGAACTAATGAAATTAAGTAAAAAATTATTTAAAATTGTGATGGACGTAGTTAAAGAAGAGAATATAGAAGATAGAGGAGACAAAAAAATAGCTACTCCTAAAGGAGAGGTTCAAACAACTGAAATAGCTATGAGTTTTTCAGATAAAGAAACGAAAGATTTAGTTAAAAGGTTTGTAAAACTAATGTTTGAAGATAAAACTATTAAAGGGTTAATGATTAAAAATATGGAAAAAAACTATAAAATGCAAGGAATAGAGCAATCTAAAGAAGAGATTGAAGCAAACTTTGATGAAATGAAAAAGGCGTTTGATGAAGGCTTTAGTGAAGTTGAAAAACAAATAAAATTTGAAAAATTAAACATGGTTTATTTTTTAGATGAAGATAATAATATAAGACGTTCTGAGTTTGATGTACAAATAAGTGGTAAAGATGAAGAGACAGGACAGTCTATATCAATCGGATTAAATGGTTTAAGCAATATATGGAATATTAATAAAGAGGTAGAGTTAAACATTCCAAAGCTCACCGAAGAAAATAGTACGAATATAGAAGATTTAAATAATATGAATCCAGCAGCAATACCTTATCAATAAGGTGAATTTTAAAAATTACAGAAAATCTATGATCTTTTATGCAAAATAGGATTGGGTAAATACCCAATCCTATTTTTGGGTTTAACATCTTCCAAAAAAGCTATCAAATCCTCCACATAAGAAAAAAACAACGGCTAGTAATAAAAAGAAAAACAATAAATTATCATCACATCCACCAAAAAGACTACCGATCCCTCCATATTGTTTGTCAGCCATAGCCTTGCACCTCCTTTAAGAAATTGCTAAGTAGCATATTTTTAAGTCTAAATATTTTATATGTTCACTAATAAAATATGCAGGAAGGCGTATATGTGTTACATAAAAAAATAAATAATTTATAAGGTTTACGAAATATAACCAAAAAGCGTATAATGAGGATAAAAAGAAAAATAGGAGTGAAAAAAATGAATTATTGGGTGATTGGAGGGGCAATATTTCTTGTGATTCTTATTAGCATACAATATGCGCTTAACAAGATGATTGTATTATTAAGAGAAATCAAGGAAATATTGTATAGATTAGATACAAAAAATAGGATTAGATGAGGAATTTCTACAAAAAAACAAAAAATTCTTTGCAAATATGTCCATTTGTGTTTATAATAGATTTGTATCTTTTTTATATTGAGGAAATCGTTAAGAGTAAGAAGGGGATAGAATGATTACTACAGTTACATTAAACCCCGCTATTGATCGGGCATATGTTATTAATGACTTTAAACCAAATAAAAAATATCATTTAAATACAGATGAAGTAAAAATTACAGCTGGTGGCAAGGGATTAAATGTAGCAAGAGTGGCTGTTATTTTAGGAGAAAAAGTGAATGCAACAGGATTACTTGGAGGATACTCTGGTAAATTTATTCAAGAAGAATTAGATAAGCTTGATATCAGTACATCTTTTGTAAGGATCAATGAATCTTCTCGAATATTTACTGCTATTGTAGATCCACTTAATAACACAGAAACAATTGTAGCAGAAAAGGGACCTGTAGTGACCAAAGAAGAACTTAACTCATTTGTAAAAGAATTTGTGAAAATTTTGAAATATAGTGATATTATTGTGGCAGCAGGGTCTGTTCCTAAGGGACTGCCTAAAACCATCTATGGAGATATGGTAAAGATTGCAGAGAATAATAATGTAAAGATGATTATCGATGCAAGTGGAAGTTATTTAGAAGAAGCTATAAAGGCAAGACCTTTTATGATTAAGCCAAACCTTGAAGAACTAGAAGGTTTAGTAGGTTATAAATTAGATAGTGACCATAAGATTATTTTTGAATGTAAACATATTTGTAAACAAGGAATTGAAGTAGTAGGAATTTCTATGGGAGATGAAGGAGCTATTTTTGTTACAAAAGAAGGGGCATATAAGGTATGTGCACCGAAAGTATCTCCAATTAATTCAGTAGGATGTGGAGATGCATTTGTAGCAGGATTTGCTGTAGCTATTTATAGAAAAAATAATCTAGAAGAAGCCTTCAAAAGAGCTGTAGCTACTGGAACTGCCAATGTGATTGAAGAAAAGATTGGGTATGTGGATGTAGCAGATGTAGAAAAATTTTATAATGAAGTAAGGGTGATGAAGTTGGACTAAGGTTCCAACTTTTTTTTTATGATATAATCAAAGGGAATATGAAAATAAGGATGATGATTATGAACCTTACAAATATTGTTTCAACTGTCCAAAATATTGGTGAAGCCATAGCTAGTGTGATTAAGGTAGATGTGACCATTGTAGATAATCATTTGAATAGGATTGCTGCTACAGGGCGGTATAAAATGCATATTGGTCAAAAAGTAAATAGACATTCTGTTTTTGGTTTTGCCCTTAAGCAAGGGGAAAGTTTTATTATTGAAAATCCTAGGAATCATGAAGCGTGTCTTAAATGTGAAAATATAAAAGAATGCAAAGAATATGCAGAAGTTTGTTGTCCTATTAAAATAAATCGTCAAATTATTGGGGTGATAGGGCTTATTGCTTTTGAGGAAAAGCAAAAAGAAGCTATTGTAGGGAATAAAGCGAATCTTATGGAGTTTCTAAATAGGATGTCAGACTTGATTGCTTCAAAGCTATTAGAAAAAGAAAAAACAAATAGAATGAAGCTTCTAGCGAGAGAATTAGAAACGGTACTTCATTCTGTAGACAGAGGAATTATTGCAGTAGATGAGAATGGCTTAGTACTTCATCATAATCGAAAAGCAGTTGAGTTATTTAAGCTAACTGAAAATGAAGTGAACAATATAAATATAAAACAATTATTAGAAGCGTTTGATTTAAATAGTTTTATTGCTAAAAATATTCCTATTAAAAATAGAGAGTTTACCTATAAAAAAAGGGGATATGATTTTAGAGGTGTATTTGATGCAAACCCTATTTTGGTAGGGGAAAAGAATTTTGGATTTGTTTTTACCTTTAGCAATATTTCAGAGGTGTTAAGTGTAGTGAATGATATTGCTACAAGGACAATGGTTACAAGCTTTGATCATATTATAGGGAATAGCGATTGCTTAAAGAAAGTAAAACATGAAGCTAAAAGAGCTGCAAAATCCACATCAACAGTTTTGATTCAAGGAGAGAGTGGTACGGGTAAAGAATTATTTGCTAGAGCTATACATTTTCATAGTCATCGAGCAAAGGAGCCGTTTATTCCCATCAATTGTGCAGCCATTCCAGAGCAATTATTAGAAAGTGAACTTTTCGGATATGAGGAAGGAGCTTTTACAGGATGTAAAAAAGGTGGAAAAGCTGGTAAGTTTGAATTAGCTCATAAGGGAACCATTTTTTTAGACGAAATTGGGGATATGCCTATCCACCTTCAAACAAAGCTTTTAAGAGTACTACAGGAATATGTGATTGAAAAGGTTGGAGGGAAAGATTTTATCTCTATAGATGTTAGAATTATTGCAGCAACCAATAAAAGATTAGAATACCAAGTACTAGAAGGTGCATTTCGAGAAGATTTATTCTATCGATTAAATGTGATTCCATTAAATATTCCACCTCTGAGGGATAGAAGGGAAGATATAGAAGTTTTAGTAGGTTATTTACTTGAAAAATGTAATAAGAAGTTAGGAAAAAGAATTTTACAAATTGATGAGGATGCATTAAAAATACTTATAAGCTATAAATGGTGTGGCAATGTAAGAGAACTTGAAAATACTATTGAATATGCTGTAAATATGTGCAGTGATGATAGGATTACACTGCAAAATCTGCCCAATAGATTAAGAAATGAAAAAATAGATTGGAGAGAGAAGGAGTTAGAAAAAATTATCCCTATTAAAGAACTAGAAATGAAAGAGATAAAAAAAGCGTTAAACTACTTTGGGAATACGAAGCAAGCTATTATGAAGGCAGCAAAGGCTCTAGGTATGAGTCGAGCAACTCTTTATAGAAAATTGAAAGAGTATGGAATGAAATAGTCTTAAAATGAGAATGTTTTCTCGTTTTGAGACTGTTTTTATATTCATCTGTCTCATTATGAGAAAATGTATGATGGATATGTTGGAATTTCAACATTTTGTTTTGGCATGGATTTTGCGATTCTTTTTTGTAGATAATTGAAAAGGGAGGAGTTTCTATGGAATTGAGAAATCTTATTGTTGAAACTTTAAAGAAAGAAGTTGTACCAGCTATGGGATGTACGGAACCAGTAGCAGTAGCCTTAGCTTGTGCAAAGGTGAAGGAATTGATAAATTTTAATCATATAGAAAAGGTAGAGGTTTATGTGAGTCCTAATATATATAAAAATGGTTTGAGTGTAGGGATTCCAAACACCAACGAGGTGGGGCTTCATATTGCAGGGGCATTAGGTCTTATTGGAGGAAAAAGTGAAAAAGATTTACAGGTACTAGCAGGAATTGATGAAGAAGAAGTTGTTTTAGCAAAAGCGTTATTAGAAAGTGGAAAATTTATACTAGGAATTAAGGATACAAAAGAAAAAATTTATGTAGAGGTAAATTTATTTACAGACCAAGGAAGTAGTAAGAGTGTTATAAAGGGAAAGCATAATCGATTTACATATTTAGAAAGAAATGGAGAAGTTTTAGTAGAAGAAAAAGAAGGTGCTAGTCAAGTAAAGGATGATATGAACTTACTATATACTTTAAGGATCAATGAGATTATAAAGGAAATAGAAAAAATTTCTTATGAAGAAATTGCTTTTATGATGGAAGGCTTTGAAATGAATGAGAAGATAGCTCAAGAAGGGCTAAAGCAGAAAATGGGAATGGGGGTAGGTTTTAATCTTTCTGAAAATATGAAAAAAGGATTATTATCAAATGACTTGATGAATTGTGCCATGATGCTTACAGCTGCTGCGTCAGATGCAAGAATGTCAGGAATGAGTATGTCTGTAATGAGTAGTAATGGAAGTGGGAATAATGGTTTAACAGCAATTCTTCCTATCGTAGCTTATGAAAATAAATTTAACGTAGAGCGTGAAAAAATAGCAAAAGCATTAGCTATTAGCCATATTATGAATAGCTATATTAAATATTATATAGGAAGATTATCTGCTCTTTGTGGCTGTGGTGTTGCAGCAGCAACTGGAGCAAGTGTGGCTATTGCATGGTTAATGGGAGGAAATGATACACAAATAGAAGGGACTATAAAAAATATGCTCGCTAATGTGAGTGGTATGATTTGTGATGGAGCGAAAGTAGGATGTGCATTAAAGCTTTCTACATCAGCAGCTACTGCTGTTCAGTCAGCTCTTTTAGCATTAAGCGACAATATTGTACCTCCTAAGAATGGGATTATAGCAGAAACGGCTGAGGAGACAATAAAAAATCTAGGAACATTATCCCAAGAAGGAATGAGTATTACAGATGATATCATATTAAAAGTTATGAAAAATATGCAAGCTTCCTAAGCTTATAAAAACGAAAAATCGATAAAATATTATAATAATTGACAAAGCAAAGGATATAGATTAGAATATTGACTAATAAGGGATAATGATTGAAATTGGAGGCGAAGCAAAAGATGAGTATAGAAAACAAGAGAAAAGAGGTTCTTTTTTCTAGAAAAGACATTCAAAATAGAGTAGAAGAATTAGGAAAGCAAATTGCAAAGGATTATGAAGGGAAAAAAATATTGGCTGTATCTTTATTAAAGGGTAGCTTTATTTTTGCTGCGGATTTAGTAAGAGAAATCCATGCCCCTGTTCGTATAGAATTTATGGCAACTTCAAGCTATGGACATGGAGAAGAATCATCAGGACATGTAAAGGTATTATATGATTTGAATACAGATCTTGAAGGGTATGATGTTTTAGTAATAGATGATATTGCGGATACAGGTCTTACCATGGAATATGTATTAGAGCATCTAAAAGCTAAAAATCCAGCGAGTATTAAATGTTGTGTACTATTAGATAAGCCATCAAGAAGAAAAACAGAGCTTGAAGCAGATTATGTTGGATTTACGATCCCTGATAAGTTTATTGTAGGATATGGATTAAATTATGGAGATTATTATAGAAACGTTCCTTATGTTTTTGCTTTTGTGGATTAATAATAAAGCCAATAGCTATCAAGCTGTTGGTTTTTCTTATAGGATGAATAATTCGAAAAAACGGAAATGAGTTCAAAAAAAAGGAAAGTATGAGAAGTGTGCTTAATAAAGGATATAGGATTGAAAGAATAGATTGTACAAATAATTAGTTCGAAAATACGAACTGATTCAATAAAGATATTTAGTGAAATCTAGTAGCATCAAGGGAAAAGAGGATTATATAAATTGGCATGAATATTGCGAATGAAACTTACTAGAATATAAATAGAAGGAGATGAAGAAATGATGGGAGTAGAGTATATTTCTAGTGATTTTTATTTCGGTGGATGTGATACGGTAACCTTAGCTAAAAAGTATGGAACACCTCTATATGTTATGTCAGAAGATTATATATGCGAAAGATGTAAAGAAATCGGAGAAGATTTTTTAGGAAAATATGAAAATACTAGGGCTGTTTATGCAAGTAAAGCTTTTTTAACATTAGAAATGTGCAGAATTATAGAAAGAGAAGGTCTTGGAATAGATGTTGTTTCAGGTGGAGAGTTATATACTGCTATCAAGGCAGGGTTTTCAATGGAAAAAGTAATATTTCATGGAAATAATAAAACTATAGATGAAATAGAATTAGCAGTAAAACATCATGTTGGAAGAATTGTTGTTGATAATTTATATGAACTAGAGCTATTAAATAGTGTAGCACAAGCTTTTGGGAAAAAAATGAAAATCTTATTTAGAATTACTCCAGGGGTAGATAGTTATACCCATAAATATATTAGTACAGGACAAGTGGATTCTAAGTTTGGAATTCCTCTTAAAGGAAATATTATTGAGCAAGGGGTTAAAAAAGCTATGGAGGCATCAAATATTGAATTGATGGGTTTTCATTTTCATGTGGGATCACAGCTTTTTGACAATACTTCTCATATAAAAGCTGTGAAAATATTAGTGAAGTTAATAAAAAATATGAAAGAAGAAGTAGGGTTTATTACAAAAGAGCTAAATACAGGTGGAGGATTTGGTATTTATTATGCAGAGGGAGATGAACCAAAGCCATTAAAATATTTTACAGATGCCATTATGAATACAGTTAAAGAAGAATGTAATGAAAAGGATCTTTGTATGCCGCAGGTGATCATTGAACCAGGAAGATGGCTAGTAGGACAAGCAGGGATTACTTTATATACGGTAGGCTCTATCAAGGAAATACCAGGTGTAAGAACTTATGTGAGCGTTGATGGAGGGTTACCAGATAACCCAAGACCAGCCCTTTATGATGCAAAATATGAAGCGGTTGTAGCCAATAAAATGGATCAAGAAAAGAAACAATTAGTAACAATAGCAGGAAAATGCTGTGAATCGGGAGATATTTTAAGAGTAGATTTAGAAGTGCCTTTTCTTGAGCCAGGAGATCTTTTAGCATTTAAGAGTACAGGTGCATATAATTATTCTATGGCGAGTAATTATAATAAAATACCAAGACCTGCTGTTGTTATGGTAAGAGGTGGAGAAAATCGGTTAATTGTAAAAAGAGAGACTTATGAAGATTTATTAAGAAATGAGCTGTAGTAGGGAGGAAATTAGAATGAAGTTTACAAAAATGCATGGAGCAGGAAATGATTTCGTTTTATTGAATGGATTAAAGCAAAAGATTGATGATTATGGAAAACTAGCTTTAAAAGCTTGTGATCGACACTTTAGTGTGGGTGGAGATGGTATAATGGTTGTTGAAGAAAGTAGTGTAGCAGATGTAAAAATGATCTACTTTAACTCAGATGGGTCAAAAGGAGAAATGTGTGGAAATGGTATCAGATGTTTTTCAAAGTTTGTATATGATGAAAAAATAGTAAATAAAGAAATATTTACAGTAGAAACCTTAGCAGGGATTAAAACTATATGGCTTGAGGTTGAAAAAGATCAAGTAAAATCTATAAAAGTAAATATGGGAAAACCTATATTTGATCCAAAAGATATACCTGTTATATGTGATGATGAAAAAGTGATTGAAAAAACTATTGAAATTGATGGGAAAGAAATAATTTTTTCTTCTGTATTAGTAGGAGTACCTCATACGGTTATTTTTGTGGATGACATAAATGTTATAGATATTAATCAATTAGGATGTGAAATAGAAAAAAAGTCCATATTTCCTAAAAAAACAAATGTAAATTTTGTTGAGATAAAGAATCGAAATAGTATAGCTGTATATACTTGGGAAAGAGGAGCAGGAAGGACATTAGCATGTGGTACAGGATGTTGTTCAAGTGTTGTCCTTGGAAATGTTTTAAATAAGCTTGAGGATAAAGTAAAGGTTCAAGCAGAAGGTGGAATACTGGAAGTTGAGGTAAAAGATGAGCTAGAAATCTTTATGAAGGGAGAAGCTACAACGATTTGTGTAGGAGAGTTTATAGACTTTTAAAGGTTTCCTTTAAAAATTTATTTTATTCTCATTAAGTAAATATGATCTCAAAAGATAAAGCTGAGGAAATTTCCTCAGCTTCTATTTTTTAACCTCTTAAATCATCTAATAATTGTGTCTTATCAGCAGTTTTTTCGTCTTTTTCTTTGATAACCTTTGCAGGAGAGCCAGCAACAACGCACCCAGTAGGAACATCCTTTGTAACGATAGCTCCAGCAGCAACAACGGCTCCTTTTCCTATACGTACGCCCTCTAAGATTACAGCATTAGCACCGATTAGGACATCATCTTCTACGATAACGGGAGTTGCACTAGGGGGTTCTAATACACCTGCAATAACTGCTCCTGCACCCACATGGGCATTTTTACCGATGGTAGCACGAGCTCCAAGGACAGCGTTCATATCAATCATGGTACCTTCTCCAACTTCAGAACCTATATTAATGACAGCTCCCATCATGATGACTGCGTTTTTTCCTATTTTCACACGATCTCTTATGATGGCGCCAGGCTCAATACGTGCATTAATCTCTTTTAAATCAAGCATAGGAATAGCAGAGTTTCTTCGATCATTTTCTATTTCATAATAATTGATTAAGCTTTTGTGCTCTGATAAGTAATCTAATACTTTATTGTGTTCACCAAAGATTACCCAAAAGTTTTCTTGACCAAATTTTTTCATAGCTGTAGTTGGAGCATTACTAAGGTCTCCGTTTACATAAACCTTTACAGGCGTAGATTTTTTTGCGTCCTTAATAAATTTTGCAATCTTATAAGGATTTGTCAAATCTACCTGTTCACTTGTTATTTTTTTTTCTGTAGTCATTAGTAAAATCAGTCCTTTCTCTTATCGTTTTAGTTATTTTAGTAAATCATTCATGTTATAGAAACCATTTTTTTGTACATTCAAAAACCGTGCAGCTTTGATTGCGCCTAAAGCAAATATATCTTTAGAAAGGGCTGTATGCTTGATTTCTATTATTTCATCAGGTCCTGCAAAAATAACTGTATGCTCTCCAACAATACTACCTCCACGAATAGCATGGATACTGATCTCGTTATTTTTTCTTTTTTCACTACGACCATGTCTACCATAAATGAATTCTTTTTTATCATTAAAAACTTCGTTGATGCCATTTGCAATCAAGTAAGCCGTGCCACTAGGAGCATCTACTTTTTGGTTGTGATGCTTTTCAATGATTTCAATATCAAAGTCTTTAAGTCCAAGAGATGCACGTTTAGCTAAATCTGTAAGGACGTTGACTCCTAAGGACATATTTCCTGTCTGAAAGATTGGGAGATCTTTAGAAGCCTCCATAAGTGCTTTTAAATCTTCTCCACTAAGTCCTGTAGTTGCTACAACTAAAGGTGTTTTTGTTTTTACGCTATACGCTAAAACATCTTTTAAGGCGCTATGATGAGAAAAATCAATGAGTACATCAGCTTTTTCCTTACAATATTCAGCTTTTTCATAGACAGGGAATGGATTTTCGTATCCTTCATGATTCGCATCGATTCCGGCTACAATTTCTAAATCTTTTTCCTCGTTGATTATTTTTACTAATACTCTACCCATTTTTCCGTTGCATCCACTTAAAATGATCTTCATGAAAAAACATCCTCCCCTTTAGATTAAACCATATTCTTTCAATTTTTGTTTTAAAACAGTTAAGTTTTCATTATCCATAGCCACAAGTGGTAATCGAAGATTTCCCATTTCAAAATTCATTAAATTCATAGCTGTTTTCACTGGAATAGGATTGACTTCTATGAATAATGCATCGATCAATGCTTTCATATCTAGTTGTAATTTGCAAGCTCCTTTTACATCTCCATCCATGAATCTTTGTACCATTGTATGGGTATCCTTAGGAGCAATATTTGCAACAACAGAAATGACACCAGAGCCTCCTAAAGACATTAAAGGAACAACCATATCGTCATTACCAGAATAAATGGAAAAACCATCAGGCGTTAGACGAGCCATTTCTGCCACTTGAGCAATATTTCCACTAGCTTCTTTTACGCCTTTTATATTAGGATATTGATTGGCTAAAGTAGCTAAAGTCTTAGGGAGTATATTTACTCCAGTTCTTCCTGGAACATTATAAACGATCATTGGAATGCTTATAGCTTTTGCTACAGCGCCAAAGTGCGCTATAAGACCTCTTTGTGTAGTTTTATTATAATATGGAGTAATGACTAATACTCCATCTGCGCCAACTTTTTCTGCATATTGACTCATTTCTATAGCATGATTTGTACAGTTACTTCCTGTTCCGGCGATTACTGGAATACGCCCGTTGATTTTCTCTATTGTAAATTTAATGGTTTCCTTTTGTTCCTCGTCTGTCATAGTAGAAGCTTCTCCAGTAGTACCACAGACCACAATGCAATCTGTTCCTTGTTCTAGATGCCAATTTAATATTTCTTCTAGCTTTTTAAAGTTTACCTTTCCATCTTTAAAAGGAGTAACAATGGCAACGCCAGAACCGGTAAATAAACTCATAAAAACCATCCTTTCATTATTATTTAAAACTATATACTATTTTATGCTAATTACTCTAGAGTAGGAATTAAAATTTCAGCAATTTGAACAGTATTTGTTGCTGCGCCTTTTCTGATATTATCGGCTACTACCCATAAATTTAGACCATTTTCAAGACTGAAATCTCGTCTGATACGACCAATATATACTTCATCATGCCCAGCGGCACTTCTTGCTAGAGGATATACATTGTTTTTTGCATCATCTTGAAGAATGATGCCAGGAGCCTTTTCTAAAATATTTCTTACTTCTTCTAATTCAAAAGGTTTTTCAAATTCAATATTGATGGATTCACTGTGAGAATCTCTTACAGGAACTCTTACTGTAGTTGCTGTGATCTTTAAATTATAATTATTTAAAATCTTTTGTGTTTCGTTAATCATTTTCATTTCTTCTTTTGTATAACCATTTTCTAAAAATACATCAATGTGAGGAAGGCAATTTCCAGCGATAGGATGTGGATAAGCGGATAAAAGATCATTACCTTTTAAGCCTTCTTCAAGATCTTTAACACCCTTTACACCTGAACCAGATACGGCTTGGTAAGTAGAGTATACAATTCTTTTGATATTAAATTGATCATGTAGTGGCTTAAGAGCAACGACTGCTTGAATAGTAGAACAATTAGGATTTGCAATGATTCCTTTATGCCACTTGATATCCTCAGGATTTACTTCTGGAACGACTAGTGGAATATCTTTATCCATTCTCCAAGCGCTGCTATTATCTACAACGATGACTCCCTTTGAAGCAGCAATAGGGGCAAATTTTTTACTAATATCTCCACCAGCTGAGAAGAGAGCGATGTCAATATTTCTATCAAAAGAATCTTCAGTCAATTCTTCTACTGTAAATTCTTGACCTTTACAAGTTACTTTCTGACCAGCTGATTTTTTTGATGCAAATACATATAGATTTTCATACGGAAAATCTCTTTCTTCTAATACCTTTAAGAAGGTTCTCCCAACCATACCAGTAGCACCTACTACTGCAATATTTGCTTTTTTCATCTTTCATTACCCCCTAGAATTTATTTTTTTATATTAAAATATTTCCAATTTCTACATGTACTCCTTTTTTTGCTATTTTATTTAATTCGTCTTTACTTCCTTGATCATCTGTAATGAGTATATGAATTTTATCAAGATCACATACATGAGCAAAGGTAATTCTTCCAATTTTTCTGTAGTCTGTGATGATAATATTTTGTCTGCTTTGTTCTATAACGGTTTTTAAGAAATCACTACTGTCAATTGTCGAGGTGCTAACACCTGCTTGGTTGATACCAGCACAAGGGATGAATGATTTATCAAAATAATAATTTTTCAAATCATTTACGGCTCTAGAGCCGAGGATATTTCCTTTGTAGTTTTTGATATGCCCCCCTATTAGGATGGTTTCAATATTAGGAATTTGACAGATTTCTTTTGCTACATCTAAAGAATTAGTAACGATTGTAATATTTTTATCTTTAATCATTGGAATCATTAATAAACTAACCATACTGCCCATCAGCATAATCGTATCTCCATCATCTACAAATTGTGCTGATTTTTGAGCGATTTTTTTCTTTTCTTCAAGGGCTTCTGTTTTTCCTTCTTCTATGGATGGAATCCACTTTGACTTTTCTACTCGAACAGCTCCGCCGTGGGTCTTTTTTAGAAGTCCCTTTTTTTCTAAAGTCGTAAGATCTCGTCTGATGGTATAGATAGATACGTTGAAAGTATCTGTTAATTGTTGCAAATTTACAATGCCTTCTCTTTCAATCAGTTCTAATATTTTTTTTCTTCGAGCTTCTGTAATCAACACAATTGCCTCCAGTGTTTATAATTTGATGATTAACTTCTGCTAATATTATTATAATATATTTATGAAAAAATGGTTACTTTTATGATATCGGATTATGCAATATATGTCAAAATATTTTTAAAAAATTTTCAGGGAATTAAGATGAATAAAGGAAGGTGTTAGAGGGAGTGCTTTATGGAAATTAAAAGAAAAAAACAATAAAAAAACGGCACAAGAGTAAAAGGTACTCTCAGCCGATTTGTACTGAAAAGAATACAACTTTCACCCCGTGTGAAGTAGCGCATCATTAATAAACTGGGTAATCTATTAACGACAGTATTATGCTTATTCAACATAATGCCAGCAATATTCTCAAGGGAGAAAAAAGTTGCTTCGGCGATGACACCTTTCCTTTAAACATGAGGATTCCCTTAGCCTAGTTTAAAATACTTATTGTCTATCGCGACCTCTAAGACACAACGCTTTTGGAATATTTATTTTTACGTATCGTAACATAACTTAAAAGTTGTGTCAACTAAAAACTTTTACTTTTCTAAGATGAAAAAAAAGGATACAATACAATATAGATGATTTTATTAGAGGTTGGGGTGAGAAAATGATTCATATTGAAAAAGATCTTATAAACATGAAGGAAGAAGTGATTCTTACAAGAAGAGAACTTCATAAGATTCCTGAAGTTGGGTTTGAAGAGAAAAAGACGAGTAGTTTTATTGTAAAAAAACTAAAGGAGTATGGCATAGAGGTTTATGAAAATATTGCAAAGACAGGTGTGGTTGGGTATCTAAAGGGGAGCGTTGGAGAAAAGACCATTGCATTTCGAGCAGATATGGATGCTCTTACTATTGAAGAAGAGACAAATCTTTTTTATAGGTCAAAGCATGAGGGGATGATGCATGCTTGTGGACATGATGCCCATATGGGAGTTGTGTTAGGTCTTGCTAAATACTTATCTATGAATAAAGAAAAATTAAGAGATAATATTGTTTTTTTATTTCAGCCAGCAGAAGAAGGACCCGGGGGCGCAGAGCCTATGATTGAAGAAGGCGTCATTGAAAAGTTTTGCATTGATAAAATTATAGGGCTACATGTTTACCCAGAAATAAAGGAAGGGAGAATCGGATGTAAAAAAGGTGCTATGATGGCTCAAACAGGTGAATTTGATATAGATATTTACGGAGAAAGTGGTCATGGTGCTATTCCGCAAAAGGCAAAGGATAGTATTGTTATTGCTGCTAATTTGCTTAGCTCCTATCAGACCATTGTAAGCAGAAGTATTGATCCTGTGAAGGGGGCAGTTCTTACTATTGGGAAAATGTATTCAGGAGAAAGAAGAAATATTATTGCAGCAAGTGCTCGATTAGAGGGAACATTAAGAGCTTTTCATGAAGATGTATATAGAAAAATAAAACAAAGAATGATAGAAATTGCAAAGGGCATTGAAAAAATGTATGATTGTAAAATAGAGATCACCTTTAGAGATATGTATCCAGCAGTAAATAATAATGATCATTTAGTAGAAGACCTTATAAGGGCTGTTGGAAGGGAAAACATTGATTTTGTAGAACCACAGATGATCGCAGAAGATTTTTCGTATTTTCAAAAGAAAATTCCGGGAGTATTTTTCTTCTTAGGTGTTAGAAATGAAAAGGAGGGAGCCATTTACCCTCTTCATAATTGTCGTTTTACTTTTCATGAAGATGTGTTACTTACAGGAATACAGGTTTATATAAATATTTTAAAAGCTATAAAAGGATTAGAATAAAGCTATGTATAGGGAGTGGATTTTTTGGAAAAGAAAGATGGTATAGGATTGTTGGGGATCAATATATTATATTTGATTACAGCTATTTTGCTATTAACTGTAGGCTATTATGTGCAAAGCAGAAATATAAAAAGCGGATTAGTTATTACAGAATATATTCTTGTTTTATTACCTCCACTTATTTATATTAAAATGAAAGGAGATTCCTTTAAGCGGGTTTTAAGGCTTAATAAATTAAAAGGAAAGCATGCTTTAATGGTTATAGGAATTACCGTATTGATTTATCCAGTGGCATTGTTTTTTAATTTGATTATGATGACGGTTCTTAGTACCTTAGGGAAGATTGAGCCACCACCCATTCCTACGGCTAATAATATAGGTGAATATTTTGTGCTAATGATCATTATTGCTATGTCGGCAGGGATTTGTGAAGAAGTATTTTTTAGAGGACTTGTCATGAGAGGCTATGAAAAACTTGGTCAAATCAATGGGATTGTCTTATCATCTCTTTTATTTGGAGTGTTTCATTTTAATATTCAAAATATTGCAGGACCTATTGTTTTGGGGCTTGTTTTTGGTTTTTTAGTATATAGAACGAATTCTATATTTGCAGGAATTATTGGACATATGACGAACAATGGAATAGCCGTAACCTTTGGATTTTTGATGAATTATATTCATTCAAAATTACCAGAAACAAATATAGATATGCAACCTCAGATGCCAAATACAATGCAGCTAATTTTTGGGACAGTTTTTATTGGTATGATTGCTGTGGTCACTGGGGCTATAGCATACTTTCTTGTAAGAATTATTATAAAGGATACAAAAAATATATCATATAGTATGGATAATAGAATAGAAAATGTACAAAATAATGTAGAAGTTAAAAAAACATCGTTATTAATATTTACACCAATACTACTAACGGGGATTATATTTATATATGTTGCATATATACAATTACAATATATCATAGCAAAATAAATTGGGGAGTGTTGATATGAGTAAAATTGCTATTGTGACAGATTCTTCTTGTGATTTATCGGATGAAATGATAGAAAAATATGATATAAGAATGCTGCCCCTTCGAATTATTTATTCTAGTAAAGAGTATAGAGATCGAATAGAGATTTCTCCAGAAGAAGTTTATGAAAGCTTAGAAGAAGAAATTCCAAAGACTTCTTTACCTTCGCCAGAAGATGTAAGAAATTTATTTGAAAAATTAAAAGAAGAAGGATATACTCATGTATTAGGAATATTTATTTCTAGTGCATTGAGTGGTACCTATAATATGGTGAAAAATTTTATCAATGATTATGAAGAATTAGAGATCAAAACAGTAGATGCAAAAAATTTATCGATAGGGTTAGGGTTTATCGTGATGGAAGCAGCTAAGGAATTAGAGAGAACAAATGATTTTTTAAAGACTTGTGAAAAGGCAGAAAAGGGAATAAAGAATTCGGATCTTTTCTTTGTTCTAAAGACACTAGATTATTTAAGAAAAGGTGGAAGAATTGGAGTTGTAGAAGGGACTATAGGAGAATTACTTGGAATGAAACCTATTATTGCCACGAATAAAGAAGGCGCATATTATTCCTATGGAAAAGTTAGGGGAAGAAAAAAATCTATAGAAGAGCTTTATAAAATTGCAAAAGAAAAATTAGCCAATAAAAAATGTCATGTAGCTGTTATGCATGGGGATGCTGAAGAGGACGCTTTAAACCTTCTTGAGAAAATAAAACAAATTGGAAACGTAGAAGAAACTTTTTTAGGTCAAATTAGCCCTGTTTTAGGAGTGCATACAGGACCTGGATTAATTGGATTAGGAATTTTTGAAGTGTAAGGTATAAAAATTATACCCCTTACCCATAATACCAATAGGGGAGGGATATAAATGTCTAAGAAAAATAGTGAGAAAAATAAAAAGAAAAAAATAGAAACCATCGAAGACAAATGGAAATATGAAATTGCCAAAGAATTAGGATTAATGGAGAAGGTGGAAACCCTTGGATGGGGTGGTCTTACTGCAAAAGAGACAGGAAGAATTGGTGGACTTATTACTGTAAAAAAGAAACAGCTTAAAAAGAATAAAGAACTAGAGGGATAGAGAAAATCTATCTCTTTTTCTTTTCTAAAAGGGATGAAATCGGTATAATATAAAAATAACGTAGTTATAGAGCATACCTTCAAGGCGTTCGAAGAATGCATCATAAATGAATGTTTTGATTGAGAGATCTATATAAAATAGAGGAGGGATAAGATGAATAGCTATAGTGCTTTTGCTTATGTATATGATCAGCTGATGGAAGATGTAGATTATGAGAATTGGGTTGATTATATTGAAGAGATATTTAAAAAATATGAAGTGAGACCTCAAAATATAGCTGAATTAGCTTGTGGAACAGGTAATGTTACGAATATTTTAGCGAAAAGAGGGTATAATCTTATTGGTGTAGATATTTCAGAGGATATGCTTTTTCTTGCTCAAGAAAAGGCAAGGGATGTGGGAGCTGAGGTGATTTACTTAAATCATGATATGAGAGAGCTTTCTTTACCTAGCGAATTAGATAATATTTTATGCATTTGCGATGGAATCAACTATATTGTTGATGAAAAAGACTTGCTTAAGGTTTTTCAATCGGTTTATAATCATTTGAAAAATGAAGGATTGTTTATATTTGATATTAGTTCCTATTATAAATTATCAAATATACTTGGAAATAATACCTATGCTGAAAATTTCCAAGAAGTCTCTTATATATGGGAAAATTATTTTGACGAAGAAAGAAGTGTTTGTGATTTTGATTTAACCATCTTCTCGAAAGAAGGAACCATGTATAAAAAATATGAAGAATCTCATAGTCAAAAAGCCTACAGAGAAAACGAAATAGTAGAAAACTTGAAAAGTGCAGGATTCAATAAAATAGAAAGATTTGAAGCTTTTACATTTGATAAGCCTGGAGATGAAAGTGAAAGAATTTACTTTATATGCCAGAGGTAGACTGAAAAAATTTCCTTTCATTGACATAAATTAAGAGCTATGATAAACTCTAAATAGCGTAAAGAAATTACACATGAAATTTGTTAGGAGGTATTGTTTCAATGGAAAAAGGTACTGTAAAATGGTTTAATTCAGAAAAAGGTTATGGATTTATTTCAAGAGAAAATGGTGACGATGTTTTCGTACATTTCTCAGCAATCACTATGGATGGTTACAAAACTTTAGAAGAAGGTCAAGCTGTTGAATTTGAAGTAGTTCAAGGCGAAAAAGGACCTCAAGCTACAAACGTTGCTAAAGCGTAATAAAAGCTTATACATAGAAGTGAAATAAAAAACTTTAATAACTGTAGCATAAAATAGCCCTGGTGATTCAGGGCTTTTATTATGTTTATAGATATTTATGGATGAGGTATACTATAGAGAAAGTAAGGAGGCGTTAGTGATGAAAAATTATGTAATGCGTGCAGTAGCTGCCAATAAAAATTTGAGAGTTTTCTTGGCAGTTACAACAGGTATGGTTGAAGACGCAAGGAAAATACACCAAACAACACCCGTTGTAACGGCAGCACTAGGAAGAACTATTACGGCAACAGCTATGATGGGAGTAATGCTTAAAGGGGATCGAGATAAACTATCTGTACAAATAAAGGGTGATGGACCTGTTAAACAAATTTTAGTAGTAGCCAATGCTCATGGAGCGGTCAAGGGATATGTAGCAAACCCATACGTAGAATTACCCTTAAGAGAAGATGGAAAATTAGATGTTGGTGGAGCAGTAGGAAGAAATGGAAAGATGGTAGTTATTAAAGATTTAGGGTTGAAGGAACCTTATATTGGACAATCAGATTTAGTATCTGGAGAGATTGCACAAGATTTCACCTCTTACTTTGCTTATTCAGAACAACAACCTTCTGCTGTGGCTTTAGGAGTTTTGGTGGATTGTGATTATTCTGTAAAGGCAGCGGGTGGATTTATTATTCAAGTTTTACCAGATGCTGAAGAAGAAGTTATTGCAAAGCTTGAAGAAAAATTAAACAATCTTCCATCTGTCACAAATATTATGGAAACAGTAAAAGATGGAGAAGAAATGTTAAGTAGAATATTAGAAGGCTTTGATTTTGAAATATTAGATCAAAAAGAAGTAAAATTAACTTGTGATTGTTCTGTAGAGAAATTGGAGAAGGCACTGATTAGTGTTGGAGAAAAAGATTTAAAAGAAATGATTGAAGAAGATGGACAAGCAGAACTTACTTGTCATTTTTGTAATCAAAAATATCATTTTGATCAAGAACATTTATTAAGATTATTAAAACAAGCAAAATAGTAGGTGGAATTAGGATTTTGTTACTAAATTCAAAGTTAGTGCATCAATAAGTATATAGTTGAATAGGATTAAATGTAAATAAAGTGTTAGAATGGTAATATACCATTCTTTTTTTTGAAAAAAACATAAATATCATATAATTTTAAAAATTCTCACAAACAAAAATAAAAATATATTTACAAATGTAATTACATATGATAATATAATACCAACAAATGTTAAGGAGGCGAAAAGCGTTGGATATTAGTTTGTGGAAAAAGATGCTATTAACAAGTGCAAATTTACTTAAAGAAAATATACAATATTTATGTGAACTAGACGGTGTTGCGGGTGATGGAGATCATGGGATAACTATTGGGCGAATTGCATCATGTGTAGAAGGAAGAGTTTGCCATGAACAGGAAAACGATTCTATCAAAAAGATAAATAGTGATTTAAGCACAGCGTTAATGAATGTAAATGGAGGATCAGCAGGCCCTCTTTATGGAACTATATTTGAAGGAATGGCAGATGGTATAGAAGAGAAAGAAATTTTAACGATTGAAGAGATAAGAAATATGTTTAAAGAAGCAAAAGAAGCTTTTCAAATGATATCAAAAGCAAAATTAGGAGATAAGACTTTAGTAGATGCTTTCTATCCAGCTGTAGATGCCATAGTAAATACGGAAGGTGAATTATTAGAAATCCTTCAGGCTGGTGCTAAAGCAGCTGAGGAAGGGGCTGAGAATACAAAAAACTATATAGCTAAATTTGGAAGAGCGAAGAATGTAGGAGAAAGAAGTGTGGGGCATAAAGACCCGGGAGCAGTATCTATTTCCTTGTTGTTTAAAGGATTGTATGAAGGTGCAAAATAAAAGAAAAAAAGAGGAGGATGTGCTTTATGGTAATGAAAAAATTTGTCAACAAACCTGAAAATTTAACAAGAGAACTTCTTGAGGGCTTAGCGTTGTCTAATCCAGAAACTATTCAACTAACAGATTCAAATTTAGTTGTGAACAAAAATCTTGAAAATGCTGATAGAGTTACAATTGTGACTCTAGGTGGAACAGGCCATGAACCTGCTTTAAGTGGCTTCGTAGGAGAAGGAATGGTAGATATTTCTGTACCCGGAGACATTTTTGCAGCACCAGGACCTGCTGGATGTATTGAAGCTATAAAAATGGCAGATCAAGGGAAAGGTGTATTGTTTGTTGTATTAAATCATGCGGGAGACATGTTAACTGGAAATCTTACTATGAAACAAGCCAAAAAAGAAGGATTAAATGTAGTGAAAGTTGTAACACAAGAAGATATTTCAAATGCGCCTAGAGAAAATGGAGACGATCGAAGAGGATTAGTTGGTTGTGTACCACTTTATAAAATTGCGGCAGGGGCAGCAAAACAAGGAAAATCATTAGAAGAAGTAGCTGAAATAGCACAAAGATTTGCAGATAATATGGCTACAATAGCTGTTGCGTGCTCTGGTGCAACGCATCCTGCAACGGGTATGCAGATTTCCCAATTAGGTGATGATGAAATGGAAATTGGTATGGGCCAACACGGTGAAGGCGGCGGTGGTCGTATGAAGATGAAGTCAGCGGATGAGACCGCTGAGATTATGATGGAAGCATTACTTAAGGATTTAGATGTGAAAGCTGGAGAAAAATTGATGGTGATCATTAATGGTTCTGGAGCTACTACATTGATGGAACAATTAATTGTTTATAGAAAATGCCATAAGTACCTAGAGGGTAAAGGGATTGAAGTAGTAGCAAGTGTTGTAGATGAAATTCTTACAGTACAAGAAGCAGGTGGATTCCAAATGTTTATTGCTAGAATGGATGAAGAATTATTAGAATATTGGAACGAATCATGCAATACACCTTATTTTAAAAAATAGACAGGAGGAAATTTAAGTGGCAGATAAAGACGGAATGAAGATACCAAAAGATTATGCAATAGATGTAAAACCTCCTCATCAAACTTTTCATGTAAAGGGAATGGATCATGTAGATTGGGGGATGAAAAATAGATTATCTAAAATATTTAATCCTAAAACAGGAAAAACCCTTATGCTAGCGTTTGATCATGGCTATATTATGGGTTCTACAGCGGGACTTGAGAGGCTTGATTTGTCTATCCCTCCTCTTATTGAAGACGCTGATTGTATTATGGGAACGAGAGGCGCTTTAAGATCATGTATTATGCCAGATCATGACAAGGCTATTGCCCTTAGATGTTCGGCAGGAAGTTCTGTATTAAAAGATGATATGAGTCATGAAGTAATTGGTGTTCATATTGAGGATGCTATAAGAATGAATGCTACATGCTTAGCGGTACAATCTTTTATAGGAGCTAGTGGAGAATGTGAATCTATTAATAATATTGTCAAGGCAGTAGATAAAGGAAACCGCTACGGTATTCCTGTTTTAGGTGTAGTAGCTGTAGGGAAAGAAATGGAGAGGACTCCTAAATATTTCTTGTTAGCTACTAGAATGTTGGCTGAATTTGGAGCAAGTATCGTTAAAACTTATTATTGTGATGATTTTGAAAAAATTACAGCAGCATGTCCAGTTCCTATTGTAATAGCTGGTGGGAAGAAGGTATCTGAAAAAGAGGCTCTAGAAATAACTTACAAAGCTATTCAACAAGGAGCAGCAGGGGTGGATATGGGAAGAAACGTATTCCAATCGGAGAATCCTAAAGCCATGATCAAAGCAGTAAGATCTGTAGTACATGAAAGTTTTTCTGTAGAAAAAGCATTTAAATTATATGAGGATTTAAAAAGAGAATTATAAATTTTATGTGTATAATAGGGGAACGGGGTATAAAAAATGAAGGAGGAATACCTTGTGAAATTTAGTAAATTTATAATTATTCCATTTATGATAGCTGTATTGGCATTTACTATTCAGATTGTTGATCAATTGTTAAGTCCCCTAATGCCACCAGCAGGCAATGCGGGTTTTGGTTGGATTGCTTTTCAAGCTTGGGCGATGTATTTTATGGCAGGATGTAATGTTACTGGAGGAATAAAGGTATTATTAGGATATTTTAGTGGTATTGTTGTGTCGATAGGAATTATGCTTTTAGGTGGGCATTTAATGGGAGCAGGAATTGGATTTTTAAGTTTTCCTATAGCGGTATTTGTGATGGTTATTCCAACTATATGCTTGGAGAAAGTACCATGGTTTGATTTTATTCCAGCAGTATTTGTTGGTGCAGGAGTGTTCTTTGGATTCATGAGTTATATTAAAGGGGCTACATTTGGAACTGCAATGTATACTGAATTAGTTTATTGTGTACTAGGGTTATTTTATGGTTACGTTACTGTAATGCTTAGAACTAAATATGAAGCGAAGGTTCAGCTTCAAGAAAATGAAAATTAGAAAAAGCTAGCTGAAAATATATTATAAAAGGAGTGGACTTAGTATGGAATTTATGCATATTGGCGTGGTAACAGATAAAGTTCAACAAAATGAAACTTATGCAGAGGATATTAAGGTTTATATTACAGATCCAGAAGAAAGCCCTTTTAAATTTGAGTATTTAAGGTTTGAAAAGGACAGTCCTTTACCTGAAATTATGCAAAAAAATCCACATGTTGCATTTAAAGTAGATGCACTAGAGCCTTACTTAAAGGATAATGAGGTCATTGTAGAACCTTTTAATGTAGGAGAAAATTTAAAAATAGCTTTTATTGTTAAAGATGGTTTGGTTATGGAATTGATGGAAGAATGTTAAAAAAAATATATATGTAAAAATATAGAAGAGTCTCTTAGTTTAGAAAGGGGCTCTTCTTCTTTTGAAAAGGATGGATCGTAGGGGCGTAAGGATGTCCTTGACAAATGTTATAACATAATATAATGTAAAATGTGAAATGTTTGGATTTAGAAGAGGTGAAGGTATGTCTGATGTAAGTGAAATGACAAAATTAGTAGAAGTTTCTAAGATGTATTATGAAAATAATATGACACAAGCAGAAATAGCAAGAAAGATTCAAGTATCAAGACCCCTTGTGAGTAAGATGTTGAGTCGAGCAAAAGAACTGGGGATTGTAAAAATTGAAATCAGATCCTTATTTTCAAGTAATGATCTAATTATGGGACAAATTAAAAACATATTTAACATAAAAGGTGGATTGGTTGTTCCCCAAGGAAAAACAGAGTATATTACAAAACAAACTGTACTGAATCATTCTATCCGATATATAAAGGATATGCTTCCAGAAATAAATAAAATAGGTTTAGGGTGGGGGTATACTGTAGGAGCATTAGTGGATGAACTTGGAAAAATAGAAGATGGTACTATGTATGAAGGAGAAATATGCCCTTTGATTGGAACGGCCAATATACCAAATAAAGGTTATCATCCTAATGAAATGGTTAGAATTTTTTCAAACAATACAGGATTAAAGCCCTTTTTTATGCATGCACCAGCTTTTCCGACAACAAAAGAGGAGAAGAATATATATTTGCAAACGGAAAATTTCAGAACGATTAGTGAACAATGGGATGATTTAGATGCCGTTATTATGTCGGTAGGAAGCTTTCCATCTGTACCAGATCAGGCAACTGCCATTAGATTTGGTAAAAAACTAATAAAAGAAAAAGCCGTAGGTGTATTTTTATCTTATTATTTTAATAAAGAAGGTAAAATTATAAAAAGTGAAAATGATCATGTGATGCATATTCCTTTAGATAAGTTAGGTCGATCAAAAAAGGTGATTGCCATTTGTATTGATACAAGTGTGGATGCAATTATTGGAGCGTTAAGGACGGGGTTTATTACACATATTATTACAGATGAAAAAATAGCTACAGAAGTCATTATGAATAAGTAATAGAAACTTTGCTTTGATGCAACAGGTAACTGTATTGAGTTTGTACTAGGTATATGGAAAATTCTTTAAGAATATTTCTTGACATTTTATTGAATAATGGTATAATAAATTTTGTTAGTAAGAAAATGATTTTACGGGCGCATAGCTCAGCTGGGAGAGCACCTGCCTTACAAGCAGGGGGTCATAGGTTCGATCCCTATTGCGCCCACCATAAGTAGACATACAAAAATTTTGATTTTGTGAGGGATACTTAGTTAGCAAGAATTGTTAATATTCTTGCTTTTATAGGATGGCCCGGTAGTTCAGTTGGTTAGAATGCCAGCCTGTCACGCTGGAGGTCGAGGGTTCGAGCCCCTTCCGGGTCGCCATTTGCCCAGATAGCTCAGTCGGTAGAGCAGGGGACTGAAAATCCCCGTGTCGGTGGTTCGATTCCGCCTCTGGGCACCATCAATAAATATTTTGGCATAAATGGAAGTATGTGTGAATATATATGAATTGTAAAAGGAAACTCATAAACTAACGTTTCTGAGTACTACAATTACAAAAAATATAAAATTTTGGTAATTGCAGCATGCGGAAGTGGCTCAGTGGTAGAGCATCGCCTTGCCAAGGCGAGGGTCGCGGGTTCGAATCCCGTCTTCCGCTCCAAATATGGCGGCATAGCCAAGTGGTAAGGCAGAGGTCTGCAAAACCTTTATTCCCCAGTTCAAATCTGGGTGCCGCCTCCAAAAGAAATCAAAATCCTAGTAGCTACTAGGATTTTTTTTGATATATATATGATATAATGGAAACGTTGATATAAAGGGGAGGTTTCTTATTGAAAGTTAAAGATTTGATGACAAAAGACCCTATTGTGGTAACGGTTAATGATACATTAAATGACGTTGTGAAAATTTTCATATCTAATAGAATTGATGGTGCGCCAGTGGTTGATCAATATGGAAAGCTTATAAGTATTATTACAAAAACTGATTTGATGAAGGCTTTTGTAAATCAAGTGTCTCCCTTTACTTCTATAGAAGTAATTTCTGCTAAACGGGTGATTACTATAAATGAAGATGCTGATATTAAAGAGGCTTGGGATGCTGGGGTAGGAAGACTGCCTGTTGTTAATGGGAAAGGAAATTTAGTAGGGATTCTTACCCATACGGATTTATCGAAAAGAGTCCTAGAGAAGGAAGTTCAGGATTCTAAGGAGATAAAAGCAATCTTAAAGTCTACGAATAATGGAGTCATTATTGTTAATCAGGAGGGAATTATTACTAGATGTAATCCTTCTGCTATTAGGATATTGAATTTAGATCATAGGAATATGGTGGGCTTAGAAGTAGAGGCTGTTTTGCCAGAATTAAATCTACATGAAACAATAAGTACTGGGATGACTACCTATACAGAAAAAATTGAGTTTAAGGATAAGTTTCTTATATGTGATCGAATTCCTTTATTTAAAAAGGAAGATATTATTGGTGGAGTGATTGTATTTAAAGATAGTTCTGAATTACAAAGTACAATAGATGAATTAAATACGGTACAGCAAATATCAAAAAAATTAGATGCCGTCATTGAATCCTCTTATGATGGCATTTACATTACGGATGGACAAGCCAATACCATGAAAATTAACAAATCCTATGAAAGGATTACTGGTGTCAAAAGAGAAGAAATGCTAGGGGCAAATATGATGGAATTAGAAAAATCAGGATGCATTTCTGAATCAGCAACACTAAGGGTATTAAAAACTAGAAAAACTACTACCATTCAGCAAAAGTTTCGAACAGGAAAGAATGCATTAGTCACCAGTACGCCTATTTTTGATAGAGATGGAAAGATATCTATGGTTGTAACTAATGTTAGAGATATTACAGAACTTGCAAAACTGAAAAAACAGCTTGAAAAAAATAAAGAGCTAGCACAAAAGTATTATTCGGAGATTGAGGAAATGAGGTTGCAGCTTCTTAATACTTTACATATTGTTGCGGAAGATGAAAAAATGCTTCAGCTCATGAGGATTGCGAAAAGAGTTGCAAAGGTAGATACGACTGTATTGTTATTAGGAGAAACAGGTGTTGGGAAAGAGGAAGTAGCAAAATTTATTCATAAAAATAGTAATCGAAAGAGAAATCAATTTATAAAAATCAATTGTGGTGCAATTCCTATCAATTTAATTGAATCTGAATTATTTGGGTATGAGAAAGGGGCTTTTACTGGAGCGAATAGAGAAGGAAAAGTAGGATTGTTTGAAGTTGCAAATGGAGGAACATTATTTTTAGATGAAGTTGGAGAATTACCCTTAGATATGCAAGTGAAGCTTCTTCGAGCGCTACAGGAGAAGGAAATTAAGCGTGTAGGAGGAACGTTATCTATTCAAATAGATGTTCGGATTTTGGCTGCAACCAATCGTGATCTTGAAGAAATGGTAAAGAAAAAACGATTTCGAGAAGACCTTTACTATAGGTTAAATGTTGTGCCTATAAATATTCTGCCTTTAAGAGAAAGAAGAGGAGATATTTTACCTCTTGTACATTATTTTCTTTCTGAACTAAATAAAAGATATAACTGGGAAAAAGAATTTAGTAAAGATGCATTAGAAGTATTATATGAATATGATTGGCAAGGAAATGTTAGAGAGCTAAAAAATATAGTAGAAAGAGTATTCATTATGAGTAGTGAAAACAAAATGACTTTTGAGGATCTTCCTAAAAATATAGTGGGTAGAAGTAAAAAAGGGGAACTTACTTTAGGGGATGGTATTGTATCACTAAAGGATGCTGTTGCCAAGGTGGAGATGGAGCTGATTGACAAAGCTTTTGAAAAGCATGGAAATGTTAGAAGTGCAGCAAAGGCTTTGGGAATAGATGCATCTACTTTTGTGAGAAAAAGAAAAAAGTATAAAGAAAGAAAATAGTTGCAAAAATGCAATTTTGTTGCATAATTACAATTAACTCTAAATATGGGGAAATTATCATAAAAAAACCTTAATATGAAATATATGGAATAAATAATTTGAAGGATTCGTTGCGTTTTAGCAACGGATTTTTTTATTTTGTGCAACGAGATGATTGAAAGGAAAGGAACAGGTAATAAATTTATTATATGGATTAAACTTGTAAAATTCATATAATATGGATTTTGATATTGAAATATAGATAACTTCATGAAAAAATGGCATGTATTTTGCTTTATTAAAGACATATTGAAAATAATTCCAAAGGGAGCTGATTTAAAATGGCGTTAATGACAAAAGAGCAATATCTTGAAAGTTTAAGAAAGTTAGACATAAAGGTGTATATGTTTGGTGAATTAGTTGAAAATATTGTAGATCATCCAGTGATTAGACCATCTATTAACTCAGTAGCAATGACGTATGAATTAGCACAAGATCCTCAATATGAAGATTTGATGACAGCTACATCAAATTTAACAGGTAAAAAAGTAAATCGTTTTACACATTTACATCAAAGCACGGATGATTTAAGAAAGAAAGTAAAAATGTTAAGACTTCTTGGACAACATACTGGATCATGTTTCCAAAGATGTGTTGGGATGGATGCTTTCAATGCTGTATATAGTACAACCTTTGAAACTGATAAGGCTCATGGAACAAATTATCATGAGAACTTCAAAAAATATATGGAATATGTACAAGAAAACGACTTAGTAGTAGATGGTGCCATGACTGACCCTAAAGGAGATAGAAGCTTAGCGCCAAGTAAGCAAGCTGATCCTGATCTTTTCTTACATGTAGTAGAACAAAGGGAAGATGGTATTGTAGTAAGAGGAGCAAAAGCTCATCAAACAGGATCTATTAACTCCCATGAACATTTAATCATGCCAACAATTGCTATGAGAGAGGGAGACGAAGCTTACGCTGTATCTTTTGCTATTCCAACAGATGCTAAAGGTATTTATATGATCTATGGAAGACAAAGCTGTGATACAAGAAAGTTAGAAGATGGAGCAGACATTGATGTAGGAAATAAAGAATTTGGAGGACAAGAAGCATTAGTAGTATTTGATGATGTATTTATTCCAAATGATAGAATTTTCTTAAATGGACAAGTAGAGTTTGCAGGAATGTTAGTAGAAAGATTAGCAGGATATCATCGTCAAAGTTATGGTGGATGCAAAGTAGGTGTGGGTGATGTACTTATAGGAGCAGCAGCACTTGCAGCAGAATTCAATGGAGCAGCAAAAGCTTCTCATGTTAAAGATAAGTTAATCGAAATGACTCATTTAAATGAAACGTTATACTGCTGTGGTATTGCCTGTTCAGCAGAAGGG